>CAWHLQ010000025.1:0-10244 GCA_963830195.1 uncultured Actinomycetota bacterium | reverse complement strand
GCGACATGATCCTGCGCGCCGCCGACGAGGAGGTCCGTGAGCCGTTCGACCTCGAGGAGATTCACCGACGTCACGATCGATTGACGACAACCTGTCGGGCGCTCGACGAACGGGTGTGACACGACAGGATTTTCCGAGCCAAACTGCGCGTGGGACGCGCGAAGGCCAACTAACATAAGACAAATTCGGTGCCGCGACGGGGCGGTGGACGTCGTTGCGGCCGTCGCGGGAATCGGGCGGGCACGCGAAATCGATGCCGGATTTGTCACGGCGCCACGCCGCGCGCCACGGATGTTGCTTGGCTGGAAGGACGGAGAATGTCGATGAACGTAAGCACCAGTGCCAACGCCAAGGTGATGACGCCGCGAGAGCTGTACACCATTATTGGCGCATTGATGATGGGCATGATGCTCGCGGCTCTCGACCAGACCATCGTCTCGACGGCCCTCCCAACGATCGTCTACGAGCTCCACGGTCGTGATCACCTCACGTGGGTGGTTGTCGCCTATCTTCTGGCGTCGACCGTGACGGTCCCCATGTGGGGAAAACTGGGCGACCAGTACGGGCGCAAGAAATTCTTCCAAGCGGCCATTGTCATCTTCGTCATCGGCTCCGCCTTTTGTGGATTGGCGCAGTCGATGACCGAACTGATCATCTTTCGCGCGTTCCAGGGTTTGGGCGGTGGTGGTCTCATGGTGGGTGCGCAAGCGATCATTGGCGACATCATTCCGCCTCGAGACCGCGGCCGGTACTCCGGATGGTTCGGGGCGACGTTCGGCGCCGCCACGGTCCTTGGGCCACTGATTGGGGGGCTCTTCACCGAGCACCTTTCCTGGCGCTGGTGCTTCTACGTCAATCTTCCTCTCGGCATCGCCGCATTGATCGTCACGTCGGCTGTCTTGCCCAACACGTTGAAGCGAGTTGCCCACAAGATTGACTGGGGCGGTTTTGCCACCTTGACCATCGCCGCGTCGGCTTTGGTGCTCTACACGTCGCTCGGTGGTGTGTCGTTTGGTTGGATGAGCGCTCGCGCCTTCGTGTTGCTGATCGGCGGTCTCGCGTTGTCGGTTGCCTTCGTCCTCATTGAGCGTCGAGCGAAGGAGCCGATTTTGTCGCCCCGGCTCTTTGCCAATCGCGTCTTTTCGTCGGCGTCCGCCATCAGCTTCGTCGTGGGCTTCGCCATGTTCGGCGCCATGGTGTTTCTGCCCCTCTACATGCAAGACGTCAAGGGCGTCTCCCCGACGTTCTCGGGGCTTCGACTTTTGCCCATGATGGCCGGACTGCTCGGGGCATCGATCCTGGCGGGAAACCTCGTGTCGCGAGGGTGGAAATATCGGGGGTTTCCAATCGCCGGTACGGCCATCATGTGCGTCGGGCTGGGGCTGCTCGGGACGATCACCGTCGAGTCGTCTGGCTACGTGATGGGCTTTTACATGTTCGTCCTCGGTGGCGGGATCGGATTGGTGATGCAGATTCTGGTGACGGCGGTGCAGAACGCGGTCGAGTTTCGAGAACTCGGCGCGGCGACCGCCGGCGTCAATTTTTTCCGATCGATCGGGGGATGCTTCGGCACCGCCGTCTTCGGCGCGATTTTCACCAACGCGTTCCCGAACAAGCTCGCGTCGGAATTCAAGAGGGTGGGCATGACGGTGACGCCCGAACAGATCAAGTCGTCGGCCAAGTACTCGTCATTCTCCTTTAAGCAGCTTGAGTCATTGCCACCGGCGGCATTTCATGCGATCACCCACGCACTGTCCGACTCGATCCAGACCGTGTACGTCTGGGCGTTGCCGTTTGGGATCCTGGCCTTTGTCTTGTCGCTGACGTTGCCAGAGGTCAAGTTGCGCACGGCCCACCCGCAGGCCGACGCTCTCGAGCCAATTCCGGACATGCTCGGGTGAGCGTCACCTGACAGACACCACTCGTGCCACGGCAGTCATCGAGCCGCGACATCTCGCCTCATCCTTGGCGCTCGTGGAGTCCGGTCGGTTCCCTCACGAGTAGTGGGGGCTCACGTTGATCAAGCCCCAGCACGCGACAACGTCCTACGCTGATGAGAGGGAGGTTCTCATGACAGACAAGGTTGCCAAGCCGGACCGGCGGACGGATGCCTGGAAGATCGCCTCCGGGATCGCCATTGGTCTACTGATTTGGTTCGCCGTGGCGAATTCGGGCTCCGTGCAGGTTCACTTTTGGATCCACACGGTGCACGCACCCTTGATCATCGTGATCGTTGCTTCGGGCGCCTTGGGTGCGCTCACGGTGTTGTTGTGGAACCGCTCTCGGTCAAAGCAGTCGTCTCGCCCGAAGTCGTAATCTCGCCGGTCGCCACCTCGGCGGGCGCGACGGACAACTTGGCGCGCACTCGGTTCGAGGCCACGTACCACAGGATCGCCAGCACGGCGACCACGATGAACGACCAGAATGTGCTCACCCACCAGAAGAGAAGGATGAGGACAATCGCGCCAATCGCGACGTCCGCGATGCGCAGGCCCCCGAGCAGTCGCGTCGTGTTCTGTTGGGACCAACCTTGCCAGTCAGTGTGAGCGAGTTCCTTCGAACGTGACGCCACCGAACCGCCAGCCGCACGCAGTCCGTGTCCCAGGTGGCGTCGAAGGGAGGTGGCGCGGTCGCTGTCCCCGAAGAACCAGCTCAACGCGAGACCGACCACGCCGAGGATCGTGAGCCACAGCAACTCCGCAGAGAGAAATGACGTGACGGCCTTCATGACCGCCTTGGCGACGGGCGTGGGCGTCGGGGCACGGGCCGCGGCGACCGCGATACCCACGCGCAGCAGGCAGTACGTCACCGCCGCGCTGATCGTGACGGTGAGCGCCAGTCGACGAACTCCGCGGCGGCGAGGCTTGGCGAAGGCGATGACCATCAAAGCGAGCAGGATCGTGAGGACGGGAGTGAACCACCGCAGGGTCGACGCGATCTTGTAGTAGCGCTGGAGAGACGCGATCTCTCGTTCGTCGAGCAATTTCAAGACCAAGAGCTTGTTCTTGTCGATCGACGTGCGGATGGGATCGAGAAACGTGATTCCCTGCTTGTCGAGGCGATCGATGGCCGCGACGATGGCGGGCGTCACGTTCAAGACGACGTCGCGCGCGTGATTGATCTTTGAGTTCTCTGTGCCGTCGAGGATCTTCACGACCAGTGTGTGGGTGATGCGATTCGCTCGATCAAAGGCATTTTGGAACGCCTTGGTTTGGATCGCGGACTCGAGTGCCTTGGTAATCGTCTTCTCGAGTTCCGTGGTGATGGTCGTGGCGAGGAACGCGGCGCGACTGGGCAGCGCACTCTCGATGCGAGACTGCACGCCGAGCTGGTGCACGATGGCCTGGGCGCCCTGTTGCGCGACGTAGGTGGTGACCACGGGATCCGTCGCGAGCGGGTGCAAGGTCGCGACCCACCGGTCGGTATTGGTGATATTCGCAAGGGCCCAGGTCGAGATGGCCGTGAGGGGCAGGGCGATCGCCAGAATCACGGCAAAGATGCGTGACCACAGTTGACGGGTAGTTTTCTGGCTCATCTATCCTCGCTTTGCCTGTGCGAATCAGCCTAACGAGTACGACGTCCGGTTTCGGGATCTGGCGTGTTTTGGAACGGGCGCAGACGGTACGCTACGGAGAGATCGTTCGAGAAAGGGGTCGCGATGCCACTGTCAGAGCACGAGCAGCGGATCCTCGCGGAGCTCGAAGAGTCACTGTCCAAGGCCGACCCTCGATTCGCCAAGAGCGTGCGCGAGACCTCGGTGTACGCCCACAGTGGACGTCGAGTCCGCTACGGCGTCGTGGGGTTCCTGTTGGGTCTGTTGATTTTGATCACCACCTTTTCAACCTCGATTGTCCTGGGCCTGTTGGGGGTGGTCATCATGTTCGCCTCGGCGATCATCATCGAGCGCAACGCCCGCCGTTTGGGTCGAGCGTCGTGGCATGACTGGACGCGTTCGATGCGCGGCGATGGTGAGGACAAGACCACGTTGGAAGACCGTCGCAATTCGCTGCGTGAGTGGCTGGAGCGCCGCCGCCGCGGCGAGTGAGCCCACCTCCGCCGGCCCCCTTGTGCCTCGCGCTCGATATCGGCGGCACGAAGATTGAGGCAGCCCTCGTGACGTCGGAGGGTGAACTTCTTCGCCGAGAACGAGTCGACACGCAGATTGAGGGAAGTCTGATTGACGAAGTCGCGGCGCTCCTCGAACGCGTGGGATCGCGTCACTCCGTGGCAGCACTCGGCGTCGGATGCGGAGGACCAATGCGCGGCCACGGTGCCTTTGTGTCGCCTCTCAACATTTCCGTCTGGCGAGACTTTCCTCTGCTCGACGCGCTGCGCTCGTGTGTCGCGGCGCCAGTATTCATCGAGAATGACGCCAAGGCGTTGGCTCTGGCCGAAGGTCGATTCGGAGCTGCGGCAGGGGTGTCGAACTATCTCTCCATGGTCGTGTCGACCGGTGTGGGCGGGGGATTGGTGATCGACGGCGAGCTCCTGGACGGTCGCGAAGGAAACGCGGGGCACGTTGGTCACGTGGTTGTGTGTCCGGATGGTCGCGCGTGCGTCTGTGGGTCTCGTGGTTGTCTCGAGGCCGAAGCCTCCGGATCGGCGATTGCAGCAATGACGGGGGCGCCCGCGGCGCACGCCTCTGACGACGAGCGCCGTCGATGCGGACGCTTAGTCGGTCAGGCAGTCAGTACCGTCGCGGCACTCTTGGATTTCGATCGGTGCTTCGTCGCGGGTTCGGTGGCGTTGGGATTTGGGGACGTCTTCTTTCGCGCGGCCAATGACTCGGTGGCACAGTGGGCGCGCATCGAGCACGCCCGGACGCTTCGCATCGAACCGTCAGCGCTGCGCGCCGACGGACCCCTCCTCGGGGCTGCGTGTGTGGCGTGGCGAGGACTCTCGTCGTGACCCACTACTGGCCCAAGGGGCTCACCGCACATCTCGCTCGACATCCCGGGGACATCGGAGCGGTGACGGTGGCGGGGTGGCGACTTCGTCGTTCGCGGTGGTGGGCGAGCCCACCGTTTCTCCCGTTGCCTGACGAGAACTACTGGCACTTTCGGATGATCACGGCCTACGGCGAGGACGACGCTGCTCCCACGGTTGACGACGTTGTCGCGGCGGCTCGTTGGTCGCGGCGCCAGCGGCGAACCAAGTAGTTTTTGACTATCGCGCGGGTACTTCTCCTCAATGCGACCTACGAGCCGCTGCAGTTAGTGAGCGAGCGCCGTGCCGTGGTCTTGGTGTTGGCGGGTCGCGCCGAAGCGGTCGCCGTTCCCGAGAATCCCACGGTATGCCGGTCGACGTCGATTTCGGTCGATATCCCGTCGATTGTGCGACTGCATAACGTGGTCCGACTCCCCTCGCGCATGCGGACGCCACCGCTCACGCGCCGAGCCGTCCTCTTGCGAGACAACTATCGCTGCGCGTACTGCGATGGTCCGGGCGACACGATTGATCACGTGGTGCCGCGGTCTCGAGGTGACCGCCATGAGTGGACGAATGTCGTCACGGCGTGCCGCCGGCACAATACGCAAAAGGGTGATCGTTTCCTCGACGAGCTGGGTTGGAGCCTGCGAGTCGAACCTCACGTCCCCGAAGGTGTGTGGTGGCGGTGGCGTCACCTCCACGACTCGGACCCCTTGTGGGAGCCGTTTCTACCGCGCGCCTCGTGACAGGCGTCGTTCAGGAACTCCTCGACTACGACGACATTCGCCAGCGTCGCGAGGCGACCGCGTTCATCGGGACGGTGACCGTCCCCACCATTGTGCTGGGTTCGCGCCAAGGTGACACCACCGTGGGCGATGACGTCGACGTCGCGCGGGTTCGCCGTCGGCGCGGTGGTGGCGGCGCCGTCTTGCTGCAAGAAGGCGATGTGTGGTTGGACTTCTGGATTCCGAACTCGGACGAGCGGTACGACGGCGATCTCAACAAGATGGCGAGCGCCGTCGGTCACTGGTGGTCTCGCGCCCTCCAGGACGTCACCGGTCATCCCTTCGAGGTCTATCAGGGACCGCTGCGGGGCCGTCGAGAGTTTCTGGTCGCCTGTTTCGCGGGCGTCGGTGACGGCGAAGTCACGTGGAAGGACCGAAAGGTCGTGGGCGTCACGCAGTGGCGCGTTCGAGAGGGCGCCTACGTGTCGACCGTTCTTCACGCGCGATCGAGTCAGGGGCTCGTCGACGACCTTCGCAGTCCACCCGCCGGGCTCGACGCCGCGTTGGGTCACGCGACTCTGGAGTCGCTCGGAGTTCTCGATCGCGCTGTGGAACTTCGAGACGGGGTGCTTGTTCACTCGGGTCACTGGCGTCGCGATTTCGTGACCCTTCCCTAGTCGCACCTCACGACGGTCGTTCTCGGGCGTGTCGCTCACGCGAGTGCCACGTCACTCAATGGTCGAACACGCACGTCAGGGCAGGTGTGACACACGTGCGAACATCGCCAGAATCCTCCATGACCGCGTTCGACGACGCTCCGAGGGCAGTTTTGACACGAAATTGACGCAAAGTGGCGCAAAGGGGAGTGAAATGGTATAAAGTGGCGCGAAGTGGAGAGACGGGGTGAGTTCCTCGTCAGGGAGGCAATGTCGTGTTGGGGTTCGTGGGGCGGTTCGAGCATTCGCTCGATGACAAGGGTCGGCTGATTCTGCCGGTCCGGTTCCGTCCTGAGTTCCAGGCAGGCGCCCACCTCACGCAGCACTTCGAGGGATGTCTCGCCCTGTGGACGCCGGGCGAGTTCGCCCGTCAACTTCGCGAGATGCTCGATCTGTCGCGCGAGGGAAATGCCGACGCCCGAAATCGTGCTCGCGTGTGGTCCCAGGGTGCCTCGACTGTCGAGGTCGACCGACAGGGCCGTCTCGTTGTTCCCGCCCACGCTCGCGCCTTCGCGGATCTGGCGGGAGACGTCGTCGTGATCGGTGCCATTGATCACGTCGAACTGTGGAATCCGCAGCGCTTCGAGGATCGCGTCGCGCCCGCAGAGGAGTACTTCAACGGGAGCGATCTTGAAAAATGATCTCTTCCCTTACGAAAGGAGTTTCACCGGCACCACGACGTAAGTCGATGACCATGCGCAGCCTTCCGACCACAACGGACGAAGAAATTTCCTCCGCCCTCTTCTCCGAGTTTCTGGTGAGCCCCCCACTCGTCGGAACTGGTCGGAAGGCTGCAGATGGCCAACGACTTTCACCACACGCCCGTGCTCGCGCGCCGCATCGTCGAGCTGTTTGCCGGACTCGACGCCGGGGTCGTTGTGGACGCCACGATTGGCGGGGGAGGACACTCGTTCTTGCTCCTCGAGGCCTACCCCCAACTGCGGATCCTCGGCATCGACCGCGATGAAGCAGCTCGTGACGCAGAGGAACACAGTTGGCTCGCTTCTCAACTCGCGTGATGATTACGGACGGCACGTTCGGGGACCTCGCGCACGTGCTCTCGACCCACTCCACGTTCGTGGCGGGCGCACCGGTCGTCGGTGTTCTTATGGACCTGGGCGTCTCGTCACCACAACTCGATGACCCGAATCGGGGATTCTCCTTTCGCGCCGATGCGCCTTTGGACATGCGAATGGACACGTCGCGTGGGCCGACGGCGGCTGAAATCCTGGACTCCCTTGACGCGCCGTCACTCGCTCGGCTCCTGCACCGCCACGGCGAGACTCGCTTCGCGGGCGCCATCGCTCGTTCGATCAAGAGTCGTCGTCCCTCAACGACGGGCGAACTCGTCGACGCCGTGGAACACGCCGTTCCGATGGCGGCCCGACGTCGCGGTCACGTGGCCACCCGCGTGTTCCAGGCCCTCCGGGTCGAGGTCAACGAGGAAGAAGCACAGTTGGACGAAGGACTTCTGGCCGCCTTTGACGCGTTGGCGCCGGGGGGGAGTCCTCGCGGTCATCTCGTATCACTCCGGTGAGGACCGAACGGTGAAGGCGTTCTTGCACGACGCCGCCACGGGAGGGTGCACCTGCCCGCGTGATCTCGGATGCGTCTGTGGTGCGACACCGCGCGCTCGCCTCCTCAAGGCCAGTGCCGTGATGGCCGACGCGGACGAGGTCGCCGGGAACCCCCGGTCTCGCTCCGCCCGGCTGCGCGCAGGATGGAAGTTGAACTGATGAGTGTCGTCACGATGCCGCGACGCGTCGCCACGCCGGACGTGTCGGCCCCGCGTACCGCCGCGCGTCACGTCGCGAAGCAACCTTCTCGCGTTGCACGGTGGCGTTCGCGGTCGCTCGGGACAAAGTTGTGCGCGGTGGCGGGAGTGACGTTGCTCCTCGTGATGGCGGGGAACTCCTACGCGGCCCAGCGACAGGTCGAAATTCACCAACTGCAGTCGACTCTTCTTCAGGAGCAAGCGAAATACGCCGCTGAGGTTGCGACGCTCACCAACACGGCCGCGCCCGCTCGCGTGGCGGCCGCGGCGGGACGACTCCACCTTGTTCTTCCGAGTTCGGTGACGCAGATCTCGACGGTGCCCCTGACGGTGGCCCTGCCAACGCCCACCCTGAGGGGTTCGTACACGGTCACAACCAGGAGCTACCGATGAGTGGCCGTCGCGACCGGACGTCGGAGCAGCGTCCGACCGTGCTGCGTCCCTTGGTTGCGGCCAACGTTCCGATGTTCCGAAGCCGTTTGCGGTGGACGTACCTGATTCTTGTGGCGTTGGTGCTCGCCCTCGTCATCCGCCTGGCGTTCATTCAGATCGCCGATGGCGCCTACTACTCCAAGCTCTCGGTGGAGCAAGTTCGCACAAC
This sequence comes from uncultured Actinomycetota bacterium, assembly GCA_963830195.1. Lineage (GTDB taxonomy): Bacteria > Actinomycetota > Acidimicrobiia > Acidimicrobiales > RAAP-2 > RAAP-2. Next base: position 1,499 of record CAWHLQ010000025.1, on the reverse strand, counting down.
CGTCGCGCTGCCACCGTTGCGCGGAGGCATCTTCGACCGTCACGGAAATATTCTGGCGATCTCCAGTCCGACGGCGCTGGTCGTCGCCGATGACTTCCAGATCACCCAACCGGACACCGAGGCTGCCGCTCTGGCGCCCTATCTGAAGATGAAGACGAGCGTCCTCGCACGGAAGTTGCACGAACACTCCGGCTACGTCATCGTGGACACACCTCTCGATCGCCACCGGACACCGCCTCGCGCAGGTACTTCCCGGGCCTCGTCGTTCTCAGTTCCTCCGTTCGCACCGAGCCGAACGGGACGATCGCGACGTCGCTGCTCGGAGACGTCAACGCCGCCGGGGCGGGCTCGGCGGGCCTCGAGTATCAGTACCAAAACGTCCTTGCGGGCAAGACCGGACTCGAGCGTGTCTTTGCCTCCCCCTCGGGCGTGGACCTCCCGGGTACGCACGTGACCACGCTTCGCAAAGCCGTGTCTGGCGTCGGTCTCGAACTCACCATCGACACGCCGTTGCAGTTCGTGACCGAACAGGCCCTCGGCCAGCAACTTCGCGCCACCGGTGGTTTGACGGGCACCGCCATCGTGATGGACGTCAAAACCGGTGAGATTCTGGCCGACGCGTCACTCGTCAACACCAAGGAGCCCGCGGGGGTTCTCGGTCCGATCTCGAGTTGGGGGACCAGTATCGGCGTCCCGGGTGTCGACCAGACGATCAACGACCTCGCCTTCAGTCAGGTGTACGAACCCGGCTCGGTCTTCAAGATCGTTCCGTTCTCCGCCGCCCTCGACGCCGGCGTGATCACGCCGTCGACAGGTTTGTCGGTTCCCTACGACGTCACGGTGGGTGGACGGCTCTTCCACGACGCGGATCGACACGGTCTCGAGGACCTCACCGCCACAGAGATTCTCGCTCAGTCATCCAACATTGGAACCTACGAAATCGCCAGTCGCGTCGGCGAAGCGGGACTGCTGGCGCAAGTGGAGCGCTTGGGATTCGGTCAGGACACCGACCTCAACTTCCCCGGGGAGTCTCCGGGTCTGCTGGTCGACGCCTCCAAGTGGTGACCCGAGCGACCTCGCCGCGTTGCCCATCGGACAGGTCGACGCGGTGACCCCGATCCAGGTGCTCGACGCGTACAACGCCATTGCCAACGGTGGCGTCTTCGTCGAACCCAAGCTCGTGCGCGCGTACGTGGACGCGAACAACAAGCTCGTCCCGACGCCGGCGAGCGCGAGCCATCGCGCGCTGTCGGCACCGGTCGCGGCGGAACTGAACTCGATGCTCCAGCAGGTCGTTCTCGACGGTACGGGAATCGAGGCCGTGATTCCCGGTACCGCGTCGCGGGCAAGACCGGAACCTCGCAGATCCCCACACCCGGTCACGCGTCGTACATCTCGGGGGCCTATGACGCGAGTTTCGTGGGCTTCGCGCCGGCGGACAACCCTGTTCTCTCGATGATCGTCATTGTGCAACGCCCGCGCACCGTGATCTTCGGCGG
>CAWHLQ010000024.1:0-5525 GCA_963830195.1 uncultured Actinomycetota bacterium | reverse complement strand
GAGCGGGCGACGGGAATCGAACCCGCGTTCTCAGCTTGGGAAGCTGATGTTCTGCCGCTGAACTACACCCGCGCGGGGACCATGGTACCCGCGCGGCGCCCTTGGCCACGAGCCGTCACGGTCTCGGCTCTCCCGTTTACCGGCGAGTATCGTTACTCCGTCATGGTCCTATCCGATCGTTCCATCAAAGAAGCCCTGGAGGCCGGGCGGATCATCATTGATCCCCTTGGTGAAGGGTGCATTCAGCCGTCCTCCGTCGACCTCCATATCGATCAGTACTTCCGGGTCTTTCGCAACCACACCCAACGAGTGATTGACGTGCGCGAGGATCAGGAAGACCTGACCGAGTTGGTCGACGTGGGTCCGACGGATCCCTTGATCTTGCATCCCGGCGAGTTTTTGCTCGGTTCCACGGTCGAGCGCGTGGCCCTTCCCGATGATCTGGTCGCCCGCCTCGAGGGAAAGAGCTCACTGGGTCGTCTGGGACTGCTCATCCACTCAACGGCGGGCTTCGTCGACGCGGGCTGGGACGGACATCTGACGCTCGAGCTCTCGAACGTCGCGAACCTGCCCATCACCCTCTATCCGGGTATGAAGATCGGTCAGATCAGCTTCTTCGAGATGACAACACCCGCCGAACGACCGTACGGAGCGGCGGGACTGGGATCCAAGTATCGCGGCCAGCGGGGTCCGACGCCCTCGCGCTACGCCGACAACTTCCGCAAGCCCACCGCGTAACCGTGGCGGCCCCCCGACGCACCCAGGAGGACCAGTGTTAGCTCGCATCATTCTCGGACTCGGTATCACGCTCGTGTGCTTCGTCGTGGCCGGTCGTCGTTTCTACTGGCTGTCTCGCCTCATTCGCAGCGGCCAGAGCGCACCGCGACGTTGGCAGGGGTGGCGCAAGCCCGCCGAGGCCGAGCTCGTTGAAGTCGCCGGTCAACGCAAGTTGCTCAAGTGGACGGTGCCGGGACTCGCACACTTCTTCACGATGTGGGGCTTCACCGTGCTCATGCTGACGATCATTGAGGCGTATGGCGACCTCTTCCAGCGCAGTTTTCACATCCCGCTCATCGGGACGTCGCCCGTTGTTGGCTTCATCGAGGACTTCTTCGCGACGGCCGTCCTCGTCGCGCTGGTGACCTTCACGATCATCCGCGTGCGGAACTCTCCCAAGCGCCTCGATCGATCCAGCCGCTTCTACGGCAGTCACACCGGGGCCGCGTGGATGGTTCTGGTCGCCATCTCACTCGTGATGATCACGCTGATCCTCTACCGGGCGGCCCAGATCAACACCGGGAACTTTCCGTACGGGGAGTCGAAGTGGGCCTTCGCGAGCCACCTCGTGTCGACGTGGCTCGCGCCGCTCGGCGTGGGGGTGAACAGTGTCCTCGAAGCGGTCTTTCTCATCGCCAACGTCGCGGTGATCTCGGGCTTTCTCGTCTTCGTCGTACTCGAAGCACCTGCACATCTTCCTGGCCCCCATCAACGTCGGCGTCTCACGGCGACCGCGTGCACTGGGTGGACTCGACAAGACCCCGGACATGGACATGGAGAACGTCACCGAGGACACAGTCTTCGGGGTGGGCAAGGTCGATGACTTCACCTGGAAACAGATGCTCGACTTCGCGACCTGCACCGAGTGCGGACGGTGCCAGTCCGTCTGTCCGGCGTGGAACACGGGCAAGCCGCTGAGTCCGAAACTCCTGATCATGGGGTTGCGCGACAATATGTTCGCCTCCGCGGACCGGCTCCTCGGTGGAACGGTCGACGGCGACGTGGCGACGCTCGTTCCCACCACCATCGACCCCGACGTTCTCTGGAGCTGCACGACCTGTGGCAGCTGCGTCGAACAGTGTCCCGTCGACATCGAGCACGTGGACGCGATCATCGACATGCGCCGCTACGAGGTGCTGATGGAGTCGCGGTTCCCGACCGAAGCCGGGTTGCTGCTGCGCAACATGGAGAACCAGGGTGACCCGTGGGGACTCGGGTCCTCCAAGCGAACCGAATGGTTGTCGAGTCTCGACTTCGAGGTGCCGATCGTCACGGACGTGATTCCGGACGACGTCGAGTATCTCTACTGGGTCGGGTGCGCGGGTTCCCTCGACGAACGCGGACGCAAGCAGGTCATCTCCACGGCGCGGATGCTGCACCGCGCCAACGTCACGTTCGCGATCCTCGGACCGAAGGAGTCCTGCACCGGTGATCCGGCGCGGCGGATGGGTAACGAATATCTCTTCCAGGAGATGGCCAAGGCCAACATCGCGACCCTCGACGCCGTCGGGGCCAAGAAGATCGTGGCGAGTTGCCCGCACTGCTTCAACACCATGAAGAACGAGTACCCGAATCTCGGCGGCAACTACGAGATGGTGCACCACGCCGAGCTGCTCGGCCACCTCGTCGCCACGGGCAAGCTCACCCCGGGGGTCGCGTACACGGGGACCGTCACGTATCACGACCCCTGTTACCTGGGTCGGCACAACCGAGTCTTCGACGAGCCGCGCAGCGTGCTCGACGCGATTCCCGGCGTCACGCAGATCGAGATGGGACGGTGCCGCGAGAAGGGTTTCTGCTGCGGCGCGGGCGGCGCGCGTATGTGGATGGAAGAGACCATCGGCAAGCGCGTCAACATGGACCGCACCGAGGAGGCTCTCGGCACCGGCGCCGACATTGTCTCGACCGCCTGCCCCTTCTGCATGATCATGCTGGACGACGCCGTCAAGGCCAACGGACGAGGCGACGATGTCTCTGTGATGGACATCTCCCAGGTGTTCGAGAAGTCACTCGCCGAGCCCGCCGGGGCGGGTTCGGCGGGCGCCGCGTCGTCAACGCCCTAGTCACTCGCGCGCGCGAGGGGGCAGCCGACACGCGCCGCCCGGCGCGGCCAGTCGGGCTCTAGGAGACAGCGATCACGTCGAGTTCACACTCACGAAACACGTCGCTAACAGTTCCGAAACGCGCGACCGCGACACTGAACTCGTCAACGTGAGGTCAGCGCCGCCCTCTTTACTGCAGTTTGGAAAGGAGTGGCGGTGCTCTTTGCAGCCACGTCGTTAAGCCCCTATCCCAACTGGCTGAATCCGGGTGACAATACCTGGCAGCTGGTTGCGGCAACTTTGGTGGGCCTCATGAGTATTCCCGCGCTGGCCGTCCTCTACGGCGGTCTGGTGCAAAAGAAGTGGATCGTCAACACCATGTTCATGGTCTTTGCCGGATTCTCCATCACCCTCGTGGTGTGGGTCTGCTGGGGCTACTCCATGGCGTTCGGTCCCCAGGCTCATCTGGGCGCGACCGGTTCGTTCTGGTCCGGACTCGTCGGGAATTCCGCACTCCTTGTTCTCGGGACCGGCCACGCAAGCCCAGGCGAAGTCCGGGGCAAACACCCTCGTTCCGTTCCACTTCCCGACGGCGACTCTGGCGTACTTCCAGTTCGTCTTCGCGGCCATCACCCCGTTGCTGTTCGTCGGCGGACTGGTCGGTCGACTCAAGTTCAAGGCGTGGCTGTTGATTGTGCCGCTGTGGATCACGTTCGTCTACTGCGTGAACGCGGCGCTGCTCTGGGGTGGTGGATTCTTCGCCCAAAAGGGCGCCGTGGACTACTCGGGTGGGTACGTCATCCACCTCTCGGCGGGTGTCGCGGCATTCGTCGGTGCAGCCATTGTCGGACCGCGTCTCAAGCGGGACCGCACAACCGTGCCGAGCAACCTCATGTTCGTCGCCGTTGGCGCCGGTCTTTTGTGGCTCGGCTGGAACGGCTTCAACGGTGGTGACCCCTTCTACGCCGGCGCCGACGCCGCGATCGCGGTGCTCAACACCAACGTCGCGACCGCGGTGGGCGTGCTCACCTGGGTGCTGATGGACATGCTCTTCTCCAAGCAGAAGAAGCCGACGTTCCTCGGCGCCATCAACGGCATGCTCTGCGGTCTGGTGGCAATCACGCCCTCGGCCGGTTGGGTGAACACCGGCGGCGCCATCCTGGTCGGGCTCATTGCCTCCTCGCTGGTATGGGTCGCGTGGAACTACCTCTCCAAGGTCCGTCCCTTCAACAAGGTCGACGACGCGCTCGGGGTTGTGTACACCGCACGGGTGCGCCGGTCTCATCGGCGGACTGCTGGTGGGCATCTTGGCGGACCCGACCGTCGTGGAGTACGGCTACAGCGGCAAGCACTACCTGGGGCCCAACAAGACCGGGAGTTTCTCGGTCCAGGGCGTGCTCTACGGCTCGCACTCCTGGCACCAGCTGTGGGAGCAGTTCATCGCGGCGGCCTGGATCATCGTGTTCACCGCCGTCATGACGTCGATCATCTTCTACCTGGTCAAGTTCCTGGTCCGGGGTCTGCGTGAGGACGACGCGACCCTCGAGGTCGGTGACCTCGCCATCCACGACGAGGAGGCCTTCCCGGCCGAGACGTTCGCCGAGCGCGTCACGTCGCTCACCCGCTAAGAATCTCCAAGAGAGGAAACCGAACGATGAAACTGATTGTGGCGATTGTGAAGCCGTTCAAGCTGGACGACGTCAAGGAGCGACTGAAGACGCTCGGCGTCAACGGCATGACCGTGACCGAGACCCAGGGCTTCGGCCGACAACGCGGGCACACCGAGGTGTACCGCGGCGCCGAGTACGAAGTCGACTTCGTACCGAAGTTGAAGATTGAGATCCTGGCCGATGACGATCAGGTCGACGACATCGTCGAGGGGATTGTCACCTCGGCGCAGACCGGCAAAATTGGCGACGGCAAGTTGTGGGTTCTCCCCGTCGAGACCGCGGTGCGGGTGCGCACCAATGAGCGTGGTGCCGACGCGCTTTGACGGCTCAGCCAGCCTGGCGGCCGACCGCTTCGGCGGCGGCCGCCGCGGCTTCGGCGTCGCCCAGGTAGGCGCCGGATACCACGGCGAGGTCGTCGTGGAGCCGGTAGCGGAAGGGGATGCCGGTGGGGATCTCCAACTCGGTGACGTTCTCGGGCGAGAGGTGTTCGAGCATCATGCGCAGCGCGCGCAGCGAGTTGCCGTGGGCGACGACAAGTACGGCGCCTCCGGTTGCCCCCTCTCGGCGTAGGTCGTCGACGAAGCGTCCCTCGAAGTACGGCGTGACGCGCGCGACGACGTCCTTCAGGCACTCGGTCGCGGGGATGTCGCGCGCGGGAACGTCGCGATATCGCGGATCTGCGTCACTGCGTCGCGCGTCGCCCTCGGGCAGCGGCGGGGGTGGCACGTCGTAGCTGCGCCGCCATAGTTTCACTTGATCGATGCCAAACTGCTCGGCCGTCTCGACCTTGTTCTTACCAGTGAGATCGCCGTAGTGGCGCTCGTTGAGTCGCCAGTCGCGCGTGACCGGCAACCACGAGCGGCCCGCCGTGTGCAGCGCGATCTCCGCGGTGCGGATGGCGCGCGTGAGCACCGACGTGTGCAGCACCCGCAGGTCGAGGTCCGTCTCGTCCGCGAGGAGCTGTCCGGCAGACGCGGCCTCGGCTTCACCCGTCGCGGTGAGGTCGACGTCGGTCCAACCCGTGAACAGATTGAGG
>CAWHLQ010000023.1:0-140215 GCA_963830195.1 uncultured Actinomycetota bacterium | reverse complement strand
AAAAATCGATCCGGCCCGCCGGATCGCAGTGGTTGAGCCGGGACTATTTAATTTGATGAGATTGCAGCTCGCGGCGCGCCATCGTCTATACTACGCCCCGGATCCTTCCAGCCAATCGATCTGCACGATCGGGGGAAACGTCGCCTTCAATTCGGGCGGCGCCCATTGCCTGAAGTACGGAATGACCTCCAACCATGTCCTCGGGCTGACCGCCGTCCTGCCCGACGGCGAGGTTGTCGAGTTGGGAGGGGAAAGCCTGGAGGGAGCGGGCCCCGATCTTCACGGATTGTTGTGGGAAACTCAGGGGCTTTTCGGGGTGGCTCTGAGATCACCCTCCGACTGCTGCCGATCCCGGAGAGCTATCGGACGATCCTCGCGGCCTATGACCGCGTCGAGGACGCGGGAGAAGCGGTCTCGCGGATCGTCGCAAGCGGGCTTTTGCCCGGCGCCATGGAAATCATGGACCGGCTGGCGATCGAGGCCGCGGAGGCGGCCGTTCATGCGGGATATCCCGCGGACGCGAATGCGATCCTGCTCGTCGAATTTGGAGGGGAGCGCGCGGCGGTCGACTTGGATTTTGCCCGCTTGAGCGAGGTGGTCCGGCTGTCGCGGCCGCGGGAGGTCCGCGTGGCGCGGGATGCGTCGGAACGCCTGCTTTTCTGGAAAGGGCGCAAAAGCTGCCCTTCCGCCGTCGGCCGCATTTCCCCCGATTACCTCGTGCAGGATGGAGTCGTGCCGCGCAGCCGTCTCGGCGAGGCGCGACCCCCAGATTGTTGTGCGCCTCGGCGTAATCGGGATTGATCCGCAGCGCCTGCTCGTACTGGGCGATGGCTTCCTCGATCCTACCCGTTTGCGCAAAGCGATCCCCAGACTGTCGTGCGCCTCGGCGTAAAGCCCAACGCTCGCCAACAGGTTGAATGCCACCGAGAAGACCAGCAGCAGGCCCCAGCCCCAGCGTGCCGCACGCCGCCAGACCGGGCTGGCTCAGCCAGCGCGCGCTCCAATCCAAGGATGCCAACCACCGCCAGCAGCAGCAGTGCCGGCAGGAAGTCCACCTCGTAGCGGATGATCGCGTTCTCGTAGAACAAAGTGTCAACGCACACATCCCAAACAGCAAGGCCACAGCCGCCACAAACCAGCGCAACGCCGATGCCTCCTGCCCCGTCCGACTTCGCCACGCCAACGGCACCGCCAGCGCCAGCCACACCAGCGGAATATTGGCGAGGACACCGAAGGGGTTCTCAACCAGAGCATAGCCCGCCGGCAAGGGTGGCACGGTGATTTCATGTACGAACGGGAAACGAGCGCTCCAGCGCGCCGGCTCGAGAAAATAGACCCGGAAATTGAACCAGAGATAACGCAAACGGAAGAATTGCCGCGCAATCGGCCGGACCCCAGTCAATTGGTAGTGCTGCCCGAATTCGAATGGGCTATCGAACCGCATCGCGTTGTAGAGCATCAACCCCAAACCGATGAGCGTGATCGGGCCGATGGCCGCCATCAGTATCGCCCAGATCCGCCGCCGCTCGCGCCACGCCTGGGCCACCGGCACCAGCAGGATCACCGCGCCAAACAGCAACGAGGGCCGCGCTCCCACCGCCAGCCCGTACGCCACACTCGCCGCCGCCAGCCACCGCCACCTCCGCTCCGGCTCGTGCAACGCGCACCAAATCGCCCCCAGCGCCAGCATCGTCAGCATGTACCCGCAACTGATCGCCACTTCGTAAACATCGGATCGCGGCAACAGCACCGGCACGCCCGTCGCCAAACCCAGCGCCAGCGCGCCGGCGGCCACCACCCAGACGCTCACGTCGGCGAAGTAGCGCCGCCACAGCGCGCGCAGCAGACCCGCGCTGGCCAGAAAGCCGATGGCGCAAAAGATCATCACGGCCAGTCGGTGAAACAGATAGTGGCCGGTCAGCGCGACGAACGGCCAGAACAACATCAAGGCGGGTGTAACCCCGAAGTACAGGTATAGCCGGCCCTTGTAGTAGCTCAGGTCGTGCAGCCGGTCAGGGCCAAATCCGATAGACAGCATTGGCGGCTGGATCGTAAGGGTCGGCGAGTTGCGTGAGCCCGAGCGGCACCTCCTTTTTCAGGTTGAGCTGGCCGGCGCGAAAACCCTCGCACCAATAAATTGTAGTACGTGTCCGCCGCATTCGGGCTCACCAGATCCAACACGCCCGACTGGGCCATGTATGCGTAGACCCCGATAACCAAGGCGCACGCTGCGGCCAGTAATCTCCACCCGTTTCGGACGGTTTGCGAATCGTGCGCTTCCAACTTCGGAGGGTTCATGCCGCAACCACGATCAATACCTTCTGAGGAGTAGCATAATCAGGGGTCGCAGCATATCCTTCCAGCCCGCCCCACCTGGACGGATATGTGAAGTAAATCCGCCAGCCGAGTAGACTCTGCCAACGGGGATTTCCTTTGCTCCATACCCCAGACGGATCGCCTTCCAAGCCAGGTACTGCTCAATCTCGTATTTGACGAACGCCGGTGAAAGGGTTCGACTCGGCGGTCGCGCAGAAAGGCCATCGAAAACGCCCGATAGCCATTGGTCGTGTCCGTCATCCACTTCAAGCTCGCCAGGGAGAACAAGGGCGCGTGCAGGAGTCGAATGGCCAAAAGGCGAATCCATGGGGTATTCTCGTGTTTTCCGCCGGCACGAAACCGTGAGCCTTGGACGTAACCATAACCGTCGTCGAGCGCCCGAATGAATTCCGGCACGGTCGAAGGATCATCCCGTTATTTCCATTCATGAGGATGACACCCTTGTAGTTCTGACCGTACAACCATTCGAGGGCGACCTTGATGTTCTGGCTCAAGCCGCTGTTGCGCTTGAGGCGCGTGGCCCCGCGGACGGCGTATCGCTCCAACAAATCTGACCCACTGGTGCCGTCCGTGGAGCCATCATCACCCAGCATGATATCAAAACCCCGCTCCGCATCCTTCGGAAAACGATCCAGCTGTTGGGCCAGACGCTGGCGCTCATTGAACGCGAGAATATATACGACGTACGGATGCCGCGCCTCTGTTCTCAGAAACACCTCGTACTCCGGTACCCTGGCCTCCGTCGGCGAGGAGGCAATGCGCACACCGTCGTTTGATCCGGTATTTCCCATATAACATACGGCCCGCGGCTATCGCGGGCCATTCAGTCTGATTGACCAGCAGAGCAACCCCTCTGACAGCGCCATCAAGACTATTCTCGGCTCCAAGACCGTACCGTCTGCTCCCGTATACCCCTTGTCATCGAAAACCGGTCTGACCAGGGGTCCCCCTGGCCTAACCCCCATGGCGTCGTGTCATGGAGCCCTGAAAGAAATGCGCCCCCCCTCGCCACCCGCTTATTGACTGCCTTGCAGTCGTGTGAGCGCGTTTCTGGCGGGGATATAGTCCGGTCGGAGTTTCAACGCCTGCCGGGAGTGCCCGACGGCCTCCGGTGGACGGCCCAGCTTCTCCAGTGCGAGCCCCAAGTTGAAATGCGCTTCGACGTAATCGGGTTTGCTTCGCACCGCCTGTTCATACTGCGCTACGGCCTCCAGCAACTTTCCCTGACGCTGGTAGATGGCTCCCAGGTCGCTGTGCGCCGCGGGTATAATCGGGGTTGAGCGCAACGCCGCTCTTGTATTGTCCGATGGCCTCCTGCGGTCTTCCCATTTGAAGGAATGCGCTGCCCAGATCACATATGCCTCGGCAAAACCGGGGTTGATTCGTACCGCCTGCTCATACTCCGCAACGGCCTCCAGCAACTTTCCCTGACGCTGGAAGATGGCTCCGAGGTTGTTATGTGCCTCGGGATAATCGGGGTTGATGCGCAACGCCGCTTCGTATTGTCCGATGGCCTCCTGCGGTCTTCCCATTTGAAGGAATGCGCTGCCCATATTGACATATGCCTCGGCAAAACCGGGGTTGATTCGTACCGCCTGCTCATACTCCGCAACGGCCTCCTGAAGCCTGCCCAAGCGATCCAGCACGGATCCGAGATCAAAATGCGCATCGTCCTGTTCCGGGTCAATCTTGACACACCGTTGTGCGTATTCAAGCGCCTCGCTGGCCCGACGTTGATCCAACAACGTATGAAGCAATAGCCGATTGGCGATTTCCGAGTCCGGGAACTGGACAAGCACGCTTCGCCATAGCGTCTCGTCGTCGTGCCAATACGGGATCAAAGTGCGCGTACGTGCTCCGAAGACGCACAGTACACATGCCAGCAAGCTGATCAGCACCGCACGCATGACCGTTCTCGAACGCCGCCACACCCAGACCACCGCACCGCCGACCAATAAAAGCAAGGGGAGCGTCGCCATGTACGCGTACCGCAGCGCCACCGCCTGCAACCCCCTTTGCATCAGACCTGACACGGGCAGAACCAACACCAGATACGCTCCCCAGGCCGCCGCCAACGCCGGCAAACGCGACCTGCCCCACACAGCCAGTGCCGTGACAATCACGGCCCCGATCACCGGCACCCACCACCGGTTAAGCACAAGCCCCAACCCCAGCGGATAGAACGCCGATAAGTGCATCGGCCACAGCAAGCGCCACGGGTAAAACGCTAGGCTCTGGAACATCAAGAGTACGCGTTGCAGCAGTGGGATGGCCCCCCCCCGAACCATCAAGCCGCCCGGTCGCGACTCGGTGATCATTGTGACCGCCGCCAGCACCCCCGCGAAGACAATCATCAGCGCCTTCTCCCGTACCAACCGGCCCCAACCCAATTGCTCGTGCCGCCGCAGCGGAAAGTAATCCATCGCCAGCATGACAAACGGAAAGGATACCGCCATTGGACTGCACAACAGAGACTGTGTGAAAAACCCACCTTGCGAGCGTGATCGTACTTGCTTTTGATCGAGGCCGGAGACATCAACTCACTGCATGAACTGGATCAGCGGCTGGGATCGAAAACAGACCTTGTTGTTACCGGAACGGCTCGAAGACTATGTCGGCGAGCAAAACCCGGTGCGGGTGATCGAGGCGTTTGTGGAGAGCCTGGATCTGGCGCAGAAAGGGTTTCGGTTTCCGAAAGATGACCCGCTGGGGCGCGGCGGCAGGCCTATCCGCCGGCGGCGTTGTTGAAGTTGTATTTGTACGGGTACGTCCACGGCATTCGCTCCAGCCGGCGGCTGGAAGCGGAGTGTCGGCGCAATCTGGAAGTGCTGTGGCTGGTGCAGAAACTCGCTCCCGATTTCAAAACCATCGCGGATTTTCGCCGGGACAATCGGACGGCGTTTAAGAATCTGCTGCGCGAGTTCACGGCGTTGTGCCAAGGCTTGGAATTGTTCGGCGGCGAACTGTTGGCGGTGGATGGCATCAAGCTCAAAGCCTCCAATCATCCCGGCCGCAACACCAGCCAGCGCAAACTGCGGCGGCAACTGGAAGCGTTGGAGCAGCAGATCGAAGGCTATCTGCGCGCGCTGGACGAAGCCGATGCCGCCGAAGCCGGGACCGCCTCGCCCGCGCCGAAGGCGTTGCCGACGGCGGCGCAGGTGCAGGAGAAACTTGCCGCCTTGCGCCAGAGCCAAGCGGCCTGCCGGCAGCAGTTGGATGCGCTCGTAGCCACGGGCCAGTCGCAGGTTTCGCTAACGGATCCGGACAGTCGGGCGATGAGCCGCGGCGGCGCGAGCGTGGTGGGTTACAACGTGCAGGTGGTCGTCGATGCCAAACACAAGTTGCTGGTGGAAAGCGCCGCAACCAATGCGGTCAACGACCTTGGCCAATTAGCGCCGATGGTGTTGGCCGCGCAAGCCACGTTGCAACAGGCGCGCGCCGATGTCGCCGCGTACCCGCCGTCCGCCGCCGCGCCGCCCGCGACCAAAGTCGTCGCCGACACCGGCTACTACAAAAGCCAGGACATCAAAGCCTGTCAGGAGGCCGGCGTCGAGCCGTACGTGGCACGCAGCCACAACTCGCAAAGCGAACATCAAGGACTCTACGGCAAAGCGGATTTCTGCTACGACGCGGCGGCGGACACGTATCGCTGTCCCGCCGGGGCGACGCTCAAGCGGCGACGCACCGTTGATCGCGGGGACAAAATCGAATGGGAATACGGCGCGCCGGCGGCCTGCGCCCGCTGCGCCCAGAAGCGTCGCTGCACGCTGGGCCGCTATCGGACGCTGACGCGCTGGGAACACGAAGAGCGGCTGGAACGCATGGAGGAGCGACTGGCGCGCGAGCCGGCGGTGTTCGCGCGGCGCAAAGCGCTGGTCGAACATCCGCTGGGCACGATTAAAACCCGAATCCTGACGGGTGGATTTCTGGTGCGGGGTTTGGCGAAAGTGGGCGCGGAAGTCACCTTGGCGCACTGGGCGTACAACTTCAAGCGCGTCGTCAACATCATCGGCGTGCCGGCCCTGCTGGCGGCACTGAGTTGAGAGTTTGCCGTTGGGCTTGCGGTGCCACCGTGCCGCGAGGCACTGTCTGATCGCGCATATCGAAGCCGACTCAGAAGGCTCAGCAGTTCGAGGGTGAACTGACAGCCTTTTTCACACAGTCTCGGAAGCGCGGCCCTCCGAGCGCTGACGGCTCATAAATCTCCCACGCTATATTTCGCTGTTCCGCAGTTGCCAAGCGGCTGATTCGCTGGCATGTTTGGGGTGGCGTGGCAATGGCAATGGATTCGGACCTCAAACCATTTCTCGATTCGTGGCCGTATGATCCGGACGATTGTATCCGTGTGATCACCCTGGCCAACGGACGGGAAGTCATGCAGGTGCGTCTGCCGCTGGGCATCGAGCAGTACAACCTCGATGGACGACCCGACGGCGCGGACTCGGTGCTGGACCATCATTTGGCGCGTCTCGAAGAGGCCAAGAAAGCCGGCTCGGAGGCCGGTTTCCGTCTCGATCCCGATGAGTGCGTCGAGTTGTTCAACGAAGGCGTGCTGTACTACTATCGCTACCTGCACCTGTTCCAGCTCAAGGACTGGCCGCGGACGATCCGCGACACGGCGCGCAACCTGAAGCTTTTCGATTTCGTCCGCAAGTACGCCAAGCGCGGCGAAGACCGTCACTACCTCGAACAATGGCGGCCGTACGTTCTGCGGGTCAATGCGATCGCCGCGGCGATGGTCGCCATGGACGCGAACAACCATCATCAGGCGCTGGCGCTCGTGCACGCCGCCGCGGAGGCGATCGAGGCGTTGCCGGACATCGAGGAAGACACGTTCCGCTTCGAGCGTCGGCGGTCGATGGAGGCGTTGCACGAACTGGCCGAGGAAATCCAGAAGAGCAGACCGCTGAGCGAGTTGGAGGAACTGGAGAACCAGCTTTTGGAAGCGGTGACCGCCGAGCATTACGAACGGGCCGCGGAACTTCGGGACCGGATCCGCAACCTGCGCGGAGCGGAAAAGCGGGCGTAGCACGCCAACCGCACGGCGCGATGCCCGCCTGAGGCGGGCATTGCGCCCTACAATCTCGAAGAGGAACGATACCCCCGCGTTACATGAACAGGAAGACATACACCGCAAAGCTGACGGCGGCGGCGCCGGCGGCGGCAGCGAGGGACCAGAGGAGGTTGCGCTTTCGAGCGGCGATGGCGAAGGTGGATATGATGACGGCCATTTGCGCGCCGAGCATGCCGTAGAAGAATTGCTGGCTGCGTTTGTGATGGCGTTCGGCGTCGATGTTGCTTTTGCGGACCTGGAGTTCGTAGAGGTCGCCGATGGCCTGGTTCAGGCGGGCTTCGGCGTCGTAGCGCGTGGCGGTGTAGCGCAATCGGGCGGCAACGAAATCGCGGTCGAGAGATTTGTCTCCGGTGCCGGTCACGGCTTTCTCCAATTGATCGATGACCTTGCTGATTGGCCCGATGGCCGAATCGAATGCCTCGGCGCGGTCTTTTGCGGCGAGCAGCGCGGCATCGAGGTCAGCCGGTTTCACTTTCGCGGTGAGCGACAGGATTTCCCATTCGGGTTTTTGGTTGTCGAGCGCGTCGAGGGCCGACTGGAGTTCCGGGCTGGGCGCGGTGGCGGCGGGGATACTGGGCAATTCGCCTTTCGTCAGCGCGGCGAGAGCGGTGGGAAGAGCCGTGGGAGACATCACGTTGGCGTCGACAGTGCCGAGGGCGGCGGCATCGAGGGGATGGACGTCGGCGGTGTTTTGCAGGATGTCGATCGTGTTGCGCTGGATGGCGCCGCGGAGGCGTTTGGCCTGGAAGAAGCCCCATTGATCGCCCGCCTTGGATTGTTGCTGGGCGGCGAGGAACCGGCCGTACTGGGCGCGGGTCATCTCGCTGGAGGCGAGGCCGGCGAGGGCGGTGGCGATGACGGTCATGATGATCGGCGTGGCGAGGAGAATCTTTCCCCACGGAGTTTGCTGGATGTCCTGTTTCAGTTCGTCCGGTATCGTCAATTTGGCCATGGAATCAGTCCTCCAGTTCAGTCGGGTCGCAACAACGTCATTCTGTCGGTGGGAAAATTACACCAGATGCCCGGCCCGGAGGCGAGATCGGCGTTTGGGGTGGCACATGGCGGGCAGGGTTGTCGACCAAACCCTTCATTCGGTTGCGCGGTCGGTGGCTGCAACGCGCTGGATTCCAGCCGGGCAGCTACGTCGTCATCGAGGTCGTCCGACCCGGTGAATTGAGGATCACGGCACTCGTGAACACGGACGGCCATGCCCGTTGACAAATGCTTACGCGGGAACCGCCAGTGCTGACGGCGATTTGGCAGTGGGTCAGAAGCAGCGCCTTCAAGGGGAGGCTAGAAGCAGAGGTGACATGCTCGCGAGATTTAACGTGTTGCGAGTGCATTAAGCGCGCGCTTTCCTCGACCGGGGCACGTTCCGTAACTCTCTTGACTGTGCGGACTAGCGGGCGTTAAATCGGCACCAGCGAAGCTGGGAGAAGAAACGATGAAATACTGCATTCTTACCCTGGTCTGCTTATTGGTAACTGGGTGCTCCACATCTTATGCCCTCTACCAACCTCAACCGGGTCAACGTCGGCATGAACAAGGGACAGGTGACTGCAGTTATGGGACAGCCCACGCGCACTAGCGCGAGTCCGGGTGTCGAGTACATGATCTACCACGAGCCGGACAACGACTCAGCTCACGTTTTCACATTTGGAGCGATACCATTTCGCGAGGAAGCGGACTATTACGTGCGATTGGTTCATGGCAATGTGGATGCCTTTGGGAGGGTGGGAGATTTCAATTCGACGCATCCTCCGGAAGTTAAGGTGGACCTCGATATGATTGGCAGTGGTTCTAGTCCAGCATTTGGCCAGCAGCCACAAGCGATGGCCCCTGTTGACCGCAAGCTGCAAATTGGGATGGATGCTCTTTCAAGGAACGACTATCAGACGGCCATTAAGCAGTTAGAATTAGCCACGACGGATAATCCAGATTCATTCCAAGCATGGCTTGCCCTCGGTATTTCCTATGCCGGTGTAACCAACAATCCACAGAGCCTGTATGCTCTCAAACAAGCCACCGGGATAGCGCCTGACCGCGCCGAGGGTTGGGCTGCACTAGCATATATTTACCATCGCTTAGGCCAGACGGAGAGCTATCAAGATGCAATGCTGAAGCTGAGGCAACTCAACCCTCAGCTGGCGGATCAAGAGGTGGAGGTAGAGAGAAAAGAAGCGCCGCCATCTGCACGCTAGGTTTTTTGGCACGACCATGGAAAATCGGGTCACCAATGCCGAGATCAAATCATGGATAGATGATCTTGTCGGTGCGATTGGTTTCAAAGAACACGCGCCTCGTGACGAGTTTCTGACACAATTAAGACGCGGAGCGACAAAGGATTGCATAGAGGGTATCGCGAGATACCTAGGGCTACCTATCAAGGTCGATCTGACGTTTGTGACCAGTTCTTCACGGTCTGGCTTTGAGCGCAGGAGCGACGGATTTCAAAGTACGACGTTGGTAAATACTGACTCCCATGGGCACGGAAGCGAGGGCATCACGGCGCAAGTCGGCATTCCCTCATGGCTTCCCCCCTATGGCTCTCCAAGCCTTACAGACTATCGCATTCGCGTCAAGGTCAGCGAAGATTGTCGAGACTATCCTGACTCCTTCATTGCCGTAATGGCACACGAATTATGTCACATCGTCTTGGCTTCGCTCAGCCATCCAGAAAAGGACAATGAATTTTTCACCGATCTCACGGCGATGGTCTTGGGCTTTAGCCTCATTACGAAGCAGGGTCGGCGGGTTTCGGAAACGTGGACCTTCAAGAATGAGCGGACCACGACGACCACCACGTATGGTTATCTCTCGGATCGCCAATTCGAGTTTGCGCATGATCAGATAGTAGGGCTATTGAATGGTCAGTTGAACCGAAAAAAAGAGCTGCTTCCACGGCTCAATGCGGTAAAAGAGGATCTGGCGCTTTCAAGGAAGAAGCTTGCAGACTTTGGAGTCTGCCTTGGTTATCTGGACAGTCACACAACCCGTCGTATCAGCGCAAAGGATGGACTGCGGATTGTTCGGTTCCACCAGACCGGTTACACCGATGAGCACATGCGGATATTTCGTTGTACTGACGAGATCGTTTCGCAATCAGAGCAAGCCACGCTAGAAATCATTCATCATACCAAGTATACCTCCGCCCTCATGCAGAAAAGAGCGGAGGAGCTTTTGCGCATTCAAGGAGATTTGGCTGCTACCTCTAAACTCCTGACTGAAGACCTGAGGACTCTCGAGCGAAATCTTCCACTGCATTATCGTTTGAAACGCTTCCTAAATTGGGATCGAGCGACGCCAAGTCCTTCTGCAATCGCCTGAATTGTGTAGAGGGTGGGGTTTTCTACGCCGCGCTCGATGGCAACATAAAACTCCCGTCGAGTTTCCCATTTTTCATGTGAATTTTGCGTTTGAAGAACGCATACAACTCCTAGTATACGAGCCCACAGGAGCCCCCGGGATCCCCCAGGACAAAGCTTTTTGCTTAATTTTGCTTAGTGGACTGGAAGGCTAGAGGAAACTACAGAAGCCTCATCCTCTGGAGAATTGGCCCAAAGGCTTGCAGGAAATGCCCTTTTCAGCCCCCTCTGATGGCGAAAAACGCCGAGGGCAATTCTGTCTAGGTTCGAGTCCCAGCGAGGCGGTCGCCTTCGGAGTCAGTCGCTGATGGCAGCCCGAAGATTGTAAGTGCGGTGTTCGGGGGATGAATGAAACGTCCTTAGCGGAAACGACAGAGATGCTTCGACAAGCTCAGCATGAATATATGAAAGCGCGCCTCCGGGCGGAACGGTGTCCGCCTCGCGCTTATAATCGCACTGGTTCGAGAACCAGAACGGAGGCACGCATGAGAGAGTATATCGCATTTGACAGTCACAAACGCTACACGATTATGGAGCGGGAGAATCAACAAACCAGCGTCGCACGACAACGGCGCATCGAACATGCCCCGGGCGCGATTTGCGCAGCGTTACACGAGTGCGAGCGCGGCACACCCGTCGCCATCGAAGCCACGGGCAACTGGTATTGGATCATCAGTGAGATCGAGCAGGCGGGACTGCGCCCGTTGCTGGTGCACCCGCGCAAAGCCAAGCTGATGATGGGGCTGATCAACAAGACCGACCAGCTCGACGTGCACGGGCTCAATCGCCTGCAACGCAACGGCACGTTGCCGACGGTATGGATTCCGCCCGCGGACCTGCGCGACCTGCGGGAACTGACCCGGGTGCGCATGGTGTTGGCGGCGCAGCGCACGCGGCTGAAGAACCGCATCAGTTCCACCCTGGCCAAGTACGGTTTGGCGGTCACCGACGCCAGTGACCCGTACTGCGCGAAGGGGCGCCGGCAGTTGCTCGGCTTGCTGGGGCAATTGCCACCCCAGACCCAGTGGGCCGCCCGCACGCTACTGGCCCAACTGGATTTCATCGAAGGCCAGATTCGCGAGCAAGAGCAACGGCTGAAGCAACTGATCGAAGCCACTCCCGAGATGCGCTTGTTGATGAGCCTGCCGGGCGTGGGCGTGATCCTGGCGGCGGTGATCTGGTTGGAGATCGGTACGCCGGAGCGCTTTGCCAGCGCCCAACGGTTGGCTAGTTACGCCGGCACGACCCCCCGCGTGCACGCCAGTGGCGGGGTGGTGCGCTACGGTCGGCTGCGGCCCGATGTGAATCGCTATCTGCGCTGGGGCTTTGTCGAAGCGGCCAATTCGGTGGCGGTCAATCACGCCCGTTGTCCCCAACGCCACGTCAGTGAGTTATATCGGCGGTTGAAGCTGCGCAAGGGCCACGCCAAGGCCATTGGAGCGGTGGCACGGCATCTGGCGGAAGCCACCTATCACGTGTTGAGTCGGAACAAACCGTATCGAGAGCCAACAGTAAGCGGGACGATCCAGGGAGGTGTAAGCGCGGGGTTGTCATGAGTCGGCCCATACGGCGGCTCGCAGTATGAATGCGACACACCTCTCGAACAAATTCATGCCCCAATGAGGGCGAAGAGATGACTGGGAACGACCCGAAGAACAACCAGCGAGAGGTATTGACAAAGCGCGCTTTCAGAGATGACAGCGTTTCAGGGAGGGCCACGGACGGAACGCGGTTGCGACCACGGGAGAGGGCGAGGTCGCGTCTGGTCGAACTAGCGTTACCACAGCCCCGATTAGGAATCGGGGTAAAAGGCGCGGCTACACCGCGGTCGTGCGGAAGCGCGACCCCTCCAATGGTGCGGGTATGCAAAAATAGGGCTTGTCGGTGCGGCCTGTTTCACCCTAAAGTCGCGGCTCACTTAACGCAAAAATAAGGCTTGTCGATGGAACAACTTTCCCCTACAGTTAAAATTCCTTTACGGATGAAGAGTAAATATCTGGAGTCAGCGCAGCAACGTATTCCCAGCCCCGAGTTACTTGTTAACGTCGTGTCGCGACGGGTACGCCAACTCGCGCAGGGTAATCGCCCGCTTACGCAGACCGATCCCGCGGATGGATTATTTCCGAAATCGCGCTGAAAGAGATCAGCGAGGGCAAGCTGGACCTTCGAAGTTGCCGGCGAAGGCGAGGAGATCGTGCCCGAGTTGCCACCACCGGCTCCCAGCCCGACCGAGTAGCGGCTGCTTCTTGATGTAGCGTGCGCTGTCTCAGCGCATGTCGGCAATTTCGTGAAACTCGGCTGGCCCCGCTCCGAGCGGGGCTGGGGATTGCGCCGGGGGCACGGACTCGGCGCGTGTCGAGGACTCCACTGCCGACGCTACACTGGCAGCACTTCCAGAGACGCTTTTTGAGATGGGATTGGGTCGGCGCGGCCAATATACTGGCCGTCGATGGTCCCGACCATTAACAACCACAAAGCCCGTCGTGATTATCTCATCACGGAGACGTATGAGGCGGGTATTGAGTTGAAGGGCACGGAGGTAAAATCCCTCCGCAACGCCCGCGCGTCGATCGACGAGGCCTTTGCCCGCATCAACGCGACCAATGCTGGTTGTACAACGCGCACATCAATCCGTACGAATTCGGCAACCGCAACAACGTCGATCCTCTTCGTCCGCGCCGGCTGTTGCTGCACCACAAGGAAATTGACCGCTTGCCGGCCAGTTGATCGTCAAGGGCATGGCGCTGGTTCCGCTGAAGATTTATTTCACCAAGAGCTTCGCCAAAGTCCTGCTCGGCTTGGGCAAGGGCAAGGGCGAGATTGACAAACGCGAGACGTTGAAGCGCAAGACGGCGGATCGGGAGGTCCAGCGGGCGCTGCGCGATCGCCGGAAAAGAGGCTGAGGATCGATCGTCTGTGTTAGTGCAGACGGAGCAAAGCCTTCTGGCCTTTGATATCGAGCGTCACGCGGTCGGCTTCGATTTTTTCGACGGTGGCGCCATCGACGTAATACCCCTCGTAGGTGACGCGTCCATTGATCACAGCGACGGGTTTGCCGTCAGGGTCCTTCATGATGCCGCTGATCTTGTACTTCGAGTCATCGGCGATCGGGATTGTGGAGGACGGGGCGCTTGGCGCAGACGTGCATCGGCTGTCGGTGGCGCGACCGATGGCGCAGCCGCTGGTGGATCAGCGGGCGGTTGATTGCGCAACGGGAACTTGGGACCATGCGATGCCGCAACTTACGGGACGATCTCTTTGGTTTGACGTAGCAGGGAAGAAGCGTTGCTCACGAGAAACACGATGGCAATGATCGCCACGAATCGCGACGCAGCCAACGTCGCCATGGGTGACTCGTCGACGACGATGTCGCCACCTTGAAGGCGAGCCGCATCGTCTAGGACTTCGACCGGCCTCAGCACGGTCGTCATGGTCGCGAAGATCAGTGCGGCCGCCGGATCATCCATGTACGGGGCTAAGGAGCTCAAATACTCCACGTATCTCTCGGGTACAGATTTGCTAGTCATGTTGGCGACCGTGACCCGCGTGCGCGGTGGGGCAATCACGGCTGCAACCCGGGCTCAAGGTCGTCGAGACCCTTGGTGCGCATGGGCCGACGACGCGAACTGGCGACCTGGTCGATGACCCCGCGGTAGTGATTACGGACGACCTCGGGCGTGTTCCCCGCCCAATCCGCGACGTCGTCGACGGCTTCGCCGTCAAGTAGCAGTCGCGTAATCCCAGCGTGGCGCAGGATGCGGGTCTGGAGCAGGGCGAAGTGCGCGGGCAGACGGCCCTCCTCAATGCCGATGGCGATCGCGGGCCGCATCCAGTCGGTGGCGAAGAGACTCGGATCCACGCTTGCACCGGAATGCCGAGTGAAGACGTAGGGGTCTCGCTCGTCGGGATCACTTGACGTGGGGTCCGGGGTGGGGACGAATGTGGCGAGGTGTTGCTTCAGCCGGTTCGCCAGAGTTCGACTGATCGGCACGAAGCGCGTCTCGCCCTCGCCTCGAGCCTTCAGGTCAACAAAAACCAGACTCGTCCTCTCGCCGCTGTAGCGCAGCGGGTACTCGACCTCGGCACCCTCGAACTCAATGAAAGGAGCGTCGTCATCGAGATGCAGCCACGAGGTTCGGATTGCTCGGATCTCCTCGGGTCGCGCGAACGTCTCGAACGAGGTCTCCACGAAGACCTCGTAGCGCTCACCATCGACCATCTGGGCTCGTCCGTCGACGATCACCGAGCGGCGCTGTACCCGTTTCAAGTTCTCGACGATGACGGCGACTTGCCCCTCGGACGGAACAAGACGCCGCGAGAAGTGTGTCTTGGCGGGCCGAGCGATGCGCTTGTTGACCAGACCGGTCCACGGGTTGGCGGCGATGCGGCCCTCGTCGTGCGCGTCGTTGAACATCGAGCGAATCGTGCGACAGGTCGCCGCAACGGTGCGCACCGAGGCGGTCTCGGGGCGCTGCGGCGGTGCCGGCGGCATCTCAAACGACTCACCGGTACGTGCCGCGCGACGTTCCCCGCGTTCAATCTCCTTCGTCCATCGCTCGAGGGCATTTTCGTTGGCCAGTCGTACGCGGAGATTGAGGTGTTTGCGGTGCTCGACGAAGGCGAGCATGTCCTGCGTCGTGAGTCCCGCGGGATGATCGATCAACATCGAGTCACCCGGATGACGTACGTCTCGCGGTCCTTCACCATCCAGCCGCTCGAGGCGAGGGTCGCCCTCGCGATAACGGAAGAACGTGCGAGCGAGCTCGAGTTCACTTTCGTAGTCGCCCAACGTGCCCGCGCTTCTCCTTCGACCCCGGCGCGACACGGTCTCGACCAGATCGGTCATCCTCCACGCCACGAGGTCGTCAACCGTGCGCAACGTGGCGATCTCGGGAGCCAACTCGCTCCACGACCGCGGCGCGGCACTCGGCACGAGCGGCGCGCCGCTTGACGACGCGAACGCGGCCAGGGGTCGGATCGGCACGATGACACCACGGGGTTCATCGTCACGAGGCTCCGGCGTCGTCACGACGACTCGCCGTGTAACGGGCGCGGCGACGAAATCGGTCGGACGCCCCCTGTCGTCAGCGGGACCATTGGTCAGGATCGCGGTGGCGAGAAGGTCAACGAATGTCTTCACCTCGCCGCGCTGACGGGGCAGATGGAAGGTGGCGACCCGCTGACGACCTCCGTGGCGCCACCGCACGTCGCAGCGCGTCGCGCCCCAGAGCTTGTCCTCGAGGTCGGAAGTGGAGGCGACCTCGGCGACCGGGGTGGTGCGTCCGGCGGCGTCGGTCACGACGAGCGTGAACCGGGCGGACCATGCAGCGCCTTGGGCGGCCCGCTTGGGGGCGCCCGCCAACAGTTCCAGGGGGTCAGTTGTCTTCACGGACCTCGAACGTGCTCGCGCGCCTTTCAGGGCGCAATCGAGTTGGCTCCAAAGTGCGCTTCAGGGCGTCAGCGGAGATTCCTTGTGTGCGTTGGAGGGGGTCCTTGTGTGCGTTGGGAGCCTCCTGGCGCGAGGCGCCGGGGTTCGCACAGTCCTCCGCAGTGACCGGAAACCCTTTGTTTTCAAGGGTTTTGGGCGGTTCCAGTGTGGTGCGCTCGGAGGGATTCGAACCCCCAACCTTCTGATCCGTAGTCAGATGCTCTAATCCGTTGAGCTACGAGCGCAGGTACGGTCTTAAGACCGAGAGACCATTCTAACCGACGCGGCGAGACCCGATGGGGGCCGTGGTCAGCGTGGACGTCTTCGGCGACCAGCGCGGTGGGGGACACACACCTCCGTTGGAGCGCGATGCGTGACTTCGAGACGAAAACGTCGACTATCGGCCATGACAACCTGCCTCGCATTGTGACGTTTGACCGTCCCGCGTCCGAGGTGAGTTTGTGGCATCCAAAGGGCCAGACCACAGTCTTAGAGGGGACCCTGAAACGACGTTCACGAAGAATCGCGAGGCTTCACACCGTTCTCCGGTGACGCAAAGTTGCGATTTCGATCCCTGACATTGCGATCACCGGCTCAGTCAAGAATCCTTCGACGGGAACAACGGTGGTGACGTCGGTTCCCGGTGCGACACCGTCCATGGTCACGGCCGCCGCCGCGTCGACGTGGTTCTGGCACGTCACCTTGATCAAATGATTCGTGTTGGACGTTCCCTCCGACACCCGTGAGCGAGAACGGTTCCCTCGTCGCGCGCGATTGGGTACCTACGTCGTGGCACGACCGCGACACGACTCGCCCGGTTGCTGTGTGCTCGACCCCACGATGAGGTCGGTCCCGCCGCGCGGTCCGGTGCCGCCCGGCGGGACCCGATCCCTACCTCAGGTCACTGGTGATCTCTGTCACCGACGCGTTGCCGTGGTTCGCCACCCACAGGTGTGAGCCATCGAAGGCGATCGCGTTCGGATTGCTGAAGCCATAGGTGGCGCCCGACAGCGTCTGCATCCACGCACCCGTTGCGGCGTTCACCTCCGTCACCGAATTGTTGGAGTAGATCGTCACCCACACGTGGGTGCCGTCAAACGCCACTCCCGAGGGGCCGCCGGTGAAGTTGTAACTCCCACCCCTCAACGTCTGGACCAACGCTCCGGTGGCGTCCGAGATCTCCTGCACGTCGGCTCCGGACTCGTCCGTCACCCACATGTGCGTTCCGTCAAAGGCCACGCCGAACGGTGAGTCAAAACCGTAGCTCGCGCCGGAGATGTTCCGGACCAACGATCCGTCGGCGGCGTTGAACTCCGTTACCGTGTTGCCCGCCGAGTTCGCGGTCCACAGGTGCGAGCCGTCAAAGGCGATGTACCACGGATTGTCGAACGCGTACGTGGGTCCCGACAGAGTGCGGATCCATGAACCGTCCGTCGGATTGAGCTCCGTGATGGTATTGCCATCGACGTTGGTCACCCAGAGATGGGATCCATCGAAGGCGACTCCGTTTGGGTAGTTGAAGCCGTAGCTGCCGCCGGACAGTGTCTGGACCCACGAGCCATCGACGGCGTTGAGCTCGGTGACCGAGTTGCCCAAGTTGTTCGCGATCCACAGGTGCGAACCGTCAAAGGCGATGCCGCGTGGGTGATTGAAGCCGTAGCTCCCGCCCGACAGTGTCTGGACGAGGGCTCCGTTGTCGGCGTTGAGCTCGGTGACCGAATTCCCCGCGCTGTTCACGACCCACACGTGGGAGCCGTCGAACGCCACCCCTGCTGGCCCATTGAACGCATCGTTCGACGACGACAGATTCTGACCGATCGTCATCACGTGGCCCCAGTCGAGCAGTGCGACCTGCGCACGAGTGTTCGTCGGACCCGCGGATCCGGCGGGCCCCACCGGCCCCGTGGCGTTCCAGGACACGAGCGTCTTGCCACTGCTGCACTTCAGAGTGGCCTTGGTCGTGATGCTGGTCACGGCACCGTTGGACGCTTTACAGGCGTAGAACGTCGTGCTCGTGGTTCCCGCGGCCTGCGCGAGAGTTGCTCCCGCGAGTGCCCCGGCGACGAGGACACCCGCGAGCGTGAGTGCCAAACTCCTTCGTACCATGATTCCTCCTTCATCGCGCGACGCAATCTTGTACGTCGACCCAAAAGGGGTCTACTGCTGTGGGGAGAAAGACAGTCCTGACGCTCCGAGGGCGAAGGTCACATTATTGAACGAAGTCGTAGTTGTGATCACCGAGATATGTCAAATGAACCGTGACATCAAAACGACGACTTTCTCCACTCTATTTTTGAATAATGCAGGTGAGTACTGTGTGACGACATTGTCACTATGGCCGTCGAACACATTGCGCGCGTCATCGACAACCACACCGTCACGACGCGGGTGTTCACCGCACAAGAATGCGCGGTCGTGGCGACGCTGACCCGTGCCGCATCGTGCGACGCACCACGTCGTGAGTTGCGATCAACGGTGGCTAGGCGGAACGGACAGCGAAGTGGACGTCAACGG
Organism: uncultured Actinomycetota bacterium; assembly: GCA_963830195.1. Taxonomy (GTDB): domain Bacteria; phylum Actinomycetota; class Acidimicrobiia; order Acidimicrobiales; family RAAP-2; genus RAAP-2. Next base: position 121,497 of record CAWHLQ010000023.1, on the reverse strand, counting down.
TGGTCACCCAGGTCGTGCCGTTGACAAGTCCCACTGACGCGTGACAACACCACGCTCTGACAAGGGTGCGTGGCGGAACGTCGTCCACGTCCGCGAATTACGGCGCCACGCTCGCGCGGCGTGACAAGGCCCTTTGCCCCTACGCGGGCCTCTTTCGGTCCCGGTGACGTGGCGGTATGGTCGGCTCAGATGGTGAGGAAGGAGGCGAGGATGCCATGTGGGCACTCGTGGGCGTGGCCTATCTCCTCACTGTCGCCATCACGGTCGTCGCAGTCGTCGACGTCGCTCGCCGTCCGCCGTGGGCATTTCAGGCCGCTTTCATGAGCCAGGCCGTCTTGCTCGTGGCGTTGATTGTCTTCGCCATGACGGGCGGCGTCGGCTTTCTGGCCGCTCTGTACTACTTCATCGTGGTGCGTCCGCTCGTGCGCGAGTACGAAGCCGAGGGACCGGTGATGTCGCGGTGCCCGTTCTGTCAGCGCACGTACCCGCCGAACTCCATCTTCTGCGTGTACTGCTCTCGCTACTTCGATTCGCAGGAGAGTGAACTCGACGTGACGTCGCAGGTCGCGCGCCACTAACGACACCCCAATAGCGTGGCGCCACGGGCGTACGCTCGCTGCCATGACGACAACCTTCGGCCGCGAACTTCCCGGACTGCTCGACAGCGCCAACGACGTCATGGTCGACTTGCGACGCGACTTCCACCGGCACCCGGAGTTGTCCTTTCTCGAACATCGCACGACTGACGTCATCACGTCGCGACTTCGCGAGCTGGGCTGGACGCTCGAGAACTGTCCGACCGCGACGGGTGCGGTGGCGACGCTGGACACTGGGCGACCCGGCAAGACCATCATGGTGCGCGCCGACATCGACGCGTTACCCGTCTACGAGGAGCGGGATCTCCCTACCGGTCCGCGACCGACGGCGTCATGCACGCGTGCGGACACGACGTGCACACCGCGTCGCTCCTCGGCGTGGCCGACGTCCTCGCGCGGGGACGCGATCTCGTGAGCGGGAAGTTCGTCGCGCTCTTCCAGCCCGCCGAGGAGAGTCTCGGTGGCGCGCGGGCCATGATCGACGGCGGCGTCCTGCGTGATCACGGTGTCCAGCACGTCATCGGAGCCCACGTGACCTCACTGGGGCCCGTCGGTCTCGTGGCGGGACGTCCCGGTGTCCTCATGAGCGAGGTCAACGTCTTCACGGTGCAGATCCACGGGCGCGGTGGCCACGGCGCCATGGCGGGCGTCGAGGGCAACGTGGTTCTTGCGGTGTCGCGACTGGCGGGCACGCTCGGCACGTCCGTGACCGACCTCACGTACGAGGGGACCACCTGCGCCTGCTCCGCCGGCGTGATCCAGGCTGGCAGCGCTCCCAACGTCGTTCCGCGTCACGCCGTGTTGCACGGCACGCTGCGCACCTTCACCGACGAGCAGACCGCCACCGCGATGGCGCGCCTCACGGCCCTCCTGGATCAGACGTCGCGGGACTTCGGTGTCGAGTGCGCGTTGCTCATCGATTCCTCGACGCCGCGCGTGACAAACGACCCCGAGATCACCGAGCTGGTCGAGGCGTCCGCCAAGACCGTCGTCGGAGACGACTGGTGTGGCGGATTCCGCCGGCCAGCCCGAGCGACGACATGTCCGAATTTCTGAACCAGGTGCCCGGTTGCTACCTCTTCGTGGGCGGTGCCCTCGCCGACGGCACGAGCGGGACCCATCACGCTCCCGACTTCGCCGTCGACGACGGGGCCGTCAGAGTCATGGCCGGCGTCTTGGCGGCGGCCGCCGCGGACCTCGCTCAGGGGTAACAGGCCCGCCAGGCGCCGCGCAGGGCGGGGTCGCCTCGCTCGATCGTCAGGGCGTCGGACCACGAGCCGAACGAACTGGGCGACAGTCGGCGGGCGTTGCCACCGGCCAGGTGGATCGACGTGGCCGCGAACTCGCTGGCGAGCGCCGTGACCGCGCTCACGACGTGCACGAACCACTGCGATTCGTTGTCGCGTCGGCCACGCTCGCCCAGCAGGTCGTCGTAGGTGGCACTTCCCTTCAGCATCTCGTGGCCCACGTCACGCACGGGACTGAGCGCACCGTCCACGACGAGCGCGAGCCCGCAGCCGGTCCCCAGAGTGATCACGAGCTCGACGCCACGCCCGTGCGCGCACCCGAGTGCCGCCATGGCGGCGTCGTTGTCGACGACCACGTCACACCCGGTCGCTTCGTGCAGACGTCTCTGGAGAGGGAACTGCCGCCACCGTGCGCTCATCTCGTCGTCGAACGGCGTGTCGAGTCCGCCGAGTCGCGTGAGATTCGCCGCGTCGAAGACAACTCCGTGGTCGACCTCACCGGGAAAGCCGAGTCCGACTTTGTCCACCGGCGAGTGCGCGACGCGATCAGCGACGATCTTCACAATCTTCTCGGGCGGACACGGGTAGGGCGTCGAACGTCGCGAGCGAGCACCCACCATCTCGCCCGCCGCGTTAAATCGACACAAGCGGATCGACGTCGCACCCACATCGACGGCGAGGACGTCGCCCGCGCTCACGTCCGCAACACGACGTCAAGTTCGGCGAGCCCGCGCAGGATGATGTTGGGTCGGTAGTTCACCGCGCCGGTCACCTCGAAGGAACTCGTGCGGCGCAGCACCTCCTCCAGCATCGACTGGGCCTCCAGTCGCGCCAGCGGTGAGCCGAGGCAGTGGTGCAGGCCGAAGCCGAAACCCAACTGCGGGTTCGGATCACGCGTGAGCGTGAGCGACGTCGGACTGGTGAAGACGTCCGGGTCCCGGTTGGCCGCACCGATGAGCAGCATCAGAAAACTGCCCTTTTCAATCGTGACGTCGCGAATCGTGAGATCGTCGAGCAACGTGCGCGCCGTCAACTGGACGGGCGAGACGAAGCGCAGCAGCTCGTCAATGGACGGACGGGTCACTCCCGTCTCACGCAGTGCGCTCTGGGCGTCGCGGTCGTTGGACAGAGCCAGGAGTGAACCCGAGATCAGATTCATCGTCGTCTCGTGTCCCGCAATGAGCAACAGGATCGCCGTGGAGAGCAACTCTCCCTCACTCAAGCGGTCCTCGCCGTCGCGAGCCGCCACGAGGGCACTCAGCAGGTCGTCGCCCGGGTGTTGTCGTCGCTCGGCGAACAGACCACTGAAGTACTCAATGAACCACAGACCCGCCTCGTCACGGTCGGCACGGTCCTGCGGACTGAGCAGGAAGTCCGGGTCAAGCCCCCGCGCGAGCAGCGCCGACTTGGACTGAAACGAGGTGTGATCACTCGGGGGGATGGCGAGCATCTCGCAGATCACGGCCACCGGCAGGGGCCAGGCGAGTTCCTGCACGGCGTCAAAGGGGACGCCGTCGAGGTGGCGATCAACCGCCTCACGCGCGAGCTCGTCGACGAAGGGCTTCAACTCGGCGATGCGCCGGGGCGTGAAGGCTCGCTGGACCAAACCCCGCAGCCGCTCGTGATCGGGCGGATCCCGCAGCAGAAACGGACGATTGTCCTCACCGGTCGCGCGAATCATCTCGAGTTCCATCTCGCGATCCCGGGAGTCAAAACCCGTCGGCTGCTTGCTCGGATCCACGTTCAGTGAGTCCGCCGACGCCACCTTGCTGCGCAGCACACCGAGGCAGTCCTCGTGGCGCGCCAACACCCAGTAGCGATCGGGAGTCTGGTGGATGGGGTTGCTCTCGCGAATCTCGTCGAACAGTGGTCCGGGGTTCTCCCGCCACCGCGGGTCCGTGGGGTCGTAGTGGGTCACCGACGCATCGTATCGACTGACGAATTGAGTGAGGCCCGGCGGCGCAGTTGTCGGTGCCGCCACCACGGCACGAGTCGCACGCGCGACACGGGCGAGCGACCACTCACGAGGGCGGCCGATCCCGGTGGCCACGATCGCAGCGTCGGCGCGTGCTCGTCACGGGGTCGCAGTTCGGGCAGGTAGGTCGTCACCTTCGGATCGACGAGCCCACCGAGCACGAGTCGCGACGCGTGGTTGTTCACGATCGTCGCGGCGCGCTCCCCCCACCGAGCCTCGATCTGGGCGAAGTCCTGGAAGACGCTCACCAACGTGATGCCGACGCCGCTGCCGGTGGCGGCGAGTTGGTCGAGGTCATCGAGCGGTGCGACCGCGGCCGCCTCGTCGAGGACGAGCAGCAGCTCGACGTGCGTCGCCGGCCTCGTGACGGCGCTGCTGATCGGCGACGACCGCCCGCAACGCGCCGCGAAACAGTCCGTCGTAGCGCCGCTGGTCGTGACGAGGCGCCACGAGGTAAAGCGTGTGAGGTCCCGCGACGAGGTCGCGCAGGCTCGCGAGCGGTTGACGCAACTGCCAGGGCACCAGCATCGCCTCGACGGTGGTCGCCACCGCGTCCGCGGTGCGAGGTTCGTGTCGGGCGAAGGCTCGCAGCACCCGCTGGACGTCCTCGTCGGCGTCGGGCGGCTCCTCGAGGTACGAGCGCTCCTCGACCAGCGACACCAGGTCATGGATGGTTCCGTGACGACGCTTCACCGTGACGATGAGCGCGCCGAGCAGTTTCACCGCCAAGGCGTTCCAGAACTCGGACTCGGCGGAGGCGCGCGCGCGATCCCCGACGACGAGATCACGCGCCACCCCCAGCGCGTCGCGATAGGTCGAGACCGACTCCAGCGGATCCCAGGTCAGTCCGCCGCTGCAACCCGGCTCCAATTCGCACACCTCTCCCAGAGCTTCGCGCCACGGGCGCGTGAGTGCGACCACGTCACGCTTCACGCTGGTGACGACCAGCGGCCCCGGCCACCGCAAGATCGACGGAACCACCAACGAGCTGGTCTTGCCGACCTGGGTCGGACCGACGATCAACAGGGAGTGCCGCGGCGGCAGCACCCGCTCGACGCCGAGTCCGACGTGGTGCCAGCTGCGTCGACCCATCGTCGGGCGCAGTGCCCGTCGTCGTAGAGGTCCGATCACGGGCGCATGGCCTGATCGGTGTCGATGACGCCGCGGTCGTCGTGGTTCGGCTCAACGCGCACGACCGAGCGGTGGGCGCCGTAGCGCACGAGAGCCTGTCCCCGGCCAAACGTGTGGGTGTACGCGTGCTCGAGGGGTCGAAGCGCCAGCACATCGTCGAGCAGCGCCTGTTCGCCGGGGTCCTGACGAAACAGCACCGCCGTGTCGCAGTCGCGCAGGATGCCCGTCACCTTCGCCCGTTGCGCGGTGCCCTCGTCGGCCGCGGCGAAGGCGTCACTCCACCGGTGCAGCACCAGGACGTGGCTGACGCCGCGCGCCCGCGCCAGCTTCCACGAACCGTGCAGCCAGTGCGACACCCGCTCGTCCACGAGGACCGCCCACGCCTCATCAACCACGAGGTATCCCGGCCGCGCCGACGCCGCGAGCGCACGACGCGCGGCGGCCATCGCGGCGAGACCCACCAGTGCGAGCGTGTCCGACTGCCACGCACGCGAGAGGTCGAGAACGACAAAGTCACCGTCGAGCGGATCCGGCTCACGCTCTCCGTCGAACAGTCCGACGAGGTCCCCCTCCACGAATCGCCGCAGGGCGTACGCCAAGGTGCGCTCGGGTGACTCGTCACTCTCGCGCAGTCGGTCCGCGACCTGGTCGTAGAGACGACGCAACAGTCGCGACGACGGTGTCGCCGCGGCCTCGTCGTACGTGGTCTCGAGGACGTAGCGTTCGTCCGCGCGAAGGGCGCGGGTGAGTGACGCCGAGAGCAACGTGTCCACCAGTGCGAGGTCCTCGGCTCGTTCTCCGCTGAAGGGCCGACACCACGTTCGTCCGCCCGCCCCCAGCGTGACGACACGTCCGCCCCGGGTGGCGGCGAGATCGTGATACTCGCCCTTGGGATCAAGGACCACCGCGCGACGGCCCGCCGCGAGACCTCGCGACAGCACCATCTTCACGAAGGCGCTCTTACCAACGCCGATCGATCCGGCGACGAGCAGGTTCGGACTGGTGACCAGACCCGCGCGATAGGCGTCGAAGGGGTCGTAGACGAACGCGCCACCGCGCTGGCAGCGTCCGAGCGGCTGGCCGACGAGTCCGGTGCCCGCGTCGTGGAGCGGCACACGCAGCGCACCCACCTGGTCGCTCGTGAACCACCGGCTCACGGTCGCCACCCCGGACCCCCCGCGAGGTGCGCGCAGAACCACGGAGCGTGACGGCCGTCGCCGCGCACGAGGGTCGTTCCGACGCGACGCGCGTCGCGCTGCAGTGCCGTGACGTGCTCGTCCAGCGTCGCACGCGTCGGCGCCCGCACCACCACGAACACGTCGACCTGACCCACGGCGGTTCCCGTAGCGACCGCGCGTTCACGACGTTCCAGCAGTGACGTGGTGATCTCGGCGGCCGCGCGATGGCGGAACCCGAAAAGTGAGGCGAGCGCGGCGTTGGCCCGCCACCGGTGGACCTGTCGACCGACAACGGCACTCGACCGGGACGCCGCGGCCACGCGTACGACAACGCTCACGTCGCGTGAACTGCCGTATGGGGCGAGCGCGTTCAGTGCGCCGACCCCGGCCACCGACGTCGTCCCCCGCACCTGCAGCACGGCGGCCACTCCTCGCGGCGTGCGCAGGTAGCGCCATCGCTCGTACAGCCACCCCGCCGACCTCGCGGGTCCGTCGGCGTCGAGATGTTCGAGAGTGCGCCACCGCGCTGGCAGTCCCACCGACGCCGGCGCGGCCAACCACGTGCGCAGGCCGTCCCCGTCGCTCGTCACGTGCCAGGAGAGTTGACGCGGTTCGTCGGCCACCGCCACTCGGTCCATGAGAGCGGCGAACTCACTCGCGATCACCTCATCGACCCCGGAGAGATCGAGCCGACCACGGTGTACCAGCTCTCCCAGCACCACCTCGGCGTGTCCGCGCGCCCGGGTCGACCACGTGGCGTTCTCGACGCGCATCGCGACGTAGGTCCACCGCGAGCGAGCGACGTAGGCGAGAAGCCGGTGGAGGTGATCGACGAGGGCGCGGTCACGGGGACCACACGCGACCCCCGCCGTGACGACGACACCGACGAGCACCCTCGGGTCGTGGGGCGCCACGAGAATCCACCACAGGAGGAGTCCCGCCGACACCGCCAGGGTCGCCCGACGCGCCCACGAGAGATCGAACAGGGAGGTGAGGGACGTTCCCGCGTCGAACGGACCGAGCTCACTCGTCAAAGTGCCAGCCGATCACCGGTCCGAATCGGTCGCGAAGATACGCCACGTGCCCGCGGCGCACCGTGGGTGTGCCCACGGGGGGCACGGGCGGCTCGTCGGGCGGCTCCGGGAAGGTGGGCTCGGGCCCGCCCGGCCACATCGGCAATCCCAAGTCCGCGGGTCGCTCCGGCGGCCCCGGCGGTGGCAGTGGTGTCAGTGACAGCGCCGCGTTGGTGGCGGTGCCCGCCACCCGCCGCGCGCCCGATGTGGCGCGCTGACGCGTGCCCTCGAGCGCGTGGAGTGCCGATGCCTCGAGAAGCGGAACCACCCGCAGCAGCGAGAAGGGCACCAAGACGGCGAGAGCAACGACCGCGATGCCCGTGAGGGCCACCTCCCCCTTGAGTGGTGCCGCCGCGGAGGCACCCAGGGAGAGTGCGACCACGATGACGAACTTGCTAAGAGCCACCGCGACGAAGGTCTCGACGAGTCGCACGGCCAACCGTCGCAGCGGAGCCCACAGCGCGGCGGCGGCGATGATCGGGGCGAGGCAGACCAACAGTGCGAGGACCGCGTTTCGCACCACCAGTTCGAACCAGAGCAACAGTGCCCCCACCACGCCCGCCAGATCCAGCAGCATCTGCGCGAATCCCGGAACCGTGGAGGGATACGTTCCCGCGGTCGTGCCGAGAGTCGACAGGAACGTGGTTGCACTCCCCGCGGCCGCGCTCGACAGCGCGTTCACCACGTCGAGGACCACCCCCGCGAGCGGGACGGCCGTGATCGCCGCGAAGATCAGCACGGGTGTCGCCCAGAGGACGTCGCGGGCCAGGTGAGCGCTGTCACCGTGGCGCAGACCGGTGAGCACGTTGGCCAGAAACGCGCACAGGGCCACCAGGGGAGCGACGCGCAGCAGGACGTTGTACTCCGGTCGGGCGGCGTCGGTCACGACCGCGGTGCTGCTCGTGGCGGAGAGAAACGCGCCGAGTCCGTGCCACACCCAGGCGCTGGAGGACGCGATCCACCCGGTCGCACCCCCGAAGAACGAGTTCGCGAGACCCGCGCCGACTGAACTGACCCCGCACAGTTCCGGCGCCACTGTGCACACGCCCGACAGGGCCATCACTTGACCGCCGAACCGGCCGAGAAGAAGAAGTTGATGAGTTCGGGTGCGGCGCCAATCAGGATCGCCGCGAGGATCGACGCAACGACCGCACGACGGCCGACCATGGACTGGTGCATGTTCTGGGAGTGCGAGCCAAGCGCCCACATGACGGCGCCGACGACCAGTGCGATGAGCGCACCGACGAGCGCCCACCCGCCGAGGCCGTCGGCGAGTTTCTGGAGTTCGGCACTGCCGGGCAGGTTGGCGACGGTGGGATGTAAAAAGACGCCGGTGAACAACATGTGACCTCCTCGAGTTGGAGCGTCCCAACGGTCGCGGTTCGAGCAGGACGATGCGGTCTGCGAAGATGAACGCGTGCTGCTCGCCTCGACGACCAACGTCGTCCACAACTGGAACTCCTACGAGGTCATCGGTGCCGCCGTCGTCCTCTTCCTCGTCGCGATCTGGATCGGCTCACTCATCGGGCGTCGCCGGGGCCACCGCGCCATCGCCCAACGTCTCACCGCGCTGGGGACGAGGCTCGGCATCGAGCAGCCCCACGACGACGGCAAGGTGGAGACTGCCCTCAACTTCCTCGAGGAGGTGACCGGGGCCGCGACGACCGCCGTCACGGAGTCCAGCGCCGACGCGATCCGACTGCGCCGCTCGCTCGACACCCTGCCGCTGGGCCTGGTTCTGTGCGACGAGGCCGGCACGGTCATTTACCGCAATACGCAGGCCGAGAGTCTCATGACGAACCGGTACGGTGATGCCCTCGCGGCGCAGGCCGTGACCGAGATGCTCGACGAGGGGTGGCGCAACGGGATCGCCGATCGCACCATCGAGCTCTACGGTCCGCCACGACGCACGCTGACCATCAAGGCGACGGTCATCGACGACGGACGACGACCGCTCGGCGTGCTGGCGCTCATCGAGGACATCTCCGAACGTCGCCGTCTCGAGGACATCCGTCGCGACTTCATCGCCAACGTCTCGCACGAGCTGAAGACGCCCATGGGTGCGCTCGGTCTGCTGGCCGAGACCCTGCAGTTCGAACGCGATCCCGCGATCGCGGAGCGCCTCGCCGAGCGCATCCACTCCGAGGCGTTCCGCGTGAACCGGATCATCGAGGACCTCCTCGACCTGTCGCGACTCGAGAGCGAGGGAGCACCGGCGCGCGAGCCGGTGCCCGTGGGACTGTTCGTTGCCGAAGCCATCGAGCGCATTCGCACTGCGGCCGAGCAACGCGAGGTCCACGTGAGTTTCTCCGAGCCTGAGATCAACCTGCTCGTGACGGGCGATCGCCGCCAGTTGGTGTCGGCGGTGCACGCCCTGCTCGAAAACGCGGTCACCTACTCTCCCGCCCTCGGTCGCGTCACGATCACCGCCGAGAAGGTCGAGCGGGTCGACGATTTGGAACTGGGGGACGGTCCCTTCGTGCGCATCGCGGTGTCCGACCAGGGGATCGGTATCCCGGCCAAGGATCTGGAACGGATCTTCGAGCGGTTCTACCGGGTCGATCCGGGTCGCGCCCGCCAGACTGGCGGAACGGGATTGGGTCTCTCTATCGTGCGCCACGTGGCCCAGAATCACGGCGGCGCCGTCAGCGTCAACTCCCGCGAGGGCGAGGGCTCGACGTTCGCGCTCGAACTCCCGCTGAGCCTGACGTGACCAAAGCCAACGGACCCCGGCCGCGCGTCCTGCTCGTCGAGGACGAGGAGTCCTTCGTCGACGCGCTCTCGATCGGACTGGACCGTGAGGGCTTCGACGTCGTCGTGGCGCGCGACGGACTCGAGGCGGTCACCCTGTTCGAAAAGGGTGGCTTCGACGTGATCCTGCTCGACCTCATGCTGCCCAAGATGTCCGGACTCGACGTGTGCCGGACCATTCGCTCCACGAGCAACGTCCCGATCATCGTCGTCTCGGCCAAGGGCGAGGAGGTGGACGCCGTCGTCATGCTCGAGATCGGCGCCGACGACTACGTGACCAAGCCCTACCGCCTGCGCGAGCTGATCGCGCGCGTGCGCGCGGTGCTGCGTCGCCACGACCACCACGGGGGCGACGACTTCATCGAACACGCAATCGAGTCGGGCCCTCTCCGTCTCGAGATCGACACCCGACGCTGCTTCGTGAACGGCGAGGAGATCAAGGTGCGCAAGAAGGAGTTCGCGCTGCTCGAACTGCTGCTGTCGAACACCGGGCGCGTCCTCACGCGCGAGCAACTCATTGACCGGGTGTGGGGTTCGGACTACGTCGGCGACACGAAGACGCTCGACGTGCACATCAAGCGCCTGCGGACCCTGATCGAGGAGAAGCCGAAAGAGCCCGTGCACATCACCACCGTGCGCGGCGTGGGGTATCGCTTCGACGCCTAGCGGCGCGTGATGAACTGGCGGCCGCCGAAGAAGGGCTGCAGCACGTCGGGGATCGCGACGGAGCCGTCGGGCTGGCGATAGGTCTCGACGATGGTCGGCCAGATGCGCGACCAGGCCAACGCCGAGCCGTTCACCGTGTGCACGAGCGACGTGGGGCCCTTGTCCTTGCGATAGCGCACGTTGGCGCGACGGCTCTGGAAGTCGCGGAACCAGCTGACCGAGGAGACCTCGAGCCACCGATCGACGCCGGGGGCGTAGACCTCGAGGTCGAAGGTGCGCGCCGACGACGTGCCCAGATCTCCCGCGCACAGCCGCAGCACGCGGTACGGCAACGCCAGGGCCTGCAGGATCCCCTCGGCCCGCGCCAGGACATCGGCGAAGACGTCGGGCGCCTGCTCTGGTGTGCAGTAGGCGAACAGTTCGACCTTGTCGAACTCGTGGGTGCGCAGGAGGCCGCGCGTGTCGCGGCCCGCGGCGCCGGCCTCGCGGCGAAAGCACGCCGTGAGCGCGGTCAACTTGATGGGCAGGCTGTCCTCGTCGAGGATCGCGTCGCGGTGCATCGACGTGAGGGGCACCTCAGCGGTCGGGATCGCCCAGAGCCCGTCGCGCTCGATCGCGTACATCTCGATGGAGTTCTTCGGCAGGTGGCCGGTCGAGACCATGGTCTCGGTGAGCACCATCGTCGGGGGTCGCACCTCTTCGTACTCGTCACTGTGCGCGTTGAGGGCGTAGGCGCCGAGGGCGCGCAGCAGTCGCGAGCCGTCGCCGCGGTAGAGGGGGAACATCGATCCGGCGAGTCGGGCGCCGGCTTCGAGGTCGAGGATGCCGAGCTCGGTCCCAATGTCCCAGTGCGCCACGCGCTGGTGGGCCTCGTAGGTGGGAAACGGCGCCCCGTCGTTCATTCCGGGCCACCACCGACGCATCTCCACGTTGTCGGACTCGTCCCGGCCGTCCGGCACGTCCTCGGCCGGTACGTTCGGCAGATCCAGGAGCCGTTCGCGCAGCGCGACGGCCAGGCTCTCGGCCACCTCCGTGGCTTCGCGTTCGCGGTCGCCGACCTCGCGACTCGTGGCCGCCAGCTCCTCCGCCCGGGCGACGTCGCCGCCGCGGCGGGCCTCGCCCACCTGGCGTGAGAGTTCCTTCACCTCCGCGCGCAGCTGCTCGGCCGCCTGGAGGCGCTGGCGGTGCTCGGCGTCCACGGCCAACAGCTCGTCGAGCGCGGCGGGCTCGACCCCCCGACGGGCCAACGCGGACTTCACGAGTTCCGGCTCGCGACGCAGTTGAACGAGGTCGATCATCCATCAAGACTACGACAGGGGATTGCGCCATCGCCGCACGGATTAGGTTCGCTCTGGTGAGTCACGCTGTCGACATCGAGTCGCTCGAGGTCCGCTACGGCACGCTGACGGCGGTGCGTGACGTGTCACTCACGGTTGGCTTCGGCGAGATCGCGATCGTGCTCGGACCGAACGGTGCCGGTAAGACCACCACCGTCGAGACGTTGCTGGGTTTTCGTGCGCCCACGAGCGGCACGGTGCGCGTCGTCGGACTCGATCCGATGCGCAAGCACGCCGAGATCGTCACGCGCACCGGCGCCCTGCTCCAGCGCGGCGGCGTCTGGTTTCCCATGAGTCCCCGCGAGGCGCTCACCCTCACCGCCACCTACTACGCCGCGCCCCGCGAGGTGAACGAGCTGCTCACGCTGGTCGGACTCGATCGGTGCGCGTCGACGCCCTGGCGCCGACTGAGTGGGGGCGAGCAGCAGCGCACGCTGTTGGCGTTGGCGCTGCTCGGCCGTCCGCGCGTGTTGGTCCTCGACGAGCCAACCTCGGCGGTCGACCCCGAGGGACATCAGATCATCCGCGACCTGTTGCGCAGCGAACGTGATCGCGGCTGCGCGATTCTGATTACGACCCACGAACTGGCCGACGCCGATGCGTTGGCCAGCCACGTCACGATCCTGAACGACGGTCGCGTCGTCGCCGCGGGCTCGCTTGAGGAGTTGGCGGGCGACGCCGTGCTGGTCATTGAAACCTCCGCCCCAATTGACCCGTCCGAGCTGGCCCGTCGCCTCGGGGCCACGGTGACCCCCTCGGACGTCCTCACCTACCGGTGCGACGTCGCCACCACGCCCGAGCGCGTCGCGGTCATCACGTCGTTTCTCGCCGAGGGTGGAGTGTCGCTCACCGCGCTGCGCTCGCGCGCGTCATTGGAAGAGACCTACCTCGCGCTGCTCGCGCGCGACCGCGCGGCGAACGGGGAGTCCTCGTGAGGATGTGGTGGGCCCAAACACGCGCCGAGGTGCGCATGACGGTGCGCCGTGGCGAGACGCTCCTGCTCACGATCGGCATCCCGATCGTGCTGCTCGTGTTCTTCACCGAGACTCACGTCGCCACCACGCCGACGGCCAGCCGGATCGACTTCTTTGCGCCGGGCGTCATCGCGCTGTGCGTCATGTCGACCTCGCTCGTCGCCCTGTCGATCGCCACCGCGTTCGAACGCACCTACGGTGTGCTGCGCCGCCTCTACGTCACCCCGCTCGGGCGACGTCGACTCATCGGCGCGAAGATCGCCGGCGTCGCCGTCGTTGAATGCCTGCAGATCCTCGTCATCTCGCTCGTCGCCCTCGCGCTCGGCTGGCATCCGCTCGGTGGTGTGCGCGCGGCCGCGGCGGCTTTGCTCGCGTTGGCCCTCGCCACCGCGGGCTTCGCGGGGATTGGGCTCGCGCTCGCGGGGCGGCTGCGCGCGGAGGTGAACCTCGCCGCGGCGAACGGCCTCTATCTGATCTTGCTGTTGGTCTCGGGCTTCGTCGTGCCGGTGGGTGACCTCCCGCACGTCGTGCAGGTCCTCGTGGTCGCCACGCCCTCGGGCGCCCTCGCGAGCGCGTTGCACCGCACGCTTGGCGCCGGCGAGTCCCTCGGGTGGGCGAATCTGATCTCGCTGTGCGCGTGGGCGGTCGCGGCCCCGTGGCTGGCGGCTCGGACGTTCCGCTTCGATCAGTAGAGCTGGCTGATGTCCGCGGCCAACTCGGTGGTCGACACCGCGCCGATCACGACGTTCGAAACGGTGCCGTTGGAGTTCACGAACACGGTGTCCGGCATGCCCGCGAGTTGGAACTCCTGGGAGGCGAGGAGAGAGGACGGGTCCCGGCCCACCGGGAACGCCACGCCCGCGTTGTCGGTGAACGCCTGACCGCTGTTCGCGGGATCGTTGACGTCCACACCCACGAAGCGGACCTTGCCGAGCGCGTGCCCGGACTCGTAGGCCGCCACGCGCGGGAGTTCGGCCTTGCACGGACCGCACCAGCTCGCAAAGAACACCACGACCGCGGGGTGACCGCTCGACCAGGGCGCGCGGACGGTGCCACCGTTCAACCCCGCGAGGGAGAACGACTTCACCGTCGTGCCGTCGAGGACGTTGGGGGCCTGCGTGGAGCCGCCGGTGAGCACCGACACGATGGCGATCAGGGCGACCGCCATCACCGTGCCGAGCGAGAGCGACACGATCATCATCGGGGACGGCCCCCGTCGCGGTGCCTTAGTGGTGTCGGACAATGACGTCGACCGCCATCAGGACGAACAGGGCCGTGAGGTACGTGATGGAGAAATGGAACAGTCGCATCGCTCGTGCCACGTCGGCGCGATCCTGACGCGCGAGGAGGAACAACTTGCCCGCGAAGAAGGTGAACAGGCCGCCCAACACCAGCGCGGAGACCGCGTAAATCCACCCGAGGCCCGCGACCGGACCCACCAACATCGACACCGCCCACAAGACGACGGTGTAGACGAGGATCTCCAGCGTCGTGCGCCGTAGCGACGCCACCACCGGCAGCATCGGCACGTGCGCTGCCTGGTAGTCGTCGCGGTAGCGCACGGCGAGGGCCCAGAAGTGCGGCGGCGTCCAGATGAAGATCACCAGGAACAACAGGACCGGCGTCCAGGCCAGCGAGTTCGTCACCGCCGACCACCCGATCAACACCGGCACGGCCCCGGCGGCGCCACCGATCACGATGTTCTGGGAGCTGCGACGCTTGAGCCAGATCGTGTACACGAACACGTAAAACGCGGTGGCGGCCACGGCGAGCCACGCCGAGAGGAGGTTCACGAACGTCGCCAGCACCACGAAGGCGACCACCTCCAGAGCGCCCGCGAAGACGGCCGCGGCGCGAGGACTCATCGCCCCCGTCACGAGCGGCCGGTTCTTGGTGCGCTCCATCAGTGCGTCGATGTCGCGGTCGATCACCATGTTGAACGCGTTGGCCCCTCCGGCGGCGAGGGTGCCACCCACGAGGGTCGCCAGCACGAGCCAGCCGCCCGGGATTCCGTTCTTCGCCACGACCATCGTCGGGATCGTCGTGACCAGCAACAGTTCGATGATCCGGGGTTTGGTGAGCGCGACGTAGGCGCCGACCGTCTGGCGAGCGCTCCGCGGGACGGTCATCGTGATTGCCACGTCGAGCATCCTACCGGTCGAGGTCCATTTTCTCTGGGCGCAACGTTCGTTCGCCCGTGACGTTCGCCGCGTGGCGCACCCTCGAGGTCGTGACCTCGCCGCGCGTCGGCGCGTGTGGCGTCACGAGGCACCGGAGAGCGAAAGAGGGGGAGGGGGTCTAATTAGTCTGGGTTGGTGACGTCCGACGGTCAGCTGACCACCACACCCGCGCCGACCGAGTCCCTCGACCCCGACCGACGTCGCGGCGTCACGCCCGCAGTCTTTCGGTGGTTCGCGTTGGCCGACTTCGTGGCCATGATCCTCATCGTGCTCTCGGGAGCGGCGGTGCGGCTATCCGGCTCGGGTCTCGGCTGTCCGAACTGGCCGGCGTGCTCGGGCACGGCGATCACCGGCCCCGACGGGTACCACTCCGCCATTGAGTTCGGGAACCGACTGGTCACGGTCGCCCTCGTCGTCCTCGTCGGCGCGTCGGTCATCGCCGCGATCCTTCGCCGGCCCCGGCGCGTCGATCTCGTGGTTCTCACGAGCGCACTGGTCGGTGGCATCGTCGCCGACGCCCTCCTCGGCGCACTGGTGGTGTATTCGAAGCTCAACCCGTGGCTGGTGGCGCTGCACATGTTGCTCTCGCTCGCGATGGTGGCCCTCGGCGCGACGCTGTATCACCGCTCGAAGTACCGCTACGGCGAGGGCGCACCCGCCGTGGTCCGTGACGCGCACTTCCAGTGGGTCGCGCGCATCCTTTGGGTACCGTTCGTCGCCGTGGTGATGGCGGGCACCGTGGCGAGCGGCTCGGGGCCCCACGCCGGGGGATCGCAGGGTCAGATCACCGCGAAGCGACTGCCGATCCCGTTCTCGTCCGCGGTGTGGATCCACTCGGTCGCCGCCATGATCTTCGTGGCTCTCGTGGTCGGCCTGCTGCTCGCGATCTGGCACACCGCCGCGCCGGCGCCGCTCCAGCTCGGTGTACGCCGTCTGGCGATCATCTCGCTCGTTCAGGCGGCGATCGGATTCGCGCAGTACTGGAGTCACGTGCCGGCTCTCCTCGTCGAACTGCACATCCTCGGCGCGGTTTCGCTCACGATCGGTGTCGTCCAGTTCAACCTGCGACAGGTCTCCCGCGAGCGCGAGCCCGGGACCACGCGCCTCTCGTGAGTGAACCCCTGCGCTACGGCCTCATCGGCACGGGTCTCATGGGGCTCGAACACCAGCGCAACCTGAACGCGATCGCGGACGCCGTCGTCGTCGCCGCTGCGGACCCCGACCCCACATCGCGACAGTGGGCGCAGCTCACCGCGGACGGTCGCGACCTCGCCACCTTCACCGACTACCGCGACCTGCTCGACGCGGATCTCTGCGACGTCTACGTGATCTCGACGCCCAACTACACGCACCGCGCGGTGCTCGACGACGTGATGGCGACCGGTCGCCACATCCTCGTGGAGAAGCCGTTGTGCACGACGGTGGACGACGCCACCCACATCCGCGAGCGCGCGCGCACCTACCCGGGCGTTCTCTGGGTCGGACTCGAGTACCGCTACATGCCCGCCGTGGCGGCCGCCATCGACGTGGCGGGCTCCGGCGAGATCGGTGCGGTGCGCATGGTCGCGCTGCGCGAGCATCGCCACCCCTTCCTCACCAAGGTCGGCGACTGGAACCGGTTCAACGAGTTCACCGGGGGCACGCTCGTCGAGAAGTGCTGCCACTTTTTCGATCTCATGCGTCTGCTCGCGGGCGCCGATCCCGTGTCGGTCAGCGGCTCGGGTGGTCAGGACGTGAATCACCTGGACGAGAGGTACGACGGACGCACACCCGACATCCTCGACAACGCCCTGGTGGTGGTGGAGTTCGCCAACGGGGTGCGTGGCTCTCTCGACCTGTGCATGTTCGCCGAGGGCAGCACCAACGCCGAAGAACTGAGCGTCGTCGGGACCCTCGGCAAGGTGGAGGCGTTCTTGCCGTCGGGGATTCTGCGCCGCGGCGAGCGCCGCACCTGGGGAGCGGGCGTGTCCGAGGTCGTCGTGCACGACGATCGGGTCGTCGTCGAGGGATTCCACCACGGGGCGAGCTACCTCGAACACCTGGATCTGATTCGCGCGATCCGCGACCACGCGAGTCCCACGGTGACCGCTGATGACGGCTACTGGAGCGTGCTGATGGGTCACGGTGCGCAGCGCGCTATCAGCGAGCGGCGCGTGGTGATGTTCGACGCCGACGCGTGACGAGTTCGTCACCCACTCGCGCCGCAGCACTGCGGACCTCACGCCCCACGAGAGTGCGCGTCGCTCCTCTGTGTCAGATCGCTCGCTACGATTCTCTCCATTCGCCACTCAGAGAACCGTCGACGTCTCGGGCCGTCGTGACGCGACCGCGGTCGACGGTCGCCACGGCGCACGGCCCAGCCCGGTAGTCGTGCGACGACTTCGTAACTGGATCGACCGGCACCCCCGCGTCGATCAGCTGGCGCCGGTGTTCGTTGGTGTCGCCGGCGTGGTGCTGGTGGTGTCGGCCTGTCTCCTGCCGTTGTTCGTGATCCTCAACAACGGTCCCCCGACGTCCCAGGGTCCCCTCCACTACCACCGGCCGCTGTGGGGTGTGATTGTTCTCTCTGTCCTCGGTGTCGGTGCCGTCGCGAGTGCGACGCGGATGCGCGAGAGTCGACGTGTCGCCCAGATTGGCGTGGCGATCGGCCTCCTGAGCGCGCTGACGTGGGTCGTCCTTCGTGCCGTCGCCGCGTTCCAGGCGGAGGGCAGTTCGTTCAACTCGCCCTACCCCGCCCACCCGCTGGTGATGCGCGGGGGGTCCGTCGTCATCATCCTCGCGTCGGTCGTGATCACCGTGGGAGCCCTGTTCGAGGCGTCCCAACGTCCCCCCGTCCAGTACGGGCTCACCGCCCGTGAGACGTCGACGTCGTAGTTATCCGCCGTGCAGCGGCGCGTGGGTGAGTTGCGGCAGCACCAGTTCACCGACGCGCCGACACTCCTCCAGGTGCGGGTAGCCCGACAGGATGAACGCCTCGATTCCCATCTCCTGATACCGACGCAGCTTCGCCACGACCTGGTCCGCGGAGCCGACGATCGCCGCGCCGCACCCGGAGCGGGCGCGACCGATTCCCGTCCACAACGTGGGCTCCACGTACCCGTCATCGCTCGCCGACGCGCGCAGCGCCGACTGGCGCGCGACACCGACCGAGGTGGCGTCGAGCGACTTCGCCCGGATGTCCCGGCCGATCTCGTCGTCGAGTTGCGCGACCAGGTACTCGGCGGCGGCCCGCGCGGCGGCCTCGCTCTCGCGCACGACGACGTGCACCCGGTACCCGAAGCGCAGCGTGCGTCCGTAGGTCGCCGCGCGGTCGCGCAGATCGGCGATCGTGGCCGCGACCACGTCCTCGGTGTCCGGCCACATGAGGTAGACGTCGGCCGCGCGCGCGGCGACGTCACGCGCCTCCTCGCTCAGGCCACCGAAGTAGAAGGCCGGTCGCGGCCCGACCGCGACGCGAGGGGGACGAACGTCGAGGTCGTAGAACTCACCGTGATGCTCGCTCGCAGACCCGCTGGCCAACTCACCGACGATCGTCATCATCTCGAGGGTCCGTCGATAGCGCGGGCCACCGGCCAGCGTCGACCCGGCGAGATCGCTCGAGATCACGTTCACGTCGATGCGGTTCTCGCTCAGGTGCTGCAACGTGGCGATCTGACGGGCGAGTTGCGGGGGCCAGTTCTCTCCGGCCCGCACGGCGACGAGCAGACGGATTCGCGTGGTCGCTCGAGCCAACGCGGCGGCCATCGCCGTTGTGTCGAGCCCCAGTTCGTACCCCGACGGCAGCAGGACGGAGTCAAAGCCCTGGCGCTGCGCCTCACGCACGATCGCCGAACAGTGCTCCCACGAACTGCGAAGGGCGTCGTCCACCACCCCGAGTTGCTCGTAGTCATCGTCACAGAGTGCGCTGAACCACGCCACCTCGAGTTGGCCCATCACCACAGTCTTATCGACCAGTGCGTCCCGCGAACGCCCGGATTCCACGCCGGCGCGCGCACGCGAGGACTTTCGGCCCTACTGCATCCCACTGAAAGGACCCCGAAGCGAACTAAGACTGGTGACACGTAGGGAGGCGGAGAGTCCGTCGACCGAGAGGGGGGTCCCATGGCACTGTTCTGGGGGACGTTTGCCGCCCTGTTCCCTCTGGACCACCCCGGTCATTACATCTCGTGGGGTTGGTTCCAGATCAGCGTGGCCAACCTGACGGTCATTGTCCTGATGGTCGTCGTCTTCATCGCCGCCTTGCTGCTGCCGTTTCCGGGACGCCGGCGCCGCCGAGGGGAGGACGAATGACCGACGTCGCAACCGAGATCAACCGTCAGTGGACCACGAGGCTGCGACACCGCATTGTGTCGTGGTTGCCACCAGAGAAGATGCTGCCGGACACCCAGCCGAGCTACGTCAGCTCGTGGATCTACGTCTTCGGCATGGTCACCATCGTCGCCATGACCATCGTCATCGTCACGGGCTGCGTTCTCGCAATCAACGGCCCGTCCTGGTGGCACCTGTCGTCGCTCGGACACTTCGTGAACTCGTTGCACCTGTGGAGCGTCGAGGTGTTCTTCTTCGCCATGGTCGTGCACCTGTGGGGCAAGTTCTTCATGGCCGCGTGGCGCGGCAAGAGAGCCCTCACCTGGATGACCGGCGTCGTGACCTTCATGGCCTCGATCCTGACCGCCTTCACCGGATACCTCTCACAGACCAACTTCGACTCCCAGTGGATCTCGACGCAGGCCAAGGACGGCATCAACGCCACGGGTGGTGGTGCCTACTTCAATGTGCTCAACGTCGGCCAGATGCTGATGTGGCACATCGTCCTGATGCCGATCGCCGTGGTGGTGCTCGTGGGCCTGCACGTGCTGCTCGTGCGACACCGCGGCGTCGTCCCGCCATTCGCCGATGACCGCGTGAAGGAGGTGGCGTCATGAGCAAGGGCAAATTCCGTCCGGACGCCGACGTCGAGGAGTGGCACGGACGCTACGCGCCGTACGACATCGTGAAGGAGGGCGTCATCGCTCTGCTCGTGGTCGTCGTGCTCGTGTTCGGTCTGGCGATCCTCTTCGGTTCACCCGACGAGCACCCGGTCACCATCCAGCAGTGGTCGACCCAGGACCCGATCGACTTCGCCAACACGGCCCTCAGCGAACTCAACGGTTCGTCGATCAGCGCGTCCTACGGCGCGCCGTACAACACGCTGTACGTCAACAACCAGACCCTCGGACCACTGAAGCTGGCCCAATGGGCGGGCGTGCGGGTCCCCGTCAACTCGGCGCAGGACTTCGTCATCCTGCCCCTGTCGATGGTGACCGACAATCCGACGCTGACGACTGACCTGGCGACGTGGAACAACGCGAGCCAGGCCCAGCAGGATGCGTGGCTGGCCAATTACTCCAAGGCCGCGGGTTCCATGACGTTCGTGAACGGGAACATCGAGACGTCGGCCGTCGACGCCGGACCCGTCCCGGTCCTCATCAACTCCCTCACCCAGATGGCGCGCTCCGGCGGGCTCGATCAGGCGCTCGAGAGTTCGAAGGACTTCTACACGATGAACTACACGAAGCCGCTGCTGTTCCTCTCGGACGGCAACTACTTCGCGGCGCTCGGGTCGGCGCAGCACCTCGGGGGCGACCAGTGGGGCATGATGAACGAGACGGGCAGCTACCCGGGCCAGGCCTGGCTGTGGCTGTACACCTTCTGGTATCAGGTGCCCCCCTACAACTCCTCGTCCAACGGCGACGCCCTGGTGTGGGGAACGATGATGCTGCTCACGCTCGGACTGCTACTGATCCCGTTCATCCCGGGACTTCGCTCGATCCCCCGCTGGACGCGCGTCTACCGCATCATCTGGCGCGAGCACTACAAGAACCTGTAGCGAGTTCTCTCCCACCGCGGGTCAGCGGCGGTGGGAGAGAACCTCCGGGTTGATGACGTTGATGGGCTCGCCGCTCGCGAAACTCGCGACCTGACCAAAGACGTCCCGGAACTGCAGTTCCCACTCCTCGCGCGTCACGTACCCGACGTGGGGCGTGCAGATCACGTTGTCCATGCTGAGCAGGGGATCAGTCACGTCGGTCAGCGGTTCGACGTCGAAGACGTCGAGGGCGGCGAAGCCGGGGCGACCGGCGCGCAGCGCACGAAGGAGTGCGCCGGGCTCGACGAGTCCGGCCCGGCTCGTGTTGACCAGCAGCGACGTCGGTTTCATCAGCGCCAGATCCCGCGCCGTCACAATCCCGCGCGTGTCGGGCACCAATCGAAGATGGAGGCTCACGACGTCGCAGCTCGAGAAGAACTCCTCGCGCGTCGCCGCGACGCGACGTCCGTCCTCGCGCGCGCGGGCGCGTGAGGCGTCGCTCGCGAAGACGACCACGTCCATCCCGAAGGCCTCGGCGTATCCCGCGACCACCCGTGCGATGCGGCCGTAGCCATAGAGGCCCAGCGTCTTCGCGCGGGCGGTGCGGCCGACGCCGCTCTGCCAGTGACCTGACGTCATCGAGGAGATCTGTCGGGGCAACTCGCGCAGTCCCGCCAGGATGAGCGTGAAGGCCAGCTCGGCCGTCGCGTACGAGGGCGTGTCCTGATGCAGATCGGATGACACGACGACGCCGAGTCGCGTGCAGGTCTCGACGTCCACGTGCGGGTAGACGCTGCGCAGGCTGATCAGCCGGAGCGCGGGAAGTCGTTCGAGCAACGCCGTGCGCATCGCGGTGCGCTCGCGGATGAGCACGACGGCCTCACTGTCCACCAACCGGAGGGCCAAGTCGTCGTCGTCATCGGTGTGATCGGTAAAGACAGTGACCTCGTGTCCGTCGAGCAACGAGAAGCAGTCAAGAGTGCGCAGAGTGTCGAAGTAGTCGTCGAGAATGGCGACGCGCATCAGGGCCGGGGCGTCGCCGTGCCGAGCAACGACACGCGGTACTCACGCAGTTCACCAGAGGCGACCCCGGACACAATCGTCGGGTCCGCCTCCATGATCGCGCGCGCCGCGGCTTCGTCAGGCGCGCGGAACACGCAGATGCCCGTGTTGATCGCGCCGAGTGTCGGTCCGGCGAGGACCAGCGTCCCCGCCTCGAGCAGTCGTTGCAGGTACTCGAAGTGCCGCTCGAACTGTTCTTCCTCGAAGGGCGTCATGGTGGCGGCGAAGTTCTCCCGGGGCGAATGCAAGAAGTAGATCCACTCACGCACGACGTGGACTCTAGCGACATCGACCTCCGTCAGTGCACGCTCACTCACGCAGTGACAGGATTCCTCCGTGGAGTCTCGTGTGTCGCTCATCACCCTCGGAGTGGCCAGCGTGCCGCGTGCGAGAGCCTTCTACGAAGCTCTCGGATGGCGACCCGGTGGTGGCGACGGCGAGGAGATCGTGTTCTTTCAAGCCGGTTCCATGATCCTGTCCTTGTGGGACCGAGCGTCACTCGCCGCCGACAGCGGCGCACTCGACGCCGGGGGATGGGGAGGCATCACTCTCGCGCACAACGTGCGTTCGACGCAGGACGTGGACGACCTCATCAGTGACGCCCGGGCCGCGGGCGGGCGCGTGACGCGTGAGCCCGCGGCCACGTTCTGGGGTGGGTACTCGGGCGTCTTCGTGGACCCGGACGGTCATCATTGGGAGGTGGCTCACAATCCCGGGTGGCCGATCGATGACGACGGTGCGATACGACTGGGGTGACTCGTTGATGACTCGTGCAACGACAGCGGAGTACGTCCATGGATGACACGATGGCCGACATCTCTCGCGTGGGCGACACGCGGACGCTGCGCTACGTGCGCCGCCTCTCCGGAGATCCCACAACACTCTGGAGGCTGCTGACCGAGCCGACGTCCATCGCCAGGTGGATGGAGACCCGGTCGATGATCTTTGAACCTCACGTGGGAGGAGCGGTGCGCTACGACTGGAGTGAGACCGACTTCGCCGTGGGCGTGGTGACTGACGTCACCGTCGGGCGCACCCTTGGCTACACGTGGGTCGAAGGTGACCATTCCTCAGCGGTGCGCTGGGAGTTGCAACCCCACGACGAAGGGAGCACACTGACCCTGACGCACCGCGGTTTGACCCCGCAATCGACCCTCGAGGTCGGTGCGGGCTGGCACTCCCACCTCGACGGTCTCGACGCGGCCTCCCGTGATGAGCCCTTTGACGTCAGCGAGCGGTTCCGGGCACTCGCGCCGCTCTACGGCGCTCGCGGAGCCGAGAACGACTGACCCGCGACCTCGCGAGATGACAGAAGTACCATCGGGCGATGACCGCCACCACCGAGTTGCTGACCGAGGCCCACGATCTGTTGCCGGGAGCGGTCGACTTACGACGAACGCTGCACACGCGCCCGGAGCTGGGCCTTCACCTCCCGCGAACGCAGGACAGTGTTCTCGAGGCGCTCGACGGTCTCGGTCTTTCGATCACGACGGGCACCGAACTCTCGAGCGTCACCGCGGTGCTCGATTCGGGTCGCCCGGGACCGACGGTTCTCCTTCGTGGCGACATGGACGCGCTGCCCATGCCCGAAGACACGGGCCTCGACTACGCCAGCACCGTTGACAACGCAATGCACGCCTGTGGTCACGACGCGCACGTGGCCATGCTCGCGGGCGCGGCGCGGCTACTTCGCGCTCACGAGAGCGAGCTCACCGGGCGAGTCGTCTTCATGTTCCAGCCGGGAGAAGAGGGTCACCACGGTGCGCGCTACATGATCGACGAGGGAGTCCTTGACGTGGCCGGACCGGTGGACCTCGCCTTCGCCATTCATCAGTCTCCGGTCATTCCCACGAATTGGATTACGACCAAGGGCGGGACCCTGCTCGCCTCGGCGGACGTGTTCACGATCGACGTCGTCGGTCGTGGGGGTCACGCGTCGATGCCCCACCACGCCTTGGATCCCATCCCGATCGCCTGCGAGATCGTGGTCGCCCTGCAGTCCATGGTCACTCGCACGGTCGACGTCTTCGACCCCGCCGTCGTCACGGTGGCGACCATCACCTCGGGCACGACGACCAACGTCATCCCCGAACACGCGCGGATCGCCGGAACCATCCGTACGGTCTCGGACCGTACCCGTGAGTTCGTGCACGCCCAACTCACCCAAGTGGCCAACGGCATCGCCGCCGCCCACGGTGCGCGCGTGGATGTGCGCATCGATCGAGGCTTCCCGGTGACCGTCAACGACCACGGCGTCGCCGCGTGGGCCCGCAACGTCGCCACCGGCATCGTCGGAGTGGGCAACGTGATCGACATGCCCAGTCCGGTGATGGGTGCGGAGGATTTCAGTTACGTGTTGCAAAAGGTGCCCGGGGCGATGGTCTTTCTCGGCACGTGCCCCGACGGTGTGAACGCGCACGAGACAGCGCCGAACCACTCAAACCGGATGGTGATCAACGAGTCGGCGATGGCGACCGGTATCGCTCTGTACGCCGCGGTCGCTCTCGAAAAGAGCTCCTCCGTCTAGATCATCCGACGACGCGTCATTCGCCACACGAGTGTCAGCAGACCAACGACGCCCGCGAAGAGGAGCACCGCGAACAACGCGGGGCCGGCCACGCGGATCAACCACTCCACGCCATCCACAAATCCGCGTACGGAGTCGTGAACAGCGTTGGCGAGTCCCGACCGTGACGTCGGCACGGTGTTGTAACGGTGGCCCGCTTCGGCCACGAGAACCGTGAGCGAGCTGTAGGTCGTCGCGGTGGTGAGGACCTTGAGCTGACCCTGCAGTTGCTCGATCTCACTTTGCAGCGTGTTGATCTGGGCCTGCACCGCGAGGATGTCACCGATCGACGTCGCGTGCGACATGATCGTCAGGTACTGCTGGCGGCTGACCTCGAGTGCACTGATCCTCGCCTGTAGGTCGACGTACTGACTCGTGACGTCCGTCGACCTCGCGACGACGGACGTTGCGTGGCCGACTCGTTGGACCTGCGCGACGAGGGTATCGAAGTGCGTCTGGGGAACCGACAGCACCACGGTGCCGTACGAGTAGTCCCCCGCCGAGGCCGTGCCCTCGTGAGCCTGGGTACTCGAGACGAATCCCCCGTCGGAGCGTGCGAGCGCCGTGAGCGACGCGAGCGCCCGGTCAAAGTGACCGTCCGCAATCGTGAGGTCCACCTGCCCGTTGGACGCGATGCGCGCAGGCGTCGCCGTCGCTGTCGAGGTCGCCACGTTGCCCGCGGACAGGTTGGCGCCCACCGGTGCGGTCGCTCCCTTGACGCTCAGTCCCGCGACTCCCCCGCTCGACGAGTCGCCACCTACGGCTCGCACGCCGCCGGCACTCGCGTGGTGCGTGCGGGCGTTCGGTGGTACTTCCAGCCGCACCAGCGGCCAGGCGACAGCGCACACGATGACCAACGCGGCCGCGGCCAGGAACACGGTGCGCGGACGACTCGTGGACGCGAGACGAGTGAGGGTTCCCGTTCGCGTGGTGTGCGACGACCCGCGTGCCACATCGAGTACATGGTCACGGCCCCCTTCGGACACGGTCAACCCGTCCGCCGCCTCGCGCAGGATCCTCGTCAGTTCGTCGTCGTCGATCACGCTCACCGCGTGGCCTCCTTTCTCGTCACGGCGTCGAACGACGTCGGGTGGGCCAAGGCGGGATGTTCCGCCAGGCGACGTCGGGCCTCGTTGAGGCGCGACTTCACGGTTCCGGGCTGGCGTGAGATCGCCACCGCGATCTCACGCTCACTGAGATCTGCGTAGTAGCGCAACACGACAACGACTCGCAGGTGCGCGGGTAAGTCCTTCAGGGCTCGCATCACGTCGAGGGCATCGCCAACGCGCTGCGGATGGTCGCTTTGTGACTCGATCAGTGTGACGTCTTCGCCGTCATCGAGACGATCGCGACGTGGAATTTCCTGACGCAGCTTCGAATTGCACGTGTTCACCACGATTCGGTACAGCCACGGACGCACGCTTGAGCCCGACGCGAGTGCGTCGCGGAAACGCCACGCGCGCAGATACGCCTCCTGCACCGCGTCCTCGGCGTCGCTCTGATTTCCGAGGATCAAATAAGCGGTGCGCACGGAGTGGTCGTAACCCTCCTCCAACCAGGCGGCCAGATCGTCCACGTTCGCCGGACTCCTCACAACTGTGTTCCTGTCGCTCGGCGTGCGAATCTTTCGTGTCCCACACCACTACAGACGCTCCACAGCCGACAAAGGTTCGCGACAGTTTGGACGTCGTGAGGGGCGACCATCCCCGGGCCACGCCGGGTTGTGGCCCTTAGGACGTGGCGCTCTGGAGCAAACCCACCGTGTTCCCTTCGGGATCGGTGATCCAGGCGAACGTACCGTCGGGGATCTCGACGGGCCCGACGAGACGCTGGCCCCCGAGTTGCTCGACCTTTGCCAACGTGGCGGCGAGGTCATCAACGCCCACGTAGAACATCGTGTAGGTGTGCGGCTCGTGGCCGAGCGACGCAATGTGCCCGTTGATTCCGCCCTCACCCACCGCAACGGGAGACGAATGTTCCTCGTTGCTGATCGACCAGTCAAACAGCTCACCGTAAAACGTCGACGTCGCGACTCGATCACGACAGCCAATCTCGAAATAGACGACCGGATTCCCCATCTCACTCCCCTCACGCCGCGTCACGGCGGCGTCACGAGTTCTAGCGCAAACGTCCGTCACGCGCTCACGACGCGCGACCTGAGACCGTCGCGTCAGGCGCCGAGCGGCGACACGAACTCCTCAGCCAGTGTCGAACAGGCCCGTCGCCGCGAGTCCAAATTCGGTTCGGCGTTCAGCAACGACTGTGACACGCTCCTCACACCGTGGCGACTCACATGTCGCGCTGAACATCGAGGCGGCCGGCCGCGACGGCCTTTTCGAAGGTCTCGAAGTCGCGTTCGTTCTGGTCGGCGTACAGCGACGCGAAGTCAGCGATGGCGCGGTCGAACTCGGATCCCTTGCCAAGGTAGGACGCGATCGCGATCCGGTCGCCCCAGCGGGCGTGTGCGCGCGCGAGCGTCGCGCCGCAGACCCGCGCGTAGAGGGTCGTGCCCGGCACGAGCAGCTTGTCCACATCGACGCTGCCCTTCCAGTCGTGGAGTTGACGCACGTAATAGTCCCGGCGCTGTCCGTCGAATCCCTTGATCTCCTGCCACCCGAGGAAGATGTCGCCGGCCGCTTGCATGAGCCGTTGCCCCGCCACAACGCGCTGACCCTGGTGGGTGTACTGACTGCGACCGACGAAACGTTCGAGGACGGAGCGCTGCGCCTCCTTCACCTGCAGGATCAGTGGATCGCGATTGTTGCGACCGACGAGCAGCATGATGTAGCAGCGCGTGCCGACACTGCCCACGCCGACGACCTTGCGCGCCGCGTGCACGTAGCGAAACTCCTCAATGGGGTGATGCTCGTGGCCGAGAGTCCGCCGGTACGACTGCAGCAGCTTCTTGATCAGCACCTCGGAGTTCTCCCACTCGCTGCCGGGCGCCACCAGGTCCTCGATCGGCACGACCAGCGGCGGGTCGGCGACGAAGCGGAGGTCGCCGTCGCCGCCGTCAACGCGCTTGGTGAACACGCGCATGGAATCGCGCGTGCGCGCCTCGGCGACGACGCGCTCGGACTGGCGCTGCTCGAACTTGCTCAGCCGCTTCTTGCGCTGCTCGTCGCGCACCTGCTGGAGCAGTTCACCGACTTCGAGGTGGTCGTACCACGCGTCGAGCGTCTTCATGGATGACGAGCGACGGATGCGGCTGCGATACTCGGCGACCGACGCCATCACAATCTCGCGGCGGTCCGAGCGAGAGAACCCGCGGTCACGACCGTGGACTTCGAAGCTCGCGGCCAGTCGCTTGACGTCCCACTCCCAGGGGCCCGGGATCGTCTCGTCGAAGTCGTTGATGTCGAAGATCATCTGACGTTCGGGCGTTCCGAACAGCCCGAAGTTCGACAGGTGCGCGTCGCCGCACAACTGCACCGTGATCCCCGACGTGGGCGTTGCCGCGAGATCCGTCGCCATCAGGAGGGCGCCCCCGCGGTAGAAGGTGAACGGCGAGACCAGCATGCGTCCGTAGCGAATCGGAACCAGTTCCGCGACGCGATCAGCTGCCTGGGACTCCAGGAGGTCGACGGGATCCGGTCGATCCGCCGCCGACGACCAGAGACTGTGCGACATGCGCGGCACGGCGGCGCGCGCCATCTTGCCGCGCTCCTCACGTTGGGACTTGGTCAGGTGCGCACGGCGCCACCCCGCGCCGAAGGGCGCCACCATCGGGGTCCAGTGGTCGTGACCGCCCGCTTCGTGTGACGACTCGTGGGACGTGGGTGGGCTCATGAAGATCCTTCGTGCGAGATGTCGATCACGTTCATTAGAGCCGAGCACGACCGCGCCGTCAACGCTCGGATCACTTCGAAAGCCCCGCGGGGCGACATTAGGCTACCGAGGTGCCCGAACTCGCCGCGGATCGCACGACGTCGCGATCGGGTTTCGTGCTCGTGGTTCTCGCCTCGGCCCAATTCCTCATGACGCTCGACAGTTCGGTCATGAATGTCTCCATCCAGTACGTCGCGCGGGACCTGCACACCACCGTCACCGGGATCCAGACGGCCATCACTCTCTACACCCTGGTCATGGCGTCCTTCATGATCACCGGCGGCAAGATCGGCGCGAAAATCGGACGCAAGCGCACCTTGGCCGTTGGACTGATCATCTACGGCGCCGGCTCCGCGCTCACCGCCGTCGCGCCCAATCTCGGAGTCCTGCTCCTCGGCTGGTCGTTCCTCGAGGGCCTCGGCGCGGCGCTCATCTTGCCGGCCATCGTGGCGTTGGTCGCGGTCAACTTTCCCACCGAGCGTCGCAGCGCCGCGTACGGAATGATCGCGGCGGCGAGCGCCATCGCCATTGCGGCGGGCCCCCTCATCGGCGGAGCGGTCACGACGTTCGCGTCGTGGCGCTACGTCTTCGTGGGCGAGGTCGTCATCGTGCTCGTCATCCTCGTCGCGCTGCGTCGGATTGCCGATCGGCCGACGGAGCCGACCGGACGTTTCGATCTGGTCGGTGCGGGCCTGTCGATCGTGGGACTCGCGGCCCTGGTGTTCGGAGTTTTGCGCTCCTCGCAGTGGGGCGTGGTGACGCCCAAGCCCGGCGCGCCGAGCATCTTTGACGTGTCGCTCGTCACGTGGCTGATCCTCGGTGGTCTGGTGCTCCTCTGGCTCTTCTCGATGTACGAGGGTCACCTCGAGTCCTCCGGGCGAGACCCGCTGGTGCGGCCGACGATGCTGAAGAACTCCCAACTGGTCGGCGGGCTGTCCCTGTTCTTCTTCCAGTACGTCATCCAGATGGGGGTCTTCTTCGTGATCCCCCTCTACCTGTCGGTTGTTCTGGCCCTGTCCGCGGTGCAGACCGGCATCCGCCTGCTGCCACTCTCGCTGGCGCTGCTGCTCGCGGCGGTGGGCATCCCCAAGTTGTTCCCGAACACGCCGGCGCGACGAATCGTCCGACTGGGCTTCGGTTCGATGACGATCGGCATCGTGATCC
The DNA here is from genome assembly GCA_963830195.1 of uncultured Actinomycetota bacterium. GTDB lineage: Bacteria > Actinomycetota > Acidimicrobiia > Acidimicrobiales > RAAP-2 > RAAP-2. The sequence continues at coordinate 91,921 of CAWHLQ010000023.1, read as the reverse complement.
TGGCCACCAAGATCAGCCCGGCGTCGGGACCCGAGATCGTGCTGATCCCGCTTCTCTTCATGGGACTCGGCATGGGCGCACTCGCGTCACAGCTGGGCGCACTCACGGTCTCGTCGGTGCCCGATGACCAGAGCGCGGAAGTGGGCGGACTGCAGAACACCCTCACCAACTTCGGGGCGTCGCTCGGCACCGCGCTGGCCGGCGCCATCATGATCGGCGTGCTCTCGAGCACGCTGCTCGCGGGCGTCAACGCCAACGCGGCGATCCCGCCGTCCGTCAGCGCGTCCGCCACGGTGCAGCTGAGCGGAGGAGTCCCCTTTGTGTCGGACGCGGAACTTTCCGCCGCACTCGCGACGACCGGCCTCTCGCCCGACGCCCAACAGGCGATCATCGAGGAGAACGCCACGGCACGTTTGGCGGCGCTGCGAATGGCGATGTGGGCGTTGGCCTTCCTCGCGGTCCTCGCCCTGTTCGTCACCGGGCTCGCACCGAATCGCTCCCTCGCCACCTTGGCGAGAACACCCCGGGAGCCACGGTCGTCCGCGACACGGGACCGCGAGAACCTCTCGCACACTTCGGACAACGAAGTACCGTAGGCCCACACCGACAGAAGAGGGAAACGACGTGGAGCTCAATGAGGCCTTGTACACGACGCGAGCAATGCGGCGGGTGAAGCCGGACCCCGTGCCCCTCGCGGTCCAAGAGCACATGATCGACGCCGCGATCCGGGCTCCGTCCGGTGGCAACGCGCAGGGCTGGCGATTCCTGCTCGTCGACGATCCGGCGCTCAAGTCCCAGATCGCTCCCCTGTACCGCGATTCGATCGACAAGCTCTGGACGACCGTGTACGCGGACCGCGTCAAGGCGGCCGAGGCACGTCCCGACGACGCCGAGAGCGTGCTGATGCGCAAGATGATGAGTTCGGTCGAGTGGATGGCGGACCATCTGGCCGACGTGCCGCTGCTGTTGTTCGCGTTCGTGCGCTTCGATCCCACCGGGGGATCCATCTGGCCGGCTATCTGGAGCGCGCAACTGGCCGCGCGATCACACGGGGTGGGGTCCGCACCGACTTCGGTGCTCGGCTTCTTTCACCCCGACGAGGTCTTCGCGATCCTCGGCGTCCCCACGGACGAACACTGGACCATGGCAGCGATGGTGAGCTTCGGCTATCCGACGGGCACGTGGGGCGTCGCGGATCGCCGACCCGCCCACGAGGTCTCGTCTCGCAACACCTGGGGCAACGACGTGGGCTTCACGGTCGCCACGCCGTTGTGGCCCGGCACCACGGCGTAAGTCGCGCGCGAGATCGCTCGAGCACCGGGGGGACCCCCGCGTTATCGTGAAGACGTCGCACGCGGGGCGAGGATACGTAGCGAGGTGAGCAGTGCCACTGACCATCCATCAGGTTGTGACGTTTTCGGCCCCGCCTCGTCGCGTGTACGACACCCTTCTCGACGCCAAAGAGTTTGCGGCGTTCACGAGGTCACCGGCGACGATCGAGCCGAGCGTCGGTGGTGCCTTCCAGCTGTTCGACGGCCACATCGAGGGTCGCTCCGTCGAGCTCGTCCCGTCACTGCGAATCGTGCAAGCGTGGCGCAACGCGGCCTGGGAGCCAGGTCAGTACTCCCTGGTGCGCTTTGAGTTGCGCCCGAACGGCACGGGCACCGAGTTGACCTTCGATCACACGGGATTTCCTGACGACGCCTACGAGGGCCTGAACAGTGGGTGGCCGAGCATGTACTGGGACCCCATGAACGCGCACCTCGGCGACTAAGTCCCTGCGGCGGCCGTTCGCGGGGCCGGCACGGGCGTGGTCCGACGGCTCCACGGTGACAGCCACGAGGACGTTCCGCTCGCCTCTTTACATGCCTATATAGGTATATGATGCACGGATGGCCCGCGCCGCGACCACCACCGACGTCTACAACGCCGTCGCCGAAGAGCGCCGACGCGCGATCCTCGACGAACTCGCCGCGGGCGAATGTGGCGTCAGCGAGCTCGTGGATCGCCTGCACTTCACGCAACCCGCGGTCTCGAAGCACCTGCGCGTCCTGCGCGAAGTTGGTCTCGTCACCGTGCGCCAGGTCGGACGCGAACGGCTCTATCGCGCCTATACGCCACCGCTCCAGGTGATTCACGAGTGGATACGAGGGTTCGAGACGACCTGGACCGATCGATTCCGGCACTTCGACGAGGTTCTCGACGAACTGAAAGACAAGGAGAGCAGTGATGACCACTCATGACGACGCCGTGGTGACGGTGCCCTCGAGCACGCAGATCCTGATCACGCGAGTCTTCGACGCCCCGCGTCATCTGGTGTACCGCGCATACACGACACCCGAGTTGATCACGCGATGGTGGGCGGGTGACCGCGGCGAGGTGACACTCGTCGAAGTGGATCTGCAGGTCGGCGGGGCGTGGCGCTACGGCATGCTCGCGCACGGGACTTTCGAAGTCGCCTTTCACGGTGTCTACCGCGAGATCGTGGAGAACGAGCGTCTCGTGCACACGCAGGTCTTCGAGATGCTGCCCGACATCGAGGCCCTCGTGACGAACAGCTTCGTCGAGCACGACGGCCGCACCACCCTGACGATTCTGGTGGATCACCCGACGCAGGAGAGTCGCGACGGCCACCTCGCGTCGGGCATGGAGGAGGGCATGAACGAGTCACTGCGCCATCTCCGTGACGTCGCGCGCTCCTTGGCGTAGGTCGAGTGTCCACTGGCGCGAACGCGGCCGGCCAGAGAGAATGGGTTCATGCGCACCGAACCTGATCCCTCCGGCACGGAACTCGAACAGCTCACCCAGTACCTCGACTACCAGAGGGCGACGATGCTGCTCAAGTCCGAGGGTCTCGACACGGCGCAGTTGGGTCGCGCGCTGCCTCCATCGTCGCTCACCATTGCGGGATTGCTGTTCCACTTGGCCCTCGTGGAAGAGAGTTGGTTGGAAGTGCGATTTCTCGGACTGCCGGTGCGCGAACCCTGGATCGGAATCGATTGGGACTCTGATCCCGAATGGGAGTTTCGCACCGCGCTGAAACTCCACGCCGACGCGGTGCGTCAACGCTACGACGACGCCTGCGCGCGGAGTCGACTCGTCGTGGCCGCCGCGACGGACCTCGATCAGATGTCCGTCACCCCCTTTCCCGACGGGCGGCACTTCTCGTTGCGGTGGGTGCTGCTGCACCTCATCGAGGAGACGGCCCGACACGCCGGGCACGCCGATCTTCTGCGAGAGGCCATCGACGGCACCGTGGGCGAGTGACGTTCGAGTGCGTGTCGGACGTCCTGCCTCTTTCCACGGGCGCTGAGCGCCGTCGCCGACACCGCGACGCGGTGTTACCATCGGGCTCTCGTCGCTGGACCAGCCGGAATGGAGTGCACGTGAAAAAGCTCGTTCTCGTCGCGGGAGTTGCCGCCGCGCTCGTCCTGTCGGCGTGCGGTGCCAGCACCCCCGCCGCCCGCAAGGCCACCCTCGACGGGTACGTCGCGTCACTCGGCGCCGCGCCCTATCTCCAGGTGGGTCTGTCGGCCACCGCCGCGGGGCCGGGCACGGCCAAGACCGAGGCCGTCCTCAAGGACCTCGGCGTGACGCTTAACTTCTCCAGCGCCGACGGTTCGGCCCTCTCGAGCTCGGCCAAGAACGTCAACGAGGAGATCATCGTCACCATCAAGGGCACGACCCTGGTCGATCTGCGCGAAGTCTCGTCCAACATCTATTTCAACTTGAACGCGTCGGAGATCTCGAACATCCCGGGCGTCTCGGTGTCGCCCTCGGAGCTCGCCGGCATCCAGCTTGTTTTCGGCGGGCGTTGGTTCGAACTCCAAAAGAGCACTCTCAACTCCATGGTCCCGAAGAAGGAGTCGAGCAGCGCCAAGGCGGCCGAGGATTCGGCCCTGTTCGCCAAGATCATTGATGACGTCACCACCGTCATCGACACCACGCCCTACAAGAGCGAGGGTGGCGGAAAGTACACCGAGACCGGAACGCTGTACTCCATCGCCCACGCCGTCTACCCGACGATCAAGAGCCTCGGCAGCGTCTCGGTTCCCACCGCCAGCTCGGTGCCCGGTTCCTACACGCTCGGCGTCACGACGGCCGGAGCCAACGCCGCGGGTGCGTCGATCTCCATCACCGACCCGACGGCGTCGACCGGAGACGTGACCGGGACGCTGTCGGCCACGTTCGCTCACGCCAACACCACGGTCACCGCGCCGAGTAACGCGACCAAGGTCACCAAACAGCTCCTCGACGGGTTCTTCGCCGGCAGCAGCGCATCGTCATCGTCAACATCGTCGACGACAACGACCACGTCGTCGTTCTGATCACCATCACCGCCTGACCAACGTCCTCGCGGAGTGCGTCGACCTCTCGACACGCGGCACGACGCGACCGATGCGCCGCGTCCCTCGTGCGGAGTGTGACCGTGCGGCAGGGTTGGCCGCCGACACTCAGTGGGAGCGAGCTCCCACGAGCGGGGAACCCGAGAGTCGCCGACTCGAGACGCGCGCCTTGTGCGGGCGTGACGACGAATCGTTGTCGTGGGGCGCGCAGATTCCCGCTGCGGGCCCCACGACTGGGTCACCACGGACCCGCGCGGCGACACGCGCACCAGTGGCGACTATATCGGTTCACGATGTATCGTGAGGCGATGATGCCCACACTGGTCCGACCACCGTCCTCTCCGCCACTCTCACGGGCGACACGCCGCTGGCTGACCGGAACACTCGTCGTCACCATCGGCTCTCTCGTGTGCGCCGCGCTGTGTGCGCCGCGTCACGGCGTGACGCCGGCCGCCGGACTCGCCGTCATCTTCGTCGTGAGTTACTCGACGCACGTGGCGTCCACACTGTGGCTCGCCCGTTTTCCCGAAGTCCGCACGTGCGCCCGTGCACACCGGGTGCGATACCTGGTCGCTCCGCCCGCACTGGTCGCCGGCGCCGTCATCGCCGTGCCACTGATGAGTGCCGTCGTACTCCAAGTCAGTCTGGGCGTCTTCTTCGCGTGGCAACTTGTCCACTACACCAAACAGAACCTCGGCATCGCTTCCTTGTCGTCAGTGGCGTGCGGTTCAGGCTCGCTGCGACGCCTCGAACGCCGCAGCATGCTCGCGACGGGCTGGTGCGCCGTTGCGGCGCTGATCGCCCGACCCTCCCTGCTCGGACTCAGCCGACTTCCGGCGTGTCCGGTTCTCTTTCACGGTGCCGCGATCGGCTTCGCGGTCGCGGTGCTCGTTGGCATGTTCTCGTGGGCGACGAGACCCTCGCGGGAACGTCCCGTGCGAGTGACGGCCATCGTCGTCACGATGTTGCTTTTTCCCGCACCGATGTTTCTCGTTCATTCTCCCTTCGGGGCCATAGGCGGCATGACCATGGCTCACGGCGTGCAGTACATGATGCTGCTGGCGCTCGCGGCGAGCTCCGCGAGCGCGCGCCGAGGGCGGCGGGGTCCGATCGCATCACTCGTGGTCGTTGCCGCTGTCGGGGGAGCGGCGCTCCATGTCGCGTCGCATCTGTCAAAGACGCCGGGTCCGTCACGCATGGTGTTCGGTCTCTACCTCGGTCTCGTGGCGGCGCATTTCGTCATCGACGCGGGCTTATGGCGCCTGCGTGATCCGTTGGCTCGTCGCTTTGTCCACGCGGCCCTGCCTGACCTCATGGGTTCGCCGACTCTCGCGCGACAGCCGTCTCCCTCGCCCGTCGCCGTGGCCGCGTAAGCGCGCCTACCTGACGCTCGACTCTCGAGCGAACCGTGCCTCCTCTAATGTCCCCGATGTGACCATCGACATCCGTCTCGCCACCGAAAGTGACGTGGAGGGCTACTTCGCCCAGCTCGCACTGGGCTTTCACCGCTCCTTCACCCCGGGCGAAGTCAGCTTCATGCGTCAGACCATTGACGTCACTCGCACTCGCGTCGCGCACGACGGTACTCGGGTCGTCGGGACCCTGCGATCCGTTCCCACCGAGTTCACGGTGCCCGGTCCTCGCGTCGTGCGCGCGTCCGCCCTCACGAATGTCACGGTGGCCCCGACGCATCGGCGACGCGGCATTCTGACCGACATGATCACCCGTGACCTCACTGACTCGGCCGCCCGCGGTGAGGTCGTGAGCATCCTGATCGCGTCCGAGTTCCCCATCTACGGCCGATTCGGCTACGGGCCCGCGATCGACAGTGCGGGATACCGCATCGAGACGACGGGTCTTCGAGCGATCGCTCCTCGTGACGGACACGTCGAACTGAGCGACCTGGCCACGTTGCGCGTCGACGGACCTCAGGTCTACGAGCGCTTCCGTCTCCGCCAGCCCGGTTCCATCGAGCGACCCGACTGGTGGTGGGACCGCTTCACGCGACAGGTCACGTTCGACGGACTCGAACCTCACAAGGGATTCTGCGCGCGCTATTACTCCCCCGACGGAACCGTCGAGGGGTACGTCGTGTGCCAAGGAGCGATGGACGCCCCTGACATGCGTCATCGCGGAGTCCTCACGGTCAACGAACTCATCGCCGCGACCCCTCGCGCGTATCGAGCGCTGTGGACGTTCTGCAGCGAGATCGACCTGCTGTCGAGCGTCGTTGCCGTCAACCGCGCGGTCGATGAACCCATTGGACGTCTCTTCGACGATGCGCGCGCCGTGCACGTGACGCACGTGCACGACTTTGTCTGGATTCGGATCCTGGACGTCGTCGCGGCGCTCGAGGGCCGCGGGTACAGCACGGACGGTCACCTCGTGCTGGAGATCACCGACGACCTCGCTCTGGCTGGCGGGAGATACGAACTCGACGTCAGTGGGGGACGTGCGCACTGTTCCCCGACGAACGCACCCGCGGATCTCGTGCTGCCCGTCGGGGCCCTGGGGTCGCTGTACGCGGGCGACGTGTCCGTCTCCTCGCTCGTCACCGCGGGAGTGTTAGATGAGCCGACCCCCGCCGTACTCGCACGCGCCGACGCGATGTTTCGATCACCGCGTCGGTCGTGGTGCGCAACCTGGTTCTGACCACCCCGCGACGCTGCCCCGGAACCCGTCAGGGACAAGCGCGGGTCAGACTTTGCGGCGTCGAAAAGCAGATCCCGCCTCGGAAGGTAGAGACGTAAATCGTGCTGTTGTAGACGTAGGTAAAGGTGTAGCCCCGAATGACTGCCGGCGTTGCCGCCTGCGCGGCAGACTGCCGGATGTCGAGGGCAATGGCGTACCACTGATGCGCCCTCAGTACCTGACCGCTCGTCAGGGTGAGTCGAGGTGCCCCCGCTGGCTCGCTGGGATAGGTGCGACCGGTGAAGCATCCGCTTTGGACCAGACCGTGCGTGGCCGGATCCGCGGGGATGAGCCACGACGACATCAGGGTGAAGTTGTTGGTGGCGTCGAATTCGGGGAACGAGAGCTGCACCGATTTGTCACTGTCGTCGGATATCCACCCGATGACGACCTCACAGCCCTGCTCGTAGGTCGACGACCAACCTTGGCGTTGGTACATCGGCATCCCGTAACTGACCAACGGCGCCTTTCGCTTCGTACCCGTGAGCGGCGTGAGCACAATGCCGACCATCAACGCCACGAGGACGACGCTCACGCCGATGACCCACCGTCGCCGAATGGCCTCGGGGCTGGCGCTTCGTTTGGCCCCCGGCGGCAGTTCCACGACCCATCGTGTCACGAACGCTCAGCCTGTCTCACGGATCACGAGGGGGTCGACCGCCGCACTCCGCCGAACAGGCGTGGTGTTTCCAGTCCCCGTGGGGCGTCCAGAATGGGCCTTGACAGGCAGCCATTTGGCTGCCTAATATGACGCAGCCGAAAGGTTGCCTATAGTCGGCCCGGACCGAACGGGCCGCTCGACACAGGAGAGTCCCATGCCACAGATCAATCATCGAGTCGTCATGACCGCACCGCCCGCGGTCGTCTTTGACGCCGTCGCCTCGCGCGACGGACTGTCCGAGTGGTGGACCCGCGACGGCGTTCGTGGCGAGTCTCGCGAGGGATCCCGGCTGGAGTTCTCCTTCGGCCAGCCCGAGCCCTCCGCCGTCATGGAGGTGACGGCGATGCGTGAGAACACGCACGTCGGCTGGCTCTGCGTGGGCGGAGCCGAGGAGTGGATCGGCACTCGCCTCACCTTCGATCTGGCGGCTCAGGGTGACGAGACCGTCGTGATGTTTGCGCACGCCGACTGGCGCGAACACAGCGACTTCATGGCCCACTGCAGTGCCCGGTGGGCCTACTTCCTGCTCAGCCTCAAGAGCTACGTAGAAGACGGTAAAGGCACTCCCTTTCCTGAGGACCTGAAGTTCTGACGGTGACGTCCAACGTCCCACCCCTCGACGTCTTTCGAGCGTTGGCCGACGCCAACCGGCGACAGCTTCTGGATCGCCTGAACGCGCACAACGGTCAGACTCTTCGGGAGTTGTCCGAGGGTATGAACATGGCCCGTCAATCCGTCAGCAAGCACCTGGCGCTACTCGAAGCCGCGAACCTGGTGACCACCCGACGACGAGGTCGCGAGAAACTTCACTATCTCAACGCCGTTCCGATCAACGAGATCGCGGAACGGTGGATCACCCGCTATGACCAACACCGGGTCCGAGCCCTCTCGGATCTCAAACACGCCCTGGAGGACACAGAAATGGACGACCTGACATTCGTGTACACGACGTACATCAAGACAACGCCCGAGCGACTGTGGCGCGCTCTCACGGAGCCCGCGTTCACGAGCCGATGGTGGCAGACCACCTTTGAGACGGATTGGGCGGTGGGGTCGCCGATGATCTGGGACAACAACGGTGTCGTGATCGCCGACGCCGAACAGATCGTTCTCGAGAGCGATCCGTACAACCGTCTGTCGTACACGTGGCACACGTTCTCGCCGGAGATGAGGGAGCGAATGGACGACGAGATCTTCCTAGCGTTATCCAAGGAACGACGATCGCGTGTCACGTTCGAACTCGAGAGTGTTCGCGACACGGTCAAGTTGACGGTCATCCACGACGACTTCGAGCCGGGCAGCACGGCCGCGACGATGGTGCGACACGGCTGGCCGGTCTTCCTCTCGAGTCTGAAGTCACTGCTCGAGACCGGCGAACCGCTGCCGTCACCTCGCTAGGGGCTCACCACGGGAGGTTGGTTCGCACACTCGACACGCGCCGTCGCGCTCGGTCGCGCGTCTCGACAAGGTCGAACCGAAGCTGCGACAGCCACGCTTCCGCCGTCACGAATTTCCGATAGTACAACGGTCCGTCAGCGTCGCCAGAAGAAGAGGTGCGTGACGCCACTCGGGCTTGGGACCTTCTCCACGACGAACCGATCGGCGAGATCGTCGAGGCTCGTCCACAGCCGTTCACCTCGAGCAAGTTCGACGGGGGCGACCGCAAAGTGCATCTGATCGACGAGGTCCGCGTCCAGGAACTCGCGGACGGTGGCAACCCCACCGCCCAGTCGCACGTCCTTGCCGTCCGCCAACTCGAACGCCTGGGCGAGCGCATCCTGTGGCGACGCGTCGACAAAATAGAACGTCGTCTCTCCCAGCGTGAGAGTGGGTCGCACGTGGTGCGTCAGCACGATCACGGGAGTGTGAAACGGTGGCTCGTCGCCCCACCACCCTTCCCAGTCCTCGTTCTCCCACGGTCCTCGCTGCGGACCGAACTTGTTGCGACCCATGATCTCGACCCCAATGTTGCGGGTGAAGTCGCGCGTGCAGAAGTCGTCCAATCCGTAGGTACCGCCTGGCTCGGTCCGATTCACCCAGTGGGCAGTCGCTCCCGCCCACGAGAAGAGCTCCGCAGGGTTGGCGTGACCGAACGGGTGCTCGAGAGTTTGGCCCTCACCGGATCCGTAGCCGTCGCTTGACACCATGAAATTGTGAATCCGAACGACTTGGGACATGCGTGTTCTCCTACTTGGGCACCCGCGAGTGACGTCGCATACCATCCTACGAAATCCCGATCACGCGGGAGTCGGCTCCGTTGGTCGATCAGCGCGGAGCCAGCGGTCGTCACGGGGGATGGCTGCTGTCCACTCTGAAACGATCGTCTCGACGCGTTCGCGCTCAGCGACGACGGCGACAGTCGACACGCGATGGCGTCTCGGCCGGACACTCGACGAAGACCGGCAACGCGTCAAGCACCTATCCCTTCACCACATACTCGCGCTTCCGATCAGAGTCACGCCAACACGCGACGAACCCACCACGTGACGACCATCGACAATCTCCGACTCCCGACCTGATCAACGAGCAGCGGGGGCTTTCGGCGGAAGCGTGCGTGCAAATCCGAGACCCCGTGCCAACCACGACTCGAGATCAGCATCCTCCGAAATGCCGTCCGCATCCACGTACACCATGCCCTTCATTGACCGTCCGGTGAAGTCCATTTGCCGAGCGTGCGGCAGGGCGAGTGCCGCTTCATACGCCTCTGGTCCGACGCGCACCATGATCTCGCTTCCCAGGATTCCGAAACACATGTTCCCGTGAGTCATGAAGCAGAGACCGCCAAACATCCGACGCTCCGTAATCGAAGAATCCGGCTGCGTGAACTCACGAACCCGATGAGCGAGACCTTCATCAACAGGCATGCGGCAAGACTATTGCTCGAGACACAAAGTTCAGGTGAGCGGAACGGCTCCACGACGTCAGCGCTGCACGTGACGACGTGCCACGGCGAGACATTCACTAGGCGTGTGAGGCGTCACTGGACCTTGTCCTGCGCGAGAGCGCGTCCAGCACTCTGCGCATACGTCGCGACTCCCGCATCAGCGACAGTGCTGGTCGGCGTCCGTGGATTGATTTCTATGTAGCCGGGACGTGTGGGCGGCCGTCTGGGTTCCCTTGACACGAGCGTCACGCTGCGAGGACCTCCGTTGATCTCAACGCGGTGTGGTGAGACGGACGGATAACGTGCACTGAGACGTCTGTGATCGAGTGCTGCTCGGCTGCGATCAGTCTCCTTCCGTGTCATCGTCACAGCTTCGATGAACGACGATCATGGGGACCAACGATCGGGAGGCCGGACACACGCAATTCCACTTGGTCGACAAAGGACCCCGCGTTGGGCAACTCAAGAAACGCGTTGAGAAGGGTAACTTTGTCGATCGGACCGCTGAGAGCTCGACGAGACCCAGTGGAGCGCTCGCAAAGAAGGTGATCGGAAGTGGCACTACACGAAGATCCAGATATGAACGCCCAGCTGGAGCGGACCCTCATCGGCGCCTACGTCGGTGGGGCCGACCTCGGAGAAGCAATTGCGACCGCCCAGCGGGTTCCAGCGGGTGACTATGTCGCGTGGCACACTGAGTGGGACAAGGCGGCGGTCGCTGCACAACAAGCGGCCGACGACGCTGCCCACAAGGGCCTGCGCGTTCTCGCCAGTCACGCGTATCTCAGAGCCTCCGAATACAGCCGACAGTCATACTTCTTCCTTCGTTACGACCTGTCCGACGAGAGGGTGTCCAACGCCTATCGACGACAGCGAGAACTCTTTCGTCGTGCCATGTCGTTCGCGTCCTTTGTCGTTGAGCCGATCTCCATCGACTACGGCTCGATCCCGCTCAACGGCTACGTGTTTCGGCCCGAGAACTCGGACGACACCCCCCGTCCGACGATCCTGTTTCCCGGCGGATTCGATAGCACCTGTGAGGAGATGTTCAAGTACGGCGCCCACAGCGCCCTGGCAATGGGCTGGAATGCCGTGACTTGGGATGGTCCGGGCCAGGGTGGTCAACTCATCGAGCACGGTGTGACCATGCGACCAGACTTCGAGTCGGTTCTTGTCCCCGTTGTGGACTGGGCTCTTGCGCAATCGTTTGTGTCCGCCGACGCGCTTGCGCTTGTTGGCCGAAGCCTCGGTGGCTATCTGGGACCTCGAGGAGCGAGCTTCGAGCCACGTCTTCGGGCGCTCGTCGCTGACCCCGGTCAATACGACTTTGTGTCTCGGTTCGTCGGGATGTTCAGTGAACAGGACTGGAGCAAGGTTCTGGCAGCCGACCCCGCGATGGACGAACAGCTTGACGGGTTCCTGACCGATGAGCGCAGTCGTTGGTTCTACGGGTCACGCATGGCTGCGATGGGTGCAGAAAGTTTCGGAGAGTGGCTGCGATTGCTCGCGACCTACTCATTGGAGCGCTTCGCTCACCAGATCACCTGTCCGACCCTCGTGACCGAAGGAGAGGGAGACTTCGCGAGCCAGAGTTCCAAGCTCTTCGACGCCTTGACCTGCGAGAAGGAGTTCCGAGAGTTCAAGGCGTCGGAGGGCGCTGGAGGGCACTGCGAAGGCTTAGGACAGATGCTCTGGCAGGACGCGGTGTTCTCTTGGCTGGTGGAGCAATTGGCGGGTTAACGATCGACGTTGCTTCGCAGCAGGTCGGACGTCGTATTGTGCCCAGATCAAGTGCGGATTGAAGCAGTGGGACAGAGGTCCCGAGGCCGCGCCGAGTCGTGAGACAGAGGTCCTGAGGCCAAGGCGGGACAGAGGTCCCGGACAGCACATGTGTCAAGGGATTGCCTCTGTGGAGGTGATGGAGCTAGACCCCACGACCCCCTGCTTGCAAAGGTGTCGTGTAGTGCTACCGCATGCTCATTGGCAAGCCTCTTTGCAAGGGTTATAAGGGTTTGTTGGATGGCTGAGACGAACCCGCGTCATCGGATCAAGAACGGGTGTTCAATTCAGATTGGCTCCCGGGTTGGCTCCCGTTTACGCCTTCATCGTGTGTTCCGATTGTTCGCGGCGCCCTGTCCCGGATTGGCGTCACCGTCTCTTAACTCCGCAGGTAACGTAACTGCCCTCGCTGGGGAACGATTCGTCCAGCAAGAAGAGGAGAAGAACATGAGCCCGAGTGCTTCATGTAAGAAGTGTCTCGACATGCGGTGCGCGTGTCGGAGTAAACACGCGACACGCCACTACCTCGGTCAGTGGTCAGATGGTCCATCGGATCAGGGGGCGTGGTGCACTTGCTGTCTTTCACAAGTGCTCGCCGCAGTCCAAACTGACCAGGACGTGACAATGCGCGAACTGACTTTACGGCTCCTTGTCACATTGGCGGTGAATCCAGATCAATACGTCCGCGAGGAGCCCGCCGACCCGACGGGATGGAATGGACGGGGTCGTTGTTGGCACCCAACGAACTGCCAAACCCGCGAGAAGCACACTGAAAAGTTAAAAAAGAGTCGATCAGAAAACTACTTCACGGATTTCGAAATTGGTCACCGGTTTTCAATACGGCTACTGGCCGTACGACTATGACCAGTTCGACTTCTCGTCACCATTTCCGTACATCGTGACGTCATTCGTCGCGGGTGTGATCGTGGATCAGGTGGACGTGACGCAGTTTCCGCCAAACCCCCACGTCATCCTGCCGGGTGGGTTCCGAACAATGGGTGATTTGGAACACCAACACCGATAAATCGACAACCGCGTATCTGGCCAAGTCTCGCAGCGTCGCAGCGATGTTCAAGACATCATCACTCGGACGCGACGAGTGTGTGGAGTCCAATTATCACTTCACGGCGAACCGGATCAGAATCACCGATCGTACGCGACGACCATCAATGCAGACATCGCCAGCCAGACCCGTAGCGAACCGACGCAAGCGGTCCACCTGTACGATGGAAATTCCAACGAGCTCGGTGACGCGAGAAGGCAACAATATCAGCTAGATCTTGGTGAAGCGTGCCGACGAGTATCACTGCGTAAAAAGACACCACGGCACCCACAAACGGAAAGATGAGATTGTTGAGAAACACTCTTCGTGAGGTTGGACGATGCTGGATTGAACGCTTTGAGTCGTATCTCGTCCGATCGCCTGTTTCAAGATGGCTTCAACCAATTGATCAACAGAATCCGCATCAAGATCGCCACCAGCCAACGATTCGAGCCAGAGGCTTAAGGCGGGACCTCGCACCACGTCGACTCCGTCAACCGAGATCCAATTTGCGTCTCCCGATGAGTCTTCGCTCGACCACACGACACAAACGCCCGAACTGGGCGACCACCCAACGACTTCGCGAACTGCACGGCTGCGTTGTTAGCGTTTCGCTTGACCTGGTCTACGGCGTCCATCTGACGGCCTGGCATGAATCCGTGGCGATCCATATCCATCGGCCACTTGTGTCGGCTCCACTCCGTTCAACGACAACGAGCCCTGCTGGGCCGGCAGCCATGTGGTCAATGTCCTCGTGATTCCGGATCTTCACTCCGTTCGCGATTGTGTGACCGGACAACTCCAGTTTCTGAGCGCATCTGATGTTGCCACTTCGGCGTCGATGCTCATGATCGGATCAGCCACACCAGCGAGCAGAATCGTCATGGATCTGGCGGTTTCCACGGTCCCGTCGCTCCGGCGGCACCGACGATGATCCAGCGAAGTGCTCCGGTCTCCCAGAAGATGACGATGGGCAGTACAACAATGATCGGCAAGAGCAACGCCGCAATCAACGCGGCCAATATTGCTTGCCGAAAGCGATGGCGAGATTCCAAGTTCTTCCCTAGCCAATCTCCGGTTCGATTTCGCGAAGTAAGGCTGCTCGATCTATGGCCGAATCCAAACCAACTATCGCCGCCAGTTTTCATTCCGATAGGCTCGCACGTTGGACATCGCGGAACGCACTGAAGCGTTTGTCGCACCGGCACTCTCACCGTCATCGCTTCTAGACTCCCAACAATTGAATCGGCCTGGGTTTCCCGGACACTTTTTGACTGAGTTTTCTCAGGCCGCTTTGGTCTGAGTTCTGACACGGTAGTCCTCTTCGACCTCGCTCGGCGTGTGGTGATCGAGTTCACCGTGAAGGCGCTCTTCGTTGAACCACAGCACCCACTCGCAGGTGGCAATTTCGAGATCATCGAGACCTTTCCAGTGCCCACCGAATCGTGAGAGCACGGCAGAGTTGCGGTGCAGTTCGGTCTTGAACAGGGCGTTGACCGCCTCGGCCAGAGCATTGTCATAAGAATCTGCGACGGTGCCAATTGAGGGTGCGGCACCGATCTCGTCGAGGCGGTCGGTGTAGGAAACCGACGTGTATTGAGATCCCGCGTCGGTGTGCACCGTGAGTTGATCGAGTGACGTGTGTCGTCTTGTCCACGCCGCCATGTTGAGCGCGTCAACCACGAGGTCGACAGTCATTGAACGCGACGCCTTCCAACCAACGATGCGACGACTGAACACGTCGACAATGAACGCCACGTAGATGACGCCACTCCAGGTCGAGCAGTAGGTGAAGTCAGCCACCCACAGCGCATCGGGTCGCGTTGCGACGAACTCGCGGTGCACCAGATCCGGTGCGCGCAGGTGCGTCGCGTCTGAGTGTGTCGTGAAGCGCCTTTTTGATCGACTGGCGCCGCGAATTTCCAATTGTTTCATGAGTCGAGCGACCTGGTCGCGTCCAATGTCGAGGCCGTGACGCTGCGCCGCGTGAAACAGTTTGCGCCGTCCGTAGACGGAGTAGTTCTTGACCCAGATGGCCATGAGTAGCACGCACAACTCGGCGTCGCGAACTGAGCGCTTCGAAGGTGGTCGCTTCTTTGCGTCGTAGTAAGTGCTGGGGGCAACCTGCAACTGTTCACAGATTGGCTCGACCCCCCATCGATGCCCACCGGTTTCGTCTGATCGGTGGGCATCGATGAAAGTGATTACCTCTTCGGTTGTCGGTCGAGCTCCGCTCCGAAAAAAGTCGCGGCGGCTCGCAAAATATCGTTTGCTCGACGAAGTTCGCGAACCTCTTTTCGCAGCTCTTTGAGTTCGGCTAATTCCGAGTCGTTGACACTGGGGCGCAGACCATCTTCAGCCTCGGCTTTGGCCACCCAGTTGCGCAACGACTCAGAGCCAACGCCGAGTTGGCGCGACACGCGTGCAAAGACGCCGCGATCTTGTGGATCAGCGGCCCTCAAATCGCGCACCATTTTGACGGCTCGTTCGCGCAACTCGTCCGGATATCGCGGCGGCGGAGCCGCCCTCTTCTTGGCTGGTTCTTTCGTCATGGTTCCATCCTTTCTCCCCAGTGAGAAAGTCAACGGAATACCCAGGCCGGTTCAGATCGTGTTGATATGACCTACGTATTGTCTGCGTCCGAGAGCGCCGATATGACAGGCTGATTCTGTGACCCAAGGAGAGGACTAAGCGAGTGGCATTCGACCTTTCTCAATGTCTTTGATCGGTTAGCGACACGCAATCCCGGGCGCACCGAGGCAGATATTCAAGCCGACATACGCGACGGTTCTCCTCTACGGTGTTCCAAGAGTTTCGCAGAATGTTGGCCTCGAAACTCCCGCAAGCGAGCAGAACACGTATTAAATGTCGAAGTTGGCGCGCTAATAATAAAAGAATGCAAACGAGACCTTGGCTTGAGCTCCCGCCCGCACGAACGCGGAGGGCCAGTTGGACTGGTTTCCCTCGCCGATCGGCAAGAGGTGGAGCGGATCCGACGATGTCAACGGACTCCTCACCGATGGTGTGTCGTGGCGACTGTACAAGAACGTCGTCTGCTTTGTCATCGGAAATCCTTCTCCCGTACAAGAACTCCACCCTGGGGCATGAGGGGACCCAAGTCGATTTCGTTGGTGGTTGGGCTCGATGCTGGCAACAGAAAGGCAGATTGCTCCGACGGCCAGATTCAATTGAAGAGACGCACTATGAGCAGTTTGCCGGCTGGTCTGCTTGTTCATTCATTTCAGCGAACCGTCACTGATCTGTTGGCCGATGGCTCAAGCGAGCCCTGAAGTTCAGTTAAAAAGCGGGCGTTGTGGGCCAAGATGCTTCGGACTGCGCTCGGAACTCAATATTCACGACGAAGACGAATTGTTTGTTGAAGGGCACACTTACCTCAGTCTCGTTGACTGCTTGGAGTCGCCCCGACGTCGTAATCGGATTTGACGCACACCCCGAACCTTGGGGAGACAGCAGCTGCGACACTTTAGTTCATCACATGCTCTCGCCCGGGGTCAAGGCATACGCGGCGTCGGTAGAAGCTGGATTTTTCGACTGGGTCCTCAATGGCCGAGGTGGGTGAGCGATCGTTGCCGGAGGGCTCTCACGTCGACTCTCAGCTCTTTGTCTTGGGCTGGAGTGGATCACGACGTCCTGAAGTCCCTCTACCAGTCCGGTCGGGATCTTCGCCGGAATACACGACATCGACTTGGCGAGTACTACACACCCAATTTGGCTCGCCTCGCGAATCGTGGAATCGTCAGTGTCCAGATCCGCTTAAAGACAAGGTGCTCGATCCTGCTTGCGGCTCTGGAACCTTCCTCTTCCACGCAGTACGGCGCTATCTCGACGCAGCATTAGTTGCAGGTCACTCAAACGAACGGGCCGTTCCCCCAAGTACACCGAGCATGTTTTCGGAATGGATCTCCATTCCCGTTCGCCGTAATCCTGGCTCAAGTCACTTATTTGCTAGCCATAGGAACGGACAAATTGAGAGGGGCGGGCGTGCCACTTTCGGTACCCGTATACCTCGGCGATTCGATGCGATGGGATGTCGCCTGAGGAAAGTTTGCTCGCACCGTCCGGGGAGACATTGTCGTTGACCCATCCTGGGGTCGCACAAACACTCTGTTCCCTCAGTGGAAGAACTCCGATTCCCTAGTTCAGTAGTTGGAGGATCCCGGTCGCTTCGATCGTCTCTGGTCGACGAGATGGCGTCGCGCGCGGCGAACCGCCCGAAAGGCGGAGAAGCCATCACCGATAGGCGGGGTGCTCACCAATTTCGCAGTTAGCGAAGCCGAGCGACCAATTCGCGAGTGGACAGCTGCCCCATCTATGGTGAACTTCATGACCAGGGGCGCGATCGCACATCCTGGGGATTCTTTTTCTGCAAATCAAGCACGACCGACTTGGTTCGCTTCTCGCTCGAACAGAGTTGACGTCCTTGTCGGCAATCCGCCATGGCTCTCATTCAGATTCATGCCGTCCGATATGCAAGGTGTGTTCCAGCGAAGGGCTCAGAGCTAAGAGCTTTGGTCCGGCGGCGCGCGGGGACGAAACAAACGACAACAAGACCTTTTCGTCATACTTTGTTGCGCGCTCAATTGAGGGTCTTTTGTGCGAATTTAATGGTCCGATTCGGATTTGTAATGCCGCTTGGCGGCACTTTTCAAGACAGACATACGCAGGATTCCGAGAAGGTGATTTTTCGTCAGCTCGCCGAGGCAATACCGTCGCATTTGACGTCCCCCGCTGGGATTTGAGACGAGATGTCGATCCCCGACCCATTTCCGGTCCCCGTCAAGCGTAATTTTCGGTTTACAAGGGTTGCAGCCAGACTCAAACCAGTCAGCACGTGAAGCTCCCGGGCGCGAGATGGATCAGTGCGTGGGACGTGCTCCAAGGGCCACGATTCGAGTGGCCTCACTTTGGGACCTTGTCGAACCAGACATGCTGATCATCCGGCTCTACAACGGAAACAAATCCGCCCCTATGCAAATCGCTTCCGCAAAGGGGCAAATCTATTTCCAAGAATGTTGATATTCGTGGAAACCGAGACACCGAAACCGCTACAGCCCTCAACAAGCATCGCGGTCCGTTCTCGACAGTGGAACGACTGGTATAAGGAGCCATGGAAGGACCTGCCCGACTTAAACCGGTGTTGTCGAATCGATATTTGTTCGACACAGAGCGTACTTTAGAGGAGAACATTGCCTTCCCTTCCCAATGTTGAATCCAGGAAAAGTGGTGACACCGTTTGAAGGTTCGACGCAACTACGCGGTGACGATGACCAGCATCGATCGTTACCCCGGTTTAGCCGACTGGTGGCGGCGTGCGGGAGCGATTGTGGCTCGATAACCGGAGTTCCGAAAAGCGGACACTCGGGGGCAGAATATACGATTACATCAAGCAGCTCTCGAAGCCAGTTTCCTGCTTCAGATCTTCGTGTTGTTTACACGGCCTCACGGCGACTCGACTGGCCGAGCTCGGAGTCGTAACGATTTCGGACAGCAGTTGCTGAACACAGCCTCTATTGGGGCGCTGTTGTCATCAATGGATGAAGCACACTACTTACTTGCGATTTTGAATTCACCTGGTCTCGGTGAGATACTCGCGCCGTACCCAATCGCGGGGAGCATTGGTGCGCGGCACTTCGACAAATACGTCTGGTATCCACCGATTCCCGAGTTTGACGCATCGGTTTCCACTCACATTGACCTTGCAGCACTAGGCAAGCGTGCGGCTGAAGTTGCCAGAGAGCGTGACTCTTCCACTTGGTATTCGATTTCAGCGGGCGCGCGCCGACGTTCGAGCGGCACTGAACGAGGCGGGCGTGTTCGCAAGCCAGCGAACTCGTCGGGGAGTGATTCTCGGGTCTTCGTCAGTTTGGGTGATGTGGGGCGCGACTCAATGCATGGAACGCGATTCGAAAAAACGACGGCAATGGCTGCTAATTGCACGAGACGAAATCAGTCATTTCCGAGCAGTTTCCCGAGTTCTTGCAAGGCGTGTTTAGCAGACTCGAGTTGGTCGGCGATCTCGGCGCCTTGTCCGCTGCCTTTGCCTCGATTCGTCGGAGCGGACGCGGCGCATTCGTTCCTTCAGGTCCTGCTCTCTGTTCGATACTCCGGGCTGCGACATCCCGACGTGTGATGCCACGTCTTGTTGACTTTTGCGAGTGAGCCCATACTTTGCGCCTAGGCGATGACCGAGTATTTTCCGGTCCTTCGCATCCAGATCCAATCCGACTGCCGTGAACAAGAGATCCAGTTCACCTTCCAGTTCATATGCCTCTTGCATTCCAGGACACCCTCACACGCTTAGGATATTATTAATACAGTTAATAATACCTCGTCAGGAGTAGCCTTCTCGTGTCGAATCGTTGGTTGCACCCAATTGGACGCTTTAGCGACTGAAACCCTTGGCATGCTCATCGATGGCCCCAGCCCTCAAGCCGTCGAGAGCGTCATAAGTCGTGGTCACTATCCCCCTGAAGCTTTGGCTCCACGATTCGCGAACTCACCGCTGGTTCGTCGTTCTTCCATCGCTCTCGTTCCGAGGGACAACTTTGTGCTCGTCAACGCTCGTTGCGCCGGAAACGTGGCAACTGCAGTCACATAGTCAATGGAAGCCTTCGAGCAGTTCGTCGCGATCTACCTTGAGCAGCAGCACGTCATTCGAGATGCGATTGTAAGCCGATCATTCCAGGGAATTACCGGTGAACAATTCCATCTTGATTGGGAAATGACTCCCTCTAAGCCTCAGGACGGAGCATCATGCACGTACTCCGTCGGAACGAACACACGCGACATAATCGTTTATCACTCTCAACCAGATGAATGGAAAACATTTGACTTTGAAGATTTGAAACAACGGACGATGGGATTCTTTGTCGAATCCGAGTCCGGAAACGAGATTGTGGAGTTCAAGGCTGCGACGCAGATTGCATGGCTCGACGAAACTAGTGCCGAACTCTTGGACAAACTTGACGACATGACCAGAGTTGATCGTATGGTTCGGGCAAAAGGATGTTCACGCTGCAATCTTTGACTAATGCGTAGACGGAGAAGTCGCCTCATGGATTGTGTAAGTCTGTCCAAGTGACTTTGGACGATCCCGAATCAATAGATCCAACGGTTTGAAGCCGGACGGGTTTCCTGGAGACTAAATCGTTTCCAAAACGGCCAGGCTCTCTGACTCGTTGAGGCCATAGTAGGCGTCCTCGAACTCCGTGGGCGTGACGTGGTCGAGTGACTCGTGGATGCGCCGGCGATGAACCAATCGATGTAGGTGAGCGTGGCCCACTCGACGTGCTGATGTTGCGCCATGGTCCCTTTCGGTGGATGAGTTCGGCCTTGAACTGACCGTTGAAGCTCTCGGCCAGAGCATTGTCGTAGCTGTCGCCGCGACTTCCGACGGAGGCAACGATGTCGGCGTCGCCGAGCCTCTCGGTGTAGCGGATGCTGAGGTATTGGACTCCGCGGTCGCTGTGATGGATGACCTGACTGAGATCGCGGTGCTGACGTGAGTGAATCGCCATCTCGAGGGCGTCGATGGAGAGGTCGCTGCGCAGTGAGGTTGAGATCTGCCAGCCGACCACCATGCGGCTGAACACGTCGACGATGAACGCCACGTAGACCCATCCGGAGTGCGTCTTCACGTAGGTGAGATCGGCCACCCAGAGTCGGTTCGGGGCCGGGGCGCTGAACTCACGCTCGACGAGATCGCTCGGACGATGCAGCGTGTCGTCGCTCTTCGTCGTCGCCTTGTAGTGACGTCCGCGTCGAACGCCCGAGAGGCCCATCTCCTTCATGAGTCGCCTGACGGTGCAGTTGGCCACCTCGACGCCTTCTCGACCAACTGCTTCCAGACCTTCAGTTGGCCGTAGCAACCGTCGAAGCTCTGTTGTAGACGCGCTGAATCTCAGCTCTCAGTTCCTCGTCACGGCACTGGCGAGCAGACGCCGGTCGGGACTTGGCGTCGTAGTAGGTGGCGGGAGCGAACTGCAGAACTCTGCAGATCGGCTCGACTCCCCAACGATCCCGGCGTGAATCGATGTAGCGGACTACTTCTTCGTTCGACCGTCGAGCTCGGTCGCGAAGAAAATCGATGCGTCCTTCAAGATCTCATTCGCGCGGCGCAGGTCACGCACCTCACGTTGAGCTCCTTCGACGTTGACGTTCATCGGTCGTGAGTCCGGGTCGCAGACCACCGTCGATCTGAGCCCGGCGAACCCAGGTCCTCAGTGTCTCGGGCGCCATCCCGAACTTCGAAGCCACCGAAGCGAGAGCGGCCCACTCGGACGAATACTCGTCGCGGTGGTCCAGCACCATCCGGATAACTCGTTCACGCACCTCTGGGGAGTAGCGGGACTGTCGTGGCATGAGTTGATCCTCTCAGAGGATTCACTCTCCAACATTCCCGTCCGGCTTCAGTTGGATCGATTCAAGATGCACTCGCACAAGAGGGAATTACCGTCGAATTTAATCGAACGATGAGATCACTTACGGCGTCGGCGGAAGGCGGCGTGTGGTGGAATCTCCTCTTGATAGTCCCTGTCGGATTTCTGACACGATTCGCAACACTTCTGGCCGACGACTCGTACTCTGCGCTCAGGGCACAAGTGAAGCGACTCGGCAAGAGTGAATCGGGAAGTCTCATCATCACCGATGGTGTAGCGAGTATTCGAATTGATCCCGAAATAACCGACCTAGCGCTGTCTGAACTACCGGAATCCATCCCGCCGATTACCAAAGGTGAGCTCCGCTACGTCCAAGAGGACCGTCGTTGGATCGACACAGGCGACCAATAGCCACAATTCTGAACATCACAGGGATGCGCGCCATCGTAGACAAACTGTCGTCACTCGTGATAAAGCAGAAGCCCTGATGTACGCTCTTCCAGTGGACGAGCGCCAGATTTGAAGAATGATGATCGGTGAAGCTGGCGAACTGATTGTCGCGAGCCGCTTCCTCATCCACGGCATGCTGTGTGACCAATTGCCTCGGGGCTTTCACGCAGACGACTTGTACGTCAAACTCGACACGGGTGAAGTTCGAGTTCAGGTTAAAACCACGATTGGATCAAAGAGTTGGCCCATCGGTACCAAAGTCGACGAACCGAGCCAACGGTTTTGGGCGTTTGTCTATTTCAGTACTGAAGATCTGGTGAGACCCTCCGTATATCTCTTGCCGCACGCCAAGGTCGTTGAAGTGAGTCTCTTGCACAGCGATCTCTATCGAGCCTCACACGCGCAGACGGGAGTCGGTGTTCCCAATGTGGCTGATAAATGGAGATTGTGGAAGAAGATGAGCGAGTTCGGATACGGACCTGGATGGATGGACCAATATCTAGAACCGTGGGAGCGATTTCGGGATTCAACACTGTTTTGAGCCACAGGTTCCGCTGAATACGCCTCCTGATCAGGTGCAGACTAGAAATCTGGCTCCCCATTTGGCTCCCTAATTACCAACTCAGCCATCAGACGCCCGAACCCTGACCTTGCTTCTACGACGTAAACCCTGGATTCCACTGTAATTTCAACCCTTCAACCCTTTGAATCTTCGGTGGAGACGATGGGGCTCGAACCCACGACCCCCTGCTTGCAAAGCAGGTGCTCTTCCAGCTGAGCTACGTCCCCGAGTGCCCTACAGCCTACCGATTCGTCTCGGAACCCCGAGGCCTACGTCGGCCGATGACGGCGAAGGTCTCGTGCTTGCGCGCGATCAACTCTGAGTAGTTGCCGCTCAACATCAGCCCAAGACAGTGGCGTGTCCTCGAGCGAGCGTCCTTCATCGTCGGCACGGAAGAAGACGTAGAAGGAAACGGCCCACAGCGAGGCGTACGCACCGAGCTTGGCGATGAAGCCGGCAAGTTGTTGGTCAAACAGAGGAGTGACACCCAGTATCTGAGATTGAAGGTGCAGCCCTGGATACAGAGAATGTGTTGAGAAGATCCATACGAACGACAGCACGGTCACCACGACCGAAGATGCGAACAGATACGCCGCTCGACCTCCTGGTGAGAGCTTTCGGGCACCGGGCACAACACCGAGACCCGGGATCCACAGCACCACTCCCGACACGACCGTAAGAATGAGAACGACGACGTGTCCCAGAAAAGCGCGGGCTCCCCAGTCGACAAGGAGTGGCGACACCGTCAAGGTGCCGAGGGCGGTGACACTCACGATGGCGACGCCCGGTTGCGAGAGGGACCTCACCACGACATCAAACGGTTCGGGACGTGTGACGCGTTCCAGGAACGCGACCGGCGTCGAGAGCATCAACAGCGGGACAACGAGCAACATCACGACCAAGCGTTGAGCAGTGGCCACGGAGAGCGACACGCTGGTGGCAAGGTCGCCCACCGGCCAGATCACCACGACGAGAGCCGCACCGAGCGCCAGAGAACACCGGAGTCGATCTGCTCGGCTCCGACTCACGCGCCAGTAGAGAACGAACAGGACGCCGATGACCGCCGTCTCGACGGGGTGCCATCGAAACGGAAGACCGGTGATCATGTCGCGACGGAGATCCGCCCCTCGTCGGCAGCGCGTCGCAGCGCGTTGTAGTCCTCACTGTTGCGCCGTCGGTACGCGAGAGCGTAGGAACCAACGGCGTCGTCAAACTTCGTGCCGCTGCCCATATACGCCGCGAGCTCCAGGGACGTTCCCGTTCGAGCGTGCGCGCGCGCCAGGGCCCAGGCGCACACCCGTGCGTACGCCGACAGAGACTCCACGGACATGCGTGTGAAGTCAACGGAGGCCTTGTTGTCGTAGAGCTGGCGGATATAGAAGCTTCGCTGCACTCCGTCGGGGTACGTGAGCGCGTGTGATCCGAGAAACAGATCGGACGTGGCTTGCATGACCCGTTGGCCCTCCACGACGCGATCACCGGGAGCGATCGACGCCACTCGGCCACGCGCCATATCGACAACGGAATCGGTGGCCTCCTTCACCTGAAGAAAGAAGGGGTCGTGAACGTCACGCCCCAGCAGCAGCAGGATGAAGCACCGCATGCCCACCGATCCGACGCCGACCACCTTGCGCGCGGCGTCCATCGGCGTGAATTGCGCCAGGAGGACGCGCATCTCGGGAGACACCGATGAGGAGTAGTCACGGAGGATCGTCGTGAGCAGGATCGTGAGTGACTCCTGCGTGTCGTTGTCATCGAGCTCGTCGAGCGGGACGAGCAACGGTGGAGCATTCCGGATGCGTGGACGCCCGTCGACGGTCGTCATCAACTTCGCAAACGCGCGCGTCGGTGAGGGGCCACTCGCCGCGGCGACGATCCCGCTCACCTCGCTGATCTCTTCGTGCGTGAAGTACTCACGAAGATCGCTCATGGCACTGTCGAGATCGAGAGTGGCGTACCAGTTGGTGAGCGTCGCGTTACGAGCGAACTCCCGCATTGAGGTTCGGTAGCTCGTGACGGCCGCGTGGACCGCTCGTGCCTGTTGACGCTCGCTGTGTCCCAGAGAGTCCGCCGCAATCGCCACCGACGAGGCCAGTCGTTTGACGTCCCACTCAAACGGTCCTCGCGTCGTCTCATCAAAGTCGTCAACGTCGAACACGAGCCGCTGCTCGGGAGACGAAAACACACCGAAATTCGCGAGATGGGCGTCACCGCACAGTTGCACATCAAGCTCGGATGAGGGGCCTTGAGCGAGGTCGGTTGCCTGGATGGCCGCCGATCCGCGAAAGAACGCGAACGCGTCCACAAGCATTCTCTGGTAACGAATCGGGATCAACTCGGGGACCCGGTCACGCGATTGGTTCTCGAGGATGGACACCGGATCACGCGTGTCGGGTCGATCGACGAGATCGGCGACTGCGGTCCTGGTGAGGGTGGCTCGCTGCGCGCGGCCTTTGGCTCGTGCCGCCTCCGGGTCGGGCAGCGGACTGTCGTGTTCGAGTGTCACGGTGTTGCCATCCCCCCGCGGGTAAGTCGCGTCTCTCGAAGCCTAGGGCCGACACGGCTGACAATGAGAAGCCAGATCGTTGTATCGATGATGAGAATCGATGTGGGGAACAGTCCCCCGGCGACGGTGTAGCGCGACAGCGTCATCAGCGTGATTGCCGCAAAGATCGCGCCGGAGAGAAAGGTCCACGCGGACTCAGTCTCCGGATCAAGGTAGGACTTGCGAATAGTCGGCAGGCCCGCGACCGCGTCCGCAGCCACGAACGTCACGAGGGCGATTGTCGGCTGGTCAATGAAGACCCACAAGATGAGTCCCATCAACGAGATGACACCACACGCAATATCGAAGGTGCCAATTCTCCAGACGCTCTGAGGGTCGTGAAATGAGACCACCACCACGACGATCGGCACAACGCCGATCATCAGTGTCATGAAGGACGCGAGACCGACGTGCGCTTGACGCTCCACGGCGAAGGCGAGCAGGGGCTCCAGTCCCCACAGACTCCACGTGACCCGGTTCGGCGCTGTTGTCCCTCGCCACGTATCGCGGATGTAGACGAATGAGCCGCTCAGTGACACCAACGCGCCCAGAAACACAAAGCGCGGGTCGATCACGGCTCTAGTCTGCCCTTCGCACTTCTCGTGGAGTGTCCGCGCGTCGGAGGTACCGATCCGTGGCCAGTAACCTGCCCGTTCGTGAACGCGACCGATTTCCTCGGCATTGAACGCACGAGCGACAATACGTGGCGCCTCCGTGTCACTGAACGGCTCATAACACCGGGCCAATTCCTCTTCGGCGGGTGCGGACTCGCCGCCGGCGTCGTCGCGCTGGAGGAGCACAGCGGTCGACCCGCAATCTGGTCCACCGCGCACTATCTCAGCTACGCCCCAACGCACTCCGACGTGACGATCACCACGACCCTTGCCGTCGTGGGTCACCGCGTCACCCAGGCACGAGCGGTGGCCACGATCGGGGACAAGGAAATCCTCACTGTGAACGCGGCCCTCGGCACCGGCACTCTCGAAGCGCCCGAGCCGTGGGTTGCCATGCCGGACGTGCCACCGCCGGAGGAGTGCCCCCAGCGCCGCATGCCGCGTGGAATGGGTGAGTCGATCTTCGAACATATCGACACGAGGGTGGCATTGGGTCGCCCCTTCGAACAGATCAACGGGGTACCCGGCTCACCACACACGGCCATCTGGGCTCGCGTCCCCGGACACCTGGATCCCTCGGCCGCGACATTGGCGATCTTCGGTGACTACGTGTCGTCAGGAGCCATGGAGCCGATGGGAAAACGGATGATGGGTCGAAGTCTGGACAACACGATTCGCGTCGCAACACTGGAGCCGACCGAGTGGGTCCTCTGTGACATCCACATGCACGCGTTGTCGCACGGTTTCGGACAGGGAACTGGTTTTCTCTTCAGCCGAAACGGCACTCTCCTCGCCACGGCGAGCCAGTCGATCCAAGCAAAACTGTGGGAGGACCCCTCCACGTAGGAGCCACCGGCGACTGGTGTAGATTTGTTCGTTCGCGGGGCTATAGCTCAGTCGGTTAGAGCGCAGCACTGATAATGCTGAGGTCGTAAGTTCGATTCTTACTAGCCCCACCAAAAATCCCGCGCGAAAGTTCCGGTGACACCTCAATTACCAGAATTTAGTTTCTTGCCCCCTCGACCTGCCTATTCGGCCAAGTCCATTTGTGCAACGAAACGACCTATTTGTGCAATACGTTGGCTACCGTGCGCCGCGAGCCAACGGAACCACAGCTGCTACGCGCCCAGCAACCACTTGACAAGGGCGTCGACCCCGTCCGCAGCTACGACCCCTGCCTACGCAACCCGCGCCGCCATCGCGGTCACTTTGCGGTGCTGCACTCTTTCGAGTACAGCCATCCTGAGCACGAACAAACTCCTAGTGCAAGGTCACACCAGTCCACCCGCAGAAGGAGCGACCAAGGCAGATCCTCTGGCGCGTCTCGATGCCCATCCCAAGACCTTCAGCGGAAAAGCCGGTGCACTCGTCGTGGGTCCGGACTCAGAATGCGGCAATGCCATACGACGCACAGGATCGCTTGAGGAGATGCCGAACACATCGGTGCGCGGCTTGATTTTGAAGCTGAAACGCTTCCCCGAGTTCGTGACTAGATCTGCGGCCACCTAGCAAGAAATGCCTGTCATGTCTTTCGTTTCCGAGGACGCCGGAAATAGAACGTCTCGTATATCGCAACCCCCGTGAGCCACAAAGCAATCACCCTCCACACCACGGTGCCGATCAATGGAAGCACGATCTGAAAAATGGTTGATTGGGAAAGTGCGATGCGGTATTGACCGCTGGCAGTCCCTCCGAGGGTAACGAGGTAGCGGCCGGTGACCGCGACTCGAACGTTTGCCACCGAAAGCCAGGGGTGGTCTTCAAAACTCTGGTGGTCGACTCCTTGGTCGTCAACGATCTCGAGAGTCGTGTGGGTGGTAGTAGAGGTCACCTTGATATCCGATGGATCCAATGGTGAGCAGTTCAAGTCACCGTCACATCCGGCATAAATCGTCTGGGTGCTTCTTGGGAGTTCCACAGAAGTGGTGGCCCGGCCCACGAGACGGGTTGAATCTTCAACAAGTGGAATTGCCCACTCGGCCAGTTGAACTACTGAGAGCAGAAGCAGAGCAATTCCTACGATAAGAGAGACGATTCGAATCGGTCGCGTCGGAGTCGAAGGCTTGAGGAGTGACTCAATATCGGCTTCTCGAAAGCGCCGGCGCGCATTGTCGACGAGGATGAATGGAGCGAAGGTGCACAAGGCAATGAAGGTCCCGAACGCCAGGACAACTATTGGCGCCCACGCAAGAACATGTGTGGCGACCGCAGCGCCTGTGTTGAAGATCGACCAACTGAAGATTCCGAGCAAGACAAGCAGCGCGAGCCGAAGCCTCCACAGTGTGGTCGCCAACGGAGAGTGCCATGCCAGAGGAACCTTGTTCGGAGCGAGGTTCCTCATCGCAAGGGGGTCTCGGGCGAGTTGACTTAGGGCTCGCAGTTGCATCCAGCTCGACGGAATGGGTCCGGTCTTGCCCGCCAATATCTGACCCAACGCGACTCTTACATGAACTGCCCAGCAGCAAACCACTCCAGTCCCGATGACCGACAGCAGGAGAATTAGCAGAGTGAACTGGTCCGTTACACCAGCGCGCCGGTACTCGAGGTCGAGAGAGAACGCACTGGCACATGCCGATACCAACGTAATTGCCAACATAACTGCGTCTGTCCGCCACGCTCGGTAGGAATCGAAGTGCTCATCACCAACTGGCTGAAGCGCACGCATGACCTCATCCGAGGCGGCGTCCGAGTTGGTAGCCGCCGGATGCGGGGACCCCGCGACATCACCCACTCGTCCATTCTCTACTGTTGTTGTCCTTTCAAACGGAATCAACGTGGCTCGTGCATTCAGGCTCAATCTCGCTCATTCGAGCCAAATTGTGCGACGAGCGATTACCAATTCTGATTCTTCACCCTCCGCAAATTCCCCGCACGGGTAAAACGGTCCGGGAGTTGCACGCGACGTCCGAGAGTTCGCGTACTTCTAGCCCCACCAAGTTCCTGTGAGATCACACCTGACGCTGGACATTTCCGTGTCACATGACAGCCGACCGTCGTGGTGACGCGAGTGGCGCAGCCAAGCACGTCATCAAACAGACCCAACTGGTCCACGTGGCGGGAAACTCTGAATGATCGAGCATCGATGTGTTCAGAATTGTCGGATGGGACGACTCCTTGGGCGCCTTGGAAAAATCGCGATTCTCCTGGTGATTGTCGCGAGCGTCATCGCGTCGATCAAGGCGACAATCGCAGCGAATTCGCAAGCTCCGAGCGACGAAGCCTGAGCCGTCAGCCTCGGAGACGGTGACGACTCGGAGGTCGAGTGCGTCGTTGCGAGCTACACCCCGCGCGTGTCGTCGAGGAAGCGTGCGTCACGCCGGCAGTTCTCTTCGAGCGCCGATCGCGGCCCCGCGATCATTGTTGTCAACGCAGGGACTCGACCAGTGTCTTGAGTTTCCACGGTCCCTGAGCCACCCCGCGGAAGTTGGGCACGGCACGCGTGCACTCCGGTACAGTTCTCCGTGACGGCCAATCCGGGCCGGCAAAGGGAGGGATTTATGGAGCAAGGGATTGTTGAGGAATCACCACGGCCAACTCGTCGTCGACGAGTTGTGGCGTTGGGAAGTGCGTTCGCACTGTGCGCTGCCGTCTCGTTCGCCGTGACAGCGTCAGCGTCATCCGTGCACCCACGCGCGTTGACGGGCGGCGGTGATGAGTGGATGTCGGTCGCGGGAGTCAATGGCGAAGGTTCGCCCGGCGGTGGAACGGGCACGATCGAGATCAGTTCCTTCTCGTGGGGCGTGGACAATTCCGGTACGGCCACAACCAAAGGTGCGGGCGGCAGTTCGGGCAAGACAATCGTTCGAAGCGTCGTGGTGACGAAACAAACGGATGCCGCGTCCCCCGTGTTGTTCAAGTACGCCTGTGCGGGCCACCACTATTCGACCGTGAGCATCGAAGTCCGGTCGTCACAGTCCTCGGGCGCCGCCCCTGGTGACTCCATGACCATTGTCCTGAGCAACGTGTTCGTCTCGTCGTACTCGATTAGCGGTGGCGGGGACGAGAACCCCGAAGAGTCCGTCACCCTCAACTTCACCAAGATGAGATGAAGTACCAGCCCGCCTCGGGTGCCGAGATTGATGGTGGATACAACTTGGCGACCAACACGGTCATCTCAGCTCGTGCTCGGCCCGCCCGCGGCAACCAGCAACGGTGTCGCGGGCGGGTTCGACACCGTGCCGTGACGCCCACCCGCCATCAACGGACGTCGCGACGACCCGGACCTTGTCGGGGCGAGCCCGCCTGAGTACCGTGTACGTCACGGTCCCCGCAAGGACCAGAGGGGGACTCGTGGCATATCGTCGTCTGGCCGTCGTGCTCGCTGTGAGCCTGCTCGCCGCCGCGTCAGCGGGATGGTCGAGCGTGAGTGCCACGACGACGCCCGGTGGTGCGAGAACTTCTCCCGACCGCGACGCTGGCCTCCACCCTCGTGTCGAGCAGCCCGCCCACGTTCGCCACCTGCCTCGCGACGTCTCACGGACAGAGCCGTGTTACAACCCCCGGCGGATCGAATCGGCCTACGACCTCGCACCCCTCTTTCCAAGGACATCAAGGGCCAGGGTCAGACCATCGTGATCGTCGACGCGTTCGGTTCCCCGACCATCGCCTCGGATCTCTCGACCTTCGACAAGACGTTCCATCTCAGTGCTCCGCCCTCGTTCAAGGTGATCACACCCGCCGGAGCGATCGCTCCCTACCGTCCCGACGCGACCGATCGCGCGGGCTGGCCGTTGAGACGACTCTCGATGTCGAATGGGCTCACGTCATGGCGCCCAAAGCCGCACTGCTCTTGGTGGAGACACCGACGAGGTGGGAGGGGACATAGGGGCTTCCCCGACATCGTGAAGGCGGAGAACTACGTCATCGCCCACAAGCTCGGCAAAATCATCAGCCAGAGTTTCGACGCCTCGGAAGTGTCGTTCAGTTCGCTCAGTCAGATCACGCCACTGCGCAGCGCCTACATCGCCGCAGCGAATGCCGGAGTCAGCGTTCTCGCCGGCTCCGGGGACTGGGGATCGACGAATTACCTGTCCGACGCCTCGACACTCAACACGTCTCCCCACCATTGGGTGGCCCGCCTCCGACCCTCTCGTCACCGCCGTTGGCGGCACGTCGCTCGACCTCGGCGCCACCGGGGCTCGGGTGACGCCTGACGTCGTGTGGAACGACGACACGTACGCCAACTCCTCTGACAAGGGAGCGACGGGTGGTGGCCATTCGATCTACTTTGCGCGTCCCACCTACCAAGACGCGGTGAGCGGTGTCGTCGGGGCGACGCGCAGCGTCCCGGACATCTCGATGAGCGCCGGCTGTTACGGCGCGGTCGACATCTACGAGTCCTTCCTCGGCCACGGAACCTCACCCGGGTGGCACACCGAGTGCGGGACCAGCGAGGCGACCCCGCTCCTCGCGGGCATCGTGGCGCTGGCGGACCAGGAGGCCAAACACGCACTGGGACTCATCAATCCCGATCTCTACGCCATGAGTGGTGTCGCGCACAACGGGATCGTCGACGTGACCCAGGGCACCAACGCCGTGTCCTTCCACAACGCCGCGCACAAACTGGTGATCGTCCCGGGCTTCAGCGCCACGACGGGATACGACCTCGCGAGCGGACTCGGGACGGTCGACGCCGCGCTGTTTGTCCCCGCCCTCGTGAAAGTGGCCGCGACCCTGGCCAAGTAGTCGCGTCCGTCGAGAGCGTCTCGCGGTGGGAGGTACCCTGATCATCGACCGCGCACGTCACGATCCTTCCGTCGACGTGCCCCGCCACCGGGGGAAGACGAGATGAGCCAGGCACGAGAGTCCCTCACCAGTCAGGAGCGCGAACGCGCCAGCGTGTTTCATTCGTGGTCGGCACAGTCCCAGATCGCGCCCCTCATGATTCGCGACGCGCAGGGCGTATTCGTGCACGCCGAGGACGGCACCACGTACCTGGACTTCTCCTCGCAGCTGGTCAACACCAATCTGGGACACCAGCACCCCGCGGTCGTGAGGGCCATTCGCGCGCAGGCCGACACCTTGTGCACCATTGCGCCCCAGCACGGATACGAGGCGCGCTACCTCGCCGCCGAGATGATCCTGGACCGCAGTTTCGCCGGTGCGGCCAAGGTCTTTTTCACCAACGGGGGTACCGAGGCCGTCGAGCACGCGGTGCGCATGGCCCGCCTGCACACCAGCCGGCCGAAGGTCCTGGCGACCTACCGCAGCTACCACGGGGCCACGGCCACGTCGATCAATCTCACCGGTGATCCCCGTCGGTGGCCGAGCGACACCGGCGCGGCGGGTGTCGTGCACTTCTTCGGCCCCTTCCTCTACCGATCCGAATTCGGCGCCACGACCGACGCCGAGGAGTGCGAGCGCGCCCTCGCGCACCTCGAACGCACCATCGAATTCGAGGGACCCGGCACCATCGCCGCGATCATTCTCGAGACGATTCCCGGAACGGCGGGAATCATGGTTCCCCCACCGGGCTACCTGTCGGGTGTGCGGGCGCTCTGTGACCGCTACGGCATTGTCTATATCGCTGACGAGGTGATGTGCGGGTTCGGTCGCGCCGGCGAGTGGTTCGCCTACGACGCCTTCGACGTGACACCGGACCTCGTGACCTTCGCCAAAGGGGTGAACTCGGGCTACGTGCCCCTCGGCGGTGTTGTGATCAGCGAGCAGGTGACCGCGACCTTCGCCGACGTCGCCTACCCCGGTGGCCTCACGTATTCGGGACATCCCTTGGCCTGTGCCGCCGCGGTGGCCTCGATGTCGGCGATGAGAGACGAGGGTGTGATCGAGCACGCGCGCACGATCGGCGAGAGCGTCCTGCGACCCGAGCTGCACGCCCTTCGTGACCGACACCCCGCACTCGGTGAGGTCCGCGGCCGCGGCGTCTTCTTCGCGCTCGAACTGGTCCGCGATCGCGCGACGCGTGAACCGCTCGCGCCGTACGGCGCCAGTTCGCCCGCCATGAACGAGGTCGTCGCGGCCTGTCGGGCCGAGGGTCTGCTCATCTTCGCCAACTACAACCGCCTGCACGTCGTGCCGCCGTGCACCATCACTGACGACGAAGCTCGCGAGGGTTGTCGTCGACTCGATCGGGCGCTCGACGTCGCCGACGCCCACTATCAGGGAGCCCCATGACCAACCTCGACCCCCGCGTCACCGCCGCGTCACTGCTGCGCGATCTGGGACACGCGTTCGCCGCACACGACCTCGACGACGAGCAGATGACCGAGTTCTCCGCACGGCTGCGCGAACTCGTGACCCAACTCGACGCGGCGCCCGCGCGGGTGCGTGAGACGCGACGGAGCCCCCACGGCACGACGGACTTCCCCGCGAGTGTGCCGATCTACGGAGAGGGTCAGCGACGGGCGATCTTCACCGACGGCGTGGTCGCCGGGGGCGCCAACCCGATGGGTCTCGGCGCGTATCTGTCGCGCGACGGCGACCAGGCGGTGATGGAGGTGACGCTCGGCAAGGCGTTCGAGGGCGCCACCGACCGCGCGCACGGCGGCATCCTCGCCGCGCTCATGGATGAAACCATGGGCATGGCTGTCACGCTCAACGGACAGTTGGGACTCACGGCCACCTTGTCCATGGCGTATCGCGCGCCCACCCCCATTGAGCAGCCGCTGGTGTCACGCGCCTGGATCGAGAATCGCGACGGCCGCAAGATCCACGTGCGCGGCACGATCAGTGCCGGTGAGACGACCGTGGTGGACGCCACGGGACTGTTCATCGCGGTGGATTTCGACCGGATCATGTCGCCGAGCGAGTCGGTAGGGTGACCGCATGCCCGCCGTCACCGTCGACAATCCCCTCGAACTACCCCGACTCGCCGAACCAACGCCCGCGCACCGCGCCCGTCGGGTGACCTCGATCACGACCGCTCCCCGCGGCCTCGAGGGCGAGGGCTTCCCCGTCCGCCGAGCCTTCGCGGGCGTGTCGATGGACGACCTCGACCCATTCATCCATATGGACCAGATGGGCGAGGTCGACTACGGACCCGGCGAGCCCAAAGGAACGCCGTGGCACCCTCACCGGGGATTCGAGACGGTGACGTACATGATCGAGGGCACCTTTGTGCACCAGGACTCGATTGGTGGTGGCGGGGTCATTCAAAACGGCGCGACGCAGTGGATGACCGCGGGCGCGGGCATCTTGCACATCGAGCGTCCGCCGGACGCGCTCATTGACACCGGTGGCCTGTTCCACGGCGTGCAGCTGTGGGTCAATCTGCCCCGTGCGTTGAAGATGGTGACGCCGCGCTACCAGGACATCGAGGCCAACGCGGTCACGCTGCTCACGTCACCGTCCGGCGAGGCGATCGTGCGGCTCGTCGCGGGCTCCCTCGACGACGCAACGGGACCCGGGTCGACGCACACACCGATCACGATCGCGCACGTCTCGGTCTTCCCCGGGGCGCGACTGCAGCTGCCGTGGAACCCCGACTACAACGCGCTGACCTACGTGCTGGCTGGCCGCGGCACCGTCGGCACCGGGGCCGACCCGATCGAGTCGGGTCAGATGGCCGTCCACGTGGACGGCGACTACCTCGAACTCGCCGCGTCGGCGCAGCAGGACTCGCGCACGAACGCCTTCGAGGTCCTCGTTCTCGGGGGGCAACCAATCCGCGAGCCCGTCGCCGCGTACGGTCCGTTCGTCATGAACACCCGCGACGAACTGCGTCAGGCATTCGAGGACTACGAGGCCGGACGCCTCGGTCAGATCCCCGCCGACCACATCTGATCGGCCCTCAACCGTCGGCGCGGTGCACGAGGAACGTTGCGGTGGCGCGCGAGACGAGCTTGCCGTCCGTGCTCGTGAGGGTGCTCTCGCCGTAGGCGACCTGACGGCCGAGTCGCACGACGTCGCCACGCAGGAGATAGGTCTCGCCGCGCACGGCCGGGCGCATCAACTCGGACTTGATCTCGATGGTCGCCTTGGTCCGGTCCTTGCCGCGCAACGCGGCGTTCACCGCGAAGTTGATCGCCGCGTCGAGCAGCACCGCCTGGACCCCGGCCTGGACGAATCCGTGAGGATTGCAGGCGAGTTCGGCCGGTGAGAACGAGCCGGTGACCCAGCCGAGGTCCTCGCCGTCGATCCCGTAGGCGAGAAAGGATCCCCCGAGCACGCCGATGATGGCCATGCCCCCGTCTCCTAGCCAGCGGTCCATGTTCTTCGGGGCGTCGGTCATCGTTTTGACAGTAGTTCGCACCGCGCCTATAGGCTTCGCGAGTTGGCGACAAACGCCCTCACGATCGAAAGGAATTTCCATGGCGACAGCCGTCATTGTGGACGCCGTCCGAACCCCTGGTGGGAAGCGGAACGGATCATTGAAGAACTGGCACGCGGTGGACCTCGCGTCCGAGGCGCTGAAGGCGATTCAGACGCGCAACGACCTCGACCCGGCCGTCATTGACGACGTGATCATGGGTTGCGTCATGCAGGTCGGCGAGCAGTCGCTCAACATCGGTCGCAGCGCGGTGCTCGCGGCCGGCTGGCCCGAGTCGGTGCCCGCCACCACGATCGATCGCCAGTGCGGCAGCTCCCAGCAGGCGCTGCACTTCGCCGCGCAGGGCGTCATGTCGGGCGCCTACGACGTCGTCGTGGCCTCGGGTGTCGAGGGCATGACCCGAACCCCGATGGGCTCGTCCATCGTCAAGGACCTCGGCTTTCCCTTCGGCCCGCGCGTGATGAAGCGCTACGAGCCCGTGGGCGGCCTGAAGAACCAGGGCATCGGCGCCGAGATGATCGCCGACCAGTGGAACATCTCGCGCGAGGACCTCGACGCGTTCTCCGCCGAGAGCCACCAGCGGGCCGCGCGCGCGACCGCCGAAGGTCGCTTCGACAACGAGATCATTAAGGTCCGCATCCGCGACGACGAGGGCAACGACACCGACGCCTACTTCTCCGCCGACGAGGGCATCCGCCCCGACTCGACGGTCGCGACACTCGCCAACTTGAAGCCCGCCTTCAAGGAGGACGGCAAGGTCACCGCGGGGAACTCCTCCCAGATCACCGACGGTGCGTCTGCGGTGCTCATCATGAGCGAGGAGAAGGCCAAGGAGCTTGGCTACACGCCGCGCGCCCGCTTCCACTCCTTCGCTCTCGCCGGCGTCGACCCGGTGACGATGCTGACCGGTCCCATTCCCGCGACCGCCAAGGTCCTCCAGCGCTCCGGCTTGACCCTCGACGACATCGACCTGGTCGAGATCAACGAGGCGTTCGCCTCCGTCGTGCTCGCCTGGCAGAAGGAGCACCACGCGGACCTGTCGAAGGTCAACGTGAACGGGGGCGCCATCGCGCTGGGCCACCCGCTCGGCGCCTCGGGCGCCAAGCTCGCGGCCACCCTGCTCAACGAGCTCGAGCGCACCGGAGGCCGCTACGGCCTGCTCACCATGTGTGAGGGCGGCGGACTCGCCAACGCGACGATCATCGAGCGTCTCGGCTAACGCACAAAACACCGCACAGTGCCCCGCGCCTTCGTGGCGCGGGGCACTGTCGTTTCTGGGACGTCAGTGATACCGCAGCATCGCGGCGAAGCCCACGAAGATGATGACGATCCCGGCGAGCGAATACCAGCTGGACACCGAACCCGGCAACAGGTTGATGTAGTTCAAGATGATGGTGAGCAGACCCAGGATGAAGATCCCGACGATCGCCGGACCGTACCCAACGCGGACTCGAGCGCACCGCGCGCGACACGGCGGCGTGTAGCGACCCCGTTCCTCGGCGGTGACGTAGCGACCGACGCGCGCGTTCGGGGACTTGGTCACCCGTCCGTTCGACGGTCCCTTCTTGGTGGTTCGCTTCGATCCGTCCGCTGAGCCCATCGGTCTGATGATGTTATCGCTGAATCCTCGCCCTTCTGGCGGCGCCGCGACGGCGGTAGCGTGTCGTGGCAATGTCCCGTGTCCTCGTCATCGACAACTACGACTCCTTCACGTGGAATCTGGTGCAGGAGATGGGCGAGTTGGGCGCCGATCTGGTCGTGCGGCGACATGACGCCGTTGGACTCGACGAGATCGCGGAGATGGCCGTCGACGGGATCGTGCTCTCACCGGGTCCGGGTCGACCCGAGAACGCCGGCATCACCTGTGCGGTCATCACCCGCTTCGCCCCGACGGTGCCGATGCTCGGGGTCTGTCTCGGCCATCAGGCCATCGGCGCGGTCCTCGGCGCCACCATCGTGCGCGCACCGACGATCATGCACGGGAAGGTCTCGCAGATCCACCACCTCGACGTCGGGGTCTTTCGCTCACTGCCCTCGCCGCTCACCGCGACGCGCTACCACTCACTGGTCATCGATCCCGCGACCCTGCCCGACGAGCTCGAGCGAACGGCGTGGACCACCGACGGCATCATCATGGGAGTGCGTCACCGAGAGTGGCCGCTCGAGGGCGTCCAGTTCCATCCCGAGAGCGTGCTGACGGTCGACGGACCGCGTCTGCTGAAGAACTTTCTCGACCGACTCGGCTAGCTGGTCGTGGACGTCGTCGTGGACGACGAGGACGCCGGCGGACAGTACCCGAGATCCACGGTCGATCCGAACGGAACCTGCGAGAACGCGGCCTTGCTCTGGGTCGCGACGTAGTCGAATTCGGGCACGCCGCCGGGGTTGCAGGCGGCACTGCTCGACTGCAGGTAGGTGTAGACCGGCACCAGCTTCAGGTTCGGCGCACTCAACTGCGAGGTGGCTTGGGCCTGGGTGGCGCCGACGACGCTTGGAACCGACACGTCGCACACCCCCGTACTCGTGATGAGCTCGATCGCCTGACCGGCCGTGACCAACTCGCCCGCCTTGGGGCTCGTCGAGACGACCAGTCCCTGCGGCACGCTGTTCGAGCAGGTTGTCGACTGCGTCGAGGACACGGTGAGACCGACGTTGCCGAGGTTGGCCGCCGCGGTGGTCGGTGACTGGTTCGAGACGTCCGGGAGGTGGAACGTCGCGCCCGGAGCGACGACGGTCAGGGCGACGATCGTGCTGGTGGTGCCGCTCGTGCCCGCTTGGGGCGTCTGGTTGATGACGGTGTCCGGGGGGTAACTACCCTGGGACACCGTCGTGTACGACGTCGTGTACTGCAGCGGGATGCCCTGGAGGATGTACTCGGCGTCGGCGAGCGAC
Organism: uncultured Actinomycetota bacterium; assembly: GCA_963830195.1. Lineage (GTDB taxonomy): Bacteria > Actinomycetota > Acidimicrobiia > Acidimicrobiales > RAAP-2 > RAAP-2. The sequence continues at coordinate 53,827 of CAWHLQ010000023.1, read as the reverse complement.
TTACCCACGAGCGGCGGAATCGTGACGGGTTTGGCCGAGGGTCCCTGGCTGTAGACCAACGTGACGCCCGAGCCCTTCTTAACCTTGGTCCCGACGGCGGGGATGGTCGACAGCACGGTGTAGACGGGCTTGTTGGACGCCACCTCCTTGGTGCCGGAGACCTTGAGACCGTCGTTGTAGATCTTGACGGTGGCGGCCTGGGTCGTCATGCCGGTGACGTCGGGGATCTTGACCGTCTGGTTGTGGGTGACAAGGAAGTACGCCCCGATGCCCGCCGCGATCAGCACCAGCGCGACAATCGCGGCGATCAGCGGCTTGCGGTTCTTGCGCTTCTTCACGTCGGTGCGCGGACCGGTCATGATCGGGACGGCGGCGGTGCGCTCGCCGACGGGCACGACCGCCACGGCCCGCGTCGCGTCGTCTCCCATCAGGAGATTCCGGCCGGTAACCGACACGGGCTGGCCCTCGGAGAAGCGCAGGAGATCGGCCCGGAACTCGTCGGCGGTCTGGTAGCGCTCGGCGGGTGACTTGGCGAGCGCGTGCATCGTGATCGCCTCGAGGTCGGTGGGCAGCGCCGGGTTGAACTGTCGCGGCGAGGGCACCACGTCACGCACATGCTTGCCCGCCACGGCGACGGGTGTCTCACCAATGAACGGGGGTCGACCCGCGAGAAGTTCGTAGAGCACGATGCCGAGCGAGTACACGTCGCTGCGACCGTCGACCAACGCACCCTCGGCCTGTTCGGGCGAGAAGTAGGTCGCGGTGCCCATGACGGAGCCGGCGACGGTGAGGTTGTCCTCCGTCGAGATCGCCTGCGCGATGCCGAAGTCGGTGACCTTTACCTGTCCGTCGTTGGTGAGCAGGATGTTGCCGGGCTTCACGTCGCGGTGCACGACGCCCTGGCGGTGCGCGTAGCTGAGGGCGCTGGCGACCTGCGCGCAAACCTGGGCGGACTTGGCCGGCGACAGCGTGCGCGAGTCCCGCAGCAACTCGGCGAGGGAGGTCCCCTCAATCAGTTCCATGACGATGAAGTAGGTGCCGTCGTCTTCTCCCCAATCGAAGATCGGCACGATATTGGGGTGCGACAGGTTCGCGGCGGCCTGGGCCTCGCGACGGAATCGCTCGACGAAGTTCGGGTCAACGCTGAGCTCGGGATAGAGAATCTTGAGGGCGACGTAGCGGTTGAGGAGCAGGTCGTGCGCGCGGTAGACCATCGCCATGCCGCCCCGGGCGATCAGGTGGGTTACTTGGTATCGACTCGTGTAAATGCGCTGATCGGCTACCGGCTCCATAAGTCCTTCCAGCCTACGCCGCAGGCGCAATCACTCCTCGAACTCATGACGGGCACGTGGTCGGGGTGTTCGTTGCGGGCAACCCATCGTGCAGGGCCAACGCACCCTCGATCACGCACTTCATCACCGGACCGGCCACCTCGGCACCGGTGGCCGAGATCATCTGGTACGGCACGACGACGGCCACCGCGACGACCGGATCACTGGCCGGCGCGAACGCGATCATCCAGTCGTCGGTGTTGTGCAGAGAGTTTCCCGTCTGGGCCGTCCCGGTCTTCGCCGCGACGTCGTCGGCGGGATTGAAGATCCCGTAGGCGGTGCCGAACTTCACCACGTTCTGCATCAACGGCACGATGGAGCCCGCCTGCGCGCGCGTCAGCGGGGTTCGCCACACGGTCGGCTTGTACTGGTAGAGAGTCGGTCCCTCGGGGCTCTGGATCGTCGAGAGGAGGTGCGGCGCCATGATCACGCCGTGATTGGCGATCGCCGCCGCGTCGAGGGCGTTCTGCAGCGCGGTGGCGCGGACGTTCTCCTGTCCGATCGCCGAATACGCCAACTGCGGTTGATCGAGGATGAACGTCTTGGCCGCGGGAAAGTAGGAACGGACGACTCCGGGCAGGTCGAGTGGCGGCGTCGTGTTGAATCCGAACTGGTTGGCCTGCGCCGACATCGCCGCTCCGCCGACGTCGAGTCCCACGTTGGCGTACCCCGGGTCGCACGACGCGGGCAGCATGACCGCGATCTTGCCGCCGCACGGTTGGCCGCCGTCGTTGCACAGCGGCAGATTCGACGTCGGCAGACTCGTGCACGCCTCCACCGGATAGAACTTGTTGAGCAGTGCGGGCGCGAACTTCGTCACCGCGGCGGTCGTCACCACCTTGAACGTGGAGCCCGGCGGGAACGTCTCCTGCGTCGCGACGAGGTTGAGGGGCTCGATGCCGTGGGGGTCGGGTTGCGTGTAGCGCTTCCACGCGAGAGCCTCCGCGGGATACCCGGTGGCTGTGATCTCGTTCGGGTCGAACGTGGGATTCGAGTACATCGCGAGAATGTTGCCGTTGTGGGGGTCGAGCGCCACGACCGCCCCGTCGCGGCCCGCGAGCGCGGTGCGTGCGATCTGCTGGAGTTTGGGCTCGAGGGTGAGGGTGATCGAGTCGGCCGCCGATTGCGGACTGAGCAACTGGATCCAGGACTGCGCCGGCTGACGGTGGGCGATCAGTGTGCTGTTGTACTGGGCCTCGAGGCCCCAGTTACCGTAGTAATTGGACGAGAATCCGACGACCCCCGCCGTGAGTGCCCCGAGGGGGTACACGCGCCGCCAGGGATAGGTCGAGTCCCCCGAGGCCACCGAATGCGCGAGAACGGTCCCGTTCGCCGCGAGGATGTCGCCGCGGGTCTCTTTTTGACCCGCCGAGCTGACCCGTGGATTCTGCGGCGATGCGTTGAGGGCGCCGGCGCGCCAGTACGTCACGTAGGCGGTCTGGGCAGCCAGCACGAGGAACAGGAGCACCATGAAGGCTCCCACCACTCCGAGACGACGTGACACGTTCCTACCCCTGCGTTCCGGGAACGGTCGTCGTGGTCGTCGACGTGGTCGTCGTGGTCGTCACGTGCACGGGATGCTGGATCTGCCAGTAGTGATGCAGCAGGTCCGCCTGGCGCAGCGCGGCCGCGAGGTTTGGCTCGTTGATCGTCTGGGCGAGGGTCGGCAGGTCGATCGTTCGCACCTGGCTGAGCGGGACCGTCGTCAAGACGACGAGCTTCGGTTTGAACCAGAGCAGGCCACCTTGCTGACCTTGATACACCGCGACGTGGCCGTTGTACTCGGCGAGGTAGTACGAGTTGTGGTCGTACCAGCTGAGCACCTCGTAGGCGAGGGTGACCACGCCCGCGAGCAGGAGAATGAACAGGGCGGTTCGCCACGTGAAACGCGGTCGACGTCGCCGACTCGGGCGCGCGTGGGCGCCGACGGTGGCGGCGGCCTCCTCGGCGGCCGGCGGCGACACGGACTCGCCGTTCGTCGTGAACGCGGGGGCCACCACCTCGTCGGTGACCGGCGCCACCACGGCGTCGACGAATTCGACGAGCACCGCCGTGATGTTGTCGCGACCCCCGTGGCGATTGGCGGACTCGACCAGAGTGGACACCGCCTCGTCCAACGAGCGCGGGGCGCTGGCGAGGTCCGCGATCTCGTCGTCGGTCAGCTCGTTGGACAGTCCGTCCGAGCAGAGCAGGAGACGATCACCCGGTTCGGCCGCGATCTCGAAGATGTCCGGGGTCGGGTCATCGTCGAGACCCAGGGTGCGCGTGAGTTGGTGGCGGCGCGGGTGCACCGCCGCTTCCTCCGGCGTCAGGCGACCCTGACGCACCCACTCCTGGCGACGCTGTGATCCTCCGTGATCTGGCGCAGTGCCCCGTCGCGCAGTTGGTACGCCCGCGAGTCGCCGATGTTGACGACCACGGGCAACAAGCCACCCTCAACGGTCGTGAGGGCGAGGGCCACGAGGGTCGTGCCCATGCCCGCGCGCTCCGGGTGGTCGCGCGCGTCGTCGAGAATCGCCCGATTCGCGGCGCGCACGGCCTTGAGCAGGCCCTCGGTCGTCATCTCCAGGGCGAAGTTGCGCACCACCTGGTCGACCGCGATGGACGAGGCAACCTCGCCGGCGGCGTGACCGCCCATCCCGTCGGCCACGACGACGAGCAGCGAATCGGTCGAAAGGGCGTCCTCGTTGACGTCGCGCACGAGGCCGACGTCGGTGGACGCGGCGTACCGCCAGGTCGTCACTTCACGACCTCGAACAAGACGCCGCCCACCTGCACGATGTCGCCTCGTTCGAGCCGTGTGCGGTGCTTGATGAGTTCCTGATTGACGTAGGTCCCGTTGGTCGAGCTGAGGTCTTCGACCAGGAGGTCCCCGTCGTCGTAACTGAACTGGGCGTGGCGCGTCGAGAGGTACGTGTCGTCGACCGTCACGTCACACTCGACGCCGCGACCCACGCTCATCTGGCTCTCGACGTCGAGACGTTCGCCCGCGCGTTCGTCGGGCTCGATGAACTCAAGTCCGAGGGCGGGCCGGCGGCGGGTCTTGCGCGAACGCGGGACGCGCTCGGACTTCGGGGGGCGAACTTCGACGAGGGCCACGCGCATCACGCGCAGCAGGAACAACCCGGCGATCGCCAGCACAATGATCTGCAGCGGTCGGATAACGGCGGCATAATTCGTGGTCGCGAGCAACGTCAGGCCAATTCGATCCGCAGGGTCTGCGTTCCAATCTCGATCTCATCCTTCGGAGAGAGCGACACGGCGGAGATCTTGTGCCCGTTGACCAATGTGCCGTTCGTGGACTGCAGATCGCGGATGGCCACGCCCTCGGGGGTTCGCCAGATCTCGGCGTGGCGGCGCGAGACGTTCGAGTCGCTGATCACGATGTCGCAGTCGGACTGGCGACCGAGGACGAGGGGCGTGGCGCCGATGGGATATTCGGCTCCGTCACCGGTGATCACCCGAGGCTCGCTGACGCCGTCGACGAAGGAGGCCTTGACACCCATGTTGCCGGCCTTCAGGTCGTCATCCACGAAGATCTCCACGGCGACCGGACCGACGAAGTTGTACCCCTCCGACGTCGCGTGTTGGCGCGCGGTCTCGGCCAACTCCGCCATGAGGGCCTTCTGGAAGCCCTCGAATCGATCGGCGTCGGCCGGCGAGAGCCAGATCTTGATGTGGTTCGGCGCGATCATCCCGCGATTCGCCACGCGCCGCCCGAGATCCATCTCACGCACCATCCGCTGGCCGATCTCGATGGGCTGCAGGGCGTTGCGGAACGGACGCGACAGTCCGCGCTCGAAGAACTTCTCCAGACGGCTTTCCACATTGCGAAGGGCCATAGCAACAACAACTGTACCGGTCGCCTGACGCGCGTACGAGGCGCGGCGGGAGGGCCGTATTGGTGGAGTATTGTTGCAAAACCAATTGGGCGAGTGGCGGAATAGGCAGACGCGCAGGCTTCAGGTGCCTGTATTCGAAAGGATGTGGGGGTTCAAGTCCCCCCTCGCCCACCAAGTGGACAGGATTCCAACCCCCTGCAACATTGTTGTTCCCAAAGAAGTTGGAAGGACCACCTGCTCCCACGAGCAAGGTCTCAGCAGCCCTATGAAATACGTCAACAGATTCATTTGACTCCGACTCTCGTACGACGTCCTGAATTCAACTCAAGAGTGAACTGACCTTCCCCCCACTTGCCGGACACCTCATATAGGAGGTAGTCATGGCAGTTGTGAATGCAGAGTCAGAGAAACCAGCTCGGCGACGGGGCCGCTATCCGAAGGAGTTCCGTCGGGACGCGGCGATCCTCGTCATTGAGCAACATCGAAGTGTGGCCGACGTGGCCAAGGAGCTGGGGGTCGTGGAACAGACCCTCGGCAACTGGGTGCGCCAGGAACACATCGATCGAGGCGAGAAAGAGGGCACGACCAGCGACGTTCGTGCTGAGAACGCCCGACTGCAGCGTGAGAATAAGCAGCTTTCGTCTGGAACGAGATTTGCTGAAAAAAGCAACGGCCTTCTGGGTGAAGGAGTCCGAGCGGTGACCAAATACCGCTGGATCGCCGCTCGGAAGGCCGAAGGTTTCCCCGTTCGATTGTGCTGCCGAGTCACCGAGGTGCCCCCGTCGAGTTACTACGACTTTACAGAACGACGGCCCCGAGTCCGGCGACGCCGCGGCGACTCTCATCGCGAGGAGACGGTCCTCGCAAGAATGCCGAGGGTCGCTCGCAGTGCGCCCTCGGAGATCACCGGGAAGATGTTGCGCTCGCGCCAGACCGGATCGATGTCGGACCAGTCGTAGTAGGACGTGACGAGCGTCGCGCCGTCGCGCGGTTCGAGGGTGTAGCCGTAGACGTGGCCGATCTGGGGACGAATCTGTCCGAGGATCTTCCAGGCGATCTCGCGATCCTGCTCGTAGGTCGAGATCGTCACCGTGACGTCGTAGAGCCCCAGCGGATAGTCGTTGAGCGACTCACGGTCCATGTGGACGACAAAGCTGTCGCCCACCACGCGCACAGGTTCGCCGGTGGCGCTCATCAGCATCCCCGAACTGTCGATGGCGACGTGTCCCCGGGGGTCGCACAGGACGGTAAAGATCGCCGACGCGTCGGCGGCAATCGTTCGCTGGACTTCAAGTCTCTCAGTGGTCATCGTGTCATCATGGCCCAGCGAGCGCCGCCGTGCTCGCGAGTGCCGGCGCATCGGTGACGCGGGGCCCGCCCGTATGCTCGTGGCGAGATGCGCGACGAACACCCTCGCGTCGCCGATCGCCCGAGAGAGACCACGTGACCAAGTCAATCGATCGCGCCAACACCACCGTGACCTTTTCGGTCCTCGTGGTCGGTGTGACCGCGTACGCCCTGTTGCAGTCACTCGTCATCCCGGCGTTGCCGACGATTCAGACCTCACTGCACACAACACAGAACACCGTCACGTGGGTCGTGACGGCGTATCTCCTGTCGGCGTCGATCTTCACGCCGATCATGGGCCGCGTGGGCGACATGGTCGGCAAGGAGAGGATGCTGGTCGCGGCCCTGGTCGCACTGGCGGCGGGCTCGGTCGTGGCCGGGCTCGCGCACTCCATTCTGATCCTCATCCTCGGGCGCGCGATCCAGGGCATCGGCGGCGGCGTGTTGCCGCTGTCATTCGGCATCATCCGTGACGAGTTCCCCGCGCGCAAAGTGGCATCGGCCATCGGCATCATCGCGGCGATGACCGCGGTGGGCGGCGGCGTGGGTTTGGTGATCGCCGGTCCGATCATCACGCACCTCAACTACCACTGGCTCTTCTGGTTCCCGCTGATCCTGACGCTGATCGCCACCGTGTGCGCGTGGCTGTTCATTCCCGAGTCGCCCGTGCGCACCGCGGGTGGCGTCAGTTGGGCGGCGGCTGTCTTGCTGTCGGGCTGGCTCGTTGCCCTGTTACTCGGTGTCAGCAACGCACCGTCGTGGGGCTGGGGTTCACCCCGCGTGCTCGGACTGCTCGGCGTGGCCGTCGTGGTGGGCGTCGCCTGGGTCGCCGTCGAGCTGCGCGCGCGTTCACCCCTGGTCGACATGACGATGATGCGCGTGCCCGCGGTGTGGACCAACAACCTGGTCGCCTTCCTCTTCGGCGTCGGCATGTACTCGGTCATGGCGTTCTTGCCGGAGTTCCTCCAGACGTCGAGTGCGACGGGCTACGGCTTTTCGGCGAGCATTGTGCAGTCGGGACTGTTTCTCTTGCCCCTCACGGTGATGATGTTCCTCTTCGGATTGCTGTCGGGTCGCATCGCCGCGAGGATCGGTCCGAAGAGTGCCGTTGTGATCGGATCGGCGGTCTCCGCAGTCGCCTACTTCCTCCTCGCCTTCGCGCACGCGCAGCGGTGGGAGATCTATCTCGCGAGCACGCTGCTCGGCATCGGGCTCGGACTCGCCTTCTCGGCGATGTCCAATCTCATCGTGCACGCGGTCCCGCCGTCCCAAACGGGTGTGGCCAGCGGCATGAACGCCAACATCCGCACGATCGGCGGAGCGGTTGGCGCGGCCGTGATGTCCAGCATCGTGACGTCGTCGCTGCTCGAAACCGGTCAACCAGCGGAGTCGGGATACACCCACGGCTTCCTGTTTCTCGGCGTTGTCACCGTCGTCGCCGTCGTGGCGGCCCTGGCGATCCCGACAACCCCCGCGCCCGGCACCGACGAGTCCGCGCACCACGCGCACGCCGAATTGGCGATCGTTCCCGGCGGCACCCTCGCGGAGGACTGACGCGTCCGCCTCAGGCGGGCACACCCCATAGGTTCACCGGCGTGAAGGTGCCGACGGCCGCCTCGAGATCCGCGGCCGCTGACAGACAGCGCGCCTCGTCGAAGCGGTTTCCGACAACCTGCACACCTTGGGGCAGACCATCGTGCACGCCCACGGGCACACACACGACCGGCAAGCCGAGCACGTTCATCGGCGCGACGAATCTCGTGAGGCGCGTCACTTCGGCGCGGCCCTCCTCGTCGCGACTGTCGAGGTCGTTGATGAACGGCGGCTGGGTCCAGGTGGGCCCGACCAACAAGGGGAACTCCTGGAAGAACTCCGCCCACTCCCGCTGCAGTGCGTAACGGCGTTGGTGCAACTCGTAGGTCGACTCCACCGTCGGAGTGGGGAGCCGACCGATGGCGGCGTGGAGAAGGTCCAGCGCTTCGTCCGACATGACGCCCTTGAAACTCGGAAGAGCGACGGCGGTGTCGGCGAGAAGCAACTGTCCCCACACTCGTACCGTCTCCTCGAGGTGCGGCGGCGTGGCCTCGACGACCTCGTAGCCCGCCGCCGTGAGCGCCCGTCCCGCCGCGCGCACACCGTTCGCCACGGACTCCGCGGTCGTGCCGCCGCCGGGCTCGGGCAACAGCGCCACGCGACACGGACCGAGGTCGCGCGCGATCGGCGGCGTCGGTGCGACCAGCGGGTCGCGCGGATCCGGTCCGACCAGGACGTCGGTGAGCAGTCGCAGGTCCCCGATCCGACGCGCCATGGGTCCGGTCACCGACATCATCTGTCCGGCGAGGTTTGGGGGAACGCGCGCCGTGGTCGAGGCCGTCGCGATCCGGTGCACCGTGGGCTTGAGCGACACGATGCCGCAGCAGAACGCCGGGTTGCGCAGGGAGCCGCCGATGTCGTTGCCGAGACCGAAGGGACTCATCCCCGACGCGATGGCGGACGCCTCCCCGCCGGAGGATCCTCCCGCCGTGTGCTCGGACGAGAACGGGTTGCGCGTAAGTCCGTAGAGGGTCGAGCGTGTGTGCACGCGAAGGCCCATGTCGGGCAGATTGGTGCGCGCGAAGGGAATCGCCCCCGCTCGCTTCAGTCGCTCAACCGTCGGTGCGTCGCGCGTGGCGATCGCGTCGAGCAGGGCCGGGACGCCGTTGGTGGTCGGGTACCCCGCCACGTCGATGTTCTCCTTCACGGTGAAGGGAACACCGTGGAGAGGTCCGATCACGTCGCCGCGTCGAATCGCCGCGTCGGCGTCATCGGCCGCCCGTTCGGCCTCAGAGACGGAACGCACGATGGCGTTCAGTGAGCCGTTGACCTCTTCGACGCGTGCGACGTGCGACGCGAGCAACTCTCGCGCGCTGAAGGACGAGTCCGCAACGCCCTGAGCCATCTCCTGCACCGTCAACCGCCAGAGCTCATCCACGCCGCTCTCCCTTCGTCGTTGCGATGCTAGGTCGCACGGCGACAGTCGTGGCGTGTCACACTGTGCGCGTGGCCGGCGTCGCGACGATCGAAAAGGTGGTGCGCCGTACCTGTCTGGCGCTGCCCGAGGTCTCCGAGCGGCTCAGTCACGGCGAGCCCACGTTCTTCATCCGGGAGAAGAAGTCGTTTCTCACCCTGCTCGTCGACGGACACCACGACAGTGTGTTCCCGCACCTCGTCTGCGCGGCGGGTCACGGGGTCCAGAGCGCGCTCATCACCGAGCGACCGGAGGAGTTCTTCGTGCCCGCCTACGTTGGTCACCGCGGCTGGATCGGGGTGCGGCTCGATCGTTCCGTCGAAGCGAGCGAGATGGTGGCTCTCTGCGAGGACGCCTACCGCACGGTCGCGCCAGCCTCGTTGCGCGCACGTCTCGACGCGACGGACTCCTCAGAGCGCTGACGTGCCACGAATCCTGCGCAACGGCGGCACCGTCGGTGGGGGCTGCCGGCGCGCGGGCAGGTCGTGGAGCAGGACGGTGGTTGCGTCCGTGACGAGGCGCACGGCCCGCTCGACGGCGTCACTGGTCGCGGCCGACGGTGACTGAACACCGCTGACCTTGCGCACGTACTGACGGGCCGCGGCCTCGATCTCCTCGGCGGTGGCCGCGGGCTCGAGACCCCGCAGCGTGGTGATGTTTCGACACATGCCGCCACGTTACGGCGCGGCGGACCTAGGGAACCACGAGGACCGAGGGCGCGGTCGCGGACGCGGGCTTGATGGGCGCGGGCGACCTCGTGCTGCTGGACCGGGCGAGATAGATCTGGCCAATTCCGACCTGCGCGTCAATGGAGACGTGCGGAGCGGCACGCTGGAGCGCCACAGTCGTGTCCGCCTTCGGCACCCCGTTGAAGGACCCGTCGTAGTAGCCGTAGTAGTTCGGGTACGTCGACGAGTACGACACGGACCCGAGGCCCGTGTGCGTACGCATCTCCACGACGGCATCAGCGGGCACGACGATCGTCAGGTCACCCACCGCGACCGACGCGGCGATCGAGTAGCCGTTCTTCGGAAAGGTGACGTTGGCCAGGTCGACGACCCCCGAACCGAACTCCACCCGGTACTCGTGTTGCACCTGCGACATGGTCGCGGGCTGCCAGGCTCGCGCGCCCGTACTGCCCTCGAGGGGCACGCCGGTCGACGCGAGAAATCCGAAGAAGATCCCCGACAGCACGATCACCACACTGACCCCCAGAAGGAAGAGCACCGCGACGACCCGTCGCAGGTTCAATCGGCTGACCGGTGTGCGCAGGGCCAGGATCGCGATCACGATCAGGAAGATGAACCACAGCAGGGCAAGTCCTCGGCCCACTTGCGGCGCTCCCGCCGTTGACGCAATCACGATCGCCGCGAGCACCACGACGGCTGCCAACAGGGCGTAAAAGACCCACCGCGACTTGGAGACGGGGAGCTTCTCGACGGCCACGACGTCGCGACCGATCGCCGAGCGCGGGATGAGGACCCACATGGCGAGGTAGATCGCCGCACCGAGACCCCACAGCACGGTGAGCACCACGAAGATGACGCGCACGATGTTCGGGTCGATCTCGAAGCGATCTCCCAGACCCCCCGCGACGCCGGCGACCACCTTGTTCGTGTTGCTGCGATGCAGACCCACCTCCGGTTCCGTCGCGGGCTCCGGCGAGGGCGTCGCCTGCTCGCCGGCGTGCTCCGATGCGGTCTCGCTCGTGGCAAGGTCGTCGGTCATGGTCGAAGGGCTCGGGCGTTCGTCGGTCATGGCAGTGACCCTAGGAGTGTCCGCGCGCGGGCACCATCGGGAAAAACCCTGAGAACCACCGGTGAAACGCGGTGTCGGTCGGGGTTCCCCCCTAGTGACAACGCGCGAGCCGAGTGGGAGACTTTGCAGCACCAACCGCCGTCCGCGCACGAGGGATCACCGCCATGCCAGTCACCATCGCCTCCACTCCGACACTGGGCGTGCCCCAACGTCCCCTCCGTCGTTCCGCGACAACCTTCGTCGTCGCCGGCATCTGCGGCGGACTCGCGACACGACTCGGCGTGAAGGCGCGCACCGTGCGTGTCCTGTTCAGTCTCCTCGCGCTGTTCCTCGGTCTGGGCGTCCTGCTCTACGCGTTCGTGTGGCTGTTTCTCACGCGGTCGGGCGAGAGCGAGTCGATCGGCAAGCGACTATTCGGCAAGAAGAAGGAGTTCGAGGTCTTCCTGCTGTCACTGACCCTCGTCGTGGTGCTGGCCGTCGGGTTGCGTTCATTGCGCCTGCACTTCGTCGGACCCTACGCCTGGTCCCTGATCCTCAGCGCGGTGATCTCCCTCGTGATCTGGCGTGGCGCCTCGAGTGACGAGCGCACGCAGCTCAACGCGTTGATCGGTGAGACTCCCTACATCGGCGCGGCCTCGGCGCGGGGGTGGCGGTCCGTGTGGTTGCGGGTGCTGCCCGGCGTGCTGTTCGTCGTCGTCGGCTTCGCCATCATGGGCCACATTCGCGGCGTGTGGCGATCGGCCATACCCGAACTCATCGGGGCCGCCGCGTTGCTGTTCGGCGTGCTCATCTTGTTCGCCCCCTGGTGGCTCCAGACCGTGCGTGAGCTCACGAGCGAGCGACGCGACCGCGTGCGCGCCGAGGAGCGCGCCGCCATGGTCGCCCACATCCACGACTCCGTCCTTCAAACCCTCACGCTCATCGAGCGCGTCGCGGGCAACGAGTCCGACGTGCGTCGTCTGGCCCGCGCCCAGGAGAGAGAGCTGCGTCAGTGGCTGTTCGATCCCGAAGGTGCCGCCGCCGCCGACACGCACCCGACGTTCGCGGCTCTCGTCGCGGGCATCGAGAACGACATCGAGAACGACTACGGCGTCAGAGTCGAACTCGTGGTGGTCGGTGACTGCGAGCCCGACGACAAGATCATCGCCCTCGTCGCCGCGGGTCGCGAGGCGGCGATCAACGCGGCCAAGTGGTCCGGCGCCCCCTCGATCTCGATCTACGCCGAGGTCGAGCCGTCGGCCGTCTCGTTGTTCGTTCGCGACACCGGCCGGGGATTCGATCCCGACGCCGTCGCGAGCGACCGCCAGGGCATCGCGCTGTCGATCCGTCAGCGCGTCGCGCTCATCGGCGGGGACGCGACGATCCGCAGTGCCGTCGGCGCGGGCACCGACGTCCAACTCGTTCTCGCCCGTCAGAGCGCGTGACCTCGTCCCCGCCCACGGTCTTTCTCGTCGACGACCACGAGTTGATCCGCTCGGGCATCCGCGCCGAGCTCGCGGGCGCGGTCACGATCGTCGGCGAGGCTGATGACGTTGATCCGGCGATCGAGATGATCCTCGAGCGCACTCCCGACGTCGTGTTGCTCGACGTCCACATGCCCCACGGCGGCGGACTCGCGGTCCTCCAGGCGGTGCACGAGAAGTGTCCCGAGACGCGCTTTCTCGCGCTCTCGGTCTCGGACGCCGCCGAGGACGTGATCAGTATCGTGCGCGGCGGCGCACGCGGTTACGTGACCAAGAACATCTCCGGCGCCGACCTCGTGGACGCGATCTACCGCATCCACGCCGGTGACGTCGTGTTCTCGCCGCGACTGGCCGGCTTCGTCCTCGACGCCTTCGCCGGCACGGACTCCACCAGCGCGCAACTCGCCTCGTTCGATCCCGAGCTCGATCAGCTGACGCCGCGCGAACGTCAGGTGCTGCGGCTCATCGCGCGCGGCTACTCCTACAAGGACATCGCGAGCGAACTCGAGATCTCAACCAAGACCGTGGAGAGTCACGTCTCGTCCGTGCTGCGCAAACTGCAACTGTCGAACCGTCACCAGCTGACCAACTGGGCCAGCGAGCGTCGCCTGTAATGGCCCGCTACTCGTAGACCAGGCAGCCGTCGTTGAGGTCCGCCTGGGGCAGCAGGTCCTTTTCGGCCCAGTAGTCCTGGTTGTGCTGCCACTCGGCCTTGTCACCGCGTTGGGGCAGCAAGTCCATGGACCGCATCAGGTACCCGGGGTTGAAATTCTCTGGATCGATCCACGAGAGGATCTCCATGTCGGCGTCCTCGGGGCGCAGGGCCGGCGTGACGACCGTGGCGCCCTTGTCCTTCATGTTCTCGAACAGTCGGCACACGAAGTCGCACACGAGGTCGGCGCGCAACGTCCAACTCGCGCGGAAGTATCCGAAGATCCACACCATGTTGGGGATCCCCGTGAACATCATGCCGCGGTAGGTGACCGTGTCGTGGAAGTCAAGCGGCGTGCCGTCGATGGAAAAGGCGATGTCGCCGAGCACACTCAGATTGAATCCCGTCGCGGTGATGATCACATCGGCGGTGAGCTCCTCGCCGGACTTCGTGCGAATGCCCTTCTCGGTGAACGTCTCGATCTGGTCGGTCACCATGGTCGCCTTGCCCGACGTGATGCCCTGGAATAGGTCGCCGTCGGGCACGCGCGCGATGCGCTGTCGCCAGGGTCGGTACGTCGGCGTGAAGTGCGTCTCGAGGTCGTAGCCCTCGGGCAGCAGGGGTCGCAACGTCTCGATGAGCACCTCCTTGACGAACTCGGGCTGCTCGACGGACATCTTGGTGACCGCCTCCTGATCGAAGAGGATCTTGCGACGCACGATCTCGTGGACCCACTCCTCGGGGATGTCGAGCTCGCGCAGCATGTCGGCGACCTCGTTGGTGTTCGGTCCCGGCCAGAAGTACGTCGGTGACCGCTGCAGCACCGTGACGTGGGCGACCTCGTTCGCGATGCTGGGCACGAGCGTCGCGGCCGTCGCACCGGACCCGATGACGATGACCTCCTTGTCGGTGAGGTCGAGATCACTCGGCCAGGTCTGGGGGTGCACGATGCGGCCGGTGTAGTCGGCCATGCCCGGCCACTCGGGGGTGTAGCCCTCGGAGTGGCGGTAGTAGCCCTGGCACATCCACAGGAAGTTCCCGGTGACCGTGACGGTCTCGCCGGTGTCCTTGCGCGTGGCCGTCAACGTCCAGCGACGGTCCTCACTGGACCACGACGCGGTCGAGATGGCGTGCTGGTACCGGATGTACTGATCGAGGTCGTTCTCCTCGATCACCTCGCCCATGTACTTGCGGATCTCGTCGGCCGACGCGATCGGCGCGCCAACCCACGGCTTGAAGCGGTACCCGAAGGTGTACAGGTCGCTGTCGGAGCGGATGCCCGGATAGGTGTGCATCAACCATGTGCCGCCGAAGCTCTCGAGTCCCTCGAGCACCACGAAGGACTTCTCGGGGCAGCGCGTGCGCAGGTTGTAGGCCGCGTCGATACCGGAGATGCCCGCGCCCACCACGATCACGTCGAAGTGCTCCACGGCTGGCGTGTCGGTCCGCTCGAGTGTCTCCGTCTGGCTCACGTCATCCTCCTGGTTTCGACCCGATCCTACGGCTGCGCGGCGACGGGTTCAATCTCCGCTACGGCGGTGCGTGCTGTTTGTCCTACGCGAATCGGTCGAAACCGAACGACGAGATGTCGAGCCGCGACGTCCCCGTCGTCGCGAGGTCGGCCACGCACTCGCCCACCGCGGCGGAGTGCTTGAAGCCGTGGCCCGAACACGGCGAGGCCACGATCACGTTGCCGTAACCCGGAAGGTGATCGATCACGAAGCCGAAGTCGGGGGTCACGGTGTAGAGGCACGCCTGCGCGCGCACGGCCCGCGACGTCAGATCGGGAAACTGGTGGCGCACGTTCTCCTCGTACATCGAGAGCGTCTCGGCCGCCGTGACGGTCCGATCCACGGTCTGCGGCGTGGTGGGCGCGAGGAACTTCTCCGCCGCGAGCTTCACGCCCCCGTCGGGCCCGTCAATCGCGGGAAAGCCGTAGACGAACTGGCCGGGCACCGTCCCGTGCATCCAGATGAAGACCGGTAACTGCGAGAACTGCTCGAACCGACTCGCGACATCGAACCAGTAGAGGACCTGACGATGCACGCGGAAGGTCGCGGCGTACGCCGGCACGAGCTCGCCGATCCACGCGCCGGCCGCCATCACGAGCCGCGCGGCGTGATAGGTGTCGGTCTCGGTCGTCACGCTCGCGAAACGCTCGTTCTCGATCCACTCGACGACCCGCTCGTTCGTGCGCACCGTGGCGCCGGCGCGACGCGCGACGTCGAGCTGGGCGCGCACGCACTCCTCGGCGCGCAGGTAGCCCGCGGTGGGTTCGTAGTAACCGGACTCGTTGGTGATCGCGAAGACGGGAAACCGCTCACGAAGTTGGTCACGCGAGAGCAACTCGTGCTCGATCGTCGCGCTGCGAGCCACGTCGATCGTCGAACCAACGAAGTCGTCCACGTTGTGTTGTCCCGTTGAACCCGGCACGCCGAGCACCACACCACCGCACGCCACCAGCAGTTCGCGACCGGTCGCCGCCTCGAGGTCGCGCCAGATCTCGTGCGACCGCGCCACCAACGGCGCGTACGGCGCTCCCTCACCGACCGCGAGTCGGGTGATGCGAGTGTCGCCGTGCGACGACCCGAGAGTGTGGGGAGGGTCGAACTGATCGAGACCCAGTACCCGCGCCCCGGACAGAGCGAGGGCGCGCGTCGTGGCCGCGCCGACCGCGCCCAGTCCCACCACGATGACGTCGTAGGTCTCCACGCGTCGTGACGCTAACGCGCCCCATGATCACCGTGCGTCACGCGAGTGCGCACAATACGATGTGGCTCATCACGCGACGGGAGGGCGATGACGGCAGATGACTGGGCGCGACCCGTTGTCCACTTCGAGATCGTGGCGCGCGACGTCGACGCTCTGAGCCACTTCTACGAATGGATGTTCCAGTGGCCCATCGGCGAGGGTTTCATTCGGCAGTTTCCCGCCGGACTCGGTGCCCCCGAGGGCGGGCCCGCCGGACACATTCGCCACGGCGACGCCACGGGCGTCACGCTCTACATCCAGGTGCGTGATCTGCGTGAGTCGCTCGATCGAGCCGTGACCCTCGGCGGCGCGATCACCCTGGAGCCACTCGACATCCCCGACGGTCCAACCATCGCCGGGATCACCGACCCCGAGGGCAACGCCGTCACGCTGGTGCAGCAGTAGTCACTCGAGGGTGCGGTAGCGACGGGTCTCGTATGACGCCGGCTCGATCAGGGCGAGCCAGGCGTCGTTCTCCGGGCTCTCACGCGTCGCGGCGGGCGTGTCGGCGGGTGCGGACGCGAGAGTGATGACGAGGAAGCCCCCGTCGTCCGAGCGCGCCACGGTGCGACGAATGAGACCCGGTCGGTTCCGGTAGCTCCACTCCTGCAGGGCGGCGTCGAGCGACAGAAACGCCGCGACGGTCGCGGGGTCGCGCAGGCGAAACGTCTCAATCTCCACCTCAGCCACGCGGGACCCGTCCTTGTCTCTCGGTGTGCGGCACCATCAGTCAAACTCGTGGATCACCACGTCGGCGCAGAGGTCGTAGCCGAGCCTCTGGTACACGCCGTTGCTCGTCGGGTTGTCCGCATCGGCGTACAGCATGACGCGACTTCCGTCGTCGAGCAACCGCCTCGTCAGGGCCGCGGTGACCGCCGCGGCGTAGCCGTGGCCGCGCTCGGCCTCCGGCGTGTAGACGGGACCGACGCGCGTGACGCGCGTTCCCGCCGCGTCCGTCGCCACCGCGTGTCCCGCCAGGGACACGCTCACGCCGTTCACGTTCCACAGATCGACCGCCCCCGCACGGACGCGGGCGACCGCGTCGTCGGCTCGAAAGTGCGGCAGGTCGAGCTCCTCGTGAAACTGTCGCTGCCACTCAACGACGAGATCTTCATCCGCGTCGCCCGCACGTCGCGCCACCCCGGGAACCACCGGCGGGCGCAGGGTATCGACCGTGTAGACGTTGTCGCGGCGCGTGACGCGTCCCGCACGGCCCGCACCCGCCTCGTGCAGACCTCGAAGGACGTGCGCCACGACGTGCGCTGGCCCGGCGAGGGACGGAACCAGAGGATCCTCGCGCGCGACAACTCGTCCGAGCGCCACCGCGCCGGGCTCGTCGAGTGGACTAATCACCATGCCGTGCGGCGACGTGCGCATCGCGAGACCGACGACGGACTCCTCGTCAACGAGCAGCCACCAGAAGCACTCGTCGTAGTGACGCTCCGCGGTGGCGACCGACGTGGCGACCGATCCCAGCACGTTGGTGCGGATGGGATCGGCCGCCCGAAAAGCCAGCGATCGTTCCAGGAACGCAGCAGCGGACGGACAGCGAACGACCTCCACGGCGCCGTTCAATCAGGTCGCGTCGGCGCGCCGGTGACGCCCGTCGAAGGTCAAGAGAGGCCCGTAGAGATCGGGTCGTCGATCACGGAACAGGCCGAAACTCTGGCGCGCTCGCGCGCACGCGTCGAGATCCACCGTCGCGGTGAGGACGGCCTCTGACGTACGGTCCGCGCTCACGAGCAGCTCCCCGGTGTGGTCGGTGACGAACGACGATCCGTAGAACGTGATCTCGGTCGGCTCACCGACCTCGTGGCCAATTCGGTTCGACGCCACGACCGGGACCATGTTGGCCGCGGCGTGACCCTGCATCGTGCGGCGCCAGTGCGCGGCGGAGTCGAGGTCGGGGTCCTGGGGCTCGGACCCGATCGCGGTGGGGTAGCAGAGGATCTCCGCGCCGAGCAGCGTCATCGCGCGGGCGCACTCGGGGAACCACTGGTCCCAGCAGATCCCCACGCCGAGGACGCCCACGGCCGTCTCGACGGCGAGAAAACCCGTGTCGCCCGGTGAGAAGTAGAACTTCTCCTCGTAGCCCGGTCCGTCGGGAATGTGACTCTTACGGTAGATACCCCGGAGTGCTCCGTCCGCGTCGGCGATCGCGACGGAGTTGAAGTAACTCTGTCCCGCCCGTTCGAAGAACGAGATCGGCAGAACAACTCCCACCTCGCGCGCCAGTGCGGCGAACCGTCGCACGACGGCCGACTCCTCGAGGGTCTCGGCGAGTGCGAAGTGCTCCGCCCGCTCGTCCTTGCAGAAATACGGCGTGGCGAACAACTCCTGCAGAAGAACGAGGTGCGCGCCGGCGTCGGCGCCGCGGCGCACTAGGGACTCCGCCGCGTCGAGAGTGGTCGCCGTGTCCGCACGACACGCCATCTGCGTGGCGGCCACGATCACTTCTCGCACGGGGACTCCTTGGCTCCGACGGGTTGCTGCTGGGTGACGCAGTGCACGCCACCACCGAGCGCGAACAGCGGCCGCGCGTCGACGGTGACGATCTCGCGCGTCGGCAACAGTGTACGAAATGTGCTCACCGCGTCGTCGTCCGCGTCGTCGTCGTAGACCCCGAGGATCAACCCTCCGTTGACGAAGTAACAGTTCACGTAACTCCAGTCGCACAGCCGCCCGTCGACGACTGTCGTGTCCGGGGCGCGCAGTCCCACCACCTCGATCCCCACGTCGCGCAATGTCCGCTGCGCCTCCTGACTGATGGCGTAGTCGGGGTGCGCCGGATCTCGTTGATCGTGCACGACCGCGAGATCGGGGGCCAGAAACTTGACCACCAGGTCGACGTGACCGCGGGTCCCGAACTCCTGGTAGTCGCCGCGCAGACCCCGCGACAGCCACACGGCCTTCGTCGTGCCCAACGCCGCGTGGACGTCCGCTTCGATCTCGGTGCGCGACAGCGACCCGTTGCGCCCGGGGTCGCCCTGGACGGTGTCGGTCAGCACGACGACGCCCTCGCCGTTGACCTCGAATCCGCCACCCTCGTTCACGAGCGGGGAACGGAACCGCTCGACGCCGATCGAACTGGCCACGCACGACGCCACACGATCGTCGTGCGACCACGACGCCCACGACTGGGCCCCCCAGCCGTTGAATCGCCAATCGACCGCCACCAACTCTCCGCGCGCGTCGCGAACGAAACTCGGACCGATGTCGCGCGCCCAGGCGTCGTCGAGCGCGACCTCCACCAGGGTCACCCGTGTCCCGAGCGCCAACCGGGCCGCGTCGCGCGCGTCGGGCGTGGTCAACATGCGCACCGGCTCGAACTGCGAGATCGCGCCCGCCACGCGGGCCCAGGCGCTGCGCGCGTCAGCGAGAGAGATCGCACCTTCGTAGACCGCGGGCGGAAAGGCCATCCAGGTCGCGTCGTGGGTGTCCCACTCGGGCGGCATCGCGTATCCGCGCTCTCCCGGCGCGCCGGCGTGGTTCGTCGGGGAGGTCACGTCCCCAAACTAACGAGATCGCTCACCCGGCGGGGTCGTGAAGAACCGCCGCGACGATCCGCGACGCCATCGCGGCGAACGTCGGATTCGACTGCGCGTAGTACGGGATGATCAGGATCGCCTGATGCAGCGCGTACCCCCGCGCGCGTGCCCAGGTCCCCTCGTCCACCGCGAGCGACGAGCGAACGACGTCGCGCCCTCGCGGCCCGAGGCAGCTCCAGGCCACGATGAGATCGTGCGCGGGGTCCCCCACCCCCACCGCCCCCCAGTCAATGACCGCGTGGAGCCGGCGATCCCGCACGAGCAGATTCGTTGGAATCAGGTCACCGTGGCGCCACACGCTCGCGCCACTCCAGGGGGGAGCCTCCAGAGCGCGGGTCCAGGCGGCCGCGACGCGGGCGTGGTCAACGGACGCGGGCAGTGTCGCGAGCGCCCGGCGCGTCGCGTCATCGAGCGCTGCGAGCGGCTCGCGGCCGTGAACCGGCCCACCGGTGACGTCGAGCGCACGCAACTCGGCAATGAACGTCGCCACCTGCGCACCGAGCGTGACGTCGTCCACACGACGCGCGTCGAAACTCTCCGCGTCGATCCAGCGAAAGAGGCCCACGGCCGTGGGAAACTCGGGACTGTCGCGAACCACGAGCAGCGGCTCGGGCGTCAGAACGCTGAGGTGGGGCGCGAGTCGCGGCAACCACTCGGCCTCGGTGAGCAGACTCGCGTCCCACGTCGGCAGGCGCGGAATGCGCACGACGAGGTCCTCGCCCACGCGATAGAGCGCGTTGACGGTGCCCGAGGGAGTCACCTTGCGAACCGCCGCGTCGCGCGCGCTCGGGTAGTGACGAGCGAGCCACGAACGCACGAGGGGGACCGTGACCTCGATCTCGCCCTCGTGCATCGACGGCTCCGGCACGGTCCTAGCGCTGCTCCACCATGTCGATGTAGTCCTCGCGCCACAGGTCGAAGTACTCCTCGGGCAGCAGCACCGCGTGGGTCGGCTCGAGGGCCTCGACGAAACCACGCTCGTGACTGACCGCGATGATGGTCCCCTTCCAGCTGCGCATCATGACGCCGACCGCCTCGACGCTCGCGGGGTCCAGGTTGTTCGTCGGTTCGTCCAGCACCAGCAGGTTCGCGTCACTCGAGGCGAGCATCGCGAGCGCCAACTTGGCGCGCTCGCCACCCGACAGCGTCCCGGGCAACTGGTGCGCCGCTGAGCCCTTGAGGCCAAAGGCGCCGAGCAGGCTCCGTCGCTGCACCTCGGTGACGACGGTGGCGTTGGCCAGATGCTCGAGCGCCGTCTTGTCGAAGTCGAGTTGCTCGTGCTCCTGGGCGAAGTAACCGAGCGTCACGTTGGCTCCGAGGCGCACGAGGCCGCTCTGGGGCGCCTGCGTACCCGCGAGACAGCGCAGCAGCGAGGACTTGCCCGCGCCGTTCTTGCCGACGATGAGGATGCGGTCACCGCGTCGGGTGATGAAGTTCACGTCCTTCAGCACGACGTGGTCCTCGTAGCGCACGGCCACGCCCTCGCAGGCGAGCGGCACGTCACCGCTGCGCGGAGGTGCGGGCAACTTGAAGACGACCTTGCGCTCCTTCTTGGTGACCTCAATGCGCTCGCCCTGCAGTCGCTCCACACGGTGGTCGAGCACCTTGGCGAGGCGGGCGCGCTTCTCGGTCTGTCCCCGCATGGAGTCCGCGAGCGTCTTCAGTCGTGCGATGTCGGCGTCCTGGCGCGAGGCGGTCTTCTCCTCGGACAGTCGCGTCGTCTCCTCCTGCTCGAGATACTTGGTGTAGTTCCCCTTGTACTCGCGCAGTCGACCCTCGCGCAGCGACAGCACCCGGTCGATGGCGCGGTCGAGCAGTGGCAGGTCGTGGCTGATCATGAGGACGGTGCCCGGGAAGCGCTCGAGCTCGTCGAAGAGCCACCGCTTGGCCGCCTTGTCGAGGTGGTTGGTCGGCTCGTCGAGCACGAGCGTGTCGGGCTGCTCGTAGAGCACGCGCATCAGGTCGATCCGGCGGCGCTGTCCTCCCGAGAGGCTGTCGAGGTCCTCGAGCAGGAACTCCTCGCTGAGCCCCAGGCCCGCGGCCAGACGGGCCACTTCGGACTCGGCTTCATAGCCCCCACGGTCGCGGAAGGACTCCTCGAGCTCGCTGAAGCGATGGATGTTGTCCTCGGTGGGGTCCTCGCTCATGACACGACGGGCGGCGTGCATCTCGGCGTCGAGCACGTCGAGCCCGCGAGCGGAGAGCACGTGGGACAGCCCGATGGGCTCGACCCCGAGTCCTCCGGGCACCGGCTCCTGGGGCAGGTGCGCCCACGACCCCTGTCGCTGCACCGACCCGGTCACGCGGAGGTGCTCGCCGCCGGCGCCGAGCAGCACGGCGAGCATGGTCGACTTGCCGGCGCCGTTACGTCCGACGATGCCGACCTTCTCGCCGTCGCCGATCGTGAACGCCACCGGCTCCAGCAGTCGGCGCGCGCCGATCTCAATTCCCAGTTCCCGGACGATGAGCATTTAGCGCCCCAGATTCTCGGCGGCCGCGAGCAGCTCGTCGCGAAAGTGCGGGTGCGCGATCGCGGCGAGGAGACGGGCGCGTTCGCGCACCGTGGCGTCACGAAGGTCCGCGGCGCCGAACTCCGTCACGACGACCGCCGTGTGATGGCGCGGCGTGGACACGACCGACCCCTCGGGCAACGACGACACGATGCGGCTGTGCAACTCGCCGTTCAGCGTGATCGTCGCGGGCAAGCAGATCAACGAGACGGCGTCGAGGCTCAACTCGGCGCCCGCGACGAAGTCCTCGTGACCGCCGACGCCCGAGATCTGTCGGCCTTCGACCGAGTCCGCAACCACCTGGCCGAACAGGTCGACGCTGATGGCGCCGTTGATCGAGACGAAGTGCCGGTTCTCGCCGATGATCGTCGGGTCGTTCACCACGTGGACCGGTCCGAAGGCGACCTCCTCGTTGCCGTCGAGCCACTCATAGAGTCCGCGCGAGCCGAGCGCGAACGTCGTCACCGACACGCCGTCGTAGATGCCCTTGGACTGATTGCGCACCTTGCCCGCGAGATGCAGTTGCCAAAGGCCGTCGGTGAACATCTCCGAGTGCACGCCGAATTCGCCCGCGGCGCGTGACGCGAGCTGCTCGGCCACGATCGACGGGATGCCACCAATGCCGGTCTGCAACGTGGCGCCGTCGGGGATGAAGCCCGCGGCGACCCTCGCGATCTCGGCGTCGGCGTCGCGCGTGGCGCTCACCGGCAACTCGACGGGGTGTTCGTCGGTGCGCACCAGCACGTCGATGTCGTCGACGTGGATCTCGTTGGGGTATCCCTCGAGCGCCCGCGTCCGCGGCAGATGCTCGGTCGCCTCAATGATGAGCAGACGGTTCGGGTCGTGACCGGCGCGGCGCAATTCGTCACAGGTCGCCCCGTGGTGCAGCGACAGGTTGACGAAGCCGCGATAGTCCGGGACAGTCGCCTGGGCCATCATCACGCGAGGCGCAAGTCGGCGAAGGATCGGTGCGAATTGGCGAAATCCCGCGGGCACCAGCTGGACGTCGCCGCCGCTCGCGAGGTAGTAGCGCTCGGCGGGGCCGAAGAACCCGCTGCGGTAGTGCACGCCGGGGTGGGTGAACAGATCGAACAGGCCGAGGATGAGTCCGCCGCCGACCACCAGATTCGTCCAGTCCGTGCGACGAGACAGGGCCGCGAGCAGTCCGTGCGGGTTGGCCGGCCCGAGACCCAACCCGAGGACGTCCTCGGGTTCGAGCAGCGCCGCCGCCGCGTCAGGGGTCAATTCTCGGGCCGTCACTTATACAGTCTTACCGATGACGACAAATCCCACGACGCGCGGCGAGAACGACCCCTTCACGATCGACGTGTGGAGCGACGTCGTCTGCCCCTTCTGCTACCTGGGCGAACGACAGTTGCATCAGGCCCTTGCGCGCTTCGCGCACGCCGACGCGGTCGTGATCCAGTTCCACGCCTTCGAGCTCGATCCGAACGCTCGCCTGCGCTACGACCGACCCCTCGCCGACCTGGTCGCGCACAAGTACGACATGCCCGTGGAGCGCGCCCACAACCTGCACGAGCGTCTGGAGTCGGAGGCCGCCGCGCTGGGCATGACCTGGTCGCTCGCCACCGCCCAGCCCACGAACACCTTTGACGCCCACCGACTGATCGCGCTCGCGGCCGAGCAGGGGGTGGGTGCGGCCATGGTCGACCGCCTCTTCGCCGCCTACTTCACCCAGGGCGAACTCGTGAGCGACCACGCCACGCTGGAACGACTCGGCGACGAGGTCGGCGTGCGCGGGGTGAGCGAGATGTTGGCGAGCTCCGCGTTCAGTAACGACGTGCGCGTCGATGAGGCGGACGCGATGGAACTCGGCATCAGCGGCGTGCCCGCGATGTTGCTCGACGGTCGATTCCTCGTGAGCGGTGCCCGCCCGGTCGAGGAGTTGGTGGACGTGCTGACGCGCGCCTGGGACCGACGCGCGGTCGCTTAGTCCTCGTCTTCGTCGGGCACGATCGCCGCGGTGGTCACACTGTGACCCTCGTCGAGATTCATCACGCGCACGCCCGTCGCGTCGCGACCTTGCGACGAGATCTCCCGCACGGGTGTGCGAATGAGAACTCCCCCACTGGACGCCAGCAACACTTCGTCCTTCAGTGACGCCATCGACGCCACAACGACGAAGCCGCGCGCAGCGGTCAGCTTGATCGCACGCACACCCTGGCCTCCGCGTCCTTGTCGATTGAATCGTTCGACCTTCACGCGCTTGCCAAAACCGGTGTCGGTGACGAGCAGCAGATCGGCGTCGTCGCGTACGACGTCCAGCGAGATCGCCTTGTCGTCGCCCTTCAACTTGATGCCGCGCACGCCCTGGGAGTCGCGACCCACCTCGCGGACCTCGGACTCGGCGAAGCGGATCGCGGTGCCGCGGTAGGTCACCATCATGAGCTCGTCGTCCCCCGCGGTCGCCACGACGCGGACGACTTCGTCACCGTCGCGCAGCTTGATGGCGATCCACCCCTCGCGACGCGACTTGTCGTATTCGGAGAAGGCGGTCTTTTTCACCATGCCCTCGGCCGTCGCGAACACCAGGAACTTGTCCGCGGGGAAATCCTTCGTCGTCACGATCGCCTGGATCGTCTCGCCGAGCTGCAGGTTCAACAGGTTCACGACGGCGGTGCCCTTGGCCGTGCGCTCCTTCATGGGGATCTCGTGCCCGCGCAGTCGGAACACCCGGCCGCGGTTCGAGAACAGCAGCAGGTACTCGTGCGTCGTGGTGTGAATGATCTGGTCGACGAAGTCCTCGTCCTTCAACTTCGCGCCCTGGACACCGCGCCCCCCGCGACCCTGCGTGCGAAACGACGCCGCGGCCACGGACTTGATGTAGCCCGCCTGGGTCATCGTCACGACCACGTCCTCGTCGTCGATGAGGTCCTCCATGCCGAGCTCGCCCGGATCGTTCACAATCGCGGTGCGACGGTCATTGGCGAACTTCGTGCGAATCACGGCGAGTTCCTCGCGAATCACTCCGCGCAGCTTGGACTCGTCGGCGAGAATGCTCTGCAGTTCCGCGATGGTCTCGCGAAGTCGCGCCATCTCCTCTTCGAGTTCGCTGCGGCCCAGCCGCGTGAGTCGACCGAGAGTCATATCCAGGATGTGGTTGGCCTGCTCTTCGGAGAACTCGAACGGCGCCGCCATCGAGGGCCACGCGAGCCGCGGGCCGATCGTCGCTCGCGCGAATGGTCGCGATGACCGCGTCGAGCATGTCGATTGCCTTCAGCAGACCTTCGACGATGTGCGCGCGGGCCTCGGCCTTGCGCAGTCGGAACTGGGTGCGGCGTGTCACCACCTCGATCTGGTGATCGACGTAGTGACCGAGCGCCTGGGCGAGATTCAGGGTGCGCGGCACGCCGTCAACGAGCGCCAGCATGTTGACGGCGAAGGACGTCTGCAACGCCGTGTTCTTGAAGAGCTTGTTGAGAATGACGTTGGCGTTCGCGTCGCGCTTCAGTCGAATCGACAGTCGCTTCTTGCGTTCCGCCGATTCGTTTGATCATCTCGGCGATGCCGTCGAGTTCGCCCGTCTTCACGAGATCGGTGATCTTCAGTTCGATCGCCTCGACCGACGTCTCGTACGGCAACTCGGTGACGACGATGAAGGTCTCGTTGTTGCGCTCGTCGATTTCGGCGACCGCGCGCATCTTGATCGAGCCGCGCCCCGTGCGATACGCGTCGAGGATTCCTTGACGACCAAGGATCTGGGCACCGGTCGGAAAGTCGGGACCCTTCACGAAGGCCATCAGATCGTCGGCCGTCGCGGTCGGATTCGCCAGCAGGTGCTGGGTCGCGTCAATGATCTCGCCGAGGTTGTGCGGCGGGATCTTGGTCGCCATCCCGACAGCAATGCCTTGGGAGCCGTTGACCAGCAGGTTCGGGAATCGTGAGGGCAGCACCGTTGGCTGCTGGGTCGAGTTGTCGTAGTTCGGCTCGAAGTCGACGGTCTCTTCGTCGATCGAGTCCAGCATCTCAAGGGCCAGCGCGGCGAGACGACACTCCGTGTACCGCATGGCGGCCGGACCGTCGTCTGGTCCGGTACCCCCAAAACTGCCGTGGCCGTCAATGAGCGGGTGGCGCAGTGAGAAGTCCTGGACCATGCGGGCCAGCGCGTCGTAGATCGCCGAGTCGCCGTGCGGGTGGTAGGTACCCATCACCTCGCCAACGACCTTCGCGCACTTGGCGTAGGGCCGATCCGGTCGCAGACCCTGATCGAACATGGAGTACAGGATGCGCCGGTGAACGGGCTTCAGCCCGTCACGGACGTCCGGCAGTGCGCGCGAGACGATGACGGACATGGAGTACTCGAGAAACGAGCGCTCCATCTCGAGATTGATCTCGACGGGTTCGATGTATCCGAGGACGGCGGCGGGGTCACCGCTCGTCGACGGTTGGTCTCCGGAACTCTTCTTGCGTGCCATGGTCCTCCCGCCTTCTAGATGTCTAGAAAGCGAACGTCTTTCGCGTTGGTTTGAATGAAGTGACGTCGTTGCGGGACATCGTCACCCATGAGAATCGAGCAGACCTCGTCGGCCAGCGCGGCCTGTTCGACGGTGATCTGAAGCAGTGAACGCTTCGTGGGGTCCATCGTCGTGTCTTTGAGCTCGTCGTAGTCCATTTCACCGAGGCCCTTCAAACGCTGAAAGTCGTTCTTGTGGTCGGGGTGATCCACCAGATACTGCGACTTCGCGGCGTCGTCTTTCAGGTAGACCTTCTCCTTGCCCACGAGGGTCGAAAAGAGCGGCGGCTGGGCGACATACACGTGACCCTCGTCGACGAGGGCCTTCATCTGTCGGAAGAAGAACGTGAGCAGCAACGTACGGATGTGACTTCCGTCGACGTCGGCGTCAGCCAGCAGGATGATCTTGTCGTAGCGGACCTTCGTGACGTCGAACTCGGACTCGACTCCCGCACCAATAGCCGCAATGAGCGCCTGGATCTCGGTGTTCTTCAGGATCTTGTCGGTGCGCGCCTTTTCGACGTTGAGGATCTTGCCGCGGATCGGCAGGATCGCCTGAATGCGCGGATCGCGAGCGTCCTTCGCGGACCCACCCGCCGAGTTGCCCTCGACAATGAACAATTCGCACTCGCGGCGATCGCGCGAGGAACAGTCGGCGAGCTTGCCCGGCAGGCCCGCGCCGTCGAGCGCGTTCTTGCGCCGGGTGAGATCACGCGCGGACTGCGAGGCGATGCGCGCACGAGCGGCCAGCATCGACTTCTTCACGATCTGGTTCGCCTCGGTGGGGTTCTCCTCCATCCACTCGCCCAACTTCGTGTTGGTGGCCTTCAAGACGAGCGACCGCATGGCCACGTTGCCGAGCTTGGACTTCGTCTGACCCTCGAACTGTGGCTCGCGCAGTCGCACGGAGATGATCGCCGTGAGGCCTTCGCGAATGTCCTCGCTCTTGAGGTTCTCTTCCTTCTCCTTCAGCAAATTGTGATTGCGCGCGTACTTGTTGACGGTGGTCGTGAGTGCGGTGCGGAAGCCCTCTTCGTGCATCCCGCCTTCGGTGGTGGAGATGCCGTTGGCGAACGAGTGAATGCTCTCGTAGAAGCCGGCGTTCCACTGAAAGGCGACCTCGACTTCTTGATCCTCTTCGGCCTGGAAGAACGAGCCGACCTTACGGAACAGCGACTCCTTCGACGCGTTGAGGTGGCGCACGTAGTCCACGATGCCGCCGTTGTACTTGAACGTCTCCTTGGCTTCGTGTCCCGGCCGCTCGTCGACGAAACGAATCTCGACGCCGCGGTTGAGAAACGCCATGATCTGCAGTCGCTCGGTGATCGTCTGCGCGCGAAACTCGATCTCCTCGAAGATCTTCGGGTCCGGCGAGAACGTCACCGTTGTACCCCCGACACGCCCCTTGGCGGAGGGACCGGTCACCGTGAGCTTGCCCTGTGGCTTGCCGCCGTTTTTGAAGACCAACTCGTGGTGCTCGCCGTCACGGTCGATCTCGAGCACCAGCTCGGTCGAGAGGGCGTTGACAACGCTCACGCCGACGCCGTGCAGTCCGCCGGAGACCTTGTACCCCTCGCCGCCGAATTTTCCGCCTGCGTGCAGCGTCGTGAGGACGATCTCCGCCGCCGACTTTCCGGGGTACTGGGGGTGCTCATCGGTTGGAATTCCCCGTCCGTCGTCCATCACCCGGCAGCTGCCGTCTTTCAGCAGCGTCACGTCGATTCGCGTGCAATACCCCATCATCGCCTCGTCGATGGCGTTGTCGACGACCTCCCAGACGAGGTGGTGAAGTCCCGCGGGTCCGGTTGAGCCGATGTACATCCCGGGGCGGACCCGCACCGGGTCCAAGCCCTCCAGAACGGTGATGTCACTTGCCCCGTAACTGGAGGACCCCTTGGTCTTTTCGGCCACGAAGCGATCCTTTCAATGATGCGAACTGTCAGTGCGAAAGGCGTCCGGACGACGCCGTTGTCAGGTTCAATCCTACCCGAACCCCTGTGTCATCAGGCGCCTCGCAGGGCACTCAACGGTTCGTCGCGGGCGCCTCTCCGACGACAATTTTCAGTGACGTGGGTGCGCGCTCGGCGAGGTCGGCGTACGCGCTCAGGATGCTCCGTTCGTCCATTCGCAGTCGCTCGGCGAACGCACCGGTGGGCACCCGCACGATCAGTGCGCCGTCTCGAACGAGTTCGGGAGTGCACCGTCGTGCGAGCGCCTCACCGACGATCTCGGGCCATCGCTGTCGGATCTCGTCGATCACCAGAAGATCGACTTTGCGGTAGCGAGCGGCGAGTTGACGGAGGCTCTCGCCCAGTGATCGGGGACCCTCATTTACGCGACTCACGGCACACGCTCGCCCAGTTCGATGACAACGGCGGGCTCCATGGACTGCGGCAACGGCGACGCGGTGGTCACGAGTGTCTGTCCGCTCGGCAAGAGATGAAGCAATCGGTTGCTGCGGAGGGGGTCGAGTTCGCTGAAGACGTCATCGAGCAGCAACAGCGGGGTGACGCCCCGCTCCCGGCGCACGAGCTCGTGCCCGGCCAGGCGCAGGGCCAACGCCAGCGATCGCTGTTCTCCCTGGGACGCCTGGCGTCGAGCGTCGCGGCCGTCGAGGATCAGCACGAGGTCGTCGCGGTGTGGACCAACGGTGCTGTAGCCACGGAAACGGTCCGCCTCTCGGCACGTCACCAACGCCTCGCGGAGGTCTCCCTGCCACGACGTCTCGTAGAGCACGTCAAGGGTGACGGTGCTCCCCGCGAGCTCCCGATAGAAGTCGCTCACCAAGCCGGCCAGGTTCGCCACGAGTCGGCGTCGCGCAACGAGGACCTCCTCGCTCACGTCAACGAAGTCGCTGGTCCACACCTCGAGTTCGTCGCGCGCACTGACGGATGCCACTTCACCCTGCAACGCACGAAGGAGCGCGTTTCGTTGACGGAGGGTCCGCTCGAAGCGCTCCACGAGTTCATTCGTGCGCAGGTCGACGTCGGTGAGAAGTGTCGTGAGGAACGCACGGCGGTGCTCGGGGCCATGACGAACCATGTCGACGCCTTCCGGCGTGAACACGGTCACGGGAAGGGACTCGGCGAGATCAGCTCGCGACTTGGGGTGTTGTCCGTTGACGAGCATTCGCTTGGTCACGCGTCGTGCGCCGCGCGTCAACGTGAGATCGACCTGAATCCGCCTCTCGTCAACGACGATCACCCCGTGCACCTCGGCGACTGGACACGTGTTGCGAATCATGTCCGCGGCTGCGGTGGTGCGAAAGGAGGAGGCGGTGGCCAGGGCGTAGACCGCTTCGAGCACCGACGTCTTACCGGTCCCGTTCGGCGAGAGCAGCACGGTCACCGCGGACGGGTCCGGTTGCAGAGTCAGCGTGTCGAAGAGGCGGAAATCCCGGAGTTCCAAGGTCTGGAGACCCACGGTAAGTACCGAACTACTGCACGCGCACGGGCATCAGGAGGTACCGGTACTGCACGTCCTCGACCCCGTGCACCATCGCGGGCCGTGTTGAGTCCGAGGTCTCGAGAATGATCTCGTCACCGGGCGCCGCTTCGACGCCCTCGATGAAGAAGTTGGGATTGAACGCGATGGTGAGCTCCTCACCGGTGTAGTCGCCGTCGACGTTGTCGATCACTTCGCCCTTGTCGTGACTCTGCGTCGTGATGTCGACTCCCTTTTCCTTGAGTGACAGTCTCACAGACGACGTGGCGTCACTCGCGAGCAGCTTGGCGCGCTTCAACGACGTCAAGAGGGTGTCCTTCGCGACGCGCAGACGATTGGGATACTGGCTCGGAATCAACTGGCGGTAGTCGGGGTAGTTCCCGTCGATGAGTCGGGACGCGACTGACGTCGTGCCCGCGATGAAACAGATCTCCGCGTCGGTCAACGCGACACCGATCGTGGCCTCCACCGCGAGGCTCGCCGCCGCACGCTGGAGTTCCACGAGGGCTTTCGACGGAACGAGGAGGTCCCGATCGACGGCGGCCGGCTTCACGCCCGGCAGATCGCGCACGGCGAGTCGATACGAGTCCGTCGCGACGAGTCGGAGGGCGTCTTCGTGTGACGTGAACAACACGCCAGTGAGAAGGGGGCGCGCCTCATCATTCGATGACGCCCGGACCACTTGCGCCAGACCCTGCACGAGATCGAGCGCCGCCAACGACGTGGTTGGAGCCGGGACGGGTGGCAACTTCGGGTAGTCAACGACGGAGAAGGTCCGCAGTGAGAATTTCGCTCGGTCGAGGGAGATCTCCACCGTCTCGTCCAGCGAGTTGATCGTGACCGCACCCGAGGACAAGGAACGAACGGCGTCGACGATCAGTCGGGCCGGGACCACCGACGCCCCGTCCTCGTATCCAATGACGTCGACGGTGGTGCGGATTGTGAGGTCGAGATCGGTCCCGGTCACCGTCAGCTGATTCCCGGTGAGCGCCAACAGAATTCCCGACATGGCGCCCGGCGACCGTGTCGCCACGACGCGTGCGGCGGCGCCTAACGCCTCCACCAGGAGATCACGCTCCGACTTGAACTTCATAGACATCCCTTTCGCTGGCTCTGAGGTTACGGCGTGGATTGTTGATAGAGATACTTCTTGTAGTAGTAGGGCTGTGGATTGGGGATCGTTTCTCGAAGACCCTGATCAATCGGGAGAAAATTCGAAGCACCAATCCACTGCCCTGTGTCTAACTGTTTCAACCTCTCGCATTCAAGTTTCAACTGATGTGGATTGGTGACAAGTGAGTGACGGGAAATCAACAACATCTCTCGCTGGTTGTCCACACGCCTTAGCGAACGTCTCCTTGGAGTTGACGGCGAAGTGCGTTGATCTGGGTGAACATTTCGCCGTTCTCGGTGAGCTGCAGCTTGATCTTCTCGACGCCCGAGATCACGGTGGTGTGGTTGCGGTCATCGAAAATTTTCGCGATCATCGGGTAGGAGTAGTCCGTTAAGAGCTCGCGCATCAGGAACATCGCGACGTGCCGGGCGTTGACGAGTGGGCGAAGTCGCTTGGGACCGCGGATTTCGGCCACGGTGAGTCCGTAGTACGCCGCCACGGCGTCGAGGATCGTGTCCGGCTTGAGGACAATCTGCTCCTGACCAAGGTTCGTCAGGTGCTTCTTGGCCAATTCCAGTGTGATGGGCTCCTGGCGCAGGTTGGCGAAGGCCCGCAACATGGTGATGGATCCTTCGAGCTCGCGGATGTTGTCGCGGACTCGGTTCGCAATGAATTCCACGACGTCGTTGGGCAGGTCAACCCCATCTCCCTCGGCCTTGGTGCGCAAGATGGCGATGCGGGTCTCGAGGTCGGGCTGATCGATCTCGGTGAGCAGTCCCTGGAGAAGTCGGCTGCGGAATCGCTCCTGAATGCCCGCGAGGTCCCGTGGGGATCGGTCCGAGGTGAGAACGATCTGCTTGCCTTCGCTGTGGAGCGCGTTGTAGGTGTGAAAAATCTCCTCGTGGAACGTGTCGCCGCGGGTCTCCATGAACTGGATGTCGTCAATGAGCAGGACGTCACACTCGCGGTAGCGGTCGTGCAGCGCCATCTGCGTGCGGGTTTGGATGGCGCGAATGAAGTCGTTGAGGAAGGTCTCGGTGGAGACGTACAGGATCCGCTTGTTCGGGTAGTTCTCCACGACGTAGTTGCCAATGGCGTGCAGTAGGTGGGTCTTGCCCAGTCCCGAGTTGCCGTAGATGAGGAGGGGGTTGTACGCGCGTCCGGGGGTCTCCGCGACGGTCTGGGCTGCCGCGAAGGCGAGACGGTTGGAGTTGCCTGGTACGAAGTTGTCGAAGCTCATGCGCGGGTCAAGGCGTCCCGCGCGATCGATGCCGGTCAGGAACGCGGCCGGCTTCGGGGTGCGCTCGACGTCGGGCTCGGCGAGTGCGACCGCGGGTGCGCTCTGGTCGGACTCCGCGTCCGCGGTCGCGACACGCAGCGCGATCTCGGTCTCGGGACCGACCACGGCGTGGACCTGTTCGGTCAGCAGGGGAAGGAAGCGCTGGGAGATCCGGCTGAGCTGGACCTGGTTCGGTGTCCCGAGAGTGACAACGTTTCCCGAGATATCCACAAGGTGCAGTGTGCTCAGGCCCGCCTGCCACGCCGCATCAGAAGCGTTGCTACGTAAGGCCTTCTGTAGATCGACCCAGATCTGCTCACTATTTTGCACGATCTCCTCCACAGGACAACCACTGACTTATCCACAGGGCGATCCGGTCCCCGTTTCTCCCGAATCCACCGCTGGGAGTCGTCACCATACACCGTTTTGCACAGCCGTGCCGAGGGCCAGATTGATCAGGGGGTAGACTCGCACCCTGCGACATCGGCGCCGGCTCCCAGGGGGCCTGGCGGCGACCGAATAGAGATTTGAGAAGAGGTTCTCGTGAAGCGTACGTACCAACCGAACAGGCGAAAGCGGGCGAAGACCCACGGCTTCCGAGCACGGATGCGCACGCGCGCCGGCCGCTCGGTGCTGAAGTCGCGCCGTGACAAGGGCCGGCACAAGCTGACGGTCTGATCCGGCGTGCCGGATCGGGTGCACTCCCGCCGGCAGTTCGAGCGACTCGCGACCCCCACGCAAAAAGGGAGGAGCGGCCCGCTTCGGATCCACTTTGTGGCATCCAACGAACCGTCGGAGGCGTTTTCGGTGGCGTACGCCATCGGCAAGCGCGTGGGTGGTGCCGTCATCCGCAATCGTTTGCGCCGCCGACTTCGGGCCGCGATGGACGAACTGCAGCCGATCCTTGTACCGGGATTATACCTGATCAAGTGCGATTTCAGTGCAAAGGACCTTTCGTATGAACAACTCGAGCACCACCTCCGAAGCGCGTTACGAGGCGCCCATGTCCTCGACTGACTCGAGCCTGTTCGCTCGAGGCGCGCTGCGCCTGGTGCGCGGGTACCAGTACCTGACCGCGGGTCGGGTCAGCGCGTGTCGCTTCTATCCGTCGTGCTCTCAGTACGCGGCCGAAGCAATCGAGGTGCACGGTGCGCTGCGCGGTAGCGCACTCGCGATGAGACGCGTACTTCGCTGTAATCCCTTGGGCCCTCACGGTGTTGACCTGGTGCCCGACCATCGAGAAACGGACCCACGATGACTCTTTTGGCCACCTCGGGCATCATTCACTTCTTCGGCGAGATCTTCCAGCCGATCTTCCACGCCTTCGGCTGGGTCCTGGCCGCCATCTACGGCGTGATTCCGAACTACGCCATCTCCATCATCCTGCTCACCATCTTGATCATGGGCGCACTCACCCCCCTCACGGTGAAGAGCACGAAGTCGATGATGGCCATGCAGCGCCTTCAGCCCGAGCTGAAGAAGCTTCAGCAGAAGTACAAGGGCGCGGAGAATCGCGCGATCCTCAACGAAGAGATGATGAAGCTGTACAAGGAGGAGGGCGTCAACCCCCTCGGTGGCTGTCTGCCAATGCTGTTGCAGGCGCCCTTTCTATTCATTCTGTATAGCGTGATCAAGGGCTTGTCATACACGACAACAAGCGCGAGCGGTGTCGTGACTGCACACCCACGCTACATTCCGACATCGTCGAAGATGTATCACGATCTGGTGGCATCACACGGTCAAATGATCTCATTTGGGATGAACCTGGCACTCAAGCCATTCAGCCCCCACTCCTCTTGGATTGCCGCAATTCCATACTTCCTCTTTGCAGCAATTGCCGTGGCATTGCAGTACTTCCAAATGTGGCAAATGAACAATCGAAATCGTAAGACCGGTCAAGTTGTTCCCAGTCAGCAGCAGGCCATTCAGCGCTTTATGCCGATCTTGTTCGCGTACATTTACATCATTATTCCCGCCGCGGTGGTGCTGTACATGATCGTGTCAACGGCCATTCGCATCCTGACCCAGGACGTGATGTTCCGAATGGGCGTGAGCAATCCCACCGTCCAGAAGGAGCGACGCCTGCCGGGACGTACGCAGCCCTCGTTGGAGGAGTCGTCGAACGGCGACCTGCCCGCGGAGATCCCCTCGGCCTCACCGCCGCCGAAGACGACCGGTGGGAAGTCACCGAGTTCGAACACGTCATCCGGAGCCAAGAAGCCTCAACCTTCAACCCCGAAGCCCGTGCAACACCCCCGCTCCAAAGCCAAGCGGCAACGAAAGGATCGATAGCCCATGGATTGGGTCGAGACCACAGGTAAGACCGTTGAGGAAGCCTCTCAACGAGCATTGGAACATTTAGGCGTCGGGATGACCGACGCGGACATTGAAATCTTGGAGGAGCCCAAGGCCGGTCTGTTCGGCCGCGTTCGCGGAGAGGCCCGCGTGCGAGCTCGGGTTCGCCCGGCGGGACCCCGTCCGAAGCGCACGCGCCGGTCCGGGACCAAGCCCGAGGGACGATCAAGTGACGGACGCCGTCGTGACGGTGACGCCGAGCGATCAGCGGATGGAGCGAAGAAGCCGTCCGAGCCTCGCGAGCCCCGCGAGCCCCGTGAGGGTGGTGGCACGGGCCAGAGTCGATCCGCTCGCCGGCGGCAGAATCGATCATCCAGCACCACCAAGCCGCAAGCAACGGATCAACGTCCAAATAAGGAGGACAGTATGGCGGAAGGAATCACTTTGGCCGAGCAGGCCGAGATTGCGAAGGGGTTCCTCGAAGGACTCCTCGTCGCGATGGGACTGACCGCAGAGGTGACGGCCAAGGAGATTGACGCCGAGACGGTGGAGCTCGCCGTGAACGCCGATCCCCCGACCGAGCTCGGTGTTCTGGTGGGTCCTCGGGGAACGACCCTGCAAGCCCTGCAGGAAGTGACCCGGACGGTCGTCCAGGCGAAGAGCCCCTCACGAACCGACAGGATCCTCGTCGACGTTGCTCACTATCGTGAGCGTCGCGTGGCGGCCCTCGGTCGCTTCGCCCAACAGGTCGCGCAGGAGGTCCTCGACACGGGTGAAGAGCGTGCCCTGGAGCCGATGTCGGCGGCGGACCGCAAGGCCGTCCACGACTCCCTGACCGAGAACGAAGGGGTCGTGACCCGTTCGGAGGGTGAAGAGCCTCGCCGCTTCGTGGTGGTCGCCCCGTCATAATGACCTCATGACATCTTCATGGTTGTCTCGCGCCCTCGAGGAATCGAGGGCGCGAGGCTTTTGGGGCCCGGTCCCCTTGAGCCCCAGATGGAGCACGCCGACGGCTTCGTCGCGGTGTGGAACTCCCTTCGTGGTGAGGCTCCCCTGCGCTACCTCGATCTCGGATCCGGAGGGGGTCTTCCTGGCCTGCTTCTCCTCGAGGCGTGGTCGACCAGGGGAGTCCTGATGGACGCCATGCAGAAGAGGACGGCCTTTCTACGGGAGGCTCTCGCATGGTCCGGAGCGCCGACAAACGGAACCATCGTGACGGCCCGGGCCGAGGACCTCGCCCGCGACCCTGATTTTGACGGACAGTTCGATCTTGTGACCGCCCGCAGTTTCGGGCCACCATCGGTCACCGCGGAATGTGCGATCCGGTTTCTTCGCCGTGACGGGTTGCTCATCGTGTCGGAGCCACCCGACCGGGACGGCTGGGAGGAGCGGTGGCCCGCCGACGCACTCCGGGTGCTCGGACTACGCCCGGTGCAGAGGTTCCACACGCCCTTCACTTTTCAGGCGCTGGAGAAGTTTGCCGACACTGATGAGCAGTTTCCGCGCCGCTCGGGAACCCCGGGGAAGCGACCGCTGTTCGGTTGACGTCGTGGGGCGCCAGGATGTTCCACGTGGAACATCCTGGGACGTGGTGCGACCCAGGCGGTCACGGCGCTAGATAGGCTCGCGGCTCGCTCACCGAGGACCTGGACAGATCTCCGGGTCCACACGTTCTCATGATCTCTGTCGGCTCGGCTACCCCCTGGCGTCACGGGCCGCCCGGACGGCGTGCCACGGCGGGGTGGTGCCCCGGGCGTGAGAGTGCTGGCACGTGGACGCGACCCACGGTGCGTCAAGGTGGGGGGTGCGCCCATCGGGTGCAGAGGCCGGTGAACGGGGGGCGTCTGCACCGCGCCGCCGTCAGGCGGTGGCTCCGAACCGGCCACCGCGAGGGCGGTGGTCTCGGGCGACGCGACCGCTCGAGGAGGCGAGAGACACCCCTCACCGTGACGACTGTCCGGTCACGACGAACTCTCCTCGGGGAGTGGGCATCACCGCGCAACGAGAGTCGAGAGGTCGTGTGCCAGTGCGAGGAGACCCCCGTGATCCGCGTTGCGTCGTCGAGTGGGAGGCCCGTAGGGCGAAACTCCCGCTCGATAGGGTGAGACGATGAGCACGGGGTGGGGCGACGTGGACAGATGGACCCGGGTGTGGCTCGTGGCGTCCATTGTGCTGGGCGCAAGCTACATCGCCGCCGCCCTGTGGATCCCGTTCTATCTCGGCTCAACCTCGACCCAGACGGTGGCACTGGTTGGCGGCAAGGTCGTCACGACGTCGAGCGGTGGTGGTGACGTGTCGTCCACCTTGATCCACGTCAACGGTCTCAAGATTCTCGCCATCGTCGCACTGCCCCTGTTGGGGGCGCTCGTCGCCACGTGGTCCATTGTCGACCGCCGACGGCGGTCTCGACGTGGCGTCGGGACTGTCACCTGGAGTGTGATTGCAGCGCTCGGTGCGCTCGCCCTGCTGGGAGTCTTCACAATCGGCCCCTTCATCGCGCCCGTGCCACTCTGCCTGCTCGTGGCCGCGCTGCGGGTCAACGAGACGGGTCAGACGCCACAACTCCGCTGACATCGAGGTGTGGGATGAACTGCGTACCAGGCCGGTGAATCCGCGTCACGTCACCGCCACCGGGCGAGCTTCGGCGTCACGAAGCCGATGGCGCGGCCTCTCGTCGGGGACGTCGCAGGACAAAAGGACCTGGAGAGAGCTGACCTGTCGTCGAGGCTGAGTCGCTCTGTTCGTGACGCGAGCAGTTCGAGGCCGAGGAAGCCCACTCCCTTGTCGCGGACAGCCGCGTCGATCACGATCGGCCGGAATGTTTCACGTGAAACCGCGAAGGTCGATCTTCGGCCAGCGCCGCCGACGGCGGATGGCCGCGCGGCGATGCGGGGGATTCGCGAGTAATTCAGGGTCGAACCCGGGACCGAGGTCCGCGTGAGCGCGACATCGGGTGACGGTGTGTTCCACGTGGAACATTTGATACTTGACGGATGGACCCCA
Source organism: uncultured Actinomycetota bacterium (assembly GCA_963830195.1). Lineage (GTDB taxonomy): Bacteria > Actinomycetota > Acidimicrobiia > Acidimicrobiales > RAAP-2 > RAAP-2. Next base: position 16,009 of record CAWHLQ010000023.1, on the reverse strand, counting down.
CAGCGGCTTGAATACCAACGGTGCCGTCGCCCCCTGCGCGCCACCGCACACCGGGATCGAGGGTCATGCCAGAATCAAAACCCACCATCATTTTCGCTGTCGCGAACCAGAAGGGTGGTGTTGGCAAGACGACGACAACGATCTCACTGAGCGCGGCGCTGGCTCAACTGGGCTTTCGTGTCCTCGTGGTGGACCTCGATCCTCAGGGCAATGCCACCACGGGCGTGGGTGTTGACGCGCGCAAGTTCGAACGGTCGATGTACGACGTCCTCCTCAACGACGTGCCCCTGGTGGATGTGGTGGAGCCCACTGGTTTCAAGAACCTCTTCGTGGCTCCCGCGACCTTGGATCTCGCGGCCGTGGAGCAGGAGCTCACGGCGGTCATTTCGCGTGAACTCCGGCTCAAGCGGGCCCTCGAGTCGGTGGACGGTGACTTCGACTACGTCTTCATCGACTGTCCCCCGTCCCTCGGACTTATCACCATCAACGCCTTCGCCGCCGCGACGGACATCATGGTGCCGGTCCAGTGCGAGTTCTACGCGCTTGAGGGCCTCACCCAACTGCAGCGGATCGTCGACCTCGTGCAGCGGAACCTCAACGCCGATCTCAAGATCACCAAGGTGATCCTCACCATGTACGACCCCCGCAACACGCTGACCCTAGACGTGGCCAAGGAAGTCAAGCGCCACTTCCCCACCGAATTGTGCAGCACCGTCATCCCCCGAACCGTCCGGTTGGCCGAAGCGCCATCGTTCGGACAACCCATCACGTCCTTCGACCCCAATTCCAAGGGGGCGAAGGCCTACGTCGCACTCGCAGAGGAGATCAGCAATGGCTAGACGAACAGGACTGGGCAAGGGCCTGGGAGCCCTCATCCCCGAAGGACCCGACACCGACGAATCCGAAACCACGACCGAGGTGGCGGGACCGTTGCGTAACGTGCCCGTTAGTTCCATCCACCCGAATCGATTCCAACCACGGCGCGTGTTCGCCCACGAGTCCCTCGAGGCTCTGGCTGCGTCCATTCGCGAGCTGGGCGTCTTGCAGCCCCTGATCGTGCGCCCGTCGTCGGACGGCGATGGCGAGTACGAGCTCATCGCCGGCGAGCGCCGGTGGCGGGCCGCCGGACTGGCCGAACTCGAACTGGTTCCGGTTCTCGTCCAAGACGACGTGAACGACCGCTTGAGTCTCGAACAGGCCGTCGTCGAGAACCTCCACCGCGTCGACCTGCACCCGCTCGAAGAGGCCGCCGCCTACCAGCAGCTCATCGACGAGTTTGATCTCACCCACGAGCAGGTGGCCACGAGAGTCGGCAAGAGCCGGGCGACCGTGACCAACACCCTGCGGCTCCTCAATCTCTCCGAGCCGGCCCAGGTGGCTCTGGCCAACGGAACGATCAGCGCCGGTCACGCCCGCGCCCTGCTGGGTCTGTCGGATCCCGCCGCCCAAGCGGCGCTCGTCCAGCGGGTCATCAAGAACGACCTCTCGGTGCGAGCGACCGAGGAGGCGGTTCGCGCCACCCTCGAACCTCGCACGAGCGCGCCCAGCGAACTCAAGGGCAACATCGTCAGCGCGGTGCCGAAGCTCCGTCCCGTCCCCGACGCGAGCGTCGCCGAGTTGGAGCGGTTGCTGGAGGATTACCTCGACACCAGGGTCCACGTCGACCTGAAGGGCCGGAACGGGAAGATCGTCATCGACTTTGCGGACCTCGACGACCTCGAACGGATCTACTTGGCGATCTCGAAGGCTCGTTAACCTTCAACCCTCAACGTAACCCTTGAGTTGAAGTTTTCCCCAACCTGTGCATGAAGTTGTGTGTTTTCACGTTCCGATCACCTGGGACACACGCATCTGACAGGAAAAGCCTTGGAAAATGGCTAGAAAAATTATCTAACACTGTCGATAAGGTCGAGCGCCGACGACACCACCGCGTGGCTGATGTCGGCCACGGGAGTCGACACGTTCGCACCGACCACGATCATCAGCGCGGGCATCAGAGTCTCACGAAGGATGGGAAGTGACATCCCGGAGATCTCGGTGGGCTCCTGCGATGACGCGAGGCGCACCGCGATTCCCTCGGCCAAGGACACGCCCGACACCGAGCGCGACCGGTAGGACTCGAAGAAGTGCATGGTGATGCCGCGATGCGCCTGCGGCTGTTCGATCGCCAGCAGGAGACCGGCGTTCAGATCGTTCGCCAGAGCCGCGCCCTCGTGATCGTCACGAGAGCCACTGCGCACGGCCCGCAGCGACGTCGCCAGCTCACCGAGGACCAGGTCCGCCAGACGACAGTCGCCGTGGATCACGACCAGTCGTTCGCGCTCGGGGGCGTGGCTCGCACTGTCGCGAGTCTCAGTGACCGGAAGTCGGTCGGGCGAACGTGAGGAGAGCCGGGTCAGCTCGTTGAGGGTTGAACGTGAGAGAACGCCACTGGGCTCGAGGCCGCAGTTGCGTTGAAAGTCAGCGAGCGCACCCTCGCTGAGCGGGCCGAAGATGCCGTCGATCCGACCGGGATTGAATCCGAGGAGGGCGAGGGCCTCCTGGAGGGCGGCGACGTCGTCGCCGCGCAGAAGCGGTCGATCGACATAGAGCAACCGGTCACCGAGTGACCACCCCGCCTCGAGAAGTCGACCCCACGTCTCCGCGTCCAGGCGACCCGTGATCGACAGGCCACGTTCTCGCTGGAACGCCTGCAGGGCAACCGACGTGGGCTCCCCGAGCACCCCCGACGGGTCGCCCACGGGATCGTGGCCGAGCGCCGCGAGACGTCGCTGGGCCTGCGCGATGACGTCGACAGACGGGACGAAACGGGGCATGGGGCCTTGAGGATACGCGCCCGTCGCGGGAAACTTCGCCCCGACGAGCCCGGGGCTACAGGTTCGCGGTGATCTCTTGGAGCAGCGCGCCCTTGGGCTTGGCGCCGACCAGGCGAGCGACGACTTCGCCGTCCTTGAACAGCAGCAGCGTCGGGATGCTCATGACCGCGAACTTGGTCGCCGTGGCGACGTTGAGGTCGACGTCAAGCTTGCCGATGACGAACTTGTCGGACTGCTCGGTCGCGAACTCTTCGAGGATCGGCGCGATGGCCTTGCACGGCCCGCACCACTCGGCCCAGAAGTCGATCAGGATCGGCTTGTCGGACGATCCCACCACCTCGTCGAACGTGGCGTCAGTCAGGGTCTTGATGTTCTCGCTCATGGCAACCTCCGTAGTGGGTACGACGCTACCAACTTGTGGCGTGGTTGTGACGCGGCGTGCCCCGTCACTGTTCGTGGGCGTCAGCGGCCCTGGGCCTCGAGCCAACGCTCGGCGTCGATGGCCGCGACGCAGCCCGACCCGGCGGAGGTGATGGCCTGGCGATAGACGTGGTCCTGCACGTCACCGGCGGCGAAAACGCCGTCGACACTGGTGAACGAGCCGGGTCCGGTGGTGACGTAACCGTTGTCCTCGAGGGCGAGTTGACCGACGACGAGTGACGTGTTCGGCACGTGGCCGATGGCCACGAACACACCCGTGACGTCCAGAACCTGGTCGTCGCCGGTGATCGTGTTGCGCACCGCGAGTCCGGAGACCTTGTCGTCGCCGAGCACTCCGGTCACTTGGGAGTTCCACGCGAAGCGGATCTTCTCGTGTGCGTGGGCTCGCTCCTGCATGATCTTGGAGGCGCGCAGGCTGTCGCGACGGTGCACGATGGTGACGCTGGTCGCGAATCGGGTGAGGAACAGGGCCTCTTCGAGCGCCGAGTCGCCGCCGCCGACGACCGCGATGTCCTGACCACGAAAGAAGAATCCGTCACAGGTGGCGCACGTCGAGAGCCCGTGGCTGAGCAGCCGCTCCTCGCCGGGCACACCCAGCATCAGCGAGCGAGCGCCCGTGGCGAGGATGACGGTGTCCGAGGTGACGCTCGGCTCGGCGTCGTCGGTGAGCCACGCTTGAAACGGACGGCTCGACAGGTCGAGCCGCTGGACCTTGGTCATGCGCAGGTCCGCGCCGAAACGCAGAGCCTGCGTGCGGATCTGCGCCATGAGTTCTGGACCCATGATGCCGTCGGGGAATCCCGGGAAGTTCTCGACGTCGGTCGTGACCATCAGCTGGCCACCGGGCTGGTCGGTGGTGGAGGAGGGCTCGCCCTCGATCACGATGGGCTCGAGCTGCGCGCGCGCCGCGTAGATGGCTGCGGTCAAGCCGGCCGGGCCGGAGCCCACGATGAGAACACGAGTGTGGTGGGGCACGAGTTACTTTCTGAGTTGGACGGGGCGGCGTTGACGCCAGATCACCATGCCGCCGATCGTGAGCAGTGTGCCCAGCAGCAGGTAGGTCGCCCAGACGCGACCGGGGAAGACGTAGACGTCAAACAACCGCACGAGTGCCACGAGCAGCGTGACGACAACGACGATGGCGGCCAACAACAAAATGAAGCCGAACGCGATCGTGCGCCCCGCGATGAAGATCGGACGCAGGACCCGGTCGTGGAACTGATCGAGCAGGTGATCAAGTGAGCCGAGCAGTCGGCCCACCTGGTCGGGCGGCGTCGGGGTGGGCTCGGTTGTCACGGCACGACGTTACTGCGAAGTCGCCCGGCGCCCTACGCGCGGATCCAGCAGATGGCGACGATGCCGGGACCGCCGTGGGTGCCCACCACCGAGCCCATCTCGGCGACGACGAGCGGAAACTCTGTCTTGATGTTCTCGAGCGCGGCCTCGACGACGCCGACGTCCGCCGCGCTGCCGTGCACGAGTGCGACCCGACGTAGCGGCGCGGCCGCCTCGGCGATCGTCACGCAGGTCGCCAATGCCTTGGCACGCGTGCGCTGGCGACCGGCCTCGGCGACCACGCCGTCTCTCAGTTCGAGGAGCGGCTTGATCGAGAGCACCGAGCCGAGCAGGGCCTTGGCGCCACCGACGCGACCACCCTTGATGAGGTGTTCCAACGTGTCGAGCGTCCCGATGACGCCGACACGCGACGCGAGGTCCTCGGCGAGCGCGGCGAGGTCGTCGAGCGTTGCCCCCGTGGCGGCGCTCGTGGCGAGTTCGATGGCGATCAGCCCCTGGGCGAGCGAGACGGCCTTGGTGTCGATGACGCGCACCGGAATCTCACTGGCGACCGACGTTCCCGCGAGGGTGGCGGCCTGATTCGTCGCCGAGAGCAGCGACGACAACGTCACGACGATCACGCCGTCGCAGCCGTCGGCCTTGGCGCTCTCGTAGACCTGCTGGAACGCGCCCGGCGAGGGGGCCGCGGTCTCGGGGAGCACCTTGGACTCCTTGCACTTGGCCCAGAACTCGCTCGGGCTCAGGTCCTTGCGATCAGTGAACTCCTGGTCGCCGAAGCGGATCGAGAGCGGCACGACGACGATGCCCAGTTGGGCGGCCATGTCGTCGGGCAGGTCGCACGCACTGTCGGTTACCACCCGGATCTTCGCCACGTCATCCTCCTCGGTTGCTGCTGCGGCCACTCGGCGCACGCCGGTTCTGTGACTGCGACCGACGGTGCGAGAGCGCCAAGAGCCCACCGTAGACCACGAGGCCGGCGAGCATCGTCAGGACGAGTCGCACGATCAGACCCGCACCGCTCACCCAGCCGTTCAGGTTGTACACGACGGCCATGGCGACGACCGCGACGAGCGACGCCGCCACGGCGCGGCCGATCGGACCGGTGAACAGCGCCCCCCACAACGACACGCCGCGCCACGCCAGCGCGGCCAGCGCGAGCGCCGCCGCGACGAAGTACGCGATCGACACCGCGGCGACGAGGCCGGCGAGGGAGTGACGGCCGAGCACCAGGGCGAGGGCGATCGTCACGGCGTTCTGCACGACGTAGAGCCAGAAGGTGTCGCGCGCGTGCTGCATCGACTGCAGACCACGGATCGCGACCTGGAACACCGTGAACCCGGGCAGTCCGACCGCGAGAATCGCGAGCACCGTGCCCGCGGGCAGGGAGTGGGTCAGGTGCGCGTGGTTGAGCAGGACCGCGACGATCGGCTGGGCGAGGATGACCATGACCGCCGACAGCGGGATGATGAGCACCAGCGACTGGCGCAGTCCGACACCGAGTTTTCGCGCGAAGGCCCCGTGGTCGCGGGCGGTCGACAGAGCGGCCAGCTGCGGCGTCAGGGCGTTGAGGACCGTGACCACGACCACGGCGTAGGGCATCTGCATGAAGCTCCACCCGTAGGTGTAGGCACTGATCTGTCCGTCGCCACCGATGCCGAAGGCGACCGCCAGCACGACGTAGAGCGAGACCTGGTTCGCCACCACGACGAGCAAGGTCCAACTCCCGAGACGCGAGATCGCGCGCAGCGCCGGGTCGCGCAGGTCGACGCGCAGGCTGAGCCGCCACAGATCCGCGCGCAGCAGCGACGGCACGAGCAGCGCCGCCTGTACCGCGACCCCGAGCGTGGTGCCGAGGGCGAGCCACGCCAGCGTCGAGGTGCCCTGCACGCTGGCGAGGGTGGGGGAGGGGTCCACCAGATGGAACCAGAACAGCACCGCGATGCACACCAGGTTGTTGGCGATCGGCACCCACGTCGGTGCGCCGTAGCGGTGCCGCACGTTGAGCAGCGCGGTCGCGATGCCGATGACGCCGTAGAAGAAGATCTGGGGGACGAACCAGCGCAGCAGCGTCGTGGCGACGGAGCGTTGCAACGTGAGGTCCGCACTGGCCGCGCCCGGCGTGACGTGGCCGAGGGCGGTGAACGCGTCGATGATGTAGGGCGCGAACAGCCACGCGAGTCCGCTCGCGAGCACGAGGACGATCAGGGCCGCGGTCACGACGCTGGAGATGGACCGCCACGCCTTGCGCTCGCCGTCGCGGGCGAGGCGCTCGACGAACACGGGGATGAACGTCGCACTGGCGACGCCGCCGAGGACCAGGTCGAACAACATGTTCGGCACGGTGTTGGCGAGGTTGAAGGCGTCAGCGAGCTGGGAGAACCCCAGCACGTACGCGAGCACGAGCACCCGCAGGAGACCCGTCCCGCGCGAGACGAGGGTCCCGGCGCCCATGTTCATCTTGCGCGCGGCGGGCGCGGCGGCTGTGGTCACTTGGCGTGTCGGCCCCGGACCCGACGGCGTGACGTCCGCCACCACCACAGAGCGATCACCACCAGCGCCCCGCCGGTGAGGACGTAGCCCACGGGCGAGGTCACCGTGCTGCGCACCTGGATCACCCCGATCGCGATGTCCATGCGACGATCCAGGGTGACGAAGCGCACGTTGAGGGTGAAGTTGCCGGATCCCTCGAAGTTCGCGGGCACCCGTACCGAGTAGGTGCTGGCCGACATGGTCACCAGGTTCGCGCTGCCCTCGGGGAAACTGACCCCGGGTGCGGACAGTTCCAGCCACCCGGTGGCGTGGTAGTTCGCGCTGGAGGTCAGCGTCACCGGTAAGGGGGTCCCGGACCCGGCGAGCGTGATCGTGTCGTCGTCAACGTGAAACGCGCTCGTCTGGTTCGTGAGTCCGTCGCGCGCGTCGGCGAGCTCCTCTTGGCGGTCGGCCGCGGGCTGCATGCGCTCCGCGTAGAGGGTGTCGACCTGCAGGGGCGTGGTGGGCTGGAGTGACGAGATGGACTGGCTGAAGCTGCGCAGGTTCTCCTCGAGACCCACGGTGGTGGTGAGGTTGTTCGATGTCCACGCCGGTGCGCTCACCGGCGCGAGGGTGCGCAGGGACGGGTAGCCATTGGCACCGACACGCGCCGGCGCGAACTGCCCACTGAGACCGACCGCGTTCACCAACGGGTCCGTGTGCAGCCCGGTGAGCAGCGACGTGAGATAGCTCGGCGCGAGGTGGGTGAGGTCCGCGTCGAGGAAGACGGTGCGCGTCACCGACGCGTACGGCGCCTGGAAATGGAGCATGGACAACTCCCCGAGAGTCAGCGCCGCGCGAAGGCCCGGGGCGATGGCGGCGTCCTCGGCGAGGGTGCGCAGGGGTGTGTCGGTGGCGACCCCGACAACGGCCCCCGAGGCCCCGACGACCCCAAAAGGCGTGCCCCAACCGAGCGTGCCCGAGGGGGCCACGGTGAGTGACGTGTCGGGCAGCACCACGTCGTTCACCCGCACCGCCGCCAGAGCGCTCAGACCCGCCGGGGTCACCGCGCCGCTCAGGACGACCTCGGGACTGGGAAACTTGTTGGAGAACTGGCTGACGAGGATCGTCGCGAGGCGCGACTGCGAGGTGACGTCGCTCAAGAGCCGTGGCGAGAGCGCCGCGAAGTCAATCGAGGGGGGCGGGGCGTTCACGAGGGCGTGCGGTGCGGGTGCGAGGGCGTGCGCCAGGGCGCTGCGGTAGTTCGCCGAACTCGTCGACGGACTGAACAGCACGCGACTGATCCCGCGATAGTCCACGGCGATCGTGAGGGGTGTCGACGCAAAGCCACTGAGGGCCCGTAGCGCGGCCGTCTCCTTGGTGGTGGCCGCGGTGGTGGCGGGATTGCTCCGCACGATCAGAGCGAGATTGACCGGTGACGCGACGGGCGTGGCCGTGACGGCGACGAGGGACCAGATGGTCGAGGTCGTCTGACCGTTGGAGGTGGTGATCGCGAGCGGATAGACCCCCGAGCACGCCCCGGATCCGCAACCGAGATTCAGGTACGGCGCCGCGTGCGCGCAGGTGGTGGCGCCGGTTCCGGCGCGCACACCGACCGTGACCGCGAAGGTTGCCACACCCCCACGCTGGCAGTCGAGGGCGAAGCGGCCCGTGGACGCGAGTGGCAGTCCCGTGGCGCCCGTCCCCGCGATGATCGGTGCCAGTTGTGACCGGGCGCGCAGCATCGGGTACAAGAACAGATCGGCCGCGTCGCCGGCTCCGTTGGTCCCGTTCGTTCGAAGCGAGAGTCCGAACTGTCCCGTGCCGTGCGATCCAATCACCGCGACGGGGCTCTGGTGGAGCAACGTCGGGTTCCACGACTCGGCTCCCTCGGCGAGGCCCGACCCGGTGGCGAGGATCAACGGGAGGAGGATCACGCCGAGCACCCACCAACGGTTGGTTCTGCGTGCGAGCATTTCGTCCAAACTAGTAGCGCGGCCTGTCGACGGAGGGAGCGAACTACCCTCGTCTCCTGATGAACGCCGTGGAAGCCCTGGAACAGTTGCGCGCCGACGCCCAGTCGTTGGCCGCGGCCTTCCGTGACGCCGGCTACGAGTTGTACGCCGTGGGGGGCTCGGTTCGCGACGCCCTGCTCGGCCAGTCGCGCCGCGACCGTGACGACTACGAGATCGATTTCACGACCAACGCGCGCCCCGACGAGATCGCCCGGCTCATGGGACCGCTCTGCGGGGTTCTCTGGGAGCAGGGCCGGGCGTTCGGGACCCTCGGGGGCATCGTGCGCGCGGGGGGGTACAAGGCGGAGATCACCACGTTTCGCAGCGAGCAGTACGTGGACCACTCGCGCAACCCGACCGTCTCCTTCGGCGACTCGCTCGAGGTCGACCTCGGCCGTCGGGATTTCACGATCAACGCCATGGCGCTCGACGTCGTCACCGGCGCCTTTCACGACCCCTACGGCGGGGTGAGTGACCTCACGGCGCAACGGCTGCGCACGCCGCATGACCCGGTGGGACTGTTCAGCGATGATCCGCTGCGGATGTTGCGGGCCGCGCGTTTCGCCGCGCGCCTGCACCTCGACATCGATCCGCTGATTGAGTCCGCCGCGACGCAGCTGGCGGAACGACTCACGATCGTGTCGCCCGAGAGGGTCCAGGGCGAACTCAACCTCCTCATGGTGACCGACGTGCCGTCGATCGGTCTGGCGTTCATCGTGCGCACGGGTCTCGCGGAGTTCTTCATCCCCGAGCTGCCGGGACTCGCGCTCGAACAGGATCCCATCCACCAACACAAGGACGTGCTCGCGCACACGTTGGCGGTCGTGGACAAGACCTCACCGACCCTCGTGCTGCGCCTCGCGGCGTTGTTCCACGACATCGGCAAGCCGCGCACGCGGGCCTACACCCCGACGGGTGTCTCGTTCCATCATCACGAGGTCGTCGGCGCGCGCATGACCAAGAAGCGCATGGAGGCGTTGCGATACTCCCAGGACCTCACGAACGACGTGGTGGCCCTCGTCGATCTGCACCTGAGATTTCATACCTACAAGATGGGTTGGACGGACCGGGCGGTGCGTCGGTACGTTCGCGACGCGGGAGACCTCCTCCAGGAACTCAACGAGCTCACCCGATGCGACTGCACGACCCGCAACGCGCGAAAGGCGACGCTGCTCGCGCGGCGGATGGATGAACTCGAACAGCGCATCGTCGAGTTGCGCGAAGAGGAGGATCTCAGCCGGATCCGTCCGGCCCTCGACGGCAACGCGATCATGACGTTGCTCGACATCCCGCCGGGGCGAGTGGTGGGCGAGGCGTTGGCCTTTCTCCTCGAGATCCGCCTCGACGAGGGCGAGATTGGGGCCGACGAGGAAGAGCAGCGACTGCGTGCGTGGTGGGCGACCCGCGCCGTCGCCGGTGGTGGGCGCTGACGACACGGCGGCATCGTGTCGACGCGCACGTCGACGTCAGTTCGTGAAGAAGGTCCTCATCCGTGTCCACAGGGACGGGTTGACGTAGCGCTTCTCGCGCTGCTCGGGTGTGAGCGACGCGTACGTGGCGTCCTCGCGGGCCACCTGCTCCTCAACCGACACCTCGTCCGCGACCGCCCGTCGTCGTCCGAAGATGCCGACGCGCGAGGCGGACACCGACGATGACTCGATGCCCGGAGTCGGACCGGCACCCCGGGAACTTCGAGACCCCCCTCGTGCTGGCATCATCCCCCTGACGTTGTGCCCGTGACGGCGATCGTACGCCCGCGGCGCTGGAGTGTCTAGGGCCAGACCGGGTTGTCGGCACCAGCGGCGAACTCCTCGACCATGACGTGCGCCACGTCGTCGTGGAACTGAACGGGCGGCGACTTCATGAAGTACGCCGATGGCCCGATGATCGGTCCCCCGATCCCCCGATCGAGCGCGACCTTGGCGCAGCGCACGGCGTCGATGATGACGCCACCGGAGTTCGGTGAGTCCCACACCTCGAGCTTCAGTTCGAGGTTGAGCGGCACGTCACCGAAGTTGCGACCCTCCATGCGGATGTAGCACCACTTGCGGTCCTGGAGCCACGGCACGTGGTCGCTCGGTCCGATGTGGATGTCGTCGGCGGACATATTGGAGATCTCGAGCTGCGAGGTGACGGCCTGGGTCTTCGAGATCTTCTTGGACTCGAGGCGGTCGCGGTCGAGCATGTTCTTGAAGTCCATGTTCCCGCCGACGTTGAGCTGATAGGTGTGGTCGAGCGCCAAGCCGCGGTCCTCGAACAGTCGGGCCAACACGCGGTGCACGATCGTGGCACCGACCTGGCTCTTGATGTCGTCACCGATGATCGGGACGCCGGCGTCGGTGAACTTCTTCGCCCACACGGGATCGGACGCGATGAAGACCGGGATGGCGTTGACGAACGCGACGCCCGCGTCGATGGCGCACTGGGCGTAGAAGCGCTGGGCCTCTTCGGAGCCGACCGGCAGGTACGACACGAGAACGTCGGCCTTCGCGTCACGCAGCACCTGGGTGACGTCGATCTCTTCGACGGCGGACTCCTCGATGGCGGCGCGGTAGTACTTGTTCAGCCCGTCGAGCGTCGGTCCGCGGTGCACGGTGACCCCGAGTGACGGCACGTCGGCGAACTTGATGGTGTTGTTCTGCCCCCCGTCGATCGCCTTGCCGAGGTCGTTGCCGACCTTCGTCGCGTCGACGTCGAAGGCCGCCACGAACTCCAGGTCGCGGACGTGATAGCCGCCGAGCTCAACGTGCATGAGGCCCGGGACGTGATCGCCCGCCTGCGCGTCGCGGTAGTACGTCACACCTTGAATGAGTGAGCTGGCACAGTTACCGACGCCAGCGATGGCCACGCGAATCTTTCCCATGGCGCTCCTTTCCTATTTTGGTTCTCGAGCCAGAGGCTGTTGGTTGCTTCGTTCGGTGGTCAACAGACTGTCGATCCACGCGATTTCGAGCTCGACGGTCTGCGCACCGTGTTCCATGACGCTGCGCGCGTACGTGTCGAGCTGTTCGTTCTGGGCGTGTTGACGCACTTCGAAGAGGCGCTGGGAGAGATTCCCGCGACGCTGTTCGAGCAGCCCGACTCGCACGCTGGGCGTGAGGTACTGGGCGAGAGCCATCCGCAGCGTGAACGACCGTGAGTCGTCCATCGTCGCGGGGTCGGCCAACAGTCGCGCGAACTCCTCGCGACCCTTGGACGTGATCCGGTAGACCTTGCGACCTTTGCGCCCCATGCCCGGCGACGTGCGCATGGAGCGCAACGACGCGCGCTCGCCGGCGAGCGAGCCGGTGGACATGGAGCCAAGTGTGGGGATCGGCGCGCTGACCGCCTCGACGAAACCATCTCGCTCGAGACGCGCGAGTGCCGGGTAGATCGAGCCGAACGACACGTTCGCCCACAGTCCGAGTCGGTCGCGCAGTTGCGCGCGGATCTCGTAGCCGTGGTGATCGCGCTCCATGAGCAGTCCGAGTATGGCCAGATCCAACACGCGATTGAGTATATCAGTTCGATATATCGAATGTGACGACTGCCCACCGCACACGCCCGCCGGTGACGGAGAGCCCAGTGCTGTACCGGGGTTGCGGGGCGGCGCGGGTAGTCTCATCCCCAATGACCGAGCACCTTCGCTCCTCCAGCGCCGACGGCGCGGTGGTCGAATACGGGCTCGTGCGTCACGCTCTGCTCGCGGCGCTGACCAACGGCACCCTCGGTCGCGACGACGTCTGCGACGCCCACCCGGAACTGGTGCGCGCGGCCACCCATCTGGGCCGAAAGAGCGGCGAGACCTGCCCGGTCTGTGAGGGTGAGGAACTGCGCGAGGTGACCTACGTCTTCGGGGCGAAGTTGCCGCCGGGCGGGGCGTGTCCGGGCACGCGCGCGGACCTCCTGAAGCTCGAACGCCGCGAGGAACCCGTCCAGTGCTACGCCGTGGAGGTGTGCGTCGGCTGTCACTTCCACCACCTCGCGCGCAAGTGGGCCGCCGGCGGTCGCAAGGCGCGCGGTCAGCTGAAGGCCAGCCGATGAGTTCGCTGACCGCTCCCCAGATTCGCCGGCGCAAGCGTCGCAGCGGCGCCGACGCCCTCGTGATGGTGACCGCCTACGACGAACCGGGGGCCCGCTACGCCGACGCGGCCGGGGTGGACATGATTCTCGTGGGGGACTCAATGGCCAATGTCGTCATGGGCCAGGCCACCACCCTCGGGGTCACGATCGAAGAGATCGCCCACCACGTGCGCGCGGTGGCGAGCGCCGCGCCGCGCGCCCACATCGTCGGTGACCTGCCCTGGCTCAGCTACCACGTGGACCGCGCCGATACCGTGCGCAACGCCGCGACACTCATCCGCGCCGGGGCCCACAGCGTGAAGCTCGAGGGGGGCAGAAACCGGCTCGGGATGGTGGAGGCGCTGGTGAACGCGGAGATCCCCGTGATGGGACACCTCGGCCTCACACCGCAGAGCGTGCTTGCGATGGGCGGGTTCCGGGTCCAAGCCAAGACGCGCGAGTCCGCCAAGATGCTGATCGAGGACGCGCAGGCGCTCGAGGACGCGGGCGTCTTCGCGCTGGTGCTGGAGGGGGTTCCCCCCGAAGTGGGTTCGCGGGTCACCGAGGCGATCGCCATCCCGACCATCGGGATCGGTGCCGGAGCGAGCACTGACGGCCAGGTGCTGGTTTTTCACGATCTGCTCGGCATGACCAAGTCCCCGCCGGCGACGTTCGTTCGCGTCTACGCCGACATCGGTCGCCAGATCACCGACGCCATCGCCCACTACGCCGCGGACGTGCGAAACGGGAGTTTTCCGGGACCGAACGAGTCCTACGCGAACCCCGACGACCTGTTCGACTAGACCGCCCACGGCCCCTGCAGTAGGATGGCTTCTCCCGCAACCGCGGGACACAACACGAACCCTGCTCTGTTTCCGCAGAGCCCGGCCAGTCCGGTCCAGAGGGAAAGGAAACGGCCATGAGGCCTTATGAGACCATGATTGTGTTCGACACGTCCGTCGACGCACAAGCCATCCAGATCTCGCTCGACAAAGCGCTCGACACGATCAGAACCAATGGTGGTACCCCCGGAGCGATCGACCGTTGGGGCAAGCGACCTCTCGCCTACGAAATCCAGAAGCGCAAAGAGGGCTACTACGTCGTCGTCGAGTTCACGGGTGAGCCGGCCACCATTGTCGAGTTGGACCGCATCCTCGGTCTGGCCGACGAGGTGATCCGCTTCAAGATCGTGCGCCAGCCCGACAAGAAGCCCACCCGCGCTGTCGCGGCCACCGCGTAGGTTCCGGTCGCCGAGCACCTAAAGGAGACACATGGCTGACAACTCAATCACCGTCGTCGGGAACATCACCCGCGACCCGGAACTGAAGTTCCTCAACAGCGGTCAGGCGAGCGTGCGGCTCTCGGTGGCGGTGAACCGCCGCTGGCAGAACCGCCAGACCCAGGAGTGGGAGGAGCGAGTCTCCTACTTCGACGTCCAGGCCTACGGCCCGATGGCCGAGAACGCCGCGAATTCGCTCACCAAGGGCACTCGCGTCGTCGTGAACGGTCGGCTCGAGCAGCGCACCTGGGACACTCCCGAAGGTGAGAAGCGTTCGATCATCGAGATCAACGCGGACGAGATCGCCCCGTCGCTGCGTTTTGCGACCGCCGTCATCAACAAGACCCCCCGCCCCGAGGGTGGGAACTTCCAGTCGTCGGCGCGCGCGAGCGCGCCACGCACCACCAACGAACCCGCGAGCTACGCCTTTGACGAGGAGCCCTTCTAATGCCCCGTATTAACAACCCCAAACCACCCAAGCGCGCGCCCAAGGACAACGGGCGCCGCGTCAAGAAGAAGCCCTGTGCGTTCTGCCAGCACGGCGTGACCCACGTGGACTACAAGGACCTCAACCAGTTGCGCAAGTACATCTCGGACCGGGGCAAGATCCGCGGCCGTCGGGTCTCGGGCAACTGCCAGCAACACCAGCGTGACGTCGCCGACGCCATCAAGACCGCGCGCGAACTGGCCCTGCTGCCGTACACCCAGCGCACCGTGACCGAGCGTCGTGGGGGCCGTGGTGGTCGCAACGACCGCGGTGATCGCGGTGAGCGCCGTCCTCGCTCCGACGAGGCGGCCGAGGCCGGTGACACCGTCGAGGCGCTCGACGTCGCCGAGGGTGCCGACGAGATCGACGACGACTTCGTTGCCGAGGAGGTGGAGTCATGAAGATCCTGCTGCGCAGTGACGTCCAGGGCGTGGGTCGCCGTGGCGACATCGTCGAGGTGAAGAACGGCTACGCCCGCAACTTCCTTCTGCCGACTGGTGCGGGCCTCAAGGCGACCGACTCCATGGCCGAGCAAGCCAAGTCGATGCGCAAGTCCCGTGACCTGCGAGAGGCCAACGACCGCGCCGCCGCCGAAACCCAGCGTGGCGTAATCGAGTCGGCGAGCGTCGTCATCGCCGCGCGCGCCGCCGCCAACGGTCGACTGTTCGGCTCGGTCACCGAGGCTGACGTCGTCAACGCCATTCGCACCGCCGCGAACGTCTCGCTCGATCGCACCCAGATCGAGATGGACGAGCACCTGAAGCAGGTCGGTTCGGCGACCGTGAAGGTGAATCTGTTCGAGGGTGTCGTGGCGTCGATCACCGTCGAGGTCGTCGCCAAGAGCTAACGCGACTCACCGTGAACTGACAATGGACCGGGGCTTCGCCCCGGTCCATTGTGTTGTGACAACCTCGCACCATGATGGGGTGATGTTCTCAACAGGGTTTCCCCATCTTGTTGTTCTTGCGCTGCACAAGCCCGATCGACGACCGTTGAGGCCTTATGGTTCAGTACCTCGATGACTCCCGACCCGCCCTGCGTCCCGTCGCGGCGGGCGGACGGATTCCTCCGAACAACGTCAACGCCGAGGAGTCACTGATCGGAGCCATGCTCCTGTCCGCCGAGGCCGTCGAGGTCGCCGCGGAGCTGTGTGTTGCGGAGGACT
>CAWHLQ010000022.1:0-13426 GCA_963830195.1 uncultured Actinomycetota bacterium | reverse complement strand
ACTGAGCCAGACCGTCCGCAAACGTATCGAAGAGCACTTCGGCTGGGGCAAGACGGTGGGACGCATTCGGCAAACCGTGTTTCGTGGCCTGCGGCGCGTCGATCTGCAGTTCAAGCTGACCATGACGGCGAGCAATCTGGTGCGAATGGCCCGAATATTGTTCGCGGTGCCGCAAGGAGCGGTGCAATGAAGGCGCCGGGCAGGGCAATCGGCCTCCCACACGGGGTCTGTGAATCGGCAACATCGAGAATTCGTTCAATGTTTCCATCAAATCGGCTTTCAAACCTCACTCGCCAGCGCAGTTATGGGCGTTTTTCAACAGCCTGCTAACGCTCATACCCCACCAGAGATGACTTCAGGCTTCTGCCGCGCACACTCCTACGCGAGTGCGTCCGATCGTGGGCGGCTGTCACGCCACCATTTTGACCGAGCCGACCGCGTGGTTGACATCAAACAGGGTGACGGCGTTGTTTGCACCGTTCATCAGGTTCTTGGTCACCACGGCATTGACGGCGTGCTGAAGAATCGCGCCCACATCGGCGGCGTTGACATCCACGCGTTTGAACATCAGCCCAACCATGTCCGGGGTGACATCCGTTGAAAACCGCGCCGCCGAGGCGGAAATCCACTCCCGCACCATCTGCGTGATCACATCCTCATCGGGAAGCGCGAATTCCACCTTCTCGGTAAAGCGGCCGGCGCGCAGCGCCGCCGGATCCAACGCATCCGGGTGATTGGTCGCCGCGATCCACAGGACGTCCCGCGCCTTTCCGCCGGCACCGTCCATCGCCGTCAGCAGCTTGTTGGTCGCGCTGCGCGAGCCTGACAGCATGGCGGTGGTGCCAGTACGATGGGCCAGAATGTCATCGGCCTCGTCAATAAAGACGATGCAGGGGCGGATTTCACGGACTGGACCACCAGATGGTCGATCTCGGCTTCACTTACGCACCAGGAAAGTCTCCGCCGTTGCCACGGACTTCTTCGTTCACGCGGACTTCAAACGCCCGGTCCGCTCGAGTACCTCGCGCAGCACCGGCGTGGTGGCGGCCCATTTGTGGTTGTTCCGCCGGTGAGAATCAGAACCTTCACTTTGGGGGGAGTCTGCGGATTAACGCCCCCACGCTGAGAACGATTGCCAGAATCAACGAGTAAAATTGCGACATGATGAAAACTCCTCCTAAGATTGCGAAAAATCGCCGGCGCACCGTTTGGCTGCCGGCGCGAGGAGTACCTAACGACTTTGCCTGAAGCGCGGCTGAATTTGTAAGGCCCCTTAAGGGCTTGGCGTATAACCTGATCCCTAAAAGACAGGCTGTTCGACCTTAAGCGCTGACGTGCATATCGCCCTCGCACGAAAAAAAGACTTGACGTCGCATATGCATGTAGTATATTAACACACGTACATAGTAGATGATGAATAACCGAACCTAAACTCACCAAGCTCGAACTTAAGATCATGGAGACGCTGTGGACGCGGGGCGAGGCCTCCATCCGCGAGGTTCAATAAACGTCTCCGAAAAAGAACCGGCCCGCCTACACCACCTTCCGGACGCTAAGGCAAAAATCACGTTGACCTGCCGCATGACCGGATCGAAGCCAGGCGATCCTGTCCGCGCGATTCGTCGATCGACGATTATTCGAATGCCCGATACGGAACGATGTGCCGCGCCACTAGCCTATCCGAGTCGGTGAGTTCGTCAGCGAATTCGGGCCCATCGCGTCTGAAGGTTCCATCCCTCGACGCTCTCGAATTTCGGAAAAAAACTCGCTAAAGCCCGGGGCGCCCCAAGGAAGGTGGGGCCAGCGCTCCGTTCCGACGTGACAATCTCCGCCCAGCCCGCCCCGACATCCCGAATGTCGGCCCTTCTGGAGATTCCGTGGTGCGCGAAGTTGGCGTCTAGAATCTTGGCCTGTAAAGCGATGGTCCACCATGCCAAAAATTGGCAGCCCGACCGCTCGGCTCGTCGACCCTGCATCTTTACGAGAAGTGCGTCATTCCAATCTTGAAGGGCTCGCGGGGGGGCTCTGCGGATAGACCGTCGACTGCTGGAAATCACGTCCGGCAAAGTCATCGACGAATTCGCGGGTCATGCGTGCCGCGATTCCGTCGCGCGTCGAAAGATACGCCGTCTGGGCCAAGAACTCGGCAACCATGTCGGCCCGAACTGGAATGTTAGGATAACGTGTCGGCAACGTGCTCCAGAGCTCGACGAGGTCGCTCGTAATCCGGGCATCGCTCAATGATGGAGCTCGAGAAAGGCCCTGGAGGGTGATGCCCCGGTCTTGGGCTTCTCTGACGAACGTGTCGTAGCCGGCCGCGATCTCTCGATACGTTTCGGTCGCGTCGGCAACGACGAGCCAGTCGAGCAGGCGACGCACTTTCGGATCGCCGCCGTCGTCAGGAAAACGCGTCTTGGCAACGTCCCGAAGAACGTTGCGACTCTCGTCGTTTCCAGGCAAGTCGATGCCCGCGACTGTGGATGAAACAATCTTGCCGACCCGCCCGGCCATCGATTGCGCCCATAGGCGCGACGCGAGAAGCGCAGCAACGGAGTCGCCGGCATGCAGCCTTTGCGGGTCGACGCCCTCGAGTCGAAAAAGGTTCGCGAGAAGCGCGTAGGGGCCTTCGTTACTCCCGTCGACGATATGAGAGAGTCATTGTCCAGAAGGATCACCATTTCCCGCAGCTCGGCAGGCGAAGGCTCGCCTGCGCGGCCTGCCGCCCTCCAGATCCGCGAGCCGACCGACTGCTGCGTTCGGCAGTTCATCCCATCGTTGGCGCAGGTGCTCGTTGTCTTCCCAGTCGAGGTCGACCATTTCCCATGGTCTCGCGTAGAGCACCGCCTCTACACGAGGGCCGGACTCGAGATCTGCGTCGTGGCCACCAAGACCGTGCTGGCGCAGATCGTGGCTCTCGAACTGCTGGCCCTGCGACTCGCGCAACTGCGCGGAACCCTCAGCTCTCCCGAGATCGCCGAGCATCTCCGCGGTCTCCACGAGGTGCCCACCCTCGTCGAGAAGGTCCTCGGCGCCGACGCGGACGTCGCCGCCGTGGTCAAGCAGATCGCCATGACGCACGACTTCTTCTTTCTCGGTCGCCACGTCGGTTTTCCGACGGCCCTCGAAGGTGCGCTCAAACTCAAGGAGATCACCTACGTGCACGCGGAGGGATACCCGGCCGGAGAGCTCAAGCACGGCCCGCTCGCGTTGATCGAACCGGGCGTCGTTGTCGTGGTGATGGTGACCGATGACGATCTGAAAGAGAAGTTGCTCGGCAACCTGGCCGAAGTCAAGAGCCGAGGAGCGACCGTGGTCGCGGTGGCCCACCACGACGATGAGGAGGTTGCCGCCGTGGCGGACTACGTCTTGGGCGTGCCGCGTGCCGCCGCACTCCAAGCGCCGCTCGTCGACATGGTGGCTTTGCAGCAGTTCGCGTATCACCTCGCCCGTGCCCGGGGACTGAACGTGGATCGCCCTCGCAACCTCGCCAAGACGGTCACCGTCGAATGAGCTCGACGCGCGGTGTCGGCATGGACCTGGTCGACGTCGGGCGTTTTGCGACGATGCTCGCTCGTCGCCCCCGTCTCGCCGATCGACTGTTCACCGACGAGGAGCGACGCGACGCCCGTGACCAGCCGGAGCGGCTCGCCGCTCGCTTCGCCGCAAAGGAGGCGACGTGGAAGGCGCTCGGGGTCGGTCTCGGAGGGGTCAACTTCCACGACGTCGTCGTCGCCCGTGCGCCCTCCGGTGAACCCTCGTTGGTCCTGACGGGCCGCGCGGCAACTCTCGCCACGGCGCGCGGGGTGTCACAGTGGCACGTCTCGCTGACCCATACGGCCACCAACGCCGCCGCCGCGGTGGTGGGCTCCACCACGTGATCCCGCTCCTCGACACCGCGGCCATGCGCGCCGCCGACGCCGCGGCCGTGGCGAGGGTCGGGACGGACGCGCTCGTCACGAGCGCGGGCTTCGCCGTCGGAGCAACCGCGCGTTCGATGCTCGGCACGCTGTACGGACAGCGCATTGTGGTGGTCGCAGGACCGGGCCTCAACGGTGCGGACGGACGCGTCGCGGCGTCGTGGCTGGCGAACCGGGGCGCTCTCGTGCGGGTCGTCGAGGCCGACGCGACGATCGGGAAGCTGCGTGGGTACGACCTCGTGATCGACGCCGCGTTCGGCCTCGGGTGCTCGCGGGACTACGTGGCACCCGACGTGGACGACCGCGCTCTGGTGCTCGCCGTCGATCTGCCGTCGGGCGTCAACGCCGATACCGGCGCCGTGCTGGGTCGGCCGATGGTGGCCGACGTGACCCTTGCTCTGGGCGCGGTGAAACCCGCACACCTGATTGGACCGGCCCGCGAATTCGTTGGCGAGTTGCGATTCGCGGGTCTCGGCATCGTCGACGACGCCGACAGCGGCATCGTCGAGGAGATCGATCTCCGGAACTTCGTTCGTCAACATCGTGACGACCACAAGTGGCGCCACGCCGTGTTGATCATCGCGGGATCCGCTTCGATGCCGGGCGCGGCGCAACTCGCCACGCTCGGCGCTCTCGCGACGGGCGCGTCAATGGTTCGCGTCTGCGTGCCCGGCGTGAAGCCGAGTCGCGTCAGCAACCTGCCCGCGGAGGCCGTCGTGATCGACAGCGAGGTCGAGGAGCTCTCCGAACTCGTCGTCTCGGTCTCGACGCGGCTGCACGCGATGGTGCTCGGACCCGGCCTCGGCCGCGACCTCGACGTGCGCCAGCAGGTCCGCTCGTTCGTCCAACGCGTGCGCGTGCCCCTGGTGCTGGACGCGGACGGGCTGCACGCGGTCGACGTCAAGTGGTTGGCCGCGCGCCGCCACCCGGATTCGCCGATCATCCTCACGCCGCACGACGGCGAGTACGCCGCGCTCACGGGTCGCGAGCCCGGCGAGGATCGCATCGAGGCGGCCCGTTCACTCGCTCGCGAGACGCAGTGCATCGTCCTGTTGAAGGGACCGACCACGGTCGTCGCCGATCCGAACGGATTTCTGCGCGTGGTGACAGCGGGCACTCCGGCTCTCGCAACCGCGGGCACCGGCGACGTGCTCGCCGGCATGATCGCCGGTGCGCTGGCGCGCGGCCACGCGGCGCTCGCGGCGACCGCGCTCGCGGCCGAGCTGCACGGCATGGCCGGACAGCACCTCCCGCCCTACGGGACGGCGCACCAGATCGCGTCCGTGGTGAGAGATCTCCTCGAGGAGTCGCACCATGCCCGTTGAGGGAGTGCGTCGCCCGGCGTGGGCCGAGATCAGCCGGTCGGCGCTGCGCCACAACGTCGCAGTGATGCGAGAGATCTTGGGTCCGACGGCGGTGTGCGCCGTGGTGAAGGCCAACGGGTACGGCCACGGTGCCCTCGTGGCCGCGACCACGCTGAGCGAAGCCGGGGCCGCTGGACTCGCGGTCGCCATTGTTGATGAGGGCGTGGAACTGCGCGACGCCAACGTCGTCGACCCGATCCTGTTGCTCGCCGAGACGCCGAGCGAGACGGTCGTTGACGCGTTCTCCGCGGGTCTCACGCTCACGGTTGGTTCTCGTGACGGTGCGCGCGCGATCGTCGAGGGATCCCGTCGGGTGGGCGGTCGCAACGCGGTCCACGTGAAGATCGACACGGGGATGCACCGGATGGGCATCGACCCGAACGACCTTGACGACGTGCTCGACGTGCTCGCTGAGGCACCGTCCGTCGTCATCGAAGGTCTCTACACCCACTTCGCCAGCGCCGACTCCTCCGCGGCGGCCGATCGCGCGTACTGCCTTGAGCAGTTGGCGCGATTCGACGCCGTCGTCGCACGCGCGGCGCAGCGTGGCCTCAACCCCCCGATCATCCACACGGCGAACTCCGCGGCCGCACTCGGGATCGCGTCGGCGCGCCGCACGATGGCCCGCGTGGGCCTCGCGCTCTACGGGTATCTCCCCGATCCCGCGCTCGGGTCGGTCCTGAGCGAGCGCGGACTGGCCCTGCGCCCGGCAATGTCGCTGCACGCACGCGTGACCGCGGTGCGCGAGCTGGACGCGGGTGAACGACCGAGTTACGGGCGCCGACGACCCCTCGCGAGCCGCGCGAGCGTTGCCACGGTTCCCTTCGGGTACGCCGATGGCTACCCGCGCCGCCTGTTCGAGGCCGGTGCGGAGGTGCTCATCAACGGTCGCCTCCAGCCACTCGCCGGCGCGGTCACGATGGATCAACTGGTCATCGACTGCGACGGGACCACGGTTCGTCCCGGTGACCCGGTGGTGCTCCTGGGTCGCCAGGGTGACCACGAGCTGAGTGCGGAACGCTGGGCCGAGTGGTCGGGCACGATCACGTGGGAGATCCTCTGCGGTATCGGCGCACGGGTGCCGCGCGTCATTGTCGACTGACATGGACACCACCTTCGATGCGCGCGCGTCTACGTGCACCCGGTGCACTCTCGCGGCCACCCGGCAACGAGTCGTGGTGGGCTCGGGTCCCTTCGACGCGCGCCTCGCGCTCGTGGGCGAGGCGCCCGGGCGCACCGAGGACGAGGGCGGCGAGCCGTTCATCGGGCGTAGTGGGCAGTTGCTCTTCGCGCTGGTCGCTGACGAACTGCACCTCGAACGCGCACAGTGCTACGTCACCAACGTCGTCAAATGTCGTCCGCCGAACAATCGGCCACCCACGAAGGCCGAGGTGTCGGCGTGTCGGTGCTGGTGGCTGGAGCAGAGCGAACGTCTGACGGCCCCGGTCATCGTGACCCTCGGCAACACCGCGACGCGGGCCGTGCTGGCGACCGCGGAGCCCATCTCCGCGCTGCGGGGTCGCGCGTTCGCCGTGGACACCCATCTCGTCGTGCCGACGTTCCATCCCGCCGCCGCGCTGCGGGGCGGCGCCCGCGTGGTGGCGTCGATGCGCGAGGATCTGCGCGCCGTGGCGGCGCTGCTCGTGAGGTCCCCGTGAGCTGGCGCCGCGTCGGGATCGACCCGGCGGGGACACAACGCGCGGGTGAGGATCTCGCGCAGATCCTGATGCCCGGGGACATCGTGCTGCTCATCGGGACCCTCGGTGCCGGCAAGACGACCTTCACGCAGGGCGTCGCCCGGGGACTCGGCGTCACCGAACGCGTCACCAGTCCGACCTTCACCGTGGTGCGTGAACATCGATGTCACGCGCGTGAGGAGATCACGACGCTGCACCACGCCGACATCTACCGCGTGGAGAGCCTCGGTGAAGTGACGGACCTCGCCCTCGCGGAACTCGTCGAGGAGTGCGCGGTCGCCGTGGTCGAATGGGGAGAAATCGCCGAGGAGCTGTTCGGCCCGCAGGTGCTGCGCGTGCGACTCTCGGCGCGCGACGACGACGCACGCACGATTGAGATCGACGGTGACGCCTCGCGCGGTCGCGAGAGTCTCCTCGAGCGCTGGAGGGACGCGTGAACATCCTCGCCATCGAAACCGCGACCACGTCGTGCGCCGTGGCGCTGCGAGCGAACGGTCACGACGAGGTGCTGATCCTGGACGAACACCGTCGCCACACCGAGGTCCTGACGGGGGGCATCGCGCGCATCCTGCGTGACGCGGACCTGACCGTCGCGTCGCTGCAGCGCATCGTGGTGGATCAGGGGCCGGGTCTGTTCACGGGCCTGCGGGTCGGCCTCGCCGCCGCGCAGTCGCTCGCTCACGGACTCGGTGTGGAATTGGTCGGCGTCACGTCACTCGAACTGCTCGCCCACGGGGCGAAGCGTGACGGAGTGCGGGGCGCGGTCGTGGCGCTCGTGGACGCGCGTCGCGGGGAGCTGTTCGCGCAGCTCTTCGACGTGGGCGACGAGGTTCGGGCCGTCGACGATCCGCACGTCGCGACCCCGTCGGACGTCGTGGCGTTCGTGGGTGCACGCGATCGCGCGTTCACTCTGACCGGTGACGGTGCGGCCCGGTACCGCGACGACTTCGCGTCGCTCGACGTCGTCACTGTTCATCCCACGGTGACGCCGCCCGCTCTCGAAGCCCTCGCGCTCGGCGGCGTGCGTGCGGCGAGTGCGCACGTCGCGCCGCTCTATCTTCGTGAGGCGGACGCCGTGGCGAACTTCACCACACGCCAACGCCCCCAATGAGTGCGCCGACTCCGTGGCGGATCCGCCCGGCCGCGCGTCGGGATCTGCCCGGACTGATGATCATCGAGACGGCCCAATTCCCCGAGCCGTGGTCCAAGCGGATGTTGCTCGACGAGATCACCAACACGACCAACCGCCGCTACCGCGTGGCGGTGGAGGGTGGAGCGATCATTGGGTACCTCGGTGTGATGTTCGTCCTCGACGAGATGCACATCAACACCGTCGGGACTCGTCGCGGCGACGAAGGTCGCGGCGTGGCGTCCTCGCTGTTCGACGAGCTGTGGCCCGACGCCGTCGCGCGCGGCGTGCGCAGGGCGACGCTGGAGGTCGCCGCGTCGAACACGCGCGCGCAGGCTCTCTACCACCGCTACGGCTTCGCGCCGGTGGGTATTCGCAAGAACTATTACGCGCGCACCGGCGAGGACGCACTCGTCATGTGGGCCGATCTCCCTGACCCCGAGGTCGAGGGGTCGTGACACAGCCGTGAGGTCCACGACGCGGTCGTTCGCCGACGACGAGCTGACGCGGGCCGCACTCAGTCCGTGACCATCGGTGCGCACAGACAACCCAGGTCGACCTGGTGGAGCGACGGGGTCATCACACTTCGCCCCCGGCGGGCCGGCGACGCGGCGGCGCTCCTCGCGGGTCGCGACGACGAGTGGCGCCGATGGCTCGGACCGGGGAGCGACGATCCGAATCCCTCGGCCTGCGTTCTGGTGGCGAACACCGTCGTGGGATGGGTGGACGCCGACGCTGACCAGAGGTCGCTCGGACCCGACGAGGTGAACGTCGGGTACCACATCTTTTCGCCCCATCGTCGGCGCGGGTACGCCTGGCGCGCCGTCGTTCTCCTGCTCGAGCGTCTGGCCCACGAAGGGCGCGACGGCGTCGCCTCCCTCACGATCCACCCCGACAACGTGGCCTCCCTCGGCGTCGCGCGACGAGCTGGATTCACGCTCGTCGAGACGACACCGGAGACTGTCCGCTTCGCGCGCCGCGTGGCGGCACGGCACGGCCACCGACCGTCCACGTTGGTGCCGGACGCCCGTAGCCTTGGGGCGTGACGTTGCTGCTCGGAATCGAAACCAGTTGCGACGAGACGGCCGCCGCCGTCGTGGACGACCACTTCGTCGTGCACTCCTCGGTGGTGGAGTCCTCGATTGACCAGCACCGCCACTTCGGTGGCGTCGTTCCGGAGTTGGCGGGCCGCGCTCATCTGACCACGATCCAGCCGGTGGTGGAGCGCGCCCTGCGTGACGCGGGGCTCGACCATCATCACCCCCTCATTGACGGCATCGCCGTGACGAGTGGACCCGGCCTCATTGGTTCCCTGCTCGTGGGACTCTCCGCGGCCAAGGCGTACGCACTCGCGTGGGGCGTGCCGTTCGTGGGCGTGAACCACTTGGAGGGTCACCTCTTTGCGCCGCTGCTCGAGCAGCCCGACCTCGCCTGGCCCGTGCTCACTGTCCTCGTCTCGGGGGGACACAGCGCTCTCGTGCTTCACGAGTCACCCGGTGTGCATCGCGTGCTCGGAGAGACGATCGATGACGCGGCGGGGGAGGCCTACGACAAGGTGGCCCGCTGGCTCGGACTCGGCTACCCCGGCGGACCGGTGATCGACACCCTCGCCCAAGAGGGTGACGCCCGGGGGCTGACGTTGCCCATGTCCATGACGGGTCCCGACCTCGATCTCTCCTTTTCCGGACTGAAAACGGCCGTCGTGCGCGCGACGGAGAAGCACCCCGAGGTGGAGCTGCGCGACGTGGCGGCGTCGTTCCAGGGAGCCGTCGCCGAGCAGCTCTTGCGCAAGACGCGTCGTGCGCTCGAGACCTACGACGTGGCCGGACTGGCCCTCGCCGGTGGCGTAGCCGCCAACAGCGCCCTTCGCCAGGGATGTCGCGATCTCGCCGCCGAGTTCTCCCTCGAGTGTCATCTGCCCGCACTCGCCATGTGCACCGACAACGCCGCGATGATCGCGGCCGCGGGCATCTATCGGCTCCGCCACGACGGTCCGAGCTCCCACGATCTCTCGGCCGAACCCAACTGGCAGCTCTCGGCGGTGACGTGAGCGAACCCTGGGTCCCCTTCGACGTGGCCGACGCCGACCCCAGCCCGTTCGTGCAGTTCGCGCGGTGGTACAACGAGGCGCGCGAGTTCCTCGCGATGCCCGAGTCAATCGTTCTCGCCACGGCCACGCCCGAGGGTGTCCCGAGCGCGCGCTACGTGCTGCTGCGCCACTTCGATGACCAGAGTTTCGGGTGGTTCACCAACTACGACTCCCGCAAGGGTCGCGAGTTGACGTCCAATCCCCACGCCGCCCTGCTCTGGTACGCCGAACCGTTGGGTCGTCAGGTCCGTCTCGAAGGTCCGGTCCACACAATGAGCGAGACCGCGTCTGACGACTACTTCGCGTCGCGACCCCGAGGCCATCAGCTCGGCGCACTCGCCAGCGATCAAAGTCGCCCGCTCGAGAGTCGAGAGCGGCTCGAGGAACGACTCGCCGAGCTGGCCGAGCGCTACGGCGATCGCCCGATCCCGCGACCCACGAACTGGGGCGGCTTCGAGATGAGGCCCGAACGTTGTGAGTTCTGGCAGCACCGCGCCGACCGGCTCCACGACCGCGTTCAGTATGAACTCGTTGACGGCCAGTGGCGTCGCGAGCGACTCTTTCCGTAACGCGCGAGAGTGCGGTTCCCCTCCAGTTGGCACTCGGGCTGTTCGTCTGCTAAATTGGCAATCGCAACTTTCGAGTGCCAAAAAGCACAGGAGGCTTTACGTCATGCAACTGCACCCCCTAGAAGACCGCATCGTGGTTCGACCCAACGGCGCCGAGGCGACGACTGCGTCGGGCCTGGTCATTCCCGACACCGCCAAGGAGAAGCCCCAGCAGGGTGAAGTCCTCGCCGCGGGTCCCGGCCGTCGTGCCGAGACCTCGGGAGAACTGATTCCTCTGGGCGTCAGCGTCGGTGACACGGTCGTGTACTCCAAGTACGGCGGCACCGAGATCACGGTCGACGGCGAGGATCTGCTGATTCTCTCCGGTCGTGACGTGCTCGCCACCATCACCAAGTAGTCACTCGTCGCGGCCTTGGCCGCCGAATCCCGAACCAAAGGAAGAGAAATGTCCAAACTGCTCAAGTTTGACGAGGACGCGCGACGCGGTCTCGAAGCCGGTGTCGACAAGTTGGCCGACGCCGTGAAGGTGACGCTGGGGCCCAAGGGTCGCAACGTCGTCATCGGCAAGAAGTTCGGTGCGCCGACCATCACGAACGACGGCGTGTCCATCGCCCGTGAGGTCGAGCTCGAGGACCCCTTCGAGAACATGGGCGCCCAGCTCGTCAAGGAAATCGCCACCCAGACCAACGACGTCGCTGGTGACGGCACCACGACCGCGACGGTGCTCGCCCAGGCCCTCATCAAAGAGGGTCTGCGCAATGTCGCCGCAGGAGCAAACCCGGCCGGCCTGAAGCGGGGCATCGAGAAGGCCGTCGCCGCGGCCGTCGCCTCGATCCACGAGCAGAGCCAGTCCGTTGACGACAAGAAGCAGATCGCCCAGGTCGCGACCATCTCGGCCGCGGACGTCTCGGTCGGTGAGGTCATTGCCGACGCCATCGACAAGGTGGGCAAGGACGGCACCGTGACCGTCGAGGAGTCCAACACGTTCGGCATCGAGCTGCAGCTCACCGAGGGAATGCAGTTCGACAAGGGTTACCTCTCGCCGTACTTCGTCACCGACGCCGAGCGACAGGAAGCCGTCCTCGAGGACGCGCGACATCCTGTTCACCAGCTCCAGATCTCGTCCGTGCACGACCTCGTCCCGGTCCTCGAGAAGGTCATGCAGGGCGGTCGACCCGTTGCTGATCATCGCCGAGGACGTCGACGGAGAGGCGTTGGCGACGTTGGTCGTCAACAAGATCCGTGGAACGTTCACGTCGGTCGCCGTCAAGGCGCCGGGCTTCGGAGAGCGCCGCAAGGCGATGCTCCAGGACATGGCGATTCTCACGGGAGGCACCGTCATCTCCGAAGAGATCGGCCTCAAGCTCGAGACCGCGACGTTGGACCTGTTGGGACACGCGCGACGGATTGTGGTGACCAAGGACGCGACGACAATCGTCGACGGTGCCGGAACCGAAGACCGACGTGAAGGGCCGCGTGGCACAGATCCGTCGTGAGATCGAAGAGACCGACTCGGACTGGGACCGCGAGAGTTTGCAGGAGCGTCTGGCCAAGCTCGCCGGTGGCGTCGCCGTGGTCAAGGTGGGTGCCGCGACCGAGGTGGAGCTGAAGGAGAACAAGCACCGCATCGAGGACGCGCTGTCGGCGACTCGAGCCGCCGTCGACGAGGGCATCGTGGCCGGTGGTGGTACGGCTCTGGTCCCGCTCGCGCAAGGCCGTCGATGACCCTCATCGCGACCCTGGTGGGCTACGAAGCCACGGGCGCACGCATCGTGGCGAATTCACTGGAGGCCCCGCTGCGACACATCGCGGCCAACGCCGGCTTCGAGGGAGCCGTCAAGGTGCGTGAGGTGGCGGACGCCAAGGGTTCCTTCGGCCTCAACGCGATCACGGGCGAGATTGTCGACCTCGTGAAGGCCGGCATCATCGACCCCGCCAAGGTGACCCGCTCCGCGCTGCAGAACGCCGCGTCGATCGCGGCGTTGCTGCTGACGACCGAGGCCATCGTGGCCGACAAGCCCGAAGAGGCCGGCAGCGGCCGCCGGTGCCGGTGGCATGGGCGGCATGGGTGGCATGGGCGGCATGATGTAGTTCGCTGTTCAACGACACGGGCCGGACCCCTTCGGGTCCGGCCTTTGTCGTTGATGAGGACGTGTGCGCCGAGCAACGCGTGGGTCCCCGTCACGCGGGAACGAAGTGGCCCCGGCAGGCGTCGAGTCCCTCGATGTGAATGTCGTCTCGTCGTCGACACTCCCACACCTCTCGCGACAGGCAGACGTCGTACTGTCGACGCGGCTCACCGCGCACTGTCAACTCCTTGTATCCCGCATCCACGTAGCCGAGCGACGCGGCGATTCGTCGCGAGGGCCTGTTACCGTCGAGAGACCCCGACGTGGCCGTTGCGGCGTCCAGTCCCGCGAACGCCAGATGCACGATGGCTGCGCGCATCTCCGCCCCGAGACCGCGACCGTGAAACTCCCGACCAAGCCACGAACCCGTCGTCACCGCGTGCGTCTGGGAAAACGACGTGGCCATCAGATCCTGGACACCGACGAGGCGCCCCTGGACGCGCACGGCTCCGCACCAGGTCCAGTTGTCGAGAGACCACGTCTGGCGAAGTCGCGTCCATCGGGCGAGCGACTCCGCGTTGCGTGTGGCGAC
>CAWHLQ010000021.1:0-65676 GCA_963830195.1 uncultured Actinomycetota bacterium | reverse complement strand
GACGCACCGTTGTTGTGCGCAGCAGGGCATTCTCCTTCAGCGAACCGCGCACCGGGCGCGCACGCGAGCCCCCCGCGGGGAGTGTCGGGTGGAAGCGTGGCGATTCCCCAGCGCAATCCCGCGCGGTGCTTCCAAGGCGCTCGACAGCGGCGAGCCGATCATGACCGCGTCCGCACCGCACGCGATGGCCTTGGCGACGTCACCGCCGCGACTCAAGCACCACCGTCCGCGGTGACGTGCAGGGACGTACACGAGCCCGCTTCTCGTCGAACCGGCGCATGCGGGGGCACCCGCGACTGTCTGCAATGGCGGTGGCCGGGCACGCTGGAGCCCAGCACTCCGCCACGTGGTGCACGCGTTGCCCGGGTCCGACACCGACGAGCACGCCGACGGCACCGGTGCGCATGAGGTGCAGCGCCGCCTGATGACGACGCGCAACCACCTTTAGCGGTCCATGTTCGAACTCGCGGATCAACTTCTCGAGATCGAGCGGCTCGACGGTCTTGGAGACGTGCTCAACGATCACCAAGCGGCCCAGATCACAGGAGGTCGAGTTCGGCTTCGGTGATCGCCGCGGCCATCCAGTCCGGCGCTGCGGTGTCACTGATGCCGACGTGGTGATCCCGGTTCCTGCTCATCTCGCGAATGCGCTGGGTGACCAGTTCGAGCTTGATCGGCTCTCCCCCCATCCGCCGGAGCCCGCGGTGGCCTTGTCGTCGTCGAGTTCACGCAATCTCGTTGAATAACGGCACTCCGGGTCGTAGCGCGTCCAGAGCTCCTCTTGAGCGGGTGAGGGTCCGGGGTGAATCGGCCGATCTCGACGGCGGTCGCGGGCCACACGACGCCGTCCATCGCGGAGGCCGAGTAACGGGAAGCTCCCCCCAGCACGCGTTGAGCTGCCACGAGATGTCGACGTCCTCGGGGAAATTCCTGGCCCCGGGCCCGCGCCACGGGACCATCGTGATGTCGTCTAGTCGCAGCCTGTCGCGCTGACTTGTAAATCCGATTTCGACTTCCGCCACCCTACTTCCGGTGCTCGATGATGAAAAGTTTGAGCGTCTCTCCCTGCCCCGACGATTGCTCGAATTATCTTTAACCTAGCGATGGCTCTCGCGCCATCTCGTCGAGCGTCCTTTCCACCGCGGCTAGCAGCTCGGTCACGGACACGTCCGGTGGCCCCCCAGATGACCTCGCCGGGCACCCCATAGAGTAGATGGGGAAGGTTCCGTCGGCGCTCGGGGCCGAGGCGTCCCTCCCGCCGCCACCGCTGCTCGAGGAAGTTCCGTTCGTCAAGCAGGTCGGCCAAGGCGACGTCAAAAATGGCGCTCGACCTCGGCTGGATTCGCCCGCACGCTAGGCTCGGCCCTCGATCCGCCCGACGATGGGCTGGATCGCCGAGCCGGACGCTACTCTCCCGGCCGGGCCTCCCCATCCCATGATCCGCACGCTCGTTGGCTCCCAAACCAATCTCCTCGTGCGCCTCTCGCAGGGCGGTCACCGTTGCACTCTCCCGCCCTCGTCGCTGCGGCCGCCCGGTAAGGTGATCTCGCCCTTGTGGTCCTTCAGGGGCCATCGAGCGGTCCGTGTGAGGAGCAGTCGCGATTCACCGTCCTCTTCGAAGGAGCGCCGACCAGGACGCGGGAGCCGTCGCGTGATGAGTTCCGCGCCGGTCTCGGCGAGACACCGCTCGTCCGGCCCGGCGACCGCCTGGGCTGCTCCGCCGTCGACGTGGCGTCCCTCTCGGCGCAGCGCCGCTTCGACGCGGTCCAGCGTCAGGCTCGACGGGCCCGGCCGATCGTCAACGTGCGTACCATGCGCGCGGGATCGCCGGGAGCCCCGTAGCGGAATTGGGGACTATCTGGGGATAGTCGTGATCATCGAACGGCACACACCCAAACTACCGACACCTCCCGCGGACGAGTCCGTGTCGCCGGGCCCGCGCGCGAGTTCCGAGGTCACGTCGTCACTGCGCACGTAACGCGTGCTGGCCACGAGACGACGAGGCAGGTGGCGACAAGGCGCCGCGACCCACGAGCTCCACGGCCGGGAGACGACCGAGGTGCCCGACACCGTGCGCGCGTACGACCACGGCACCATGAACACGAACCCCGCGGTCACGCAGATCCGACCGAGCACGCGGCGCACGCCGACTTCGGCGGCCATCACGAAGAACAGTGGTGCGAAGACGAAGTAATGATCCCACGCCACCGCCGCGCACAGGACGCTGGCGATGGAGGATGCACTCATCATTGTGCGTCTCATCGGCGCGCTGACTTTACAGGTTCTGCGCGGCGACAAGACCCAGTGGACCACGGACCAGCGCCGAGGCCACGTGAGCCAATTACGCCGTATCGGCGGACGCGTGAAAGGAGATGACACGAGCCGCCGCCTCCCGCGCGACACGAGTCGGATGAGTTCGTGGCCGGTCGCGCCACTCACTCGGTAGGAGGTGGGCGTAGAACGTCGCCGCGCTGGACGGCCACAGACACCACGCCAGCGCCGTGAGAGCCCAGAGAGTCAGTGAGGCCGTCACCGCGGGGCGCCAGTGTCGTCGGCAACAGCCAGACCACGATGAACAGTCCGGATAGATCTTGATGGCGGTCGCGAGACTGGACCAGGGACTCCGCGGCCGCGCGGC
This sequence comes from uncultured Actinomycetota bacterium, assembly GCA_963830195.1. Lineage (GTDB taxonomy): Bacteria > Actinomycetota > Acidimicrobiia > Acidimicrobiales > RAAP-2 > RAAP-2. The sequence goes on along the minus strand of CAWHLQ010000021.1, from coordinate 63,038 downwards.
TGTCCCGTCACAGGTCCGCGACACGGTTATCAGGAGCAGGATCGACGCGGGCAGGCCGTTGTCGAGAAGGTCCGCCACGGGTGGGTAGATCACCGCGCACGCCGCGGCGACCCACAGCGCCAGGCCCGCGTCCAGCAGTTGCGGTTCGCCACGCAGGTGGGCGTGAGCGAGAATCAATGCCCGGGCCTTTTGAGTTTTGACAGAATGTTCAGAGAACGGTTAGTTCACCACGCAGATCATGCACAGGGGGTAGAAGAAGCAGATCGCGCTGGGTGGCTACGTGAAGGCGTACACGCCGAACGGCGTGTAGATGTCGTGGCCCGCCGGGGGGACGTCGTGCAGTCGAGCGTGGAGATCGCCGAAACCGGTGAGGTAGCTTCCCGACCATCGCCACGGCGTGAGTGACGGGTGCGCCGCGATCAGGGACTCGATCACGATCACGACGGCTCCCGACACCACGAGGGTGATCGAGAGGCGCCGAGGCTCGACGCGAGTCGCGTCGCGATAGCTCGACGCGAGACTCACGCGGTCACCAGAGGTCACCCGACACGTCCGCACGCTCCCGTCGGCGCGACGGGCGTCGGCCGGCGCAGCACGGTTGTGGGGTACAGGTGCCAGACCTCCATCCCGTCGACGCGCGTGGGCGCGAGACCGAGCGTGTCGCGCCACGCCACGAGGGACTCCGGCAACGCGAACTGCGGATCGTCGACGATGACGAGCTGACGCCTCCGGAACACGGTGGCGCGCACCACGGACTGTTCGACGGGAGTCACGCACCCCGGATAGCGCGACATCACGCGCAAGCTGGCGAGGGGGTCATGCGGCGGGCTCCACGATCTGGTCGTTGACGCCGTTGCCCCCGGGCACGAATGTCCACCCACCGACGAGGTCGAACGAGTCGTCGGTCTCGGCCTGCCAGGCCATGGGACGAGAGGCGACGCTATAGGTGAGGGCACGCTCATGACGGCGCCGCCCTTCGCCAGATGCGGGGCGACGCGCGCGTACCACTCGGGCACCGACGCCGTCACCACGCGGAGGGGAACGGAGTACGTGTCGAGGAGAAGGACGAAGGCGAGCGCGGTCGCACGACCACGCCCGCGCGCCTGAGCCACAACCGTTGCACCGATCGTGACGTGACCGACCACCGGGCCACGTTGGTCCACCACAGATCGACGCTCGCCGCGAGGAGCAGGGCGACGCACAGTGACACCGGAAGTCCGAAGCGAACGAGGTCCACGCTCGAGGAGGGGCACTTTCGCCCAGATCCCCCCGGGAATATCTCCAGGATCCACGAGACGACACCGACTACGGCAACCACCACGCACGCGCGACGCCGTCGCCACAACCACCACGACCCGGCGACGGCCACGAGGAGTCCGAAGCCGAGCCAGCTCGGTGTTCGCGCCGCGGTTGCCGAGATACCCAACGGCGATGAGGCCCGAGTCGGGACGAAAGTTTGGCGCCGGGCAGCACGATGCGCAGCTGGTTCGCCGAGCCGACCTTCCAGTAGGGGCCGACGACGTGTCGCGGCCCCAGGAGGATGACCACAGCGGGTACGCCAGCACCACCGCGCACAGAGCCCCCGCCACGGCGCTCGCCACCACGAGACGCCCCCGCACCGCGCGCCAGAGCCCGTGGTCAGTGAGGAACACCGCCGCACCTCCGAGCACGACCGTGACGGCGGTGAGCGCCATCACCTCGAGACTCGTGAAGAACTGCACGATGGTCACGGCGCCGAGGGCCAGTCCGAGTCTGACGGGGTTCGCGTCGCGGGTAGGAGGCGCAGGCCGAGAATCAGCACGAGGGGCAAGTACGGCGCGAGCGTCAGGTCGAGGTGACCGAGGTCGGTGTTGTGAAAGACGAAGGGCGAAAAGGCGACAGAGCCCACGAGTCGCGGACCGGTCGCTCTATCTTCCCGCGAGGGCGAACGCCGCCCAGCCCGACGGACCGGTGCGAGCGACTCGCGACATTGAACGACGCGACGGGCCCGAACCATTGCGTGATGGGCGCTGAGACCCCCCGCCGGCGCCAGCCCAGCTGGGAGCTCACACGTTTATTTTTTCTAGACGCGCCCACAGGATTGAAGAACGGATGTGACCGTGCGCGAGTGCCCACGCAGCGACCGCAACCACAATCACCTGTCGGATCGTGTCGCTGCAGTTGCACGTGATGGCGGGTTCCCCCCGCTCCCACCGACAATGTGCCACCAGATCACAAATGAGAGGGCCACAGGGAGGCTCACGATCGCGATGAGGTGCCACGACACCCTGGTGTGAGGGGGTCGAACGAGAGGTCCCACGCCCGTCGGCTCCGCAGCGACACAGGCCGGTACGGGAGGGTCGCTCTCACCGGAGACTGGGACTGCCCCCAGCGGCTCGGCCGCGCGCACTGACCTTCGGTTAAGGCGACCCCGAAAATTCATCGCCCACCGTCGAGGAACGCCACGAGACGCGCACCTCGACTGCTCCTCGCCGACGATGCTCACGTTGCAGTGGCCGAGCGCGTCGGATCAAGCGGAACTCTTGGACGTCATCGAGCGCGGCATCCATGATCCGTCGTCCAACGCGTGGACGGGTGTATCCGTCCACGCGTTGCCGAAGGGCATGAACGACGGATCATGGATGCCGCGCTCGATGACGTCCAAGAGTTCCGCTTGATCCGACGCGCTCGGCCACTGCAACGTGAGCATCGGCGTCACAACCCGCAGGGCGCCGAGCGGCGCAAAGCTCGCGTCGTCGAGAGGGCGTTCCATGGAACATTCTACGGCGGAACCCGCGAATTTGGCGGGGGATTGTCGAGGTGCGCGTCTCGTGGCGTTCCTCGACGGGGTCGGGCCAACGTCCGTGGCATGATTTTTCGGTGCGCGTCTTAACCGAAGGTCAGTGCGCGCGGCCGAGCCGCTGTGCCGCAGTGCAGAGTCTCCGGTGAGAGCGACCCTCGAGCGTCCGGCCCGTGTCGCTGCGGAGCCGACGGGCGTGAGATTTCTCGTTCGACCCCCTCGCACCAGGGTGTCGTGGCACCTCATCGCGATCGTCACCTATCTGGCCCTCTCGTTGGTGATCTGGTGGCACGTCTGGATGGGGGGCGACCCGACCCACGCCATCACGTGCAACTGCGGCGACACGATCCAACAGGTGTGGTGGTTCCAGTGGCTGCCGTGGGCACTCGCGCACGGTCACAATCCGTTCTTCAGTGACGTCCTGTGGGCGCGTCTGGGAGGAATGAACGTCCTGAGCAATACCAGCTGGCTGGCGCCGGCGGCGGTTCTCACGCCCATCACGCAATGGTTCGGGCCCGTCGCGTCGTTCAATGTCGCGAATCTCCTCGCACCGGTCCTGTCGGGCTGGGCGGCGTTCGCCCTCGCGGGGTGGATCACGAGGCGACCGGTCCCGCGACTGGTGGCGGGAGCTCTGTACGCCTTTTCGCCCTTCGTCTTTCACAACACCGACCTCGGTCACCTCGACCTGACGCTCACGCCGTACTTGCCCCTCGTGCTGATTCTCGGCCTGCGCCTCCTCACCCGCGACGCGAACCCCGTCAGACTCGGACTGGCCCTCGGCGCCGTGACCATCGTGCAGTTCTTCACGAGTCTCGAGGTGATGGCGCTCACCGCCGTCACGGTCGTGCTCGGAGGTGCGGCGGTGTTCCTCACTGACCACGGGCTCTGGCGCGCGGTGCGGGGGCGTCTCGTGGTGGCGAGCGCCGTGGCGGGGGCTCTGTGCGCGGTGGTGCTCGCGTACCCGCTGTGGTTCTACCTCCTGGGGCCGCGACACGTCGTCGGTCCCTACTGGAAGGTCGGCTCGGCGAACCCGCTGCGCATCGTGCTGCCCGGCGCCAATATCTTTCGTCCCGACTCGGGCCTCATCGCCGTTGGGTATCTGGGCAACCGCGGCGCGAACACCGACTTTCTCGGCTTCGGACTCCTCGTGGCCGTCGCCGGGTCGTGGTGGTTGTGGCGACGGCGTCGCGCGTGCGTGGTGGTTGCCGTAGTCGGTGTCGTCTCGTGGATCCTCGAGTTCTTCCCGGGGTGGCTCTGGGCGAAGTTGCCCCTCCTCTCGAGCGTGGACCTCGTTCGCTTCGGACTTCCGGTGTCACTGTGCGTCGCCCTGCTCCTCGCGGCGAGCGTCGATCTGTGGTGGACCAACGTGGCCCGGTGGTCGGTCACGTCACGATCGGTGCAACGGTTGTGGCTCGCGCGCGCGGGCGTGGTCGTGGCGACCGCGCTCGCCTTCGTCCCTCTCCTCGACACGTACTCCGTTCCCCTCCGCGTGGTGACGGCGTCGGTGCCCGAGTGGTACGCGCGCGTCGCCCCGCATCTGGCGAAGGGCACCGCCGTCATGAGCGTGCCCCTCACCTATAGCGTCGCCTCTCGTCCCATGGCCTGGCAGGCCGAGACCGACGACTCGTTCGACCTCGTCGGTGGGTGGACATTCGTGCCCGGGGGCAACGGCGTCAACGACCAGATCATGAGCCCGCCGCGTGACCCCCTCGCCAGCTTGCGCGTGATGTCGCGCTATCCGGGGTGCGTGACTCCCGTCGAACAGTCAGTGGTGCGCGCCGCCGTGCTCCGGTGGCGGCCGCTCGTCATCGTCGACGATCCACAGTTCGCGTTGCCGGAGTCCCTCGTGGCGTGGCGCGACACGCTCGGTCTCGCGCCCACGCGCGTCGACGGGATGGAGGTCTGGCACCTGTACCCCACAACCGTGCTCGGCCCGCCGACGCCCGTCGCGCCGACGGGAGCGTGCGGACGTGTCGGGTGACCTCTCGTGACCGCGTGAGTCTCGCGTCGAGCTATCGCGACGCGACTCGCGTCGAGCCTCGGCGCCTCTCGATCACCCTCGTGGTGTCGGGAGCCGTCGTGATCGTGATCGAGTCCCTGATCGCGGCGCACCCGTCACTCACGCCGTGGCGATGGTCGGGAAGCTACCTCACCGGTTTCGGCGATCTCCACGCTCGACTGCACAACATCGCCCACCTGCGGGCGGGCCACGACATCTACACGCCGTTCGGCGTGTACGCCTTCACGTACCCACCCAGCGCGATTGTCGTCTTCTACCCCCTGTCGTGGTTGCCGGTGGTCGCTGTCGACGTTCTCTGGACGTTTCTCTCGCTGCTCGCCCTGGCCGGGGCGTTGTTTCTCGCTCACGCCCACCTGCGTGGCGAACCGCGACTGTTGGACGCGGGCCTGGCGCTGTGGGTCGCCGCGGCGTGCGCGGTGATCTACCCACCCGTGGCGGACCTTCTCGACAACGGCCAGACCGCGTCGATCCTGCTCCTCATGATTGTCGCGGACCTGCTGACGGTGCGCGGCCGCGGCCGCGGAGTCCTGGTCGGTCTCGCGACCGCCATCAAGATCTATCCGGGACTGTTCATCGTGGTCTGGCTGTTGCGACGACAATGGCGCCCGGCGGTGACGGCCTCACTGACTCTCGGGGCTCTCACGGCGCTGGCGTGGTGTCTGTGGCCGTCCAGCGCGGCGACGTTCTACGCCCACCTCCTACCGAGTGGTCGCGAGACCGGCCACGAACTCATCCGACTCGTGTCGCGCGAGAAGAGTGACAGTGTCATCTCCTTTCTCACGCGTCCGCCGATCAGCGTGAGCGTCCATTCGCCCTGGCTCAGCGTGGCTGCGGCGCTGGTCGTCGTCCTGGGTCTTGTCGCCGCGCAGAACCTGTGGCGTCAGCGCGCCGAGATCGGCGCGATGATGGTCGTCCTCATCGCCAGCGTCCTGTGCGCGGCGGTGGCGTGGGATCATTACTTCGTCTTCGCACCACTGTTCTTCGTGATGGCCGCCGAAGTCGGCGTGCGCCGCGTGCTCGGTCGGATCTGCGTGACCGCGGGGTTCGTGTTCATGGTGCCGTGGTCGTACGCGCGCACGGTGTCGGGCACCTCGGTCGTTCTCCCGGCCGTGGAGTTCGTGGGTCGCGGCGCCTTGCTCGCCACCTGCCTCGTCGTCCTCGTGGCCAGCACGCGTTACGTGCGCAGTGACGACGTGACCTCTGAACTCGCGCGCGGGCCCGGCGACACGGACTCGTCCGCGAGGGAGGTGTCGTAGTTTGGGTGTGTGCCGTTCGATGATCACGACTATCCCCAGATCATCCCGACGCCCCCGTACGTCGCTCCCGGCGATCCCGCGCCGTGGCACCACGTTGACGATCGCGGCCGTCGGGGCCTGACGCTGGACCGCGTCGAAGCGGCGCTGCGCCGAGAGGGACGCCACGTCGACGGCGGGGAGCCACCGGCGGTCGCCGCCGAGATGCGCGGTGTCCTCGCCGAGACCGGCGCGGAACTCATCACGCGACGCTCCGCGGTCCTGGTCGCGCTGTTCGAAGAGGACGGTGAATCGCGACTGCTCCTCACGCGGCGCTCGATCGCCCTGAAGAACCACAAGGGCGAGATCGCCTTACCGGGCGGCCGCAGCGACGAGGGCGAGAGTGCGACGGTGACCGCCCTGCGAGAGGCGCACGAGGAGATTGGTTTGGAGCCAACGAGCGTGCGGATCATGGGATGGCTCAGCCCGATCGTGACCTTCGCGTCCGGCTCGGCGATCCAGCCCATCGTCGGGCGGATCGAGGGCCGACCTAGCGTGCGGGCGAATCCAGCCGAGGTCGAGCGCATCTTTGACGTCGCCTTGGCCGACCTGCTTGACGAACGGAACTTCCTCGAGCAGCGGTGGCGGCGGGAGACGCCTCGCCCCGGAGCCAGCGCCGACGGAACCTTCCCCATCTACTTCTATCGGGTGCCCGGCGAGGTCATCTGGGGGGCCACCGGACGTGTCCTGACCGAGCTGCTGGCCGCGGTGACCGGGACGCTCGACGAGATGGCGCGAGGGCCGATCGCCTAGGTCCAACGGGTAGATTGGAGCAATCGTCGGGGCGGGACGGTTCAACTTTTCATCATCGAGCACCGGAGGACACAGTGGCGGAAGTCGAAATCGGGATTTACAAGTCAGCGCGACAGGCCTACGGCTTCGACGACATCGCGATCGTCCCGTCGCGCCGCACCCGTGACCCCGAGGACGTCGACATCTCGTGGCAGCTCGACGCGTACAAGTTCGAACTCCCGTTACTGGCCTCCGCGATGGACGGCGTCGTGTCGCCCGCGACCGCCATCGAGATCGGCCAATTGGGTGGGCTCGGCGTTCTCAACCTCGAGGGACTCTGGACGCGCTACGACGACCCGATGCCGCTGTTCGACGAGATTCGTGAACTCGACGACGACAAGGCCACCGCGCGCATGCAGCAGATGTACCTCGAGCCGATCAAGCTCGAACTGGTCACCCAGCGCATTCGCGAGATGAAGCAGGCCGGGATCACCACGTCGGCGTCGGTCACACCGCAGCGCACGGACTGGATGGCCGCGGCGATCGCCGAAGCCGAACTCGACATCCTCGTGATCCAGGGCACCGTCGTGTCGGCCGAGCACGTCTCCAAGACCGTCGAGCCGCTCAATCTCAAGAAGTTCATCCGCGAGTTCGACGTGCCGACGATCGTGGGCGGTTGCGCGTCGTATCAGGCGGCGCTGCACCTCATGCGCACCGGTGCCGTCGGCGTGCTCGTCGGTGTCGGACCGGGCAACGCGTGCACCACGCGCGGAGTGCTCGGGCTCGGCGTCCCCCAGGCCACCGCCATTGCGGACGTCGCGGGTGCCCGCATGCGCCACCTCGACGAGACGGGTGTCTACGTGCACGTCATCGCGGACGGTGGCATGAGTCGCGGCGGTGACGTCGCCAAGGCCATCGCGTGCGGTGCGGACGCGGTCATGATCGGCTCGCCGCTGTCGAGCGCCTTGGAAGCACCCGCGCGGGGATTCCACTGGGGAATGGCCACCTTCCACCCGACACTGCCGCGGGGGGCTCGCGTGCGCACCCAGGTGCGCGGTTCGCTGAAGGAGATCCTGCTCGGACCCGCCCACGAGAACGACGGTCGCATGAATCTGTTCGGTGCGCTGCGCACCTCGATGGCGACCTGCGGCTACGAGACGCTCAAGGAGTTCCAGAAGGCCGAGATCATGCTCGCGCCGTCGCTGCAGACCGAGGGTAAGCAGCTGCAGCGCTCCCAGGGCGTGGGCATGGGGCATTGACCGCCACCGTCCTCGTCGTCGACTTTGGCGCGCAGTACGCGCAACTCATCGCCCGTCGTGTGCGCGAGGCGCACATCTATTCCGAGATCGTGCCGCACACGATCACCGCGGACGAAGTGCGCGCCCGCGCGCCCGGCGCGATCATCCTGTCGGGCGGACCGAAGTCGGTTTACGAGGTTCCCGCCCCCAGTTTGGATCCGGCCATCTACGACCTCGGCATCCCCGTGCTCGGCATCTGTTACGGCGCCCAGTTGCTCGCGCTGCAGCTGGGCGGCGAGGTTGCCAAGACCGGGTCCGGAGAGTACGGACGGACCGACCTCACCCGGGTCGGACCATCACGGCTGCTCGAGGAGTGGGCGACGACCAGCAACGTGTGGATGAGCCACGGCGACGCGATTGCGTCACCGCCGGAGGGATTCGTCGTGACCGCGACCTCGCCCGGTGCGGCGGTGGCGGTCATGGAGGATGCGACGCGTCGGCTGTACGCGGTCCAATTCCACCCCGAGGTCGCCCACACCGATCGCGGGCAGGAGCTGGTGCAACTCTTCCTCCACGAGATCGCCGAGCTGCCGACGACGTGGACCAATACCTCCATCATCGAAGATCAGGTTGCTCTGATTCGCGCGCAGGTTGGCACCGAACGCGTTCTGTGCGCGCTGTCGGGTGGCGTGGACTCCGCGGTGGCGGCGGCGCTGGTGACCAAAGCGATCGGTCAGCAGCTCACGTGTGTCTTCGTGGACACCGGTCTCATGCGCATGAACGAGGGTGAGCAGATCGAGACGACGTTCACCCGCCAGTTCGGCGTCGAACTGATCCACGTCAAGGCCCAGGACCGATTCTTTGACGCCCTCGCGGGGGTGACCGATCCCGAACGCAAGCGCAAGATCATCGGTGAACTGTTCATTCGCGAATTCGAGGCGGTGGCGCGCGAACTGGGCGCCGGGGGCGACGGTCCACGGTTCCTCGTGCAGGGAACGCTGTACCCCGACGTCATCGAATCAGGATCCGGACACGCGGCGAACATCAAGAGTCACCACAACGTGGGTGGTCTGCCGGACGATCTCGCGTTTGATCTGGTCGAACCGTTGCGCAATCTGTTCAAGGACGAAGTTCGCCACGTCGGCGAGGAACTCGGACTGCCCCCGGAGATCGTGTGGCGTCAACCGTTTCCCGGGCCGGGTCTCGCGGTGCGCATCGTCGGTGAGGTGACGCGTGAGCGCGCCGAGATCCTGCGCAACGCCGACCACGTGGTCGTCGACGAGATCAAGCGGGCGGGGCTGTACCGGGAGCTGTGGCAAAGCTTCGCCGTGTTGCCGGCGGTGCGAACGGTCGGGGTCATGGGAGACGGACGAACCTACGCGTACCCGATCGTGATCCGTGCGGTGACGAGTGATGACGCCATGACCGCGGACTGGGCTCGTCTGCCCTACGACGTGATCGAGAGCATCGCCAACCGTCTCATCCGCGAGGTTGAGGGCGTCAACCGGGTCGCGCTCGACGTGACCAGCAAGCCCCCGGGCACCATTGAGTGGGAGTGACGTCGCGCACATTCGACGATGAGTCGCTGTGGGGTCACGAGCCCGTCACGGCGCGCGAACGCGTCGACGCCGGTTGGCTCCTCGAAGGTCTGACCCAACCCCAACGTGACGCCGTCACGCACCGTGGTGGGCCGCTGCTCATCATCGCGGGCGCCGGGTCGGGAAAGACCCGCGTTCTGACCCGCCGCATCGCGCACCTCTTGGCGACCGGCGACGCCAAGCCGTGGGAGATCCTCGCGATCACCTTCACCAACAAGGCCGCCGACGAGATGCGCCACCGCGTGGCGGAGCTGATCGACGAGCAGGCCAGTCGCATGTGGGTGGCGACGTTCCACTCGGCGTGTTTGCGCATGCTGCGCGCGCACGCGGACGTGCTCGGCTACGAGCGGGGGTTCACGATCTACGACGCGGGCGAGGCCGAGGGCCTCGTCGAGCGCATCATGAAGGAGCTGGGTCTCGACACCAAGCGCCTCCCGCCGAGGGGCGTCTACGGGGCCATCTCGGCGGCCAAGAACGAGATGCTGTCGGTCAACGGGTTCGCCAACGCCGGCCACGGGCTCGCCGATCCCCATCGGGCTCGCGTGGCGGAGATCTACCGGATCTACACGGATCGGCTGCGCGCCTCGAACGCCATGGACTTCGACGACCTGCTCGTCAACGCGGTGCGGATGCTGCGCGCGGACGCGAACCTGCTCGAGCAGTATCAACAGCGATTCCGTCACATTCTCGTCGACGAGTTCCAGGACACCAACGGCGTGCAGAACGAGCTGGTGACGATGCTCGCGCGCGACCATCGCAACATCTGCGTCGTGGGTGATTCGGATCAGTCGATTTACCGCTTCCGCGCCGCCGACGTGCGCAACATCCTCCAGTTCACCGAGCGGTTCCCCGACGCCACGACCATCCTGCTCGAACAGAACTTCCGGTCGACCCAGACGATCCTCGACGCGGCCAACGCGGTCATCGAGAAGAACGCGAGTCGGCACCCGAAGCGACTGTTCACCGAAGGCGAGGCGGGGACCCGCATTCGTCGCTATCGCGCGAGCGACGAGTACGACGAGGCGCGCTGGGTGGCGAGCGAACTGCGTCGACTTCGTCACGATCATGATCTCGGCTGGGGCGCCATGGCGGTGTTCTACCGGACCAACGCCGCCAGCCGAGTGCTCGAAGAGGAGATGCTGCGCGCCAGCGTGCCGTACCGGGTCATCTCGGGCCAGCGCTTCTACGAGCGCAAGGAGATCAAGAACGCCCTGGCCTACGCCCGGCTGCTCGTGAATCCGCGCGACGAGGCGTCGGCACGCCGGGTGATCAATGAACCCAAACGCGGCCTCGGCGACGTCGCCCAGAGCAAGCTCGGCGCGTACGCGGCCGACCACGGCCTGTCGTTTGCCGAGTCCGTGAACTTCGCCGCCGACGCGGGACTCACCGGCAAGGCGCTCAAGGGCGCGGTGTCGTTCGCGGCCACGCTCGATCAGTTGCGGGCTCTCGCGAACGATCTGCCGCCGCGCGAGCTGATCGAGGCGATCGTGATCGAGAGTGGCATGGGTGACGAACTTCACGCCGAGCAGACCGACGAAGCGCGCAGTCGACTCGAAAACCTCGGCGAGCTCGCCTCGGCCGCCGCGCAGTACGACACGTTGGGCGAATTCGTGGAACGGATGGCGCTGGTGAGTGAGTCTGATCACCTCGACAGCGGCGCCGGGGCGGTCTCACTGATGACGCTGCACGTCGCGAAGGGTCTGGAGTTCCCGGCGGTCATCATGACGGGGTTGGAGGAGGGCAACTTTCCTCACTCGCGCGCGATGGCGGATCCGGACGAACTCGAAGAGGAGCGACGCCTGTGTTACGTCGGAATCACGCGGGCGATGCGATTTCTCGTCCTCACCCACGCATGGAGTCGCACGAGGTGGGGCCAGAGCCAGGACGCCTTCGAGAGTCGGTTCCTCAAGGAGATTCCTGACGAGCTGTACGAGGAGCTCGCCGCGCCGTCGCCGTTTCGACGCACCATGTTCCGCGACGAGGAGCACGGCTTCGTTGGCCGCGCGAGCGAGTTCACCGAGGGACGGGCCTTCGGCAGCGGTACGGCGCCCCCGGTGCGCTCCACGGGAGCCGAGACGTTGGGTCTGCAACCGGGTGATCGCGTGCGACACGATCGCTACGCCGGTGGGGTCGTGATCGCGGTGACCGGCGACGGATCCAAGGCGCGCGCCACGGTGCGTTTTGACGAGTTCGGCGAGAAACAACTCGTGCTCGCCATGACGCCGCTGTCGCGCGAGTGACCTCTAGGCCAGAGGTGTTGACTGTAACGGCGTCGAGGACGACGGCTTGACGGCCGTGGTCTTTTCGGCCCAGTTGGAGAACACGGAGGTATACGTCGCGGTCTCGGTCTGGGTCGACGTCGCGTAGTTCGCGGTGAAGGTGACGCCGAGCGGGAGATACGGCGCGGTCGTGGAGACGTAGAGGGTGCCGGTGCCCGTGACGCTGCTGGAGGGCGTGTTCGGCTGCCCCTTGATCTCAAGGGCCTGGTGGCCGTGGAAGGTCGTGACCTTGCCCACCGTGTACGGCCCCAACGGGAACGACGTCTTCGTGAGCTGGCCGAGCAGGATCACGCCGCTGAAGCGTTCGAAGTCCGCGACGGTCGACGGAATCGACAACCACGTGTTGGCGAGTGTCGGGGCCTTCTTGCCGAACTGACTCTGGATCATCCCGGCGGTGTCGTTGACGTAGATCACGTGATTGACGAGACGGATCTGCGACGTCTCCGCGGTCGGGCCGGTGCCGATGGTGTAGACGATCTGTCCGTCCGTGGTTCCCGCGTCGTTGACCTGGGTGGTCGTGAAGGTCTGGGTGGCGGATCCCTCGGTGATGTTCTCCGTGAGCCGCACCGAACCCTGCGCCAAGGTGGCGGCCTCCACGTCGGACACGATCTGCGCGCCGGTTTTGCCTTGGAACTCCTTGGGTGGTGGCGTCGAGGACGCGGTCGAGCCACAGGCACTCATCAGGAGCCCGCCGGCCACCAGCAGCGGCCAGAACAGATGTTTCTTCACGTAGACTCCTAGAAAATGCGGTGAGGTAAACCTACTGGACGGGTTCGCCCCAAAATCTTCACCTCGACGCGGGCACGTTTCGTAAGTCGGAGGCGGGCGGCGCGGGCTGTGGAGTTCTCATCGCGGAGACGTCGACGGAAGGCCTTGCGACCATGTCAGTGCGGTGGCTCTGGGGTCGGAATCCCCCTATCACCGGTGGCGCCCGCTGGGGGGTGCGCGCGGTGCTGTTGGTGGTGCTCGGCGTGGCGGTGCTGTTGGCGTATCTCGGCACGACCTTCATCAGCTACTCGACCGACCCGGCCTACGGCGTCACGTTCTCGGCGAGAGTCGCCGAATGGGGTCGCGACCACGGTCTGGGCTTCATTGTCACCTGGGCCGAACAGGAGCAGTACCGGTTGAATCCGCCCAAGGTCGGCGGTAAGCCCCCGCAGGGTTCCTTCGGGTACGGGCCGACCAAGTTCACGATCCCCGCGGGCGGGCACCTGCCCGCACCGGCGCGTCTCGTCTCACCGGCGGGCCCGTGGCTCGCTGGTGAGGGCGTGTGGCACGCCGTTGGTCGCACGGGACCGCACGGCATCCCCACAACGTACGAGGCCTTCGTGCGTCCCGACGCCCTTCACACATCCTTCGTGGCGGGCGTGGCCTGGATGGACCCGACGCTGCTGCGCGCGTCGCTGTACTCCGGCAGTTACATTCCCGGCGGCGGTCCGTACACGAACAGTGCGCCGATCACGTCGTCGGCGTCGCGCACGCTCGTCGATGCGTTCAACGCGGGCTTTCGAGTGCAGGATGCGAACGGTGGGTACTACACCGACCACCGGATGGTCGTGCCACTGCGCAACGGCGCCGCCTCGATCGTCATCTTCAAAGACGGCACCATGACCGTGGCCCAGTGGGGACGCGACGCGAAGCTCACGCCGAACGTTGTGAGTGTGCGTCAGAATCTGAACCTGATCGTGGACGGCGGTCACGCCGTTGCGGGACTGAACGCGAACGACGACTACGTCTGGGGCGCGACGCTCGGTGGTGGCGCGTACGTGTGGCGCAGCGGTCTCGGCGTAACCCGTGACGGCGCGCTGGTGTACGTGGCCGGGCCGGCCCTGTCGATCACCTCGCTCGCGAACCTGTTCGTCGACGCGGGCTGTGTGCGCGCGATGGAACTCGACATCAACCCCGACTGGGTCCAGTTCTCGCACTACCAAGCAGCGCCGAACGCGCGAGTGAACGGCGCCAACGGTGTCTCGTTGCTGCCGTCGATGCTCGGCGCGCCGTCGCGTTACTTCGAGTCCTGGTGGAACCGCGACTTCTTCACGCTGTCGCTGCGCCCGGCGACTTCAACCACGACCACGACCACGACGACGGCCCCTCATCACGCCACGACATAAGTCTCAGCGTTGATTGTCGAGTTTGCGCCAGATGCTTGCGGGTACGTGTGAGAGGACCAGGAAGACGTAGCGCAGAATGGCCGGACTCGTGATCACGCGGCGCGTCGTCCCGAGTGCGCTCACGATGTCGTTGACCACGTCGTCGATGTCACTCGTGAAGGGCGCGTCCTTCTGTCCCGCGGTCATCTTCGTGCGAACCGGACCCGTGCGCAGCACCTGAAGTGTGACGCCGGTGCCGAGGAGCGAGTCCGCGACGCCTTCGCACAGCCGGTCCAGTCCCGCCTTGGCTCCCGCGTACAGGTACGCCCCCCGTCGAACCCGCACGGCGGCGATCGAGGTCATGACGAGGATCCGACCGGCTCCCTGGGTGACGAGTCGACCGCGGACGGCCGCCAGCGCGGCCACCGGCCACGAGAAGTTGACCGCGGCCACCGCGGCCGCTCCGGCGGCGTCATTCTCGTCGACCAGTTGGTCACCCATCGCCCCGACGGCGAACACGACCAGATCGACGGGACCGTCCACCGCGGCGAACGCCGCGGCCACCGTGGCCTCCGCGTTGCCCGGATCCGTCGCGTCGAACAACACCGTCGTGCACGACGTCGCGCCGGCGTCGCTCGCTCGCGTCGCGACCGCGTCCAGAGCACTTTGGTTCCGTCCCGCCAGCACCACCGTGCGCGTGCGCGCGGTCACGAGTCGAACCACGAGCGCCGCCGCGATGTCCGAACTGCCGCCGAACACAATGACGTTCTGTGGTTGACCGAAGGCGTTCTCCACGCTTCCTACTTTCCGTTGATGTTGAGGCGTCGCGCGAGGTCGCTGGTGAGGACCCCGTGAGGATCGACGGTCTCCTTGACGCGTCGGAACTCGTGCAGCTGAGGGTACATCGCGGCGAAGGTCCCGGCGTCGAGCCTCGCGTCCTTGGCGAGGTAGACGCGCCCGCCCGCGTCGAGAACCTCGTGGTCGAGCGCGTCGAGCACACCGGGCAGTTCCGGTGGGCCGACCGGAATGTCGAGCGCGAGCGTCCAACCGGGAATGGGGAATGACAGCGGGCCGGGATCACCGGGCCCGAACCGTTTGAGCACCGCGAAGAAGCTCGGCATTCCCGAACTCGAGAGTCGTTGAATCGCGCGACGCACCACGTCGGCGGCGTCGTCGGGCACGACGAACTGGTACTGGACAAAGCCCCGTCGACCGTAGAGCCGGTTCCAGTCGCGCACGCCGTCGAGGGGATGAAAGAACGTCGTGAGCGCGCGGGGCGCGTCGCGTTCGTGCCGCGGCGCCCGTCGGAACCACACCTCGTTGAACGCCTTGATCGACAGTGCGTTGAGGAGTCCGCCCGGCGAGTTGAACGGCACCATCAGGCGCGCGGCGTGCGGTGGGTCCAGTGTGGCCTTGTCGACCGTGCCTCGTTGCGCGAGATTGCCCCGTTCGAGAATCGATCGGCCCATCGTCGCACCCTCAGCCATGCAGTCAACCCAGGCGACCGAGAACCGGTAGCCGGCGTCGCCATCGACCATCGCGGCCATGACGTCGTCGAGGTTGTCGAAGCGGTCGGTGTCGACGAGTACCTGATCGGTCTCGATCGGCAACAGATCCAGGGTGATCTCGGTGATCACACCGGTGAGACCCATGCCCCCCACCGTCGCCCAGAAGAGGGCGGGATCGTCCGCGGCGGTGAGCACCCGAAGACCCGTCGGCGTCGCGAGTCGCATCGCGGAGACGTAGCGGCCAAAGGATCCGTCGACGTGGTGGCCCTTGCCGTGGACGTCGGCGCCGACGGCTCCGCCCATGGTGACCTGGCGCGTGCCGGGGGTCACGGGCACGAAGTACCCCTGCGGCATGATGACGCGCAGCAACTCATCGATGGAGACACCCGCGCCGAGTCGGACGGATCCCGTGGGATCGACGGGCGCCATGGTCGAGAAACCCGTGTTGTCGATCACGACGCCGCCAGCGACCTGCGCCGCGTCACCGTAGGAGCGGCCGAGTCCGCGCGCGAGCACGGCCGGCTCGCGCGCCAGGATCGAGAGGACCTCGTCCTCGCTCGTGGGGGTGACGACGTCGGCCACGACCGGCGCGGTCCGGCCCCATCCCGCGAGACGCTGACGGGTCACGCGTACACCCCAATCCCCATCAGGATCAACCAGATCACGCCCAGGGCCTGCACGGTACGGTCCTCGAAGACGAGATCCTCGGGCGAGCCTCCGCCCCCACCCTCGAGCAGTCGCAGCACGTGCAAGATGGCGAGCACGACGGGCAGAACCGTCAGTCGAATGGCGGCGACGTTGTGATCAACGGTGCTCAGACCCGTCTTGGACGTGTCAAAGGCCCACAGGCAGTACGCGGTCACGACCACGGTCGCGGTCATCGTGAGGGCGGAGTTGAGGAAGTTCTCGGAGTACTCCGCCAGCACGGCCCGGTGGGCCGCCGCGTTCTCACCGAGTCGGTGCCGTTCGGCGGTGCGCTTGCCGACGACGAGAAAGAGAGCCCCGAAGGACACGACGACGAGGAACCAGGTGGAGATGAACAGGTGGCTCGCCGCCGCACCGGCGATGGAGCGCAGGAAGAATCCCGCCGCCACCGACGCGAGTTCAATGACCGCGACGCTCTTGAGGATGTAGATGTACGCCAACGAGTTCGCGGCGTACAGCATGAGAATGGCGGCGAGGGACAGATTGACGCGGCCCACCTGGGTCACGGCCACGCCCGCCACGATGAGCACGACGGCCGCGACGGTGGCCGCGCGGGTGCTCAACTGCCCCGCCGCAATGGCCCGGTGCCGCTTGGAGGGGTGCTGACGGTCGGCGGCGACATCGCGGACGTCGTTCAGCAGATAGACCCCGGACGCCGTCAGGCAGAACGCGACGAACGCCACCGCGCAGCGCGCCAGGACCGCCGGGTGGGTCAGCACACCCGCGGCCGCGGGGGCGACCAGGACCAGTCCGTTCTTCGCCCACTGGCGGGGGCGCATTGCCGAGATCAGGGCGACGGCTCCTCCGCGCGGGGGGGTCGCGACGGCATCCACACGAGCAACGCTACTCGTGGCCCATGAGTGGACTTCCCCGTCGTGAGCGTCCGGGTGGGTCCCGCACGCGAACGTCGGCTCGCGCGGAGGGGGAGTCCCGGGGCATCTATGCTGAAACGCCGATGGAGCGAACCTACCGAGTCGTGGTTGCCAAGCCCGGACTCGACGGACACGACCGGGGCGCCAAAGTCATCGCCCGTGCGTTGCGCGACGCCGGTTTCGAGGTCGTCTACACGGGGCTGCACCAGACACCCGAGCAGATCGTCCAGGCCGTCGTCCAGGAGGACGCCGACGCGCTGGGGCTCTCGCTGCTGTCGGGGGCGCACCTCGTTCTCGTTCCTCGCGTGGTCGACCTCCTGAAACAACAGGGCCGCGACGATGTCCTGTTGCTCGTGGGCGGGATCATCCCCGACGACGACATCCCCGTCCTCGAACGTGCGGGCGTGGCGCGGGTCTTCACCCCCGGATCACCCCTCAGCGAGATCGGTGAGTGGCTCGAAGAGGCGCTCGACTCTCGCGAGCGCATCAGTTAACCCCCCAACCGCCTTCGGGCTTCCAGAAAAGGACAGTGCCACCGTGGATCTCTTTGAATATCAGGGCAAGCAATACTTCGCCCAGTTCGGCATCCCCGTCTCGCCCGGCGGTGCCGCCGACACGGTGGACGAGGCTCTGGCGGTCGCCGAGCGCGTCGGGTATCCCGTCGTCGTCAAGGCGCAGGTGAAGGTCGGCGGACGAGGGAAAGCGGGCGGGATCAAGCTCGCGGACAGCGCCGACGAGGTCCGTCTGCACGCGGGGAACATTCTCGGCATGGACATCAAGGGCCACGTCGTCCACCACCTCTGGATCGAGCGCTCGAGCGACATCAAGCGTGAGTACTACGCCAGCTTCACCCTCGATCGCCCGAACAAGGTCCACCTCGGCATGCTCAGCGCCCAAGGCGGCGTCGAGATCGAAGAGGTCGCCGCGAAGGATCCCGACGCGATCGCGATGCTGTCCATCGACCCGGTGCGTGGACTCGACCTCGCGACGGCTCGTCGCTGGGTGGCCGACGCCAACCTCGACGAGGTGGCGCGTGAGCAGGCGGCCGCGCTGCTGGTGCAGCTCTACGAGTGCTACACCAAGGGCGACTGCGATCTCGCGGAGATCAATCCCCTCATCCTCACGACCGACGACAAGGTTCACGCGCTCGACGCGAAGGTGACCCTTGACGAGAACGCGTCGTATCGGCACCCCGAGTGGGACGCCTTCTACGCCACCGAGACCGAAGATCCGCGCGAGAAGATGGCCAAGGAGCGCGGTCTCAACTACATCGGTCTCGATGGCACTGTGGGCATCATCGCCAACGGTGCGGGACTGGCCATGTCGACGCTCGACGTCGTCAACCAGGTCGGCGGGACCGCAGCGAACTTCCTCGACATCGGAGGGGGAGCGAACGCCGACACCATGGCCGCCGCCCTCGAGGTCATCAACGCCGACCCCAAGGTGCGCGCGATCTTCGTGAACATCTTCGGTGGCATCACTCGCGTCGACGAGGTCGCACGCGGAGTGCTGGAAGCGTTGCAGCGCGTCTCGATCGCGTCGCCCATCGTGCTTCGACTCGACGGCACCAACGCCGTCGAGGGTCGCGCCATCCTGGCCGACCACTTGAGTGACACCCTGATTACCGAACCCACCATGCTGGACGCGGCTCGCCGAGTCGTCGCGCTGGCCAACGCCTAAGGACCCCCCGTGAGCATCTTCGTCAACGAAAACACCAAAGTCATTGTCCAGGGCCTCACCGGCAGTCAGGGGCGCTTCCACGGACTGCGCAACCGCGACTACGGCACCAAGGTTGTCGGCGGCGTCACCCCCGGCAAGGGCGGCACCGACGTCGATGGCGTTCCCGTGTACAACTCGGTCAAAGAGGCTGTCGAGGCCACCGGCGCCACGGCGTCGTTCGTCTCGGTCCCGCCGAAGTTCGCGTCGGCCGCGATCATCGAGGCGGCCGAAGGCGGCATCACCTTCATCGTCTGCATCTCGGAGGGCATTCCCGCCCAGGACGAGGCCGTGACGTTCAACCGACTCGTCGAGGAGTTCCCCGGAGTCCGACTGCTCGGCCCGAACTGTCCGGGCATCATCAGTCCCGGGAAGTGCAACATCGGGATCACCTCGGGTGACATTGCGTTGCCGGGCGGCCCGGTGGGAATTGTGTCGCGCAGCGGCACGCTCACGTACCAGGCACTGCACGAACTCAGCCAACAGGGCATCGGACAGACCACCTGCGTGGGCATCGGCGGTGACCCGGTCCCGGGGACCAACTTCATTGACTGTCTCGCGGCGTTCCAGGACGACCCCGAGACGAAGGCCGTCATGATGATCGGTGAGATCGGCGGATCCGAAGAGGAGCGCGCCGCCGACTGGATCAGCCAGCACATGACCAAGCCCGTCGTGAGCTACGTCGCGGGCGTCACCGCACCTCCGGGACGCAAGATGGGTCACGCCGGCGCCATCATCTCGGGTTCCAAGGGCACCGCCCAGGCCAAGATGGAGGCCCTGAGCGCCGCGGGCGTGCACGTCTGTGTCAACCCCACCGAAGCCGGGGAGAAGATGGTCGAGATCGTCCGGGGCCTCTAGCACCATGGGCGCGCGTCTCGGCGTGTTCGTGTCCAGTTCGGGCACGATCCTCGAGGCCATGCTGGCCCGTGACATCCCGGTGTCGCTCGTGGTCGCTGATCGGCCGTGTCGCGGCCTCGACGTCGCCGCACCGCGCGGCGTCGAGTGCGTCTTGGTCGACCGTCTCGACTACGGGGGCTTCAAGGAGCCGCCCTTTGACCGCGAGCGTTACACCCAGGCGGTGACCGACCTGCTGGTGGAACGCGACATCGATCTCGTTGCGATGGCCGGATTCGGCACGATCCTCACCGGCACCATCCACCGACGGTTCCCCGGGCGACTGCTCAATACGCACCCCAGCCTGTTGCCCGAGTTCAAGGGGTGGCACGCGGTGCGCGAGGCGCTTGAGTCCGGCACGCAGATCACGGGCTGCACGGTGCACGTGGCGACCGAGGAACTCGATCACGGTCCGATCCTGGCGCAGCGTCAGGTCCCCGTCCTGGCGAGCGACAACGAAGCCAGTCTGCACGAGCGGATCAAGGCGGTCGAGAGGGTTCTGTACCCCGACGTTGTCGTCGCGGTCATGGACGCGATCGCGCGCGGTCACGAGCCCACCGACATTGGTCCCCTCGCCTGAGGGCGAGCCGTGACGATGTCACACACACGCAACATCACCCGCAAAATCAGCCGGAGGCAGTGACTAGGGTGGACCCGTTGCGCCGCGGTGCGGACACCGAGTCGGCGGCCGGACGCGGAAGGACGGGCATGAGGGCACTGCTCAGTGTGTGGGACAAGACGGGACTCGTCGACTTCGCCAAGGGCCTCGAGAAGATCGGATGCGAGCTGATCGCCAGTGGCGGCACGGCGAGCGCTCTGCGCGACGCGGGAGTCGCGCACCTCGATGTCGCCGAGATTACGGCCTCACCGGAGATGTTGGGGGGACGCGTCAAGACGTTGCACCCCAAGATTCACGGAGGGATACTCGCGGACCGCTCCAAGGAGGAGCACCTGCAGGATCTCGCGGACAACGACATCGTGCCCATCGATCTGGTGGTGTGCAACCTCTATCCGTTTGATCGCGACCCGTCCGTGGAGCTCATTGACATCGGCGGACCGACGATGGTGCGGGCCGCGGCGAAGAATCACGAACACGTGGGCGTCCTGACGAATCCCTCGCAGTACGCGACGGTGCTCGAGGAGTTGGAGGACGCGGGTGTCCTCAGTTCCACCACTCGTCACGCCCTGGCGCGCGCCGCGTTCGCCCACACGGCGGCCTACGACGCGGCCATCGTCGCGTGGTTCGACACGGGCGGCGTGATCGGCGACGCACCGACCGCGAGCGACGCGGTCGTCCCGACGAGCCTGCATCTCAGTCTGGAGCGAGCCGACGTCGTGCGCTACGGCGAAAATCCGCACCAGACCGGCGCACGGTACCGCGTCATGGGCACGCACCCGTGGTGGGATGACGTGACCCAACACGCGGGCACCGCGCTGAGTTATCTCAACCTCTTCGACGCCGACGCGGCGTGGCGGCTCGTGCACGAGCTCGCCGCGGACAACAACGGGTCACCCGCGGTGGCGATCATCAAGCACGCCAACGCGTCGGGTGCCGCCGTCGGTGCGTCGCTGGTCGACGCGTTCGAAAGGCGCTCGCCGCCGATCCGACGAGCGCGTTCGGCGGCATCGTCGCCATTGGTGGCATTCTCGAGGACGATCTCGCGACCGTCATCGCGGCGGGCCCGCAAGCCGACGTGATCATTGCGTCCGGTTTCACCGACGGCGCTCTCGCGACGTTGGTTGGTCGTCGCAAGGCGACGCGGTTGTTGAGCGCGCCACAACCCGAGCCCCTCGGCCTGTCGATACGAACGGTCGGCAACGCCGCACTCGTTCAGAACGCCGACGAACTGTTGGTCCCCGTCAGCCAGTGGCGCTGCGTCACGACGAGACAGCCCACGGCGGACCAACTGCGTGACCTGGTGGTGGCGTGGCGCGTCTGCGCGCGAACGACGTCCAACGCGATCGTCATTGCGAAGAACGGAGTGGCCGTGGGCGTGGGCGCGGGTCAGCAGTCCCGCGTCGTCGCGGCCGGAATTGCTCGTGACAAGGCGGGTGATCTGGCCCACGACGCCGCGGCGGCGTCGGACGCCTTCTTCCCCTTCGCCGACGGCCTGGAGGCACTCACCTCCATCGGGATCACCGCGGTCGTCCAGCCGGGGGGATCCGTTCGGGATCAGGAGATCATCGACGCAGCGAACGCCGCGGGCATCGTGATGATGCTGACCGGCGAACGTCACTTCCGGCACTAGAGACCATGGCCGCAGAACTTCTTGACGGGAACCGCCTCGCGGCGCGCATGAAGATGGAACTCGCCGACCGCTCGTCGCGCCTCAGCGCGCTCGGTCGACCCGTCGGACTCGGCACGATTCTCGTCGGAGACGACGAAGCCAGCGCGCGCTACGTGGCGATGAAGCACGCGGACTGCGACGAGGTCGGCATCGTGTCGTATCACGTCCACTTGCCCGCGTCCGCCACGCAGGACGACATCGAGTCGGCCGTCGATCACTTCAATCTCGATCCCCACGTCCACTCAATCCTCGTCCAGCTGCCACTTCCGTCAGGCATCAACGAGGAGCAGGTCCTGCTGCGCGTGGATCCCGCCAAGGATGTTGACGGGCTTCACCCGACCAATCTGGGTCGCCTCGTCATGGGGGCGCCGGGTCCGCTTCCGTGCACGCCGGCGGGCATCGTCGAGCTGTTGGCGTCGCACTCGGTTCCCGTGGAGGGCAAGCACGCGGTGATCATCGGACGCGGGCTCACGATCGGGCGGCCGCTGGCGTTGTTGCTCGCGATGCGTCGTCCCGGGTGCAACGCTGCGGTCACCGTGGTGCACACGGGTGTCGACGATCTCTCGGCGTACACGCGCCAGGCGGACGTGATCGTCGCGGCGGCGGGTGTCGCGGGCATCGTGCGCGCCGATATGGTCAAGCCCGGTGCCGCGGTCGTCGGTGCGGGCACTAGCTGGTCCGGCAAGAAACTGTTGAGCGATGTCGACGACGAGGTAGCCTCGGTGGCGGGCTGGATCACGCCGCGTCTGGGCGGAGTCGGTCCGATGACGCGGGCGATGCTCTGCGCAACGCAGTCGCGGCCGCAGAAAGGGTTCGCTGATGGATCGAGACGCGCAGGGTCGGGAGTGTGACGTTCGGCCGTGGGGATCCTTCACCGTCCTGGACGATCAGGCGAGCAATTTCAAGGTCAAGCAGTTGATCGTGGAGCCCAACAAGCGGCTCAGCTACCAAAAGCACGCGCACCGCAGCGAGCACTGGTTCATCGTGTCGGGCGTCGCCACGGTGATCCTGGATGGTCGTGAGATCACGTTGGAGCCCGGTCAGTCAGTGGACATTCCGGTCGGGACCGCGCACCGCTGCGAGAACCACGGTGACGACCAGGTTGTGTTCATCGAAGTGCAGACGGGAACGTACTTCGGTGAAGACGACATCGTGCGCTTAGAAGACGACTTCGGTCGCGCCCCCGCGTAGTGAGAGTCGACACTCTCCTTCGCGCCGGCCTGACGCGTTCCTTCGAGGTCATGCCCCCGAAGAACGACGTCGAGGAGTCGGCCCGACAACGACGCTCACCGACATTCAGCCACTCGAGCCCTCCTTCGTCTCGGTGACCTATCGCGGGGGTACGAGTCGCATGAACGGACGTTCGATCTCGTGAGCCGCATTCAGCGCGACTACGACATCACCTCCATGGCTCACTTGATTTGCGTCGGCCACACGGAGGAGGAGCCCGTGAGATTCTCACCGCGTACGCGCACAACGGGATTGAAAATGTCATGGCGCTCGGTGGCGACGTGCCGAAAGATCCCTCGCTCGCGCGTGGTGACTTTCGTCACGCGCAGGAATTGGTCGAACTCATTCGTGAGTGCGGAGAGTTCGCGATCGGTGTGGCCGCTCACCCCATCGGGCACCCGCGTTCACCCGATCTCGTGTCGGATCGCAAGTTTCTCGCCGACAAGCTCACCCTCGCGGACTTCGCCATCACGCAGTTCTTCTTCGAGACCAGCGACTGGACATCACTCGTCGGCCAACTCGGTGACCTCGGTGTTGACAAGCCCGTCTTGCCGGGCATCATCCCGGTCACAACCCTGGGAGGCATCGCTCGCATGGCGGCGATGGGTGGGGTCGTGCCACCGGCTTTGGTGCGCCGTCTCGAACAGGCACACGACAACGGGGGTGAGGGATCCGTACGCGCCGAAGGAATCCGTGCGGCGACGGAACTGTGTCGCGAACTTCTCGACGCCGGCGCTCCCGGTGTGCACTTCTATACCCTCAACCAGTCGACGGCGACGCGCGAGATCTATCACCAACTCTTCGACTAGCTGGCCTTCGACACGTCCGATTCAGTCAATCTCCGTAGGCGGCGTGAGTTGTCCGATGCCGGCGGCGAGCATCGCGGAGTTCGGAATCTTCAAGAGCCCGTCGTTCGTCTGCACCGTGACGTAGGTGAGACCGATGTCAATCACCCAGACATCGATGATGCCAATCATGCTCGAGCGAACCCGGATGTAGTCGCCCACGGAAAAGGGATGCGAGAAGAGCAGCACGAGGGCCGCGAAGATGTTGCCGAGGCTCTGCTGGGCGGCAATGCCCAGCACAACGCTCGCGAGTCCGACACCGAGCAAGAGACGTGTGATCGAGACACCCAGAACCGCGAACGTCGCGAACAGGACGATGACGTACCCCACGCCGTTCGCGACGAGGCGCACCGCGGATCCTGCGGCCGGCATCGCGCGAGCAGTCACGAGGCTGCCGAGGGCGGCAGACAGTTTTTGTGTCGCCACGATCCCCGCTACGACGACCACCGCGGCCGCGATCCACGCCACCACCTTGGGTTGGAGTGACGCCACGTGGAAACGTCCGAACTCCGATCCAATGACGAGTGCCGTTGTCGCCACGAGGGCGGCGATCGTGCCGAAGAGCCAATTGCGCCGGCGACGTCTCGTCTCGTGATCTCGCTGGGTCGTCACGGACTCGAACGCTACCGTGATGTCGGTTGTGGTCGACTGTGAACGCGACGTCCGGTCAAACTGTTGTCATGGTGGAACGTGACAACTCCCTCCGATTGATGGATCTTTCGGGCAGCGAGACGGAGCAGTGGTGTACTTCGTACATCGAACGAACCGCCCGACATCTCGCCACGCTGCGATCGAGTTCTCTTGACTCGTGCCGTCGCGAGGCGGACGAGTTTCTCTCGACGGCCTTGAGCCAACAGAACGCGGGCGTCACGAACTGGTTCTTTGGCGTCGAGTCAACGGCGGGACGCGTGGGCAGCGGCTGGCTCCGCACGACCGATACCGCGGGGTCGCCCACGGCGGAGCTGCGTGACCTGGAACTCGTCGGCGACTCCCCACCGTCGCCCTGGTTCGCCGCCGCGCTGCGAGGGTGTGTGGTGTCGAGCGCCCTCGACAAGGGCGCGACGTCACTTGGGTTGGTGGTGGCGGGCGACGAGTCGCCGGCCGCAGCGGTGGCCGCGGCCGGTCCCCGCCGAGTCGTCGCCACGCGGATGATTCACACACTCACTGCGAGCACCGCTGGCGAGCTCTCGCGCGACGGGGTGAGCCTCGACGTGATGACGGCCGCACAGTTCGATCCCTTCGTGGCGGAACTGATCACCACGTACGCAAAGTCGATCGCGACGACCGGCGACATGACCGCGGAGGCGGCCCTCGAACGCTCGCGGGCTCAAGTCTCGAGTCTCCTCGCGAACGGCGTGGCGACGCCGCACCACCATCTCCTCACCGTGATCTACGAGAACCACTCCGTGGGCGTCGTGTGGCTCTTCGAAAGTGATCTCTACGGAGACCATCGAGGTTTCGTCTATGACATCAAACTGTCCGAGCAGTTTCGCGGTCGCGGCCTTGGGCGCGCCGCCATGATCGCAGCGGAGGACTTCTTGCGCCAGCGTGGCTGCGGCTACGTGGAGCTGAACGTCTTCGGGTTCAATGACGTCGCGCGTTCCCTCTACAACTCGTTGGGCTACGTGGTGCGTGAGGAGTTCGTCGACCTCGAGATGTGACCGGCGTGCCGGCGACCGAAACGACGAAGGCGGGTTCCGTATGATGGCGCGGTGTCACGGGAGCTTCTGAGTACGGCGAGTCTTCGGCGGCGATGGCTGACGTGTGTGGTGGTGGTGGCGGTCATCGTGGGTGTCGCGACCGTGCTGTCGGCGGTGGCGGGCTACGACTCGACGGGCACGTGGTCGGCGTCGTCGCACTACTCGTCGTCGACCTACAACGGAGCAGTCACGCCGACGGCGGGCGAGCAGCGAGCAACTCTGGTCGCCACGCAGGCGTTCCGGCGTCAAGTTGTGGAGGCCACCGAGCAGTTCGCCACTTCGACGGCTGCGCTCGTGGCGTCGATCCGTGCGTCACGTGTCGATGCGGCCAAATCCGACGAACTCGCGGCACAGGCGGCGTTCGACAACTTTCGACCCGCCGTCAGCGACGGTGTGGGGTCACTCGCCCCCCTCGACGCGCTCGTCCAGAACCAGGATCCGGCGCTTCCGCCCGAGGGACTTCACGCCGTCGAGCGCGACCTGTGGACGGACCACGTCTCACGCGCACTGACTCCCGCGACGACCCTGGCGAATGACGCACTCACGATCGAGGTCGCGTTGTTCCGATCGATCGTGACGCCAACGACGATCTGCTCTGACCTCCAGGAGTCGCTGTCGTGGACAGTCGACGACGTGATTGACACGTCCCAGGAGCAGTTCAGCCACGACGACATGTTGGATGTCCACACCACGGTGACGGCCGCGGCGGCTGATCTGACGTCCGTGGAGGCTCTCGGGGACCTCGTGGCGCCGACGGTCACCGCGCAACTGCAGCAGCGGTTCACTCGCCTGTCCGAGACGGTGCTGCCCCTCGTCCGCACGACACCGGACGCCAGCGTCTCGGCGCACACCTGGCGCACCATCGCGGAGGAGATCGACGCCGTCCTCGCGCCACTGGGAGAACTGGGTGGCCGACTGTACGGCTACGGAACGGGACGGGCGTACGCGTGAATCAGGACCGTCGAATCTCGCGCCGGAGCGCGCTGAAGGGTACGACCGCCGCTGCCGCCGCGGCACTGGCGAGTGCGGCCACTGTCACGCAATCGGGCGCGGCGACCCGTCACTCGTTTCATGGACGCCATCAGTCCGGCGTGACCACACCGATCCAGGATCACCTGGCGTTCGCCACGTTTGACATCACCGACGGACAGCGCGCCGACGTGGTGTCGTTGCTGCAGTCGTGGAGTGCGGCTGCCGCGATCTATGTCGAGGGCCACGAGCTGCCCGTGTCCTCGGACCCGTACGTACCGTCGACTGATACGGGGGAGGCGATTGGCCTGAGCGCGTCGGGACTCACGCTCACGTTTGGCTTCGGACCATCGCTGTTCGACGACCGTTTCGGGTTGGGGACGAAGCGACCCGGCGCGTTGATCGACCTCCCTCCGTTTCCCGGTGACGACCTCGACCCCCAGCGCTCGGGCGGAGATCTGTGCGTCCAAGCCTGCGCCAACGACCCCCTCGTTGCCTTTCACGCCGTGCGCAACCTCGCCCGGCTGGGACTGGGCGTGGTCGCCCTGCGATACCTCCAGATGGGCTCAGGTCGCACGTCGACGAGCACCACCACGACGACGACGCCGCGGAATCTTCTCGGTTTCAAGGACGGCACAAACAATTTGACCGCCTCGTCGGCGTCGGCCATGGATCAACACGTGTGGGTTGGCGACGACAGCGACCAATCTTGGATGGTTCACGGCACGTATCTCGTCGCTCGTCGGGTTCGAACGCATCTCGAGGAGTGGTCGTCGCTGGCCCTGTACACCCAGGAACAGGTCATCGGCCGGTTCCGAGCCAGCGGAGCGCCGCTCACGGGTCGTCACGAGCATGATCCGCTTCGCCTCACGGCAGTGGATCACTTCGGACTCCCGGTGATTCCCGCCACCGCGCACGTGCGGGTTGCGGCCCCGATCAACAATGACGGCGCGCGGATTCTTCGGCGAGGATTCAATTTCACCGATGGCGTTGATCCCGTGACTGGTGAGCTTGACGCGGGACTGATGTTCATCTGCTTCCAACGCGACCCCGCTCGTCAATTCGTGACGTTGCAGAACAACCTCTCGCAGAGTGACGCACTCAGCAACTACGTGACGCACACGGGCAGTGGTATCTTCGCTTGCCCTCCCGGTGCCGCACGAGGCGGTTGGGTCGGACAACAACTGTTCTGAACGCCCCTGTGGTGAGGAAGATCGGTGCTACATTCGCAGTCGGCCGAGTGAAGCCTCAGGCCACAACTTTCGGGGGGATTCTCATGGTTTCACGTCGTCGAACCTTTGTGTCACGCGTCATTGTCGCGAGCGCGATGGCCACCATCGGACTCGCGTCGGCGGTCGGGGTTGGGACGTCAAGTGGCGCGACGCGCACCCAGCCGCACGTGACGGGTCACGCACTCCTCGTGGGAACGTTCGACGGCGTCAAGGGTCAGTACACCACGATCCAGGCGGCGGTCAACGCCGCGAAGCCCGGCGACTGGATCCTCGTTGCTCCCGGTGATTATCACGAGACTGACGACGTCACGGGCCTACCCACGGGACAGCAGTTCTCCCAAAGTGGTTTCGGTGCCGTGACCATCACGACCTCCGACATCCACCTTCGCGGAATGAACCGCAACACGGTGGTGGTTGACGGTACGAAGCCGAACTCTCACGGAACGTGCAGCACCAATCCCGCCGACCAATCGTACGGACCCGTTCAAAGTAGTCGGGCTCTCGGACGCAACGGGATCGTTGTGTACAAGGCCGATGACGTGTCGATCGAGAATCTGACGGTCTGCAACTTCCTCTCGGGAACCAGTGACACCGGAAACGGCGTTTGGTGGAACGGTGGATCGGGATCGGCCACGATCGGCATTCACGGATACTCCGGTGCGTATCTCACCGCGACGGACACATTCTTCAACGGCGAATCGACCGCCGGCACCTACGGGATCTTCTCGTCAGACTCCGCCGGGCCGGCGACGTGGAACACGATCT
Organism: uncultured Actinomycetota bacterium; assembly: GCA_963830195.1. Lineage (GTDB taxonomy): Bacteria > Actinomycetota > Acidimicrobiia > Acidimicrobiales > RAAP-2 > RAAP-2. Next base: position 34,283 of record CAWHLQ010000021.1, on the reverse strand, counting down.
ACGCGTCCAACCAGAACGACTCGGGAATGTACGTGGGCGCGTGCCAGCAGCAGTGCGACATCACGATCGACAAGGCGTGGATGGAGAACAACGCGCTGGGATACTCCGGGACCAACTCGGGTGGTGCGATCGTCATCGAGCACTCGATCTTTGACAACAACGAGGACGGACTCGACACGAACTCGGCGATCGTGGGCAACCCGCCGGCACCCCAGAATGGCGAGTGTCCGTCGTCACTCGTTGGTGGCAAGACCGTTATCGGGACGAGTCCGATCACGAAGACCCACTCGTGCTGGGTCGTGTACGACAATCTGTTCAAGAACAACAACAATCCCAACGTGCCGCGCGCGGGCAGCGCCGCCGCGGGGCCGACGGGAACCGGAATGACCATCTCCGGCGGGACCAACGACACCGTCCTCGACAACACCTTTGAAGACAACGGAGCGTGGGGGATTCTCTTCGTCCCGTACCCGGCCGGTCCGCTCACGGGCGACTTCGGTCAGACCTGCGCGGCTACGGGCGGCGCCGACAACGCGCTCTTCGGTTGCGTGTACGACCCGAAGAATGACGCGCTCCTGAAGAACAAGTTCATCAATGACGGGTACTTCAAGAACCAGTCCAATAGCGACTTCGGTCAGATCACGTTGGCCGGCGGCGAGCCCCAGGACTGCTTCGCGGGCAACGTTGACCCGCAGGGTTCGTACCCGACCAACTTGGAGAAGGTTCAGGCCAAGTGTGGAACCATCTCGACGAAGTCCAACACCGGCGGCGCGCTGTTCAATCAGGTTCTCTGTGACTCGGGTTACGGGACGTGCTCATCGACGGAGAAGTATCCGCAGCCCACCGCCGTCGAGTTGCAGAAGCTCCCGAAGGCCAGCCAGTTGACGACGATGCCGAATCCGTGCGCGGGCGTTCCGAACAACTTGTGGTGCAAGGCCGGCAAGCCGATCTGAGACATTCGACAAAATGTCGAACACGATGACGCGCTGTGTGCGTCACGCCACGGTGGTTTGAACGGGTCGATTGTCCGGTAGGAAACACGCATCACAACCGGTCAACGCACCTGTTCGCGGCGTACTTCTTTCGAGAGTGTCCTGCTAGCGTCTTAAGACACGTAGGTGGGGAGGACGCATGAAGACACCGACAACTCGCTGGATCGCGGTGGCGCTGTCCGTCGCGGCGCTGTCGGCCTCGGCGCTGACGGTGTCCGCGTCGGCGAGCACTCCGTCCGTACCGGGATTGACGTCAAAGACGGTCGATCTTGGCGCCATCGTGACCCAATCGGGACCGGCGGCAGCCGACTTCGGGGCGTACATCGACGGCGTGAACGCCTACATCCACTACGTGGATACAACCTTGAAGGGCGTGAACGGCCGTAACCTGGTCATGGCGGACGACCTCGACGACATGTCGGACCCGACAACCGACACGACGGACGCGCGACAGTTGGTGACGCAGGATCACGTCTTCGGCATTGTTGGCGTTGCAACTGCCTTCTTTCAAGGTGAGAGTTACCTGGCGACGTCGGGCGTGCCGACCTTCGGGTACGCCACCACGAACGTCTGGTCGGGTCCGAAGAACCTCTTCGCGGACTACGGATCGGTGATCAACTACTCGTCGTCGTTGCCCGATTTCGCCTACGTCGCCAAGCAGGTGAAGGCCACCAAGATCGCGGTCCTGGCGTACGACTACCCTTCGTCGGACGCGGAGTGTCAGCCCGCCGTGTCCGAACTCAAGAATTTCGGATTCGACGTCGTCTATGACAACATGAACGAGCCTTTGATTTTCGCGAATTTCAGCTCTGACGTCACCAAGATGGCCAGCGACCACGTCAACATGGTGATCAGTTGCATGCAGGCGAGTGACTCGGTGAGCCTGACCAAGTTGATGATGGAGCAGGGCATGGGAGCGATCCCTCAGGTCTGGCTCGACGGTTACGACCGCACGACGCTGAAGAACAACGCGAAGTACATGCAGAACGTCTACCTCTTGATCCAGCACGCACCCTTCGAGGCGTACACGGCGTACCCCAAGGTCTTCCCAGGACTTGGACTGTACGAGAAGCAGATGCTCGCGTACTTCAAATTCGCCTATCCCACGACCTACGCCAAGTATGAGAGCGCCGTGTACGACGACGTCGCTCTCATGGGATGGGAGTCCGCCAACTTGTTCACCGAGGGACTGAGGGCGGCGGGCAAGAGTCCGACCCAGGCGTCGGTGATCGCCGCCATCAACAAGATCACGAAGGACGAGGGCGGCCCCACCGGCGAGGCAGTGACCGGCCCGACGAACTGGACGATCGCTCACACGAAGAACACCTCACCGTCGTGCATCGCGTTTGTGACCACCCAGAACACAAGCAACGCCAGCAAGGCGTCGTTCAAGCTGGCCTTCAACAAGGGATCGGATCCGTGGGTCTGCTTCCCGCTCGACCGGTGCGAACATCAACAAGCCCGTTCCACCGCCGGCGGGAACACCCGGAGGCTAAACCTCCTTCGTGAACGAATTTTTCAGCTTCGCGCTGCCGGGGATACCGAGCGGCTGCACGTTCGCGCTCGTGGCCGTGGGACTGGTCCTCACGTATCGCGCGACGGGCATCTTCAACTTCGCCTTCGGGGCGGAAGCGTACGCCGCGGGAGTTATCTACGCCGGCCTGTGCGCCAACGGCACCCAGCCCGCGCTGGCGGCCGGCGCATCGTCGTCTTGATCGTCGCACCGCTATTCGGCGCCTTGCTGGACGTCGCGTTCTTCTCGCGAATACCTCGTGAGGAATCAGACGGCTCGCATTGTGGTGTCCCTCGGCGTCATGGTGTTCTTGCCCGAGATTGTCGAGATGCTGACGAGCAACGCCAACATCTACTCTCCTCCGCCTCCCTTTTTCCCGCGTCGACTGGTATCACCGCTGGCACGGGGTCGTCGTCACGGCCTCGGAGATGTCGACGATCATCTGCACGGTTGTGGTGTTGGTTCTGCTCATGTTCTTGTTGCGCACGAGGAGGGTGGGTCTGCCGATCCGCGCCGCCGTCGAGAGCCCGAAACTTCTCGAATTGAACGGAATCGACTCCCGTTGGGTCCTCCGTTTCGCGTGGATGATTTCGACGGCCCTGGCGGGACTCGCCGGAGTGCTGTTCGCCTCCCAGCAGGGGTCGATCGTCAGTTGGCTGGACTACAGCCTCATCTTGGTCGCGGCGATTGCCGCTGCCGCACTCGGCGGGCTGCGGAGCTTGCCTTTGGCAGTGGTCGGAGGGATCGCCCTCGGCGTCATCCAAGGTCTGGTCCAGGGATACTTGCCGACCAACAGTGTGTGGTACCAAGCTCTCGTACCGAGCATCCCGTTCTTCCTGCTGCTCGCGCTCTTGGTGCTGCACCCGGGACTGCGCAAGTTGCAAGAGAGTAACGATCCGATGGCCGCCATCGAACCTCCGCCTCCCGCCCCGGCGTTGGCCCTTCGTCCACCGTCGGTCAATCGCGTCGTCCACCGATTTCGTTGGCCGATGTTGGCGATCGCGATGGTCGCGGCCGTCTCGCTGGTGCCGGGTCCGTGGATCGCCGCGCTCACGATTGGCGCGTCGCTGTCGATCATCTTTCTCTCCATCACCCTGATGACCGGCATTGCCGGCCAGCTGTCCCTCGCGCAAGCGGCGTTCGCGGGCATTGGCGCGTGCACGGCGGCGCAGTTGGCCGACACCCAGCACGTCCCCGTCTTGCTGGCGGCGTTGGCCGGGGCCGTCGTCGCGGGCCTCGGCGGCGTGGCGGCGGCCCTGCCCGCACTGCGACTTCGGGGGTTGCCCATCGCCCTACTGACGTTGTGTCTGGCGCTGCTCGCGGACAATCTGTTGTTTCCCACGTCGTGGATTGGCAACGGTGAGTACGGCATGGCGGTTCCTCGCCCGCGACTCTTCGAGATCAACATGACGTCCGTGGACTCAAAGTCCTTCTTCATCCTCGTCTTCGTCATCATGTTGGTGGTGACGGGTCTCGTCCACGTTCTGCTTCGTGGGACCACCGGTCGTGCCTTGACCGCAGTCCACGCCAGTCCCGTCGGCGCGTTGAGCGCGGGCGTCCCCGTGAGACGCATGACGATCCTGCTGTTCATGCTGTCGGCGGCCATCGCGGGTCTCGGCGGTGCGTTCTACGCCATGAGTTACGGTGCGGAGAACCCCGTCGACTTCAACTGGTTCCTCGGACCCACCTGGCTCGTGATCGTCGTCACGGTCGGTGTGTCGACCGTGGAAGGAGCCATTGAGGCGGGACTGGCGTTCGCCCTCTTGAATCAGGCGATCACGTACCTACCGACCCGCTTCGGTGGGTCGTCGGGCGGCTCCGCGGTCCTCACGATCCTGCTGTTGTCCCTTGGCGCCTTCACTTACGCGCGACACCCCGAGGGCATCGTCGAATTCATGAAGCGACGTTTCGCCGAGGTCGTGTTTCGGGCGAAACCTCATGAACTCTCTGCGGACACCCTGATCGTGGGGAGCGGACGTTCGTGAGAGTGCTCCTTGATGTCCAGGATGTCTCCAAGCACTACGGAGGACACGCCGTTGTCGATCACGTGTCGCTGCAGGTCGGCCAGGGCGAGGCCGTCGGCATCGTCGGATCGAATGGCGCCGGCAAAACGACGCTCTTCCGGCTCATCTCGGGTGAACTCCCTCTCGAGAGCGGCCATATCTTGTTTCGGGGGTCGAAGCTCCCACCGCGCGTCGACGCACGTTCGCGCCGCGGCATCGGACGCACGTTCCAACTTGTCGAGCTGTTCGGAGGACTGAACGTCATGGACCATCTCCTCGTATCCCTGCAGGCCCATGAAGGTCGCCAGGGTCCCATTCGTGACATCATCCACGGTGGATCGACCCTGCCGGCCGAATCCGCCCGCTGCGCAGAGGCGCTCGAGCTGTGCGGACTTTCGTCGTTCGCGAACGCGCCGGCCACGACGTTGTCGCTGGGGCAACGACGGGCGGTCGAACTGGCCCGTGCCTTGGTGACCCGTCCGAAGCTCCTCTTGGCCGACGAACCCTCGTCGGGTCTCGACGTTGACGAGTCGCAACAGTACGCCGCCATCATTGACCGGGTGCGCCGGGAGACGGGTCTGGCGGTGCTGTTGATCGACCACGATCTCGCCACCATCGATGCGGTAGCCGAGCGCGTCGTCGCGATGGACGCGGGCCGGGTGATCGCGGAGGGCAGTTTCGCGGAGGTGGTGCGAAACGAACAGGTCATGACGTCGTGGCTGGGGCGTTCGGCGTGAAGGCCCTGGAACTACGTGACGTGCGCGCGAGCTACGGACCGTATCGTGCTCTCAACGGATTGACGCTCTCGGTCGACCCGGGTGAATTCGTTGCGTTGTTGGGACGAAACGGAGCGGGCAAGTCGACGCTGGCTCGTGTTGTAAGTGGTCTGGTTCCGATTGACTCGGGTGAGGTTGAGGTCCTGGGAAGCCCCATTCGACGGGTCTCGACGAGCCGCCTCGCCCGACGTGGCATCGTGCATTTGCCGGAAGGCGTGGGTCTGTTCTCCGGGCTGACCGTCGAAGAGAACCTCATTCTTCGTGTGGGCGGCAAGGATCGCGAGCAACGCCGATCACGACTCGAGCGTGCATTCACACTGCTCGGCCCGTTGAGCGAACGGCGTCACGCCAAGGCGGGGCAACTCTCCGGTGGCCAACAGCGCCTCGTGGCGGTGTCGGGAGCCATTGCGGCGGAACCGGCTCTGCTGGTCGCGGACGAACCCGCACTCGGACTGTCTCCGGCGGCGGCCGATGATGTCTACGACGCGATGGAGGCCCTTCGCTCGACGTCCACGGCCGTGATCATCATCGAGACTCGACTGGGTCGAGTGGAACAACTGTGCGATCGCGGCGTGATCATGAACAATGGCGTCAGTGTGTTTGACGGGCCCATCGTGGGCGCTCACGAGGCGCTCACGAAACTTCTTCTTCAGCCGTCGTCATCAACGGACAGTGAGCCACGGCTCTTCGATGTTGAGCCACCCTCGGTCGCGTCCGAACGTGACCCCGTGATTGACGACGCCTCGTCGTGACGGAGCAGCGGTCACTGTGTCGTCGGTCCGCACCCGTGAGCACCCCATGGCAGACGCACCCCTGAGCGCGCTCGCGGCGAAACTCGGCATTCGAGAGACCATGACCGTTGCGCTCTTCGACGCGGCAGGGTGCGAACTCGCTCTTCCCCCAACGGTCCACATCAAGACGACCGCCCGAGGCACGGCCGACGTCGTGCTCGCGTTCTTCACGTCGGCTCGAGTGTTGGACCGACGACTGGACACACTCGCCACCATGATCAAGCCGGCCGGGGGACTGTGGATCGCGTGGCCCAAGCGCTCATCGGGTCGGGAGACGGATCTCACCGATCACGTGGTGCGCGCGTCGGCTCTGTCACGGGGACTGGTCGACAACAAGGTGTGCGCGATTGACGACGTGTGGACCGGTCTGCGTCTCGTCTGGCGACGCGAGAATCGGTGACGCCCATAACGGTGGCGTGCGAATCGCCCCGGGCCAGTGGGTCGGCCCGGGGCGATGCGGCGTTGCGAACAACGGTGGTGCTACTTCAGGAATTCAACGTCCTTCGGCGTGCGGCGGTAGTGCACCACACCCAAGATGGTCAGAATCAGCATCAGACCCGCCAAGACGAAGCAGCAGATGGCGGAGATCAGGGCGATCGTTCCGAAGATGGAGAAGGCGTAGGCGTTGAGGAGCATTCCCCGCAACGTGGTTCCCTTGAACACCAGCTCCACCTGACTGGCCAAGGCGGTGTTGCTCGGATCCGCTTGCGATTCGGCACTCAACTGGGAGTAGGTCTTGCCGCCCCCAATCTCGTTGAGGTGCACGGCAATGAAGTCGTCCGCCCACACCTTGGCCTGCGCACCCGTCAGCAACTGCTCCCCGGCGTACTGGGACACCGAGGGAATCATGGACGGGGTGATCTCACCACCGACAACGGGGTGAAGGAACGCCGACTTTGGCGGAAAGTAAATCTTCTGCTGAGCGAGTTGGTCGTGAACAGCACTCGTGGCGAAACTTGCGCCCCAGGTGAGAAGGCCTCCCGCCACCAATAACGCAACCGTCAGCAGTCCGCCGACGAGCGTCAAAATGAAGTCCCAAGTCCTGCGGTTCATAGGTACTCCTTAATGAAATACATCACGGCCAGTCGTTTACTGGCTTGCCTCTTGTTTACGCGGTCCGTCGCACATGTCGTTAGGGTCAAAGGTCCAAAACTCCCGTGGCGAGACGGTGTGAACTGTTGAGTCGCGTCGAGGGAATGCGCGATCATCTCTCGACATTGTCGGGTTTTTGCATCGTGCGAATTGTCGAACACGCGTCGCGTTCGCCGAATTTCGATGACGCGAGCGAGACGTAGGATGGACGCATGGCTTCCAAAATCACATTGGGTGCAGACGGCACTCTCAACGTTCCTGACAATCCGATCATTCCCTTCATCGAGGGTGACGGCACCGGAGTCGACATCTGGCCCGCCGCGAAACATGTGCTGGACGCGGCGGCGAAGAAGACCGGAAAGACGATCGAGTGGAAGGAAGTTCTCGCGGGCGAGAAGGCCTTCAACGAGACGGGAGACTGGCTCCCCGAACAGACGATCACTGACTTCCGTGATCACATGATCGGCATCAAGGGGCCACTCACGACACCAATTGGTGGTGGCTTCCGTTCGCTGAACGTGGCGTTGCGTCAGATTCTTGATCTGTACGTGTGCCTGCGACCCGTGCGGTGGTTCACCGGCGTTCCGTCGCCCGTGAAGCACCCCGAGCTCGTCGACATGGTGATCTTCCGGGAGAACACGGAGGACGTGTACGCCGGCTACGAGGTCGAGGCGGGCACGCCCGACGCCGAGAAACTCCGCAGCTTCTTGAAGGAGAACTACGGATGGAACATTCGAGAGATGAGCGGCATCGGCATCAAGCCCATCTCCAAGGAAGGTTCCGAGCGACTCATTCGCGCGGCGATCAAGTACGCGATTGAGCACGAACGTGAATCCGTGACGCTCGTGCACAAGGGCAACATCCAGAAGTTCACCGAAGGCGCGTTCCAGAAGTGGGGCTACCAGTTGGTGCGCGACGAGTTCGCGGACGTCGCGGTGGGCTGGGACGACTGCGGCGGCAAGCCCGAGGGCAAGTTGCTCGTGAAGGACGCCATCGCGGACATCACGCTGCAGCAAGTGTTGACGCGCCCGTCGGAGTTCGACGTGATCGCCACGATGAACTTGAACGGCGACTACCTCTCCGATGCGCTCGCCGCGCAGGTCGGTGGTATCGGAATTGCGCCCGGGGCGAACATCAATTACGTCACGGGTCACGGCATTTTCGAAGCGACCCACGGCACGGCGCCCAAGTACGCGGGACAGGACAAGGTCAATCCGGGTTCCGTCCTGTTGTCGGGAGTGCTCATGTTCGAGCACCTGGGCTGGACCGCGGCGGCGAACGACATCGTGCGAGCGCTCGAAGCGACCATTGCCGACAAGGTCGTTACCTACGACTTTGCTCGACTCATGGATGGCGCCACCGAAGTCAAGTGTTCAGAATTCGCATCAGCGATCGTCGATCGCCTGTAACGTTCATCGTCGTTTGTCGCAAGGAGTAGATCATGACCACACCCGTTTCCGTGACCGTCACCGGCGCCGCCGGACAGATCGGCTATCAGATCTTGTTTCGCATCGCCTCCGGGCAACTGTTCGGTCCCGACACGCCGGTCGCCCTGCGGCTCCTCGAGATCGAGCCAGCGATGAAGGCGCTGGAGGGCGTCGTCATGGAGCTCGACGACTGTGCGTTCCCGTTGCTCACGAGTATCGAGGCGACCAGCTCGCTCGCGCACGCCTTCGACGGCACGTCCTGGGCGCTGCTGGTGGGCTCCGTGCCCCGCAAGGCCGGAATGGAGCGCGGGGACCTTCTCACGATCAACGGTGGCATCTTCAAGCCGCAGGGTCAGGCCATCGCCGTCAACGCGTCCAGTGACGTGCGCGTGCTCGTTGTGGGCAATCCGTGCAACACCAACTGCCTCATCGCTCGGTCGAACGCGCCCGAGGTACCCGCGGATCGTTGGTTCGCCATGACCCGCCTGGACCAGAACCGGGCGGCGTCGCAGCTGGCCAAGCGCGCCGGCGCACCGGTCAAGGACGTGAAGAACGTGTCCATCTGGGGCAATCACTCCGCAACGCAGTTCCCGGACTTCGCCAATGCCACCATCGCAGGCGCACCCGCCGTCACGGCGATCAATGACCTCGACTGGCTGCAGGGGGATTTCATCACGACGGTCCAAAAGAGAGGTGCCGCCATCATTGAGGCGCGCGGCGCGTCGTCCGCGGCGTCCGCCGCCAGTGCGGCGATCGACACGGTCGTCGGACTCACGACGCCGACGCCGCGGGACAACGCGGTCTCTGTCGCGGTGACCAGCCGTGGTGAGTACGGCGTTCCAGAGGGACTGACCTTTGGTTTCCCCGTCGAGGCGGACGGTGCGGGGGGCTGGAACGTCAAGGAAGGTTTCGTGCACGATGAGTTCGCCAAGGCGCGGATCGCGATCACGACCGACGAACTGATCTCTGAGCGCGACGAGGTGCGCTCCCTCGGTCTGATTCCGTAGGGCGCCTAGTAGGCGTCGTGAAGGGCGAGCGCCGCGCGCGCCGTTGCGCGGAACAGGCGTTCTCGAACGCTGCGGGCCTTGTCCCACGACCGGCTATCCCACGTGTCGCCGGCGAGTGAGTCGCCAGCGTAGAGAATCTGAGCGAAGCGAAGATTGCGATACTGCGCCACGGCCATGAAGGCCGACGATTCCATGTCGACCATCTGACAACCCTCGTCGAGGCGACGATTCACGCGGCTGCGCGTTTCGCGAAACAGCGCGTCGGTCGTCCACGCTCGCCCGATGAAGTGAGGAATTTCGGCTTCGTCGAGGACGCCTTGAAAGATTTCGACGCCGCGTGCGTCGGCATTGATCACCCGAGAGGGAGCGGCGTAATGAAAACTCGTCCCTTCGTCACGCACGGCCGAATTCACGATCATGACGTGTCCGAGGGCAAGGTTGTCCACGAGCGCTCCGGCGCCGCCGCACGCGGCGAACGTCGTGACGCCCAGAGCCGCCAACTCTTCGGTGATGCCCGCCGCCAGGGGTGCGCCCACCCCCGGATGCGTGACGACAACATGTCGCTTGTCCACCTCGTAGCGGTAGACGGGATTACTGCCGATCTCGCTGCGCAAGGTGTAGATGATCTCGAGTTCGCCATCGGCGTAGAGCTGGTCCAACAGGTCGTTGAAGAAACAGAGGACGGCCGCGTGAGGAAGGTCGATCGCTTCGTGAATCGCTGACGCCTCGATCACGCCCGGCTGGTCCAGATCGTTGTCCAGCAGTGGGATCAGTGCGTCCCCATTCACGACCGTGCCGCCACGTCAGGAGTTGAACGAAGGATCACGAGACGCGAGTCGGAAACGGTCATTGGCGAATCCTACGAGCAACCCCTCGTGATTCGGGAGACGGCCCTCAGGGGGTGGACGCTTGGGCGGCGACGATCCACGCGCCGAAGTCGCTCACGGCGTTGACGTCGCCACGAACCTTGAGCCGACCCTCGCGCAGCGCGCGTCCCCCGTGAAGGTCGCCCGTGGCGATGGCTTCAGCGTCGCTACGGCTGAGACGAATCACCACGTCGGCGGCGAGGTGATCGCCGGGCGAGAGTGTCGCGTGTCCGTCGGTCACCGTGAACGTCATCGCGTGCGGACCCTCGGCGGGTGCGTCACTGAACTCGAAGACGACAATGACGCGCCCCGCAATGCGGTGCGACGCGATCGAGGAGCTGGCGACCGCCAGTCGGGCGTTGAGAGAGGTGAACCAGTCGTCCGACAGGAACGCGGGCACCGACCTAGGGAGCCGGTTGGACGGCGGCGTCGCTGGCGGAGCGCTTCGGCTTGCGTCGAATCTTCCGTCCGAGCCACGCGACCGGGTCGTACGCGGCGCCCACCACACGCTCCTTCAGCGGGATGATGGCGTTGTCCGTGATGTGAATGTGCTCGGGGCACACTTCGGTGCAGCACTTGGTGATGTTGCAGTAGCCGAGCCCCATCTCCTCACGCACCAGTTCGCGTCGATCGTTGGTGTCGAGCGGGTGCATCTCGAGCTCGGCGTACCGAATGAAGAAACGGGGACCGGCGTAGTGCGGCTTGTTGTCCTCGTGGTCGCGGATGACGTGGCACACGTCCTGGCAGAGGAAGCACTCAATGCACTTTCGGAACTCTTGGCCGCGCTCGACATCCTGTTGGAACATGCGATAGCCACCCTCGGGCATTGGCGGGGGCAGGAGCGCCGGAACCCGTTCGGCCATGGCGTAATTGAACGACACGTCAGTGACGAGGTCTCGGATGATCGGGAAGGTTCGCATCGGCGTCACGGTGACGGTTCCCACCGGGAGTTGATCCATGCGCGTCATGCACATGAGACGCGGCTTGCCGTTGATCTCGGCCGAGCATGAACCGCACTTTCCGGCCTTGCAGTTCCACCGACACGCGAGATCGGGAGCGTCGGTGGCCTGAATGCGGTGGATGACGTCCAGCACGACCTCACCCTCTTGCTGGGCGAGCGTGTACTCCTGGAACTCGCCACCGTTGGCGTCTCCGCGCCAGATTCTCATCGTGACGTCGGTCATGACTTTGTCTCCTCCAACAGGGCCTTTAACTCGTCGGGCAGCTCGAGCAGGGGCGATTCGATGGTCTTGATCTCACCGTGCCAGTCGTGTGAGGCGGGCATGGAGTGAGCGAAATTGATCTTGCCGTACGCCGGGTCGGCGTTCGGGAAGTCCTCACGGGTGTGGCCACCGCGTGACTCCTTGCGCTCGCGCGCGCCAAGCGCCGTGCAACGCGACACCGTGAGCATGCTCGGCAAGTCAGTCGCCAAGTTCCACCCGGGGTTGTAGGCCCGCCCGCCCTTGACTTTGAGATTGGTGACGCGTGCGGTGAACTCATCGAGCTTCACGAGCGCCTCGTCAATCTCGGATCCCGTGCGGATGATGCCGACGTTGGCCTGCATCATCTCCTGCAGGTCGCGCTGGACGTCGTAGGGGTTCTCGCCTGACTCGCGCTCGAACGGGGCGAGTGACTCGGCGATCGCGGCGTCCACCTCGGACCGGTCGAAGTTCGCCGGCCCACCGCCACCATCGATGTAGGCATGCGCACCCGCACCGGCGCGCAGTCCGAACACAACCAGGTCGCTGAGCGAGTTGCCGCCGAGTCGGTTCGCGCCGTGCATCCCACCGGCGACTTCGCCGGCAGCGAACAAACCCGGCACGGACGTCGCCGCGGTATCGGCGTCGACCTTGACGCCGCCCATGATGTAGTGGCACGTCGGACCGATTTCCATCATCTCGCGGGTGATGTCGACGCCCGCGAGCTCCATGAACTGGTGGTACATCGAGGGCAGGCGGCGACGAATGACCTCGGCGCTGCGACGTGAGGCGATGTCCAGATAAACCCCGCCGTGAGGTGAGCCTCGACCGGCCTTGACTTCAGAGTTGATGGCGCGGGCGACTTCGTCTCGCGGCAGCAACTCGGGGGGTCGGCGCCCGGCCGTGTGGTCGTCGTACCAGCGGTCGGCCTCTTCGGGTGTCTCCGCGGTCTCCGCGCGGAACATCGGCGCCACGTAGTTGAACATGAAACGTTCGCCCTCGGAGTTCTTGAGGATCCCTCCGTCACCACGCACACCCTCGGTCACGAGCAGACCGCGCACACTCAGCGGCCACACCATGCCCGTCGGGTGGAACTGGATGCACTCCATGTCGATCAACTCGGCGCCAGCCCACAGCGCCATCGCGTGACCGTCGCCGGTACCCTCCCAGGAGTTCGAGGTGAACTTCCACGACTTGCCAACGCCCCCGGTGGCCAAGATGACCGCCTTCGCGCCGAAGGTGACGAACTCACCGGAGGGGCGCCAGTACGCCACGCACCCCGCGATCTTGCCCGCGTCGTCGTGCACGAGGCGCAGCACCTTGCACTCCATGAAGACGTCGGTGCCCATGGACACCACCTTCTGTTGCAGCGTGCGGATCAGTTCAAGTCCGGTGCGGTCGCCGACGTGGGCGAGGCGCGCGTAGCGGTGACCCCCGAAGTCGCGCTGGAGGATCTTGCCGTCCTTGGTTCGGTCAAACAGTGCACCCCACTGCTCGAGCTCCCACACGCGCTCCGGCGCCTCCTTGGCGTGCAGCTCGGCCATGCGGTAGTTGTTGAGCATCTTGCCCCCGCGCATCGTGTCGCGGAAGTGGACCTGCCAGTTGTCCTCGGGGTACACGTTGCCCATGGCGGCGGCCATGCCGCCTTCGGCCATCACCGTGTGCGCCTTGCCGAGGAGGGACTTGCAGATGAGCGCGACGCGCAGTCCCTTTTGCTTGGCCTCGATGGCCGCTCGCAGGCCGGCACCACCGGCGCCGATGATGAGAACGTCGTAGTCGTGGTGTTCGTAGGCGGGTTCAGTCGACATTGGGGGCTCCTTGGCGTCCTAGAACAGTTTGTAGTCGGTGATCACGCCTGAGGCGACCAGTCGGATGTACACGTCCGTCAGAGCGACGAACACGAGTGACGCCCACGCGAAGTTCATGTGCTTGGCGTTGAGCGGTGTGAGGAACTTCCACATCTTGTGTCGGATTGGACTCTTGGCGAAACTGCGAACACCGCCGCCACACAAGTGGCGACACGCGTGGCACGACAGGGAGTAGCACCACAGCAGCGTGGCGTTGACGCACAGGACCACGGTGCCGACCGTGACTCCCCATCCCTCGTTGGGCTGGTAGAACGCTCGGATCGCGTCGTAGGTCAAGAGACCGTTGAACACCAGTAGCGCCCAGAAGAAGTAGCGGTGGATGTTCTGCATGATGAGCGGAAACCGGGTTTCGCCCGAGTACGTGGTGTGCGCGTCGGCCACCGCGCACGCCGGTGGCGACCACCAAAACGCACGGTAGTAGCTGCGGCGGTAGTAGTAGCAGGTGAGTCGGAAGCCGAGCGGGAAGATCAGGATCAACAGGGCCGGCGAGAACCACGACGGCGTGTGGATCAAAAAGCCCGACGTGGCTGCACCCGTGGTGCAACTGGTCGTGAGGCACGGGGAGTAGAAGGGGCTGATGAGATCGCGGTTGAACAGTGCCCCGACGTAGTAGTTCTTGTTCTGGAACGCCGCCCACGTCGAATAGATGATGAACGCGGTCAAGACCGAGACGGTCACCACGGGCTGCACCCACCAGCGGTCGGTGCGCAATGTCGCGGTGTCGGGGCCACCACGCGTGCCACCCAGGACAACCTTGGTCGAACTCTCTACGGCCGTCACGGCATCTCCTTGCTCGAATCTGTCACGAGGGACGCCTTCGCACTGCTCTGTGAAGACACCGTCGCAATACTAGGCAAACCCTTGTGATCTTCTGAACAAGCCCCGGGGGTGCTCTTGTCATCGCGCTGCGGCGGGCGTACGTTCGGTGTCGCCGGAGACCAAGGAGGGTGCCGGAGGGGCCATCGAATCGATTGGGCGCCGAGATTGCGCTCCCGAGAGGGATCGCAGCAGTCTGAGGCGCCGGTTCGATGGGTCCGGCACCCCCTGGCCCGGCGAGGTCGCCCTCACCGCAGCGCGTCGCGGGACCCGCATCCCCGCTGCGCGGTTTCACACCCGCGCGCGTGCCTTATTCTCGGACTATGACTCAGGCACCCGCAGATCTTCCGACCACGCTGGGCGCGCTTCGCGCGTCAGGCTGGACCAACCAGTCCGTGCGCGAAGAGATGCGCGTCAACCTCGAACAGCGGCTCGCGGAAGGCCGACCGCTGACGTCGGTCGTGATTGGGTACGAGGACACCGTCCTGCCGCAGTTGGAGACGGCGATTTTGGCGGGCCACGACATCATCCTGCTCGGCGAGCGCGGACAGGCCAAGACGCGCATGATTCGCGCGCTCGTGGAACTGCTCGACGAGTGGATGCCGATCATCGAGGGTTCCGACGTTCGGGACAATCCCTTCCATCCCATCTCGGCCTACGGGCTCGATCAGGTCGCCGCCCACGGGGACGACACGCCGGTCGCGTGGGTCCATCGCTCGCACCGATTCGCCGAGAAGCTCGCCTCGCCCGACACCTCGATGGCGGACCTCATCGGGGAGATCGACCCGATCAAGATCGCGGGCGGTCTCTACCTGGACGACCCACGAGCGCTGTCGTACGGACTCGTGCCGAAGTCCAACCGCGGCATCTTCGCCATCAACGAGCTCCCGGACCTCGCCGAGCGGATCCAGGTCGGACTGCTCAACGTGCTCGAGGAGCGCGACGTGCAGATTCGCGGTCACCTGGTGCGCCTCGATCTCGACGTGCTCGTCGTGGCGACCGCCAACCCCGAGGACTACACCAACCGTGGCCGACTCATCACGCCGCTGAAGGACCGGTTCGGATCGCAGATTCGCACGCACTATCCCGAGGACGTGGCAACCGAGATCGCCATCATGCATCAGGAAGCCCGGCTGGTCACGTCGCCGAAGCCGATCGTGGTGCCGTGGTTCATTGACGACATCGTGGCGCGCATCAGCCACGTCGCCCGTCGCAGCCACGTCCTCAATCAGCGCTCCGGTGTGTCGGTGCGACTCTCGATCGCGAACTACGAGACCGTGGTGGCGAACGCCCTCCGTCGTACTTTGCGCACCGGTGACGACGATGTCGTGCCGCGCGTGAGCGACTTGTCGGCGGTCGTCCAATCAACCCAGGGCAAGATCGAGATCGACACGATGGACGACTCCGACGTGGACCAGATCATCGCCGCGCTCGTCGCCTTGGCCGTTCGCCAGACGTTCACGGAGCACGTCCTGCTCGAGGAGGCCGGCGAGATCGTGGAGGCCTTTACGCACGAGGTCGTCGTCCACGTCGGTGATGATCTGCCCGCGCACGACTATCTCGACGTGCTGGCGAATCTTCCCGTCCTCGAGGTGCCCGTTCGTCGTGTCGCCGGACCCAACGCGACCGACGGCGAACTCGCCGCGGCGCTGGAGTTCATCCTCGAGGGGCTGCATCTCACCAAGCGGCTGGCCAAGGACGCCTCGGGTGGCCGAGCCCTCTACCGGACCAGGAACCGGTAGTGCCCGTTCGGTACGGGTTCCGCCAGATCGGCGACGGGGACGACTTCGACGATCTGGATCCCGACGAGCTGCTCGCACTGCTGAGCGACGAACTGCTCGAGACGGGCGACCTCGACGACGCGCTGGACCGACTGCTGCGCGACGGGTTCACGACACGCGACGGACGCCGTCACGAGGGCCTGAGGGATCTCCTCGAGCAGGCTCGCCAGCGACGTCGCGAACTCGAGCAGCAGGCCAATCCGGACGGCGAGCTCCAGCGGTACCGCGACTGGTTGAGTGAGATCGAAGAGATCGAACGGGACGCTCTGGCCGAGCTGCTCGAGGAAGCGGAGTCCTCCGGCGACGAACGCCGCAGCGAGGTCACGCGCGATCTCGTGGCCGAGAAGTCCATGCAGCGCGACCTCATGCCCGAGCGCCTGAGCGAACGCCTCGGCGCGTACAACGACTACGAGTTCGTCTCCTCCGAGGCCCGGGAGCAGTTCGATCAGCTCATGGGCGAGCTGCGTCAGGACGTTCTTAATACGTACTTCGAGGCCAACAAGGAGTTCCTGCAGAATCCCGATCCCGAGGAGTTGGCGCGGATGCGCTCGATGATGGACGCGCTCAGCACCATGATCGAACAGGACCGCCGCGGTGAACCGCTCGACCCCAGCTTTGAGAACTTCATGGAGAACTACGGGGACTACTTCCCGGGTGCGGAGTCGCTCGAGGACGTGATCCGCGCGATGGCGGAACGAGCCGCCGCGGCTGAAGCGATGTTCAACTCGCTGTCGGGGGAGCAACAGGGTCAACTGAGAGACCTGTTCGGCCAGATGATGCAGGACATGGATCTCAACTTCTCGATGAACCGATTGGTCTCCAACCTTCGTCAGGCAACGCCCGACCTGGACTGGAACGGACAGCCCCGACTGCGCGGTAGCGACCCCACGTCGTTCTCACGGTCGGCCGAGGTCGCCGAGCAGTTGGGAGATCTCCGCAATCTGGAGGAGTTTCTCGGGCAGGCCAACGCCGCCCAGGGCCTGCCGGAGGTGGACATCGACGCGGTGC
Source organism: uncultured Actinomycetota bacterium (assembly GCA_963830195.1). Lineage (GTDB taxonomy): Bacteria > Actinomycetota > Acidimicrobiia > Acidimicrobiales > RAAP-2 > RAAP-2. The sequence goes on along the minus strand of CAWHLQ010000021.1, from coordinate 17,144 downwards.
GCCGCAACCTCGGACCGGACGCGGCCAAGCAGGTCGAGGCGCTGCAAAAGGCCCTCAAGGGTCTGCGCGACAGCGGGTTCGTCGACCGCAAGGGACAGCGACTGGAGCTCACGTCAAAGGGCGTGCGCCAGATCGGTCAACAAGCGCTGAAGGATCTGTTCACGCAGCTGCGTCACTCCAGTACCTTCGGCGCTCATCGTCAGGCCTCCGTCGATCGGGGGGGCGACCGCGAAGAAAGCTCCAAGGCCTGGGAACCCGGTCAACCACTCTCGTTGCACCTGCCCAAGACGCTGCGCAACGCGGTGTTCCGCCAGGGTCCGGGCACGCCGGTTCACCTGCACCCGGACGACTTCGAAGTCGAGGAGTACGAGGCGACGCGCCGATCGGCGACCGTCTTTGCCATCGACCTCTCATTGTCGATGGCCATGCGGGGAAATCTGGTGCCCGCGAAGAAGATGACCCTGGCGCTCACCCAGCTCATCCGCTCGAAGTTCCCCCGCGACTTCTGCGCGGTGGTCGGCTTCGGCGAGTTGGCCCACGAGATCCGGGTGGAGGACATTCCGTCACTCACCATCGACTACAACTACGGCACCAATCTGCAGCACGCACTCGCGCTGGGACGCCACCTCATGCGCAACGAGAAGGGGGAGCGCCAGATCGTCGTCGTGACCGATGGCGAACCCACCGCGCACCTGATGGCCAACGGCGAGCCGTTCTTCTCGTGGCCCCCGGTTCCTGAGACGCTGCAACTCACGATGGCCGAGGTGCTGCGATGCACCAAAGCGGGGATCACGATCAATACCTTCGCGCTGGACATCGAGCGCAGCCAATTCCCCTTCGTGGAGCAGATCGGCCGGGTCAACGGCGGGCGAACCTTCTACACGTCCGTCGACGAGCTGGGGACGTATGTTCTGGATGACTTTGTCCGCCACCGTCGGGCCTCGTAGGGACTCGCGCTCGGGCGGCTGATGGATTAGATTCGCCCTTGCGGTCGTCCGGGAACTGGTTCCCGCGGGCGGTCACGAACGACTGGACGAAACGGGGAACGATGGCATCGGTTCAAGCGACAGGGGCAACGCGATGAAGGCGACACTGATCCTGGCGGACTTCGCGGACAAGCCCGCGGGGAAGTTGGGCGTTCTCGGCGGGGGGATCACCTGGTTCTACGCGCATTCCGCCGTCCCGCTCTCGGTGGCGGTGCTGATTGACGCCGATCCCAAGGAGGCGGGAACCAAATACGCCATCAAACTGCGGATCGTCAACGCCGGCGGCGACGCCGTGGGCTACACCGGCGAGGACGGCAAGGCCTACCGCTACGAGATCGATGACGAGATCAGTTGGACCGCCCCGCCCCCGGTGGAGCACGACCTCGACTTCATCTGGATCGGCCGCTGGTTCGGCATCAACCTCTTGATCCGGGCATTCATCGCTTCGAGTTCGTCATGAACGACGTCGTCGTCGGGGCCCAAAGCGTGCAAGTCCGGGCGAAACCCGAGTAACGGCCCCAAAATTCCATTTGCGTTTCTCACGAAACTGCGCCACAATGACACTGTTGTAATTACAACGGTGGCGTCAACCATGGCGCTGGCGTGGGGGAGGATCGCGTGGAGATCATCAACTTGCTGAGCAGCACCGAGGATCGAGGCTGGCAGGCACGGGCCAACTGCATGGGTGTGGACCCGGATCTGTTCTTCCCCGAGCGTGGCGCGTCGACCCGGGAGGCCAAGGAGGTCTGCCGCGGGTGCGTCGTTCGTGACGATTGCCTCGAATACGCCCTGGACAACGGTGAGAAATTCGGGATCTGGGGTGGCATGAGCGAGCGGGAGCGTCGTCGCCTCCGCCGGGCGCGAGCCATCGAACGCCGTTCCGCCGCGGGATAAGGGAGTAGATCGCCGCACCCGCGACGTCCTCGAAGCTCGCCGCGGACCGTCGCGCGCCCGGGTGAGTCGCGGTCCAGTGTGTGGCGGAGATGCGTCGCGCTACCGACCGAGTCGCGACTCGATGGTGTTCGCCGCCGAGAGGCCAAGTTCGTCCCATCGGCGCTGGTCTTCGAGATCGAGCAGGCTTCGCGGCGCGAGTCCGACGAGTTCGGCACGTTCAATTCGCCCTCCCGTGGGAAGCAACTCGCGCACCCGGTCGTAGAGGGCGCTCGGACGAGTCGTGGTGACGTCCAAGAGATTGCAACTGACTTGAACCGAGCCGTCGAGGTGATTCGCAGGGACCGCACCGATTCTGAGCGCACCGCTCGTGCGATGGAGCGGGCCGTGTCGAGGCTCACACCACGCAGCCAGAGATTCCAGGCGACGAGAATGGGTCGTTCACCAACGGCGCTGGCACCCGTACGAGGGTCGGGCGCGAGGGGGCCGAGGTCCGCCTGGAGGTCTCCAAAGGCCCGACGACGAATCTCCGGCAGCGTGCGGACCTCGCCGGAGGGCAGAGTCCCGTAGAGAAAGACGGGCACGCCCAGGTGCGACGCCATCCACGCGGCCGTCTCGTCACGGAGCTGTCGGGCGAGGGGACGCTGATCATCCGCCAGCGCCACGAAGGGCACGACGTCGACGACGCCAAATCGTGGGTGAACGCCCTCGTGGTCGCGGAGGTCCAGCGTCGAAATGACGGTCTCGATCAGGGCGCGGACGTCGGCGGTGAGGGCCGGGGCGGAATTGATGAGAGTGACGACGGTGCGGTGATGACGGGGGTCGCTGTGGCGATCACGAAGCGAACTTCCGGCCGCGATCTCGAAGGCCGCGATCCTTTCGAGATCGCGGCCTTCTGAGATATTGATGACGCACTCAAACATGGTGCGCCGAAGCGTACTTAGCCGGCGTTCACCGTCAACGTGCCACGACGACGGGCGCGCTGGAGCCGACGACGCTCACGCTCGCTCTTGCCACCCCACACGCCGTGGTCGACGTGGTTGGCGAGTGCGTACTCGAGACAGTCGGCTGCCACCGGGCAGGTCGCGCAGATGCGCTGGGCCTTGATGACACCTACCCCATCTTGGGGGAAAAAGGTTGCCGCGGGGTAATCCCGGCACTTGCCATCGGCCATCCACTCGGTGTTCATAATGACTCTCCTCAACGGGTTCATGTATGACAGTAGCGAGGTTGATTTCGCTTTGTCACTTTATCCTTGTGACCTTTTTCACAAGAATTACAGACAACTTCGAAGTAAGAACGGATGCTCCGCGGACAGTAATTAGCGTTCGGGGTAGAGTGGTCTCCCGCGGAAGTTGTCCGCGGGGTCGAATGCCCGAAGGAGTGGCTGTGAGCCAGATTCCCAGCCCCGAAGCCACCGAAGTCGTCGATCCCGTCGGTCACGTCCAGGTGATCTACCTCGGTCCGGTCGCCCCCCACTGGGAGTGTCGCATGGTCTTCGGCGACGAGGAGCAAATTCAAGCATTTGTCGACAGAGTCGATGCGCGCCTGCGTCTGTTGCCGCCTCACGACCCCCAGTTCCGTCGGAACCGCGAGCGAGTGAATCGCGATGCGGAGCGCGAGAATCTGCTCGTCGAGTGGGTTCTCGGTTACGACGAAGAGAACTAGGCCAGCGGCGAGTTCGTCACTCGCTCGTACCAGTGTTCGGGCGTCGCCAGTTCGCTGTGCGTCGGGAGTCCGTCGGCCTGCAGCAACGACGTGAACGCCGACACCGAGTGAGCCTCGATGATCGCGGCCACGAATTCGTCCGCGGTGGCCTGAAGGTCCCCACCCGTGGCGATGCCGAACAGAGCGGCCGCGGCGTCCTCGCCGCGCGCGTCCGCCAAGCGGTATCGCAAGTACGCCTCGCGTAACTGACCGACGGGACCCATCAGCTGCTCGGTGATCGAGAACGCGATGGCGTCGAACACCGAGCGCAACACCGCCACCGCCGCGTTGATCGCGCGATTGGCGTTGGTCTCGTCGGGAACGTCCAGTCCGTCGAGCAACGCTTCGGGATTGCCCATCAATGCGGCCAGTTCCTCCGGGTCGGCCATCTTGGACAGTCGACTCAGCACGTCACCTTGGGAGGAGACGGTGTCCTGGACGGACTCGAGCACGAGCGCCCGCAGCGCGTCTCCGGTGCCCGGCTGGGTCAACACGACCGAGGCCACCATTTCGCGGGCCAGCGCGAAGACCGTTGTGGCATCGCTGTTGAGCGACCACTCCTCGGTGAACTTGGCGATGTTGTTCGCCACCAGGAGTCGCGTTGCCGAGTCGCGCGGCAGGGGAAGGGCCGCGAGCGACCACGCCCGCTCGGAAAAGTGCCCGGCCACCGATCCCAGCTGGAATCCCGTGAAGAGGGGACCGATGGTCGCGGCGAGTTGGCCCAGCTGGGCACCCGCTTCGTCGTCGAGTTCGCCGCCGAAATCCGGCGCGGGGGCGTCGACCATGGGACGAATGAGGGGCCGCCACTGCTCAAGGGCGGCGACTGTCAACGCGCTGCGATTGGCGACGACGATCTCGTCGCTGACCGCAACCGAGAAGATGGTCGAGACGTGACGCGCCACAAGAGGAGCGAACTGCTCGACACGCTGACGTTCACGGGGATCCGGATTGGGGTCGCCGTCGTCCTGGCGCGCCACGTTGAGGGCCAGGGTGCGTGCCGTGTCGAACCACGCGTCGGGGCCCTGCTGGCCCAGGATGTTGAAGAGATCTCCGAAAAGTCCACCGAAGGGGTTGTCGCTCATGCTCTTAACTTATGGCCGACAGGTCAAGGGCACGTCCACCACCGTGGTGTGCGCGTCGCGCAGGAGTCCGAGACGGGCCGAGCCCTGCGCCAGGGCCGCGTAGAGGTATTCGAGCAGAGAGTCCTCCGAGTCCATCTGCACGCCATTGATGCTGGTGATGATGTCGCCATCACGAAGTCGTCCGACTGACGGACCGGGCTGGATGGACCGCACGAGCACGCCTCCCCCTTGCGCGGAGACGCCCACGAATCCCATGCGTACGTGGCAGCCCCCATTGGCGTCCCCGGCGTGCGCGACTCGAGTCACGTACTGGGCCGAGAACCACTGGCCGGTTGCGGACAGGACCGCGACGACGTCGCCACTCGGCTCGACAGCGAGCGCGTCGGCGAATCCGTCGAGATTGGACGCGCTGGGGGTGGCGAGGTAGCTCACGATGCCGTCAGCCTGCTCAACAACGGGATCGCCGAGGGTCGTGTTGGCCCAGGCGATCTCCGGTGAGATGGCGCGTGGCGTGAAGTAGGGCGAGATCGCCAGAACCGGTGCGGCGTCAGGCAGGACGTTCGTCGGCGTGATCGGTTGCGTCCGGTCGAGACGGAGAACCGTAAATCCGAGGGCGTCGTCGTGGCTGACCACGGACACGTTGAACCGTTCGTTCAGTTGAGACGAACCGGTAATCGATGCGTCCGCCGGAATCGGCTCCGTGGTGACCGCGAGATCGCCGGGGGCGATCACCATCGCCGCCGCCGCGCTGAGGTGCCCGTTCTCGGTAATGACCAGCTCCACCGCCGAGCGGGCGGCGCTTTGCGCGTAGGGGGAGATCGGCCACCGATTTGGCGATGTTGGTGAGCGAGGTGTTCACGGGCGGCGTCGTGCTCCGCAGCGCCAGGGTCACCGAACCGATGGCGAGGACGATCAGCCCCATGGCGAGGACCAGGATCGCGGCGTGACGACGGGGGTTCGCGTGGACGTCGTACGCCGGGATGGCGTCAAAACTGGGTAACTCGCTCGGGTGGATCCAGTTTCGCTCCTCGCGCGCGGGGAGGCCCCGGTGCCGTCGTCGGAACCAGAATCGACGCCCGCCCCCGGATTCCTCCGGGGTCGGTTCGGGGCCGTCGTTCACGAGGGACAAGGCTAGAGGCGAACGTCGGTGTGCAGGTGTCGCCCTAACATCAACCTCCGTGGCAACAGACGTGGCACTCGACGTGGGCACGTCCTACACACGACTGGCCACCATGGAGGACGGCCTCTTCGTTCGCCGAACCCACGGTCGTCGCGATCGATACGCGAACCGGGACGGTGGTCGGTTCGGGCCACTGACGCTCTCGGTGCAGTCGTGCGCTCACCGCATCACGTGGTGGCGTTTCGACCTCTGGCGAAGGGTGCGACGGTTGACTTCGACGTCGCGGCGCGGATGTTTCGATCGTTCTTCGACCGCGCGGGGTTCTCTCGCGTCAGCCGCGTCCGGGTGGTGATGAGCGTGCCGGCGTTCGCCACGTCCATTGAGCGGCGGGCCCTTCGACAGGCGGCTCTCCAGGCGGGCGCCATTGAGGCGTCGCTCGTCGAGACCCCGATTGCGGCGGCGATTGGTATGGGCATGCCCGTCCACGACCCGGTGGCGTCTGCGGTCGTCAGCCTCGGCGCGGGGTCGTCGGAAGCGGCCATCATCTCGCTCGGCGGCATCGTGACGGGTCGATCTCTCCGCGTAGGGGGCAGCGATTTTGATGGAGCGATCGCGACGACCCTGCGCCACCACTACGGCGTCGTCGTCTCGCCCAAAGTCGTCGAATCGGTGAAGAAGGATCTGGCCTCTGCTCTCAGTCGCACCGACGGCGCGACGCGCATCATTCCCGCTCGCACTGTTGATCACGGTGAACCAGTCAGCGTGGAAGCCACCGCCGTCGAGATCAATGCTGCGATCCACGAGTTGTTCCACGCGACGGTGCGCATGGTGCAGGAGACTCTGGGAGAAGCCCCACCGGACTTGGCGCAGGACGTCCTCGAGCAGGGACTGACGCTCGTCGGTGGTCACGCACAGATCGGCGATCTGGCCGAACTCATCGCGACCGAGACCGGCGTCAGCGTTCACGTCAGCGCCGAACCCGAGCTCGTCGTCATCCGCGGTCTCGAGCGGTGCCTCAGCGAGATGTCCTCGCTGCACTCGTTGTTTCGTTCCGCGGAGCGCTAATCCAACTCGTCGGGCGCGCGACCGAGTTGGTCGACCGCGGCGCGTACCTGCCAGTCGCGGTCCTCGCGGGCTACCTCGAGCGCGGCCTCAACGTCGAGTCCCTCGAAGTTCGAGAGTGCGACGACCGCCCGTCGCCGCACGGGCGGCTTGTCCTCCAGGGCCGCGATGACCGTGGCACGCCCCCGATCGTCCCCGATCGACCCGAGGGCCGCAACGGCCCCTTCGCGACACCGGGCATCCTCGTGGGTGCGCGCGACGTCCACCAGGGCGTCAACGGCGTCGACGCACTCCCATTCCCCCAACGCGAACGCAGCCGCGTCCACGACCAAGGGGTCAGGGTCGCGGAGCACCGCGATCACGAAGGGAGCGAGAGCGTCGTCGCGCGGGTGCGCCGCCACGAGGTTGGCGGCCTCGCGACGGACGTCGGCATCGGGATCGGCCAGGGCCCGCACCCAGTCGGCAAAGCTCAGCCACGTGTGCCGGGAGCCCGCCCGCAGGGCGAGGACCCTCGCGCGGGCGTCGACGTCAGTCAGCGCGGCGCGCACGACGTCCCGCGAGGAGTCGTCGGAGGAAAACGACGCGCGAATCAAGGGGGACGCCGCGGCTCCGGTAGCGTGTCGTCATTCCCGATCACTCTCGTTCTCCCTCGTCGCGCCGCCTGCGAATCATCTTTGGCGTCTTCGTTGTGTTGCTCGTGGCGATCGTCGTGCTCTCTCGTTGGCAAGTATCGGCTACTCCATCACACCGGGTCAGTCGCAGCCAGTGGCACCGCTGGTGAGCGTTGACGGACTGAAGACGGACCCGCACCCTGACCAAATCCTCCTCACCGACGTCTACCTGAATCAGCTCACCGCGTTGTCGTGGATCTGGGCGCACTTCCAGTCTCATACGGCACTCGTCAACGAGAATGAGCTGGTCGAGCCCGGGGTGCCCGTCAACCAACTCGTGTCGCAGGGCTACGTCGACATGGCGAACGCGAAATCGGCCGCCAAGGTCGCGGCGTTGACCTCGCTCGGCTGGACGATCCCGTCTCGCGCTGCCGGTGCCCTCATCTACGCCGTGCAGGTTCCCTCCTCGGCCAGCACCGCCGGCCTCGCGGTGGGCGATCAGGTCATCGCGGCCAACGGCGTCCGGGTGACGTCCGCGTGCGGCTTGATCAGTGTCGTTCATCCCCTGGCTCCGGGAAGTCGTCTGACTCTCACGGTCAAGACGGTGAAGATCTCTCCGACGGGTACCATCACCCCGGGTCCGGCGAAGGTCACGCATGTGACCACCGTCGCGACGCCCGCGGGCGATGGGTCGACCGGCTGTCCTGGACTGTCGGGTCCGCCCAAGTCCATCATCGGCGTGACGCTCGAGGACTACTTCACCTACGAGTTCCCGGGCACCATCACCATTCAAACGCCGTCGATCGGTGGTCCGTCGGCCGGACTGGCGATGACGTTGACTCTGATTGATCAGTTGAGCGCGGGTTCTCTGACGGGGCACACCATCGTGGCCGCGACGGGCACGATCGCACCGAACGGCGCCGTCGGCGACGTCGGTGGTGTCGCGGAAAAGGTCGTCGCGGTGGAACGAGCGGGGGCCACGGTCTTCATTGTTCCGAAGGTCGAAGTGTCCACCGCGCGCAATGCGAGCAACGGCACGCTCAAGGTGATGGGCGTGACGACCCTCGCCCAGGCACTGCGCGACCTGAGGGGTCTGGGGGGTGCCGTCCCGGTGCCACTGACCAAGCCCTACCCCGTCAAGGCCACAACGTAGGCTTGCTCCGATGGACGACCGCCGGATTCTCTCAACGACGCGTCACTCCTCGTCCGACGTCGTGCGCGCCAACTTCGGCACCGTGCGCAAGGGCTACGACCCCACCGAGGTCCGGGCGTATCTCGACAACGTGTCCCGCGAGATGCAACTGCTCGAAACCCGGATTCAGGAGATGCAGCACCAAGTGGCCGAGGCGCAACGGCGGGCCGCCAACCCGGTTCTGGACGAGGCCACCCTCGCCGCGGCCCTCGGCAGTCAGAGCGCCGCGATTCTGCGCTCCGCGCACGAGGAGGCCGGTCGTGTCACCGCCGAAGCCCAAGAGCGTGCGTCGTCGATCTTCTCGCAGGCCCAAGAGCGGGCCACCGCGTACTTGATCGAAGCTCAAGAACGAGCCGCCACCATTGTCAGCGAGGCGGAGTCTGCGGCCGCGCGTCTGGATGAAGACACGCGCGCTGGCGCGCAACGTCTCGTCGAGTCCGCTCGCGTCAACGGGGAGGCGCTCGTCGAACGGGCGCGCGAGCAGGGTCGCGCCATCGTGTTGCAGAGTCAGGATGCACGAAAGGCGGTGCTGAACGATTTGGCGGTGAAGCGTAAGTCGCTCCACGTCCAGATCGAGCAGCTGCGCGCGGCTCGAGATTCACTGCAAGAGTCCATCACGACCGTGAGGGAATCCGTCGAGGGCGTTCTCAGCGGTCTCATGAGTTCTGACGAGGGTGCGCGCAGCGCCGCGATTGAGGCCTTGCGGAACCGACCGAGTGCGCCCGAGCCCTCCGACGAGGAGCTCCTCGCGAACGTCCCGCTTCGAGAGGTGCCCGACATTGTCGTGCCGGAACTCGAGGAGATCGACGTCGCCGCCATTGCGGACGCGCGGCCGGCGCCGTCGGCACCTCCCGCGAGCGACGCCCCACCGACGGGCGCGGTCCCCCCACCGGCGCCCGCGCGCGTCACGCCGACGCCGGGCTCCGTTGACGAGTCACCGGGAACCGACGCCGTCGAGGAGATCTTCGCGCGACTACGCAAGGCCACTCTCGAGGAACGAGGCGCCACGGCCCCCGCACCGAAGAAGGCTCCCGCTCCCGCCGGCCCCGTCACTCCCGCCAACGAGTTGTTCGCCCGACGCGACGCCGCCCTCGAGAGTTCGCTGACCTTACTGACCCGTCGGATCAAGAGAGCGCTGCAGGACGACCAGAACGTGATGATCGAGAGGTTGCGGGGCGTGAGCGGGATGATCACGACGGAGCTCGAGGACGAGTTCGCCCAGCGATCGCGCTACCGCGACGCGGCCCTCGTTGCCCTGCGTGACGCCGTCTCGGCCGGGGCCAGCTTCGCGGCTGAGGAGTCCGGCGTCGAGCCCGCGGCGGTCAACCTCGACGTCGCCGAGGAGTCGGCGGCCGATCTGGCGGTGACGGTGGTTCTCGCACTGCGAAAGCGCATTGTCGCCGACGGTAACGACGATGGGGCCGAGCGCGCGAATTCGGCGTACAAAGAGTGGCGCGGTGCGCGCGTGGAGCGCCTCTGTACTGACACCGCGCGACGCGCCTTTCACGCGGGCGTGGCGGTCGCGACCCAGGGCGGCACCGTGCGGTTCCTCGCAGTCCCCAATGACGCGCCGTGCGACGCGTGCGCACTCGACGCGCAGGCGGGCACGCGACCGTCGGGCACCGCATTTCCGAGTGGGCAGCCGTACCCACCACTGCACGCCGGTTGCGCGTGCACCATCGTCCCGGGCTGACGTCATCGCGCACGGGGACCGGCTCCGGTTCGACGGCCCGGCCCAATTAGGCTTCGTCCGTGCGTAGCCCCGCCGATCTCGGCACCCGACCATCCTCGTCGCCTCGTCGACGAATCATCCTCATCTCAGTGGTCGTGATCCTGGTCATCCTTCTGCTGTCTCTGCGGAGTCTGGCGGTGCTGTGGACCGATCAGCTCTGGTTCTCGTCCGTGCATCTGTCGAACGTGTTTTCGACGCTGCTGCTCATCAAGATCGGTCTCGGGGTGACCTTCGGCATCTTCTTCTTCCTGCTGCTCTTCGGGAATCTGTTGCTCGCTGACCGATTCGGGGCACGCGATTTGTCCTTTGATCCTGACGACGAGTTGGTGCGGCGTTTTCAGGACCTCGTCCGTCCGTACGCCCGACGCACCTACGCCCTGATCTCGGTGATCGCGGGCGCGATCGCGGGGCTCAGCGCCACGGGACAGTGGCAGAACTACATCTTGTTCGCGAACGCTCGGTCGTTCCACAAGAAGGACCCCTTGTTCCACAAGGACCTGGGGTTCTATATTTTCCGGCTGCCGTTCCTCACCTTCGTGGTGGATTGGATGCTGGCCTCGCTGATCGCGGTCATCGTGATCACGGCTTTCTTCCACTACTTGAACGGGGGCATTCGCACCGCCCGCGTGTCTCCCCGCGTGTCCCCGCAGGTCAAGGTCCACCTGAGTGTCCTGCTCGCGGCCGTCGCTCTCATGAAGGCGTTCGGATACGTCATCGCAAAGTGGCAACTGGTCGTCTCGACCAACGGATACGTTGAGGGAGCCGGCTACGCCGACGTCCACGCCCGCATTCCCGCCCTCACGATCCTGTTCATCCTGTCGCTCGCTGCCGCGGTGATCTTGTTGTTGAACATCCGCTCGAGAGGGTGGTCGCTCCCGCTTCTCGCGGTGGGTCTGTGGCTGTTCGTGGCGGTCGTCATTGGGTACATCTATCCGGCCGCGCTCCAGACCTTCAAGGTGACGCCGGCGCAGAGCACGATCGAGTTGCCCTACATCCAGCGCAATATCGACGCCACTCGGCAGGCGTTCGCGATTGCCAACGTGAAGTACACCAACTACCCCGCGTCACCGACCATCTCCGAGGCTGATCTGCGTCAGTCGGCGGGGACGTTGAGCAATGTCCGTCTGTGGGATCCGGCCCCCGACATTGCTTTGGAGACGACCCAGAGACGCCAGGCGATCCAGTCGTACTACCAGTTCACCTCCCTGGCGGTCGACCGTTACGACGTCAACGGGAAATTGACGCCCGTGTTGATTGGCGCCCGTCAGATCAACTCGAGCAATCTCCCGGCGCAGAGTTGGGTCAATCAACACCTCGTGTACACCCACGGGTACGGCGCCGTGATCATGCCGGCCAATCAGGCCGACACGTCGACGGGCAACCCCATCTTCGCGATGGGCAACGTGCCACCGGTGTCGACTCAGGGACTGCCGACCCTCACGGAACCGTCCATCTACTTCGGCGTCGATCTGCCGGGCTGGGTGGTCGCGAATACGAAGCAGAAGGAACTTGACTACAAGTACGTCACGGGTCCGAATGCCGGTAACCCCGTGGAGTCGCACTACAGCGGGACCGGGGGAGTCGCGGCCGGGGGACTGCTTCGCCGCGCGGCCTTCGCGTTGCGCTTTGGTGACTTGAACTTGCTCATCTCGGACCAGATCACCCAGTCGAGCCGGGTGATCTTCGTGCGCGACGTGCAGTCCATGGCGCAGAAGGCGGCACCGTTCATCTCGTGGGGTACGCAGCCGTATGCGGTCGTGAACAACGGACAGATTGATTATGTCCTGGACGGCTTCACCACGACCAACGAGTACCCCTACAGCGAGGACGCCTACAACCAGTCCGTCGCCAGCAGCGGAGGACTTCCGAACAGTTACAACTACGTGCGCAACTCCGTGAAACTCGTCGTGAACGCCTACACCGGCGCGATGAGCTTCTACGCCTTCGACCCCAGTGATCCCATCCTGCAGGCGTACCGCGGTGCGTTCCCGAACATGTTCAAGCCCATGAGCTCGATGCCCGCGAACATCGTGGCGCACCTGCGCTACCCGTCGGCGCTCTTCGCCATTCAGTCGGCGACCCTCGGCGCGTATCACATCACCGGAGCGAGCGCCTTCTACAGCGCGAGCGACAAGTGGGACACGTCGCCGACCGTCGGATCGGGTTCGCCGAGCCAGTCGCTCAATCGCCTTGTCGTCACCAACGCGCAGAACGAGGTCATCTCCTCGACCTTGTCGCCAATGTCACCGATCTACCAGGTCATGTCGCTGCCGGGCCAGTCCACGCAACAACTCCTTCTGTCCACGGCCTTCGTCCCCGCCGGTGGGTCCGAGACCGTCCAGGGACTGTCGGCCTTCATGATTGCGTCGTCGGATCCGGACGATTACGGGGATCTCAACGTCTACATCACCCCGCGGGGCCAGTCCGTGATCGGTCCCGTCCAGGCCGACACCGAGATTGAACAGAGCGCCACGGTGTCCAAGATCATTACGCCGCTCGACCAGCACGGCTCGTCGGTCCTGCTCGGGAACAACCTGATGATTCCCCTCACTAATTCGGTGCTCTACGTACGGCCGATGTACGTCACGAGCACGGCCAATCCACTCCCACAGCTGAAATACGTCATCGCAGTCTTCAACTCGAAGGTCGGCATCGCCCAGTCACTGCCCGAGGCCCTGAGCGACGTTCTCGGTGGGGGTTCGACGGTGACGCCGCCGAGCGGCGGCGGCGGTAGGACCGTCGCCGAGTACCTCACCCTCGCGGCCACGGCGTACGACGATGCGCAGACCGCACTCAAGAACGGGGACCTCTCCGCCTATCAGACGGCCGTCAATCAGATGAATCACTACATCCAGTTGGCTCAGTCGGAACTCGCCACGTCCAAATAGGTCGGGCTGGTGGCGAGAGTCACCGCGAGGACTCGTACGAGTTCGAGCCACGCGTCGAAGTCGACGTGCGACTGCGGATTGATGTCGTCGAGGACCCAGCCGTAATCCAGCGCACGCAGGCACAGTCCAACGGCCGCGACGTCGAGGTCAGTACGCAACAGGCCCTTCGCCTGCAACTTCAGGATCATTGACTCGTTCGTCGACGCGACCAGGTCACTAAAGGTGCGGAACGCCTCTCGCACCGCGGGTCATGTTCTGGCAGGCGCCGATCAGTCGCGCCCGCAAGGATCGGTTGGCGCGTCGCTCGGGGGCGTGCGCGATAGTGGCGTACTCCACCAGGAGTCGGATCGCGTCATCGGAATTTTCGGCCGCCTCGGACGCCAATTGGACGAAGGCCAGCATGTCCTGGGTCTCTTGGACCACGATCTCGACGAGAGCGGCATCGATGAGACCCTCGCGCGAGCCGAAGTAGTGGTACAGGACACTCGTGGCACAACCCGCGCTCTTCGACACTTGCGCGACGCGAAACGACGCCTCGTCGCGGTCGCGCACCTCCTTGACCGCGGCGGCCAGGATCTCGTCTCGAGTTGACATTGGCCCAGTGTACGAAGCAACACATCGCGGGGGACCGGGCAGGCCCATTGTTGTTCTGTCAATGGATGCGATAGAGTGGTCATTCCGCCGCGGGGTGGAGCAGTCTGGTAGCTCGTCGGGCTCATAACCCGAAGGTCGTAGGTTCAAATCCTACCCCCGCCACCAAAGAAAGTGCAGTTCAGGGCCGGTCCGAGGGACCGCCCCTTGCTACCCCCGGGAAAATCCCACGGCCGATCCCATGGATGGGAATACGATGGTGGTCGTGCGAGGTTCTAAGCGCAAGTTGAAGGACGGGTGTCTGGGAGCTGAGGGTCTACGCTTGGCAACGATCCGACCACTGGGAAGGGAAGCAGACTTCCAGGCCCGTTCCAGGGGGGAGCCCGGGCCGCCGACGAGGCGCTCCGGGACCTCTTGGACGCGCAGGCCACGGCACGTTCAGACGGCGTCGGGGCCACCGTTGGGAGCTCCTCGACCAGTGGCTGGAGGAGTCCGAGCGAATGGATCTCTCGCCAACGACATTCCGGACCTATCGAGCTCAAGTCGAACGGACGATCCGGCCCCGCCTTGGGGAGGTCGCGCTCACCCGGCTAACTGCCGAGAATCTCGACGCCCTCTACGGAGCAATGAAGGACGCCGGGAGGTCACCGAAGACGATCCGGAATCACCACGCCATCATCGCGTCCGCGTTGCACCAGGGCGTCCGCTGGGGCTGGGTCCGGAAAATGTGGCCGAAAAGGCGAAACCTCCGCGGTCACCCAGACACCGTGTGAAGGCTCCCTCGTTGGAGGAAGTTCGTGACGTCATCGAGGGGGCCGAAGCCGTGACCCAGGATGGCACCACTTCTGATGTTGGCCGCACTGACAGGAATGCGGCGAGGCGAGCTCTGCGCAGTGCGTTGGTCCGACGTGGACTCTGACGTTGCGACGCTGATGTTCTAAATCTGTGTGGTGGTTCCTGGTGGGCTCGCCGAAAAGTGACGAAGACTCACCGTTTCCGCATGGTCGCGCTCGACCGGTCGGATTCGCGCTCCTCTTCTACATCGAGCAACATCGAAGATCGGACCGCCAAGGCGGGACTCGAGCTGCCCGCAAGATGCCTTCGTGTTCTCCCCATTCCTAGAGGGAACGAACCCGTTCAGGCCTGAAACATCACGGCCTTTTTCTTCCGGGTTCGCGACTCTTTTGGGTTGGACGCCGTCGGTCTGCACGATCTACGGCACTTCACCGCCACTCAGTTGATTGGTGCCGGTGTAGATGTGCGCACCGTCGCTGGCCGCCTGGGCCACTCCGATCCCCGTCACGCTTCGCGTATATAGGCACGCCCTTGAGGATCGTGATCGTGCAGCCGCCGAGTCATGGGGCGCGTTCTCACTCCCCAGCCAAGCCTGCTCGCAAGAAGCTGAAGACCGGATGACGACCATTCCCGAAGTGACTGTCATAGGACTCCGGTACTGGCTCGACAAGCCGGAGCAATTGGCGCAGGTGTTGAAGACCTCCCGCGCAACATCAATATCCGACCCAAGTGGTCAGCCGATGCAAGCGGACGAAATCGTCGTTCTTACGTGTCGCGAGGTGTGGGCGGAGAATCCGCGTACGCTGAAAGACGCTCTCGCTGCCGTTCTCGGTGTCGGTGGAGCCCACGCTTCGGATGCTGCTAATTCAACTGCAGCGGTCGCGCCGATCGAGGATCGGCTCGTCTTCACCGTCGAAGAGGCCGCCCAACTTCTCGGAATCAGCCGGTCGTTCGCCTATGAGGCTGTTCAACGAGGGGGCATTCCCGCGATGCGAATTGGTCGACGGATTCTCGTCCCTAAGGCTGCATTGGATAGATTCCTGTCTCAAGAGGCCGGAATCAAGCGAGAATGGAAGAATGATTCCTCGCCCTCTTCTCGACCCCAGCCAACCTATGGCCAGCTAGTTGCATGATGGCGGCCTGTATTGCTCATAAGACCAAGGATGCGATGATCTGCACGTTCACGACTAGTACCCGCCACCGCGTCGGTAGGGACCAATGACCGATTCCGGACTCGCCCATGTCGCGATGCCCCTGCGCGACGATAACCCGACGACGTTGACCTCCTCGGCTTCGAGGATGTCGTTGATGTCGTCGAGTCGATCATCACTCGTCCAGATCTGGACCCCGTCACAGTGGGCGTCAACGCTCCATGGGGTGGTGGCAAGACGACGGTGCTGCACCTGCTCAAACGCCGCCTTGAACAGCGCGAGGACATCTATTGCCTGCTCGTGAGTCCATGGGAGGATGCAGCAGAACAAGACCGACCCCACGACCGCGCTCATCGACGAGGTGCTGGGCGGGCTGCAAATGAAGCTCGAAGAAGGCAAGGGTATCGGTGACAAGATCAAGGACGCTCTGAACAAGCTTCGGCGGCGTGTGAATTACGCAAAGGCGATCAAGCTGGCCGCGACGTCTGCACTCAGCGTCACCCTTCCGGAGTCGGGGCACTGATTGATCTCTTCGACGACGGTAACGAGAAGGAAAACGTTCCGCCCGATCCGGGGCTACAAGGATTTCGGGGCCGGTTTCCGAGGTTATGGCATCGGAAGACCTCGCGCCGTTGAAGCGTGTTGTGGTGCTGGTGGACGACCTGGATCGGTCACTCCCGACACGGTGGTGGAGTTGAGGAGGCGATCAAGCTCTTCCTTTCGGTTAAGAAGATGGCGTTCGTCATCGCCGCCGACGAGGAGAACGTTGCTAACGCCATCGGGCGGCGCTTGCAAACCACCGGGCAGCCGACCACTTCCCGGCTCTACCTGGAGAAGATCGTGCAGGTGCCGGTTCGTGTCCCTGTCCTGAGTAGGGGCAGACTGAGGAATATCTCGCGTTGTTGATGCTCGCCGACCTGGAACGTATCGGCGACGCAGTGGCGAAGATAAATTACGCGCCCTGCGAAACCGCAAGAACTTGTAAACGTCTTGGCGACATCTTGCCCGCTGATCGTCAGGCCGAGGTGCATCTCGCCGAGGCGTTGACTCCCTTATTGCACCGTCATACGACGGGAAACCCCCGGCGACTCAAGCGTTTCCTCAACGCTTACTGGCTGCGTATGTCCTTTGCGTCTCGCCGTGGCGTCGAGCTGCAGCCCGCTGCACTGGCCAAGTTGATGGTTGCGGAGCTTTACCTGCCGGACCTCTTCGGGCAGTTGCTCGCCTGGCTTGCCGCCGGAGTCGTGGCCGAGAAAGTGGAGGAGATTGAGGGCGGGAAAGGCGACTACTCCGCAGGGGTCCGGACTGGGGCGAGATTGCCTCCCAAACTGGCTGC
>CAWHLQ010000020.1:0-79484 GCA_963830195.1 uncultured Actinomycetota bacterium | reverse complement strand
GAATTCGTGCGTCACTGATTTGACGATTGACTCTCTTCAACTCCAGCCTCGTCCAGTGGTCTGCCTTCTGCTTCGGCCGAGTCTTCAAATCAGTTGAGTTCGCCAATCCGTCAGCAAACTTGTCCACATCAACGGAAAACTGGAATTCGGTCTCCGGATCCGAACTGCTTTGAGTGAATTGTCCACTCATCAGCGAACCAGCAGGATGCAGTCTTCATGCCCATGCCGTACCTGCTTCTTCCGGAAGGGTCTGGCGGCGGCATGCCAACAGTTAGCGCTCGCTCCAAATCACCTTCCGACATTCCATATGCATCATCGTGGATTGAAATTGTTCGTGCCTTGGCATCAAAGACGATCGATACGGTCACGCATTCTTGACTAAGTTCGCCACGATGGTCAAAGAACGACTGCGTTGCGTTGTCAATGTACTCAGCCAACGCATACCACGGATAGTACGGAAGCCTCTTGAAGGCTCGTATCGCTGAATTCCCCATTGTCAAGTCAATTGTCATCTTCAACCACTCTCCCCCGTATTTCGAGAACATTGCCATTTGCACCAATGATCGCGATCGGTCCCTGGGATTCAATCGCGATCCCTTGCGACACAACTAGATACCAGAAACCGCCTAGACGCCGAACCTTACCTGCAACGACTTCGTTCTCGCACTCCAACTGAACGTTTCGAGTCTCGAGATGAATGGCGTTTGGTTGGTCAATCCGGTACCACCCTCGTTGTTGTTCGACCGGTTGTTGGAGCGTAGTGAGTTCGTGGCGCATGCGTCTCCGGAATGCCCGCTCAACCTGCAGCAAAATATCGTGCTGTGCACTTCGGTACGGTCTTGCAACGAGCAATTCGGCGCTAATTTCACTGAACTGGTCTTGCCAACGCGGAGAGTCGTTGCAGACCACCAAGATCCGTTGTATCTGATCTCGGACAAGAAACTGGAGGCGCTCATGATCCAAAAACGATGCCTCTTCACAAATGCGGTTGACATTTGTAGCCGAAAACTCTGAGCTCCAGTCTCTGGAGTTGATCACGAACGTGTCCGCTCCAAGAATGTCTCGCGAGTTCAACTTCAACGAGGACCCACTCTTGGTAGCCACGGTCGATCAGGATTAGGTCGGCTTTGACGTTGGTGGTCCTGGGTACTCTAAGTTCATCTTTGAAGTTGAAGCACCAATGGTCCGGAAATACTTGATCTCGATACTGGAGCAGTATGGTCTCGAAGGAATCTTCATACAGTGACGAAGGACCAATCTCAAAGAACGGTTCGCGCCCACCGATTAGACGATTATTGGACACTGTTGACCTGGAGCCACGTCACTTGGGCTAAGCCTTCCAATCTGTCGATTTCGCGTTCCAGTCTGTCCCGCTCGAATGACGTTGCGAAGAGGCTGTATACGACCGCGAAATCCTTTCCCGGGTAAGGGCGGAGCACCCTACCTAGTCGCTGAATTCTTTGACGTAATGAAGCCGTTGAAGCAGCGATGACAGCAATTCTTGTCTCCGGAACGTTTGCCCCTTCGTCAAGCGCTCGACACGTGACCAGAATGTCAATGACTCCTAAGCGGAAGAGTCGTAAATTCTCCCGTCGAGTTGGAGCCGACACTTTCGAATTATAGATCGCGACAGAGTTCGCGATCTTTCAGAAGAGCATGAATCTCTTCTGCGGCAGCGATCGACTCGTGGAAAATAATGGTCCGTTCGCTTCGATGTTCTTCCATTAAGTGGACAACGGTAGGAACACGGTAAGTGGCACCGTTGTACGTTCTGGCCCGAACCTAAGCAGCGCTTCGACTTTTTCGTCGTCGGCATCCGACTTGAACAACTTTGCGATTCTTCGAATTAGTCGATCAATTTCCTCTCGTTCTCTAGGGAGTAGGGGAACTTGAATGTTGCGTAGTTCGAATCGGGACAAGACGCCGTCCCTAAGAGCATCGCTAACGGAGTAAGTGTAGATCGTCGGTCCCAACGCCGGTTCTAGATATAGCGATGTACCGTCGTCATACTGACGTTCAGGCGTCGCTGAGAGACCCAGAGTCGCACCCCAAGAGCCTGCGAGAGATTTTGCGTTCTCCGGGTTCCTGCACGATGACATTCGTCGACAATGAGTAGAAAGTGCCTCTTGGCTTCCGAAGAAAGATGAAGATCCCTTGCCGAGTTAATGACAATGACGTTCGCTTGGCGAATTTGTGCATCCGTGCTCCGACTGTTGAGCGTGGCAATATCGCCATCGGCCAACAAGAGATCTTCGCGAAAATTTAATACCATTGATCTTGCAACGCCGTCGTTGGAACCACAACAAGAACATTGGAAATTGATGAAGACGCTTTCAACTGCTCAAATGCGTAGAGGCTGAAGAGAGTTTTGCCGCCGCCCGTAGCGACTTTGATGATTCCTCGGTGACCCGCATCTTCGTAGCGCTCGAAAGCGTCGCGCTGCCAACGGCGCAAGGCTTTTAGACTCGATCACTTCAACACGCTACCCAAGTCTGTTCTCAAAGGGTCCGATGCTTCAGCCCACGTTGTTCGCCTGGGTAGGAACGTGGTCGACTGTGTCACGCCAAATCCACTATTCTCGTTCTGATGCCTTCAAGATCTCATTTGCCGATCCTCATTTCTTACAACGAGCGAGAAAGTCTCGAGTCGCTCTACCTGACTTGATAGAGAGAGTTTCACTCGTTGTCACTTCTCCCCCGTATCACAACGCAATTTCTTATGAATCTCATCAGGCAGATAGTGATGCTAACTATCGCACGCGGTCCCAGATTGACTACGCGAACGAATACCTCGCACTCCTTGATCGTGTCTGGACGGATGTGGCCATGCTTCGGCCGGGAAGACACCTACAATCAATAGCGCTTGACAACGTCTTGGACAATGGGCATCAGCTCCCCATGTCCCCGGAGGAGATTGAATACGGCAATTGCGCAATCGGAAGTGGAAGTGGGAACTACGTGCGCTCGATCATTTGGAACAAGGTGACTGCGGGGCGTGAAGCGGGCTGGCTCAGTCATTCAGCACAAGCCTGCCTGGCTACTGGTATCCGAACATCATGACGGAACACATCGTGATCGTTCGGAAGGCGGGACGCAAGGTCACGCTCAACCTTGATGTTCCGTCGGAATGGTGGGAGAACATCTGGGATCTTGCCCCTGTTCCTCAGGACAAGTCGATCATCCAGCCCCATTTCCGGAAGACCTTCCTCATCGCCTGATACGAATGTTGACATCACCGGGTGATTATGTCATGGACCCTTTCAATGGCGCGGGTGCGACGACAAAGGCTGCGCACGACCTTGGCAGGATCGGCGTGGGTTTTGATATTTCTGACCAGTACAACGCATACGCTCACGCGCGACTTTCGACAGTCTCAACCGTAAGAGCTAATCAACTGCACGTGGTTCCTATCGGTGCGCGAGACTTCGTTCCCGGAAAATCCCGAGGATCAACGCGTCACGGCGCTGGGCTGACCGCTCGTAATAAGAGATCTACGAAATGAAGTCGATTGGACTCGTGATTGTCAATGTTGCAGACGATTTTACGAAGAGGTCGCTTAATCTGAACGCTCGACAGGCGATGCAGGCGACACCCCCTGGGCGAACGATTGCCTTCATCTTTTCCATGCCGTCTTCGTGGGCAGTCTCTCGCCCTGTTGAGAGCGTGCTCACGGACACCATTCTTGGTCGTGCAAGTCATCGTGGCAGCGATCCGGAGTGGGAATTCGCAGGAAATCTGGCAGTGCGGATCTGCAATCCTCTGCCCGATTCACGCGATGTCCTTCGAGAAGTGGGAGTTCTGCTCTTTAGGAGGGTCGGAGACAAGCCGTACGTTCGAAGCAAGATCGTCGATTCGGGCCTAAAGCGCGAGGCGAACATGCAAACACTCCATCCTGTGTTTACTCGTGACGTTGCGAACAATGTGTGGCATCTTCGCCCTAGCTACTATCGGACTCGAATTCGGAAGCGACTCGGGCCGCTGCTCGCTTGGCCCGACGAATCGATCCTCGTGATCTCAGGTGCAACGAGCCGGCGTTACTCGAATGTGCCACTTGATCTCGAAACGGACCTCATTGGTGTTCCGAAGAAGGTTGACTACGAGTGGCGATCGAATCTGGAGGGTTTGTTTGGTGGAATGGCGTACTCATGTGAAACAGTTCTTCAGCGCGGTCATTGCGCCGTCGACGTTCGCCTGACACGTCGTTCCTAATTGGCATTCTGCGCAGCCAGGCGCCTGATCAGTACAAGGACCGCCGCCGATCTCCATGAAGAAGTCGTCAACCTCGACTGGCGTGAGAGTCCCATCATGTTTCTTGTTAAACGAGCGACAAAGCAGCGACACGACGTCCTGCGGTCGACTCTCGAAATCGTTGTCACTTCTATTCAGTTCATCGAGTGCGGCACCAATCCATTGAAGGACTGACTTCTTTCGTACCGTGGCTTGGCGTCGAAAGTTCATTACCGTCAGGTGCCACGGCCCTAGTGGAATGTCGTGGTCATCGATTCTCGGACGATCTTGGTTCCCGCGAGGCGTGAATCCATGAGATGCGACGCTCATTTCGCTTACGACTCCGTAGAACTCGTCCATAAAGCCGCATCGGATCATGAGACGTCCAATTCTCTGATCCATGGGTATGGGGCAGTCAGGGCCCCCACTCACAATCGAGGCCCTCCGTCAATCTGAATGAACCAATTGCCCACTTAGCAAAGAGATCGCAGGCCTTGTCGCCCATCACCCAACCCAGACCTTCCTTGTCGTTGGGATCGTTCCTCAACCGACGGGACATTTCACGAGGTGACTCTTGACCGGTTTGCCCGAAAACAAGTTCGGTGAGACCTCCTGGTCGGATCTGACTCATTAGCAATGTCGGAAACACTCGTGCGCTGAGGAACCAATGTGTGTTTCCCTTTCCCCGCTGTCCATCGACCATGAATGGCGTGTAGCTGGCTGCGTGACGGGTGGCCACTCCTGCCGCCCATCGATCCGCATTCTCCTCGATTACTTCGGCCCTGCATTGATCAGCAATATCGAGTATCGCTGAATAGTGAGAAACGATCAATTCGGGATCATCAAATACTGGAAGTCCTTGCGCATAAATCCGTTCAAATGTAGTTCTGTGCCACTGTTCGACACCTTCGATGTCACTTCCTTGATCAACTACTGAACGTGTGATGAGATACCTCAGAAGACGTTCACGGCTTGTGATCCCATTTGTAGAGATCTCATTCAAAAATTTCCCCCAGTTAGGGGACTGCTGATTAGTCATCCCGGGTACTAGCCAACGAGGCACGAGTTCAAGTACAGGATGAATCTTCGCTTTGCCGATCTCTTCCCATACGGCCTTTGTCCGGGGTGCAATATTCGAAAGTTCGTCCCACTGCATGCGATGTCCCCCGGTTCGCGAACTGACAGGACGTTAGACGGCTCGTCACGTCGATTCCTGCCACGACGGATTGCCTTGAAATAGTGCGGCAACACGGTTCGCACCGTGGAAATCGACGCGCACCGAGCACCCAGTTCCGAGGCTTCCAGTGGCTGGCTGCGACGAGTCCTCTTTTGACCAGAACCGCAGTGCAACGACTGGTATCCGCTCGGCGAATTCAGTCTCGACTTCAAGGGCTGACATTCCCGCACTGTCGGTGGTCGAACGAAGTGATCGCGTGCCGACGAGTCTGTCGAGATCAAGGTGAAGGAACGCCTGTCACTCTCTGTGGCTCACACGACAACCTGCAGAATCTGGTCCGACTCATGAGTGACACCGCCCAGATACGACGATTGAAGTGGACCTAGAACTGGGAGCCAGTCACCTCCATTGTCACGACGGGTTGGCCCCGACTCACCAATCAGGTCACCGCCTCGATGATCGACGTCTCACGCTGGTTTGGTCCCTTTTCGCAGTGACAAGGCCGTCGCAACGGAGTCCGAAAGTTGGGCAACGGCGTCAAGCTGCGCCATCTCATCGCTGGTCAGGGTGAAGTCGTAGACCTGTGCGTTGCTCTCGATTCGACCCTTGTTTGCCGACTTGGGTATGACGATGTAGCCGTGTTGGAGACTCCATCGAATGAGAACCTGCGCCGCAGATTTACCGTGGGCCTGAGCGATCGACACGGGGACCGCGTCGGCGAGCTTCTTCCCCTCGTGAGCGGGCTGTACGCCTCGACGGCAACGTCGAGGGCCTCGCAGGACTCGGCCAGATCTTTGGAGTAGTGGTACGGCGACAGGTGAATCTGATTGACCGCGGGAGGAATGGTCGCTGCCTGCAGTGTCTTGGTGATGGTGTCCACCTTGTAGTTGCTGATACCAATGGACTTCGCCAGACCGCGCTGGGCGATCGACTCCATCTTCTTCCACGTGGAGACGACGAGCCCGGGCGGCGGAAAGTGGACGAGGTAGAGGTCGACGTAGTCGAGGCCCAACCGATCGAGACTCTTCTGGAATGCGCGCTCGGTCCACAGGGCCTCCAGGGGAAAGAGCTTCGTGGTGACCCAGATCTCCTCTCGCGCGAGACCACTCGTTCGAATCGCCTCGCCGACGCCGCGCTCGTTGCGGTAGAGGCGAGCCGTATCAATGTGCCGAATTCCGGCGTCAAATGCCCAGTGGATGGCGTCTTGGACGGGCGTGCCGTCGGGAATCTGCCAGACACCCAGACCGAGCCGCGGGATCGCCCGGCCGTCTGAGAGTACCTTGCGAGACTCGATTGTCAACGGCTCGCCGCCGCCACTGGTGGACTCATTGCTCTGGTTGGTCATCAGATCGACGCTACGCCACCGTTTCCCGCCGTGCTCGGGATGCTGTCAATGTAAGGTCGTCGTCGCGGGCATGGACGTACCGTCGTGGAACGATCCAGATAGACGTGCCTGGTTGAAGGGGTTGCACGGTGCGCACACGGAGATCTCTACGAGCCGCCCAAAGGTTGGCTCTGGCGGGCCTGGTGGTCGCGACGGCGTTGACTCCCCTGGTCGCGGTTGACACGTCATCGGCGACGACACTCTCCCACTTCGTGACGGTCGGATCGGGGCCGTCGGCGATCGCCGTCAACTCGACGACCCACCGTGTATATGTGGCGGTGAGCGGCGCGTCGGGTGCTGGTAACAAAGTTGTCGTGGTGAACCCCACCACCGACAAGATCGTCGCCACCGTGCGAGTGGGCGCGGGTGTGGTCGGGGTCGCGGTCGACTCCGTGACGAATCGGATCTACACCGCGAATGACGGTGCTGACGGAGACGGCGACACGGTGTCGGTCATCGACGGCGCGACCAACACCGTGATCAATACGGTCACTGTCGATCCCGGCCCGGACGCGGTCGCGGTGAATCCGGCGACGGATGAGATTTACGTGGCCGACTCCAACGATGATCTCGTGTCAGTCATCAACGGTGCGACCCACCGCGTCGTCGCCACCGTCACCGTGGGGTCAACGCCGCAGGGATTTGCCGTGAATCAGGCAACGAATCAGATTCTCGTCGCCAACGGCGGTACCAATACGGCCTCGTTGATCAATGGCGCGACGAACTCGGTGATCGCCACAATCAGGATCGGAGACAATCCCTGCGGTTTCGGTGTGGACACCACGACCGACCGCTTCTACACCACGAGCGCGTCGGGAAACTCGGTGGCGGTCGTCAACGGCGTGTCACACACTGTCTCAGCCACGATTCACCATCTCAATGGACCTCTCGACGTTGTGGCCGATGACGCAAATGATCGGGCCTACGTGGTGGACAATGGCTCGAACAGTCTGGCGATCGTGGCGATGACGACGAACACGATCATTGGATTCGACACGACCGGATCGGCCCCTGTGGCGATCGCGCTTGATACGTCACGGCGCACGTTGTACGTGGCCAACGGCGGTGCCAACACGATGTCGGTCATCAAGCTGTAGCCACCATGGATGTCAGCCGGCGAAGCGACGGCGGCGCGACGGGTACGTCGAGGTTGAGCAACCGGTCCCTCATCGACCGCGGTGGGACGCAGCACCCTCCCGACGAGAGCGTCCGTCAATCCTGGCCTGTGTTGGCGGACCGATCTGTCGAATTTGGGTGCCCCTTCGTATGGACGGCGCCCTACCCTCCGCGCTGACGTATCGAGCAACACCACCCTGTTGTGACTACTGTTGACTCGAAATCAATCCGGACCTACGGGAGTCACACATGAGGACCCATCGAGTTCATCGAGCCATTGCTCTGGCGGTGGCAGCGACGTCAATCTTCCTTGTCACGACGACAGCAGCGTCAGCGGCAACTCGTGAGTTCCGGCTTCGTGCGCACACCGCCAGCGTGGTCGCGCACACCTATGAAGTCACCACAACGACCGACGACACCCTGTGGAGCGGCGCTCCGGCACATAAGTGCGAGGACCAGACGAACCATTCCAAGTGCTCGCTTCGCGCAGCCGTCCTTCTGGCGAATAAGGACTTCGCCGCGGACATCGGTTTGTGGGACGTCATCGACGTTCCCGCGGGCGATTTCAAGCTGAATCCGAGCGTTGGCGATTCCTTGTACCTAGATGAAATTGGCGAACTCTCGATCGACGGTGCGGGAGCCAGCAAGTCGATCATTGACGGAAAGTCACTCGACTTCCTTCAGGAACTGTTCTACGCCGACGGCGCAGGTGAGTCGATGAGTTTCAACGGACTCGAATTCAAAGGTGGCTACGAATCTGGTGACGCCGGTGCGATCTGGATTCCGACCAACGACTCGGCCGTGATCACGAACTGCTCGTTCGTGGATGACTATTCCGAGTTCGATGGCGGCGCCATCTACGCTGATGCCGGAGCGGAACTCACCGTGGCGAACTCGTCGTTCGCCGGTAACGGGACAAACTACGCCGGCGGCGCCATCTACGACGACTCGTGGTCGGGCCTCACGCTCACGGGCGACACGTTCACGGGCAACCTGGTAGAGGCGACCTCGGCGGAAAGCGATTCCGGAGGAGCGGTGTACTCCGTCGGACCGCTGTACCTTGATCACGATTCGTTCGTCAGCAATGATGCCTACGGCGACGGCGGAGCGGTCTACGCGGATAGTGAATTGAACGCGTCCAACGACACGTTCAACCACAATCACTCGGCCGACTACAACGGCGGGGCGATCTACTCGAACCAGAGCCTGGTGTTGGACAACTCGAAGTTGACGAGCAACGCTGCGGGAGATTCTGGAGGAGCGATCTACGACAACTACTCCAGCACGTTGAACGGTGACACGTTTCAGAGCAATGTCGCCGACAGCGACGGTGGCGACATCTATAACGATGACCAAGTGAACATTTCGAACTCGAGCCTGTCGCACTCATCAGCGAGTGGAGACGGTGGTTCGATCTTCACGTCGACCGACGCGACCCTGACCGCCACGAACGACAGTTTCACGGACGAGTCGGCGTTCGGTTCGACGGAGACGGACGGCGGCGGCGCGCTGTACTTCTACCAGACCTACGGGACGCTCAACCACGACACCATCACCGGGTCCAAGGCCAGTGACTCTGACGCCGGCGGCGGCGGCATTTTCTGCGCATACTGCACGTTGGCTCTCAACGCCGACTCCCTGACGAAAAATACGGCGTCGTACGCGGGCGGGGCGATCCTTTGCTACACCGACTGTGGCTTCTCGATCGACAACTCGACGATCTCCAGTAACACCGCAGAGTGGGGCGGTGGCATTCAGGCCGAGACCGACGCCTCGGTGTCGATCGACAACTCCACCATCGATTCGAACAACGCAACCTACTACTGGGGTGGTGGGGTCTCCACGTACTCCGACTCAACCGTCAATATCTCTAACAGCACTCTGGCGAACAATCACGCCAAGGGTTCAGAAGGGTGGGGTGGGGCGGTCGGCATGTACGGCGAGTCCTCCAGGTCGTATCTCACGCTGGTCAACAACACGCTCTACGGCAATCAGGCCGTATACGGCGGAGGCATCTACTCCTACGAATCTGACGTCAACGTGGTCAGCTCGACCGTTGCCTACAACACCTCGGCCGGAAGTGGTTACGGGGGTGGGATCTTCCTGAACAGCTCAACGGCGGAGACCACGGACTCCATTTGGTCGAACAACACCAACGCCCAGTGTGGCGGGGACCCCGTGTCGTTTTCCGGCGGCTACAACCTTGACTCTGACAGCAGTTGCAATTTGACGTCAGCCGGTGACCTCGTCAACACGAATGCCTCGTTGGGGTCGTTGACCATGAATGGCGGTCCCACCGCCACCGCAGCTCCCCTGGCGTCCTCGCGGGCCGTCGGTGGAGGGGGGCCCGCGTGTCAGGCCGCCGATCAGCGGGGCCAACTTGTCCCCACCGGTCAGACCTGTGACATTGGGGCCGTGTTCGTGGGCAAGACGTCGACCACACTGACGGTGTCGAGCCTCTCGCTGGTCAAAGGCCACGAGAACAGTGAGACTTTCCACGTCACGGTCAAGTCGGACGTCAGTGGTGAGCACCCCACGGGATCCGCGTCAGTGATGTCGGGCACCAAGCTCCTGTGCACCGCCACTCTGACGAAGGTCTCGTCGTCAACGTATGACGGATCGTGTTCGCTCACTCCGTCGGAGCTCGGGACAGGAACGCACAAGGTCACTGCCTGGTACAACGTCTCGGGCGTGCTCGCCAGTTCGGCCAGCACCACCAAGTCGGTGAAGGTGAAGGCGTAGTCGCCGCTCTCGCACCGGTGCGAAACTCGCGCCACGAAGTGCGGCCAGCTCAGCGACGTCCCGCCAAGTACTGGCGGCTCTCCTCGCGTCGCCGAATGGCCAACATCACCGTCAATGGGTCTTCGAAGGACGTCGGATCCAACTGCGCGTACCGTGGCGAATCGCGTCGACGACTCCACAACGGCGTGTACGTGACAAAACGCATACGGAGTTCCTTTGCTCGTGTGCGGGCCGTCGCGCCCGCACGACCGCACCGTACGCGCCCGAGGTAACCAGCGTGCGAGGTCAACGCGTCGACCACTCGTCGACAGCGTGACTCGTGGTCGTCGCGTCTGTCGCGTGAGGTCGCACGAGGAGGCCCTCGCGGAACTTCCGCACGTCGAGCGAGTCACGGGCACGTGACCGCAGTGACGGAGTCGCGCTGCGTCGACGTCCCATCGAGATTCTCTCGTTCCATTGCTATGGTTTCGCGATGAACAGCACCGTGAACGAACTGGCCGACGAGATTGTCACCACCTTGTTTCGCCAGTCACCGTTGTCCGCCTTCCTGATGGGACTCGATGACGTGGGTGGGAGCCTGGATGATCTGTCACTCGAGGAGCGGGACGCCCTCGTCTCGCGCTACACCTCGATTGCTGAGCGCGCGGCCGTGGCGCTGGACAACGAGGCGTCGCTGCTGAGCCGCCAGGACGTTCTGACACTCGATCACATCCGTCGATCGGCCGCCGCCTACGCCGAACGACTTGTGATCCCTCAGGTGGAGTTCACGGTCACCAACTTCTCCACCGCACCGCTCGCGGCGTTGATCTCAGTCTTGCCGCAACTACCGGTGGGGACTCCCGCGCGCCGTCAGCGCTATCTCGAGTGCCTTCACGCGATCCCTCGGTTCCTCGCCCAAGCGACCGAGAGACATCGTGCGGGTATCTCCCAGGGTCTCGTTCCCACGTCGCGCGGAGTCCACTACGCGATCGATCAGTTGGACGCTTTCGTCCGTTCCCCCGATCACAGTGGGATGCGTCGCGGCGCGGACAACGACGCGGAGTTCGCGGCGGCGCAGGAGATTACGTTTGACACGGAGATTCTGCCGGCCGTGGCGGCGTACCGGGAGGTCTTGACATCGGAACTCGCGCCTCACGGGCGCAGCGACGAGATGTGCGGTCTGCACTGGCTCCCCGGTGGAGACGAGATGTACCAACAACGAGTCCGTCAATACACGTGGTCCCCCACGTCCGCGCAAGAGGTTCATGATCTCGGACTGTCTCTCATTGCGCGACTGAAAGAGGAGTTCGTCGAGGTCGGATCTCGACTATGGGGCGAGATCAGTTTCGACGACTTGCGAGCGAAGCTCGTTGATGATCCGTCGCTGCGCTTTGACACCAGCGAGGAGATCCTCAACGCTGCCGTCGCGGCGGTTCGTCACGCGGAAGCCGTGGCACCGCAGTTTTTTGGTGTGGTGCCCAACGAACCGTGCGCCGTCTCGCCGATTCCCGATGCCCTGGCCGACAGCGCGGCCGTGGCGTACTACTACGGCGGTGCCGTCGACGGCTCGCGACCGGAAACGTACTTTGTCAATACGAGCAAACCAACACAGAGGAACCGGCACACCGCGGAGGCGGTGGCGTACCACGAAGCCGTACCGGGCCATCATTTCCAGCTCACGATCGCCCAGGAGTTTGAAGACACCTGGGTACCGAGTGACGCGCGACGTGACGAACTCCGAGGGTTGGGGACTCTACACGGAGAGGCTCGCCGACGAGATGGGTCTCTACAGCGATGACCTCGCTCGACTCGGCATGCTCACCGCGGACGCGATGCGCGCCGCGCGACTCGTCGTCGACACGGGACTTCACGCCCTCGGGTGGTCTCGTCAACAGACCATTGACTGGATGGTGTCCACTGTCCCCATGCCCGAGATCGAGATCGTGCAAGAGATTGATCGGTACATCGTGATGCCGGGACAGGCACTCGCGTACATGTTCGGTCGGCTCGAGATTGAGGCGTGCCGACGCCGCGCCAGCGAGTCGTTGGGCGACACCTTCGATCTGCGTGCCTTCCACGACATGGTTCTGGCGACGGGTCCGATTGCGCTTCCCGCCTTCTCGTCCGCTGTCGAGCGCTGGACGAAGGAGCAGACCGCACAACGTTCGTGACACGCATCTCTCGTGCGTGCGATCACGAGGGCGTCACGGCGAGTGCCGCTCTACCGAGGGACGTGGCCACAGTTGAGGGTTGACACGCGTCACCAGAGTCGGGTGGTGTTCGCAACCAGGGGACCGGGCCACCTTCGCGCTGTGCGTGAGACGCGTCCGTTGGTGAGTGGTTCACACGGCACGACATCACTCACCGAAGGGGTCGCAGTGGCGACTAGTGATCGTCACTCGAGGTGCACGAGCGAGTCGTGCCCGACGGAAGTATCGTCAGACGTACTGATGGTGTAGTGGGAGGAACGAGATGGCTGGATCACACCGCATCTCCGTGCGACTGGCCTGCGGGGTCGTCGCCCTCGTTGCGGTCTCGATCCTTGCGCCGGTCACCGTGGGGGCGACATCGAGCCCCCACTGGAAGAGTCCTGCGACGACGCTCGGAGTCCCCGCCATCACGTCGGTCTCATGTTCATCCGCCCACAACTGTGCCGCGTTCGGTGGCACGACAACGGAAGCGGAGTCGAGCGGGACGTGGGCCGCGGCGACGTCCATTGCGAATCTGCCGATCGGCGCGACGATCGGTGCGATCGCGTGCCCCCGTCCGACCGACTGCGTCGTGGGCGGTTCGAGCGGCGGCCAAGCCTTTCTTCTCGATGAGTCACACGGGGTGTGGGGAGTGCCGCAGCTAATCAGCGGAACCGCGCCGTACGTGATGGGAACGCCGACGATCTACGACCAGTACTCCAGTTCGATCACCTCGATCTCGTGCGTGTCGACGACGGAGTGCACCGCCGCGGGGAACTACACGATTCACCTTGAACCGACGTCCATTGTGTACGGGGGGCCCGGATTTGCGACGACACTGTCGTCGGGAGTCTGGAGCGCGGCCACGATGGTCAACGGCGTCGACGCAGTGACTGATCTCGTGTGCCTCACGGCCCATTCGTGCACACTCAGTGGGTACGAGTCCTCCTTTCAGATCTTCGTTGTGTACCCGATCGTGACCAACGTCGCTGTCGTTGATACCGAAACGTCGTCCGGGTGGGGTTCGGCGAGTGCGATCGCCGGACTCACCGCACTCGGTGGCAAGAGTGGGTGGATTGACAGTGAGTCGAGCACTCTCAGCTGCCAGAGCGTCGGCAACTGCACGCTGGGTGGTACTGATGAATTTGCACCACATTTCGACGGGAATCCCATCTCGGTCGCCAACGCCTCGTTTCACGGCTTTGCCGCCCGTGAGGTCAACGGCACCTGGAGAGCGGCGACCGAACTGACGGATCTGACAGGTGTGTCCTACCTCGCGTGCTCGTCCTCGACTCACTGTGCGGGCGCCGATAGCAGCCACGTCGTTCTTGAGAGTGGTGGTCGCTGGGGCCGGGCCCGCGACATCACCGTGTCGCGGCAGACGCTGGCCATTGGGGCCGTGGCGTGCGTCACGAACGGTCCATGCCTGGTGGCAGCGGCGAACGGCCGAACAGCTCGCGCCTTGACCGCCACCGCCGGCTCGTGGTCCGCTCCGCAGCCGCTGGCGGGGCTGAAGCTTGTGTCGTCCGCAAGCTGTCCGTCGAAGCAGAACTGCGTTGTCGCGGGCGGATCCATGGTCATCAGTCAAAGCTGAGCACTCACTCGTCTGGTGACCCCACAGACGCTGTGACTCGCAACAGTGATGGTGTGCAACAGTCTCAGACGCGACAGTGCCCGCTCGTCGTGTGCGAACCTGACGTGTTGATGAAGGTCAGTCTCGAGGCTCCGCACGTGTTCGACGTGTCGCGCGTGGTCGGTGCCCCTGCTGTGTCATTCAGCGCAAACGTCGACGTCGCGTTCAGGCTTTCTTCACAATTGACGTGCCGTCAAGTTCCTCAATTATCGAGGTCATCACTGCTGTCTGACCACGAACCGCAACCAGGTCAGTCACGAGATTCTTAAGAATCGACGCTGGACTTTGCGACGTCTCCCATTTAACGTAGGCCACGTCGTCGCGCCAGACCCCACAGCCAAGCGACGCACGACGCCGGAAGTGAAGTCCTAACCGTTCATTGAGGAGTTGTCCGCATGAATCCAGTTCGATCGATAACCAAGGGTGGCGTTGCGTGTCTCACCGTCGTCGCCATGTTCGGCCTCAGCGCCCAAGCAGCCTCCGCGGCGAAGGCTCCCGTCTATCAGGACGGCTATCTCTGCAGTGTCGTTGGTCAGCACAACAACGCGACGTTGAGAGGTACCGCAAATGCGGTCGTGTGCGCCATCTCCGGGAATCACACACTCATTGCGGGTTCGGGCAACGAAGTACTGATTGGTGGATCAGGAAACGACCATCTGATTGCGTCCAAGGTGACGAACACTCGCGATGTCTTGATCGGCGGAGCAGGAACGGACGTCCTCACCGGTGGCGCGGGTGTTGACACCCTGATCGCAGGCTCCGGAAACGACACGTTGGACGCCGGCACGGGAACGCAGTATCTCTATGGCGGGGCGGGCGCGGACCTGCTCGTCGGCGGTAGTGGAAACGACACACTCATTGCCGGCAGCGGCAAGAACACTCTCAAGGCGGGCACGGGCCCGACGTCGCTCGTCGGGGGAACCGGCAACGACACTCTCGTCGGAGGCAAGAACACGTCGACCGTTCTCGGTGGAAGGGGCGCCGACAACGTCACTCTCGGTTCCAGCCTTCACACGCACGTCGCCCTCGGGAGTGGCGCGTCGACGTTGAACTGTGGAGGTTCGTCCAGCACAACCATCGTGACCGATACGCGGGCGCACGTCAGCTCGAGTTGCCGCTCGAGCCATGACGCGAGTGTCAGCGACCAGAGCTACTGGGGACAAGTGACCGCCGTCAACGGTCTCCAGGTCACCGTTCAGTACAGCGGAGACAACAGTGTTGCTCAGTCGTGGCTCGCGGCGAACGGTAGCCCCACGTCGGTGACCTTCGACTTCACTGACGCCACCATCCAGAGTGACACGGGATCAACGACGCCGAGTGTGGGCGACTTCGTCTGGGTGGACGCCTCGACGCCCACGACCGGCACGTTGCTCCCCGCGCTCTACGTGCACATTCACTCAACGCAATCGGAGAACGAAGGACAACTCCGGTTCGAAGGACAGATCACCGGGGTGAACGGAAGTCAGATCACGGTGCAGTACGCGGATGTCAACGACACCGCCCAAGCCTGGCTCGACGCGAACAGCGACCCGACAACGGTGACGTTCGATATTTCGAACGTCACGATTACCGACCACGGCGTCACGGTGCAGCCGGCGGTGGGCGACCTGGTGTCGGTTCGGGCGCTGACCCCCGCGGTGGGGGCCACGGTGCTCACGGCGACGTCTGTGCGGATCCACACACCACGAGACGAACGGTCAGACCTCCAGAGGTACGTCGGAGTGGTGTCCAGCGTCACGGGTAGTCAAGTGACGGTGACCTACTCGGACGAGAACGACTCCGCCCAAAGTTGGTTGAACACCACGTTCGGTGTCACGCTGCCGACAACGGTGACGGTCGACATCACCAACGCCAACGTGGAGCCGTCGGGAGCGACACCGGCTGTCGGAGCGACGATCATCTTCAGTGCTCAGGCACCGTCGTCGGGTACCGTCCTCGTCGGTGTCGATGTCTTTCTCCCGCCGACGGGAGGCCGGGGTGACGGCCACGGTGGAGACCACCGTGGCCTGCAGCACTACGCCGGACAAGTGACGGCGGTGTCGGGCTCGCAGGTGACCGTGCAGTACACCGACAACAACGACGCGGCGCAGACGTGGCTGAACGCGAACGGCGATCCCACGACGGTGACGTTCGACATCACCAATGCCACGATCCAGAGTGACACCGGTTCGAATGTTCCGGCGGTCGGTAACTTCGTCCAAGTTGACGCGAGCACGCCGACGTCAGGAACGGTGCTGCCAGCGGTCGCCGTGTGTATTCACGGTCAGGGGAGCCAGGGCGACGGTGGCGACGGGGGCGGATCAACGTCGGGGCAAGGTGACCAGCGTTACTTCGGCCAGGTGACCGCCGTCGTGGGTTCGCAAGTGACCGTGCAGTACACCGACAACAACGATGCGGCACAGACATGGCTGGATGCGAACGGCGATCCCACGTCGGTGACCTTTGACATCTCGACCGCGACAATCTCGAGCAATGACGGCGAGACGACCCCCGCCGTCGGTGACTTCGTCGGCGTCGACGCCACGACACCCACATCGGGAACGGTCTTGACAGCGGTCGACGTCAACATTCTGGGTCAGGGCGGCGGTGACCAGGGCAATCCGAACAGTTACCAGCTGTACTTCGGTCAGGTCACGGGAGTGAACGGTACTCAGGTGACCGTCCAGTATGCGGCGAACAACGACGTTGCTCAGACGTGGCTCGACGCCAACGGAGATCCCACGTCAGTGACCTTTGACATCACGAACGCGACCGTGACCTCCAATGATGGAGAGACGACTCCCGCAGTGGGTGACTGGATTGGGGTCGCCGCCACCACTCCCAGTTCGGGAACGGTGCTTCCCGCTGCGGTGGTGGTGATTGGCGGCGGCAGTGGCGGCGGAAGCGACCACGGCGGCGGATTCGGAGGCGGTGACTGAGACCGAGAAGACTCTTCCGCGGTCCCCGTTCCGTCACTTCGTGATGCCCATCACGAGTGACGTCAAAGGTGCCGACGCGTTCGCACATCTCACGTGCGAGCTAAAACGGAAATCGGTGGTCTCAGTGTCGTCCACGTGCTGCACTGACACCATCAATCCGAGAAGGATCGAACGTTGTGCCGTTCCGGAACGTGGTGACGTGGTTTCAGTCTCAGTAAATCTTGTAGATCGAGCCCGTCGATCCGCTCACAAATCCCGTGACTCCAAAACACGGTCCGCGGACTTCGCACGCAGAAGTTAGTCCGTTCACTCCCGAGAGCACGGGCGCGGCGGTCCAGGGTCCGGTGGCCGATGATCCGACATACGTTGTCGCGTCATTGAGCGAGGAACCATAGCCCGTCAGCACGCACTCCGTCGACGTCGCACACGACAAGGATGAAAAGCCAGCACCGCCCGTCAGATTCACCGACGCTGACGTAAAGCCGTTCGTTGAAAGCCAGAGATTTGATCCCACGACATAATCAAGGACGAAACAATCGGTCCCGTTGGCGCACGTCACGCTTGCGAAGCCCGTATCGGAGACGGCGCTGTTGTAAGTCCACGTTGCCCCTCCGTTGTGGGTCACGTCGAGAAACCAGTACCAGAGTGAGTCCGTACTCGGGTCAAACGTTCCGTTCTGTCCGACCGCAAAACACGTCGACGACGACACGCACGCTACGCCGGTCAGCGCGAGCCCGCCGACTCCCGTGGGCAGACTTAGACTCGTCCAGGAGTAGCTCGTTCCGATGTGAGACATCTTGAGCGCCACGCCGCTTCCTTCACTGGACAGCCCCCACGTTCCGCCGACGGCCAGACACGTCACGTGGCACGTAATCGCGTTGAGCTCCGCCGTTCCGAGAGGTAGGACCGTACTTGCCCACTGAACGCCACCGTTCGTTGTCGAATACAGAACACCCCTGTCTGTTGAGATGTTCTTTCCAACAGCGAAGCACACCGTGGACGAATCGCACGCAAGTGCCGAGAGCTGCACCGCAGGAAGGGTCGTCCAGGTCCAATGAGTTCCGTTCGTCGTCGTCCGACCGATCTTCGATCCCGGCTTCTTTCCAGACAGCAAATATCCGGTCACGAAGCACTCATGGGAACCACTGCACGACACCGCGGTATACGTGTACTTCCCACCGTCGGAATAAATTTTTGTCCACGAAGGCGCGTGTGTAGAAGGAGACACCGCCACAGCTGGAGGCGCCGACGCGACGCCCATCAACGCAATCAAACACGTGGCCAGTAGCGCAATGATTCGTCTCATCGGCGGTATCCTCCAGTTCCGTGAAGGTTGTGAAATTTTTCTGAGAATATCGCAAAATGTGTCGCGGCGCTTGTGACGAAGTCGATGGTTTTCCCGAGAGATACGCTTCACCTCGTCGACTTGGAGCAAGGAAACGCTTCTCGAGAGACGACCCATGGGGCTGGGAGGGAGGATCTTGCTTTAGGCGTTACTTCGAGACTTTCGAGGCAACGAATTGGGCGCGGCGGTTGCAGACTGCATTGACTGGACCTGTCGTGATCGCAATCGTTTCAGTTGATTGTTCGATCATTCCTAGGGCGCCGAGTGCGTATTTTGTCCATCAGCAACTGCACACTCTCTCGCTCTGGACCCTCCCCACAGTTGTGCGTCGGTCGACGTCGGCGCTGGAGCGCGGGTGCATCAGAGAACGCGTGACGATTCGTCTCGCTGAAAAGGGAACTGACGGAACAGTGACACTTTCGAGCCACGCGGAAGAGAATTCCGCCGAGACGTGTGTTCGTCTCCTTCGACAAAGTGCAGGGAGTGTGCGATCAGAGCCGCGCCACCGTGATCGCAAGACAGTGCGGCTCGAGAACGGGCCACGTGAGCAACGGTCGCGGGTCCGTGCCTGCCTTGGTCCCCACGGCGTCACCGTGACGAGTCTCACAGGGATTTATCCCTGTAGACGTGGAAACAGGGCTATAGCCCTGTGATTTTCCTCACAGGGTTGGTAGCCTGTATCTGTGGACCAATCAGAGCAACGGCGCGAAGCGAGGTCGGCGACGACGCCGAGCCAGCTGTTCGCGCTCACGCTTGATCAGAGGATGAGTCGCCGAAGCATGGATCTCGTCGACGACAGCATGCGGCGTTACAACGAGATGTTCTACTCGGGTCTCGTGCGACCCTTCGAGAGGAACTCCGGCGATGAGATGCAGGCACTCGTGAGCGACCCGGCGGTTGCCGTTGACATTGTTCTCGACGCCGCGGGCTCCGAGGCGTGGTGGGTCGGCGTCGGAATCGGAGAGGTGGTTGAGCCCATCCCGACCAGCGTCCGTGAGTCCCGTGGTCCGGCCCTGGAACACGCGCGGACGGCCGTCGAACGCGCCAAGCAGAAGCCGGGAGCTCATCGATTCAGCATCGTCGGTGACGATCCACGCATCGAAGATCTGGTGACGGTGTTGACGCTGATCCTGCTCATTGTGGAGCGCCAAACCGCGTCCGCGGTTGAAGCAGAAGCCCTGTACAAGAGGGGTCTGAAGCAGGTTGACGCGGCGGGCGAGTTGGGGATCACGCAACAGTCGTTCGGGGAGAGGCTTCGGCGCGGCGCTGTTGTTGAGAAACAAGTCGGTCGACAGTTGGCCATCCGCATCGCCCGAACGCTGGTGGAACCGTGAGCGGGTGGCTCACCCTCACCGCGATTGTCGGACTCGGATGCCTTCCCGCAGCGTTCCTGTTGGAGTACCAGCGCCGCAAGAAGGGCGATCCGACGTGGGAGACCGCCCTGACGGTGATCGGACAACTGGCACTCGGGACCTTGGCCTTCGGCCACGCGCTGGTGTCTGTTCCGTGGACCAATGCCGCTCTCGTCGCGTCCGCCGTCTTGCTGACGAATCCCGTGGTCAGGAAACTCCACGCGATGTGCGCCAGAGCAGCGACTAACAAGTGGGGTTTGTCTCGAGTGGACTGAACGGAAGGGAGGATTGGGACGTGTCGACGCGAACCACGTCAACGAATGCCCCGACTCAAAATTCCGGAGCACGTTCGCCTTCGATCGTCGCGCGTTGAACCGATTTCTGCAACTGCGTCGACTTGAGTTCTCGTCGCCGATACGATCACGACATGACCTTGGAGTGGAACGACGATCGTTCAGGCGAACAACCCGAGTGTGCTGGGCAACTGGTGGCGAGAGGCGCTCGGGTGGGTCATCGTCAGCGACAATCCTGACGAATTTGAGATTCGAGAGTCACAGGATCGACTTCCTGGGATCTTGTTTGTGCCAGTGGCGGAGCTCAAGACGACGAACAATCGACTTCACCTTGATTTTCGTCCGGACAATCGAGACGTTGAAGTTGAACGGATGCTGGCCCTTGGAGCAACACGAGCCGATGTCGGACAAGGTGAGCAGACCTGGGTCGTGCTTCAAGATCCGGAGGGCAACGAATTCTGCATCCTCAACTCACGCAATCCCTGAACCTGAGGTCGTCCGAATTCGTGGTTCGTGAAGTCGGAAGCAATGCAAATGCGAGCTGCCCGAGGCGTTCCGGTCGGCTTCTCAAGCACACGTTGGCTTCTTGAGTGCGGAATCGCCGATAGCAGCGAGGAAGCTCCGGCGAAGGAGCCCCACACCTGTGTCAGGCCGGTGCTCAGTTCCTGGACGAAGCCCAGGAGAAAGATTGGTCGTACAACTAGGCGCCACTCTTACTGATCAGAGTGAGAATTCATCACTCAGAGTCAGCCCGCCGCGTTGCTCACCAGAACCTTCGCATAGTTGGCTCATCCAAAGACGAACCAGGCGACTGAGGTTCCCACAGGTGCGTGGGATGTGAAATAGATCGTCACTGTTCCCTTGGTCGTGCTCGGTACCGCGGCGCGCACCGCGACCGAACCCGTGTCGGACTGGATCGTCGCGAGGACGTGGCTCGTCTTCTTGAGTCCGCCCGTAACCGGCACCACGACCGATGTCGCCCCTTGCGTCAACGTGACCACACCACTTCGCGAGAAGCTCGCCACGCCGTCGACCTGCAGCGCCGTGCCGTGAGTGGACGAGGCTGTCACTCCGTACCCTCCGCCCGCGCTGGTGTCGTTACCGTAGACACCACTTTCGTTGTTCGCGGAGGTCTGTCCCACCACTCCGCTAGCGCCGCTCGACACGCCGATCACTCCAGGCGACGCCGATCCGTCACCGATGACTCCGGCCTGCTGAGTTCCCACTTGTCCGCTGCTCTTCTCCGACACGCCATAGACGCCCGTGCCGTTATATGCAGTTCCTTTGACGCCGATGCCAGGTTGGATGCCGGTGGGGCTGCCAGGATTCTTCGTGACAGTCAGTGGAGCGTATGTGCCGAAGACACCCACCTGAGAGGGCGAGTACGCCTGACCGTAGACGCCAATACCTTCGTCACTAGTGCCGTACACGCCGTAGCCACCGCCGTCGCTGATGTCCTGACCGAACACGCCGTTCTGTCCATCGGCACTCGTCTGTCCCACCACACCGCTGTCACCCGCGGAGATCCCCAGCACGCCGGGGTTCGCCGCCGAGTCGCCGACGATACCGGGGGACTGGTCGTCGTAGAGACCGCTCACCGATCCCGCGACCCCGTACAAGCCGACGCCGACGGTGCTTTCTCCGAAGACGCCGTAACCACCGTCCGCGCTGGCGTCCTGGCCGAGAACACCACTTTGGCCATCAGCGAAGGTTTGGCCGTTCACGCCGCTATTGCCACCCGACAGTCCGATGACGCCGGGGTACTTCAACGAGTCACCGATGACGCCGGCGTACTGGTCTGCCAACTCTCCGCTGCCCGACGGGGCCACGCCGTAGACGCCCGTGCCGCTCAAAGAACTTCCTTGAACACCGATTCCGACATCACTCTTTCCGGCGCTGCTACCGCTGTTGGGGTCTCCGGTGTAGTTACCGATTACTCCCGCGTGGTGGGGTGCAGCGGTTTGTCCAAGGACTCCCGAGCCTTCGTCACTGAGGCCGCTGACGCCGTAGCCGCCGTCCGGGCTGGTGTCGTATCCGTAGACACCACTCTTCGTGTCAGCCGAGGTCTGTCCCACCACGCCACTGTCACTGGCAGAGAGCCCGAGCACACCGGGGTTCGCCGACGAGTCACCGACGACACCAGGGTTTTGGTCGACGTAGAGACCGCTCACGGAACCCGCGGCTCCATACACGCCGACGCCGACGGTGCTCTCGCCGTAGACGCCGTAGCCACCGCCCGCGCTGGCGTCCTGACCCAGAACACCACTTTGGCCATCAGCGACGGTTTGGCCGTTCACGCCGCTGGCGCCTGCAGAGAGCCCGAGCACACCGGGGTACTTCAACGAGTCACCGATGACACCGGCGTACTGGTCTGCCAACTCCCCGCTGCCCGACGGGGCCACGCCGTAGACGCCCGTGCCGCTCAGAGAACTTCCTTGAACACCGATGCCGACGTCTGTCTTTCCGAGGCCGGCTTCGCCCGTGTTTGTGCCTCCGGTGAAGCTGCCGATGACCCCCGCCTGGTTGGGTGCAGCGGTTTGCCCGATGACGCCCGAACCTTCGTTACTGATGCCGCTGACGCCGTAGCCACCGCCGGTACTGGTGTCACTTCCTTGAACGCCGTGTTGGCCATCTTGCGAGGTGACTCCGATGAGACCATCTCCGGTCGAAGTGGTGACGACTGTGCTAGCCGACGAGGAGTTACTTGCTCCGAGAATGACCGGATCATCAGTCGCACCCGCGGGTGTGGCAGCCAATACCTCTGCACCCACGATTCCAATCGCTGCGGCACCAGCCACTCTGAAGAGCCCGCGTCGCGGGACTGCCTTGTCACTTTCCGAGTTGCCAGAGTGCGCGGTCGACTCTGTGCCCTGGGCCCGCTCTGCCGCAGTGAAGTGAGACGCGGACGCTGACGTGTTGTCGTCGGTCCTATCTCGTAGATCACCGGCCAGATCTTGCCATCCTCCGTCGCCACCTCAAGCCCCTTCCTATCTCGCTCGAACCGGAATCACGCCGGCCCACGGGGGATCATGATACCCATCCGACAGATGCCGCGCTGTAGGTCCCTGAAAGCCGTGGGAGTCCTAGGTTGACCTCGTTCCAGCATTGCGTCCGAGGGTCATTGAAGAGTCCAATCACGGTCCGACTACTCGGCAAATGTTCGATCGAACAAACAAAGAGGACGCGCTCCGAAAGCGTGAAATTCAAGAAAAGGGTCGGAGCAACTCGCCAGTTTGGTGGACGTCGTGAACCTCAATCTCACTTTGGATCTTTTGCAATGTTCAGTTTCGACGATCCACTTTCTCAATTTCCCTTTGTCACTTCTGAGATGTCGTCACGTCGTGTGAGTCACTGTTCGTCTCACCTGACTGCGCTGACGGGTCCTTTGTCGTTGAACTTGGTGGGGTCGACTCCGCTTTGGTTTTGGCACGAACCTCTGCCGGCCAGTCCACTGAGACTGAAGTGCCCCATGGAAATCCAACGCTGATCGAGTAGGAGTCCGCTCCGAGTACTGACGCCGCCGCCCTTAGGGGAGTCTTCAGAGTCCCTTCGACCGTCTTGGACGGCTGAAGTTTCTACGCCCAAGGGGTGGGTTCAAGTTCAAACAGTTGCTGCATCGCAGGTCCGAACGTCTCTTCGAGGTAGCCAGCCGGGTCGTCGCCAACTGCTCCCAGCACCAATGTCGACACGCCGATCTTTGAAAAGTATTCAGCCCGGCGGATGAGGTCGTCAGGTGTCACTGTGGGTGGGAAATCTCGAAAGAATGCGGTGACTTCGATGTCCATTGGATCGCGGCCAACGTTCTCGCAGTGTCGGCGGAGGACGTCGAGTTTGTGCGACACCTCCTCGGGACTGCCGAATATGTTGCACGCGTCTGCATACTGAGCAACGAGTCGTAGCGTCTTGCGTTCTCCGGCACCGCCGATGAGGATTCGCGGTCGGGGAGAACTAATGGGCTTCGGACTGCAGAGTGTTTCGACCAATTGAAAGTGTCGTCCCTCGAACGCTCCGTTATCGTCACTCCACATTTGCAAACAGATCTGAATAGCCTCTTCGAGTTGTTCGAATCGATCAGACGTCGATGGATAGTTAACGCCGAGACCCACGTGCTCGCGCTCGTACCACGCAGCGCCAATTCCGAGTTCCGCACGACCGCCGGAGAGAACGTCGAGGGTTGTGACGATCTTCGCCAACAGGCCTGGCGGTCGGTACGTCACGCCGGTGACGAGAAGGCGCAGGCGCAACGTCTCTGTCAGACCCGCGATGAAACCGAGTGTCGTGTACCCCTCAAGCATCGGATCCTCCGCGGGCGCCATGATGTCCATCTGGAAGTAGTGATCCATAAACGACAAAGTGCGAACGCCCATCGCTTCCGCCCTCTTCGCTAGGTCACCGACGCCGCCACGGATTCCATCGGGTCCGGTCGCCCATTCGAAGCGAGTGACGTGGAGATCAATGTTCATGTTCGTTCCTTCGATCGATTGTGAGGTCGCGAAACGTCCCCTCGACAACAATGCCAGAAATGCCGACGACGCAACGTGGGCCCAGCACCAATCTCAACGGACTCACCTCACGAGTGACGTGACTGCACGTCGTGATGCCTGAGCGTCACTCGTCAGTCGGCCGCCGGCCAGACGTTGGTGTTCCGAGTACCAACGTCACGGTGTGGAGCGGCGAGGAAGCGGGAGTGGGGCCGATCCAATCGCACGTCGTTCAGTCCTCCTGCGGGCGTGCCGGCTGTCGTGTCGGCGACGAGTGACGGTGCGGCACAGAGCAACTCTGTGTCTACGACCTTCGTGCTCGCTGAGTACAACAAGTTGGAGTCGGCCACGTCACTGCCGCTGACGGACGAAACCGTCCTCCTTATCCTTCTGGCCTTTTCGATTGACTTGGGCGGCGTGATCATGCTGTTGGGATCCCTCTTTTTCAGGGAAGTCGACTCATCCGATCTCGAGAGCACACCTTCGAGACTGCTCGAGCTACCGACGATGCCGTACTCAGTGTCCACGCCGGCTCGTGCAACCGCGCGGACATACTCGATTGGCCACCATCACGGTGAAGGAAGTCCCACGCGAGAGAGGACTCCGGGAATCCATCGTCCTTTCGGCCAGTTCGCAATCAGTCCGTCGAGGACCAACGCGTAGTGACGTTCTGGCGCGACGCCGAGAACGAGCAGGTGAGTCACCGTACCGTCCTCTTTGATCCAGTAGCTCGACAGAGAGCGTTGTACAAGTGCGCCGCTCTGCGCGCTGACGATCTCGAGGACCTGGCAACCTCCGTACGGGCTGGCTGCCACTTTGGCACCGCACACCGAGCCAAACATTGTCGATGCGACACCGATGTCGCTGTTGTTCATCTCGGCCATTTCATCCTAGTTGAGGACGACGAAGGACCCTCGGCTCACGAGGGAGTGTTGCCACACGACGTGATCGTCTCGTGACATCTCGACCAACGTATGACGCCACAGGGCCTCGAAGTCAAAAACCGTGTCACCCTGACGAGTGAGCAGAGGCGCGGCAAAATACTCCACGTCTCCACAGAAGCGTGGAAGTCCTTGATCGGGAACGAGTCGGTTCTGACCGGGATTCGCACGCTCCACTGCGACACAACCCGAAGCGTT
This sequence comes from uncultured Actinomycetota bacterium, assembly GCA_963830195.1. Lineage (GTDB taxonomy): Bacteria > Actinomycetota > Acidimicrobiia > Acidimicrobiales > RAAP-2 > RAAP-2. The sequence continues at coordinate 53,510 of CAWHLQ010000020.1, read as the reverse complement.
GACGTACTGCACAACGGCACGTCCGTCAGCCAGAACTGTCACAAGCGGTGACGCCAGACTGGACCTCGACACGTCAATCGAGACAGTGCTGGAGACACTCTCCACGACCGATGTTCCGCGAAGGTGGATCCAGCGCATCGAGAGCCTGGTGCCGCTCACCGAATATTCGAGAATCTCGTCGCCCCCGTCTGCTCGCCGCGTGGTGGTCAGCGAGATGGCGGCAGCAGCACTCGTCGACAACGATGGCAAGACCACTGCAGGACCGGTCGATGGTTCGTACATCCGCAACCGCCCCGCCGCGCCACAAGCGAGCCTGAACGGATCAACCAGCAAGACCGACACTGAGCACGAGTGAACAGAAAAGTTCGCGTGACCCGCGACATCACCCACGGGCGAGACCTGGAGTCCAACCACGCGGCCTCCTGGACCCGCGGTGGCCGCAAAAGTCCACGTTCCACGCTCGAACGAGGCATTAACGACGTTGCCGTGATAACTGCCACCCATTCCTTTCGGCAACTGAATCGGTCGCGAGAAAAACTCATCTGCGTCTGGTGACGTGACCAACCGTCCTGACGTCATCGTGGAGCCAATATCAGTCTTGCTGTAAGCGAAGGTCGCCACCACGAGCACAGCCACGACGACAAGAATCGCTCGTGTTGTCGTGGGAATTTCACGGCGCGACATGGTTCGATGCATCGTCTCACTGAATCTACTGACCCAGCGGTGCAGCCAGCAGGAGAGACTGGCGTTTGGCTCTCGCGTTCGTGTGGCGGCGAGCCAGCACGTTTCCGAGCGTCTCCTCGTCGATCAGACCTGTGAGAGCTCGACGTGAGATCCGGTGAATTGAAAGTGGCACCCCGTCAGCAACCTTGGTGCCTCATCGCTAGAGTTTTCCTGTGACAAACGACGTTGTGCCGATGATGGCGTATCGCAACGGGGTCGAGGCGCTCGAATGGCTGATCTCGGCTTTTGGATTCGTCGAGGAAGTGCGAATGGTGGATGACGAGGGTCGTCTGGAGCACGCGGAACTTCGCGCCGGCAACGGGACCATCATGCTCGCAACGCCGAGTCTCTATTATGAGGGTCCGGCACTGCACCGCAGCCACTGTGAGTCGGCGGCGCGTTGGCAGGAGGTTCCCTATCTTGTCGACGGACTACTGGTCCTGGTTGACAACGTGGACGCTCACTGTCAGCGAGCAAGAGAGCACGGCGCCACCATCTTGACCGATGTCGAGTCAACTGAATTTGGGAAGCGGTATCGCGCAGAGGACGTGGAAGGTCATCGCTGGATGTTCGAGGAGCGCGAGACGGATTCGTAGTTGGTTCCGCCGTGGATCACTCGCGGACATCGAGACAGCCACACGTGTGTCGTCAGTGGCGTACCGGACGCGTTGGCGTGGCGCGAGATCTTCTAGGGCTGAATGTTCTCGAGGTCCTCGAGGAGACTCACGTGTGTTGGCTCCCAGCCCAAGGTGTCGCGTGTGTAGGCGCTCGACGACGGCTGATCGGTGATGAAGATCGTGCCCAGCGGTCCGTACGTTTCAACCGGCACTGATTCGACCGGAACGTCAAGTCGTCGTCCGATGACCGCGGCGATGTCGCCAACGGCGTCGCCCTCGTCGGCGACCGCATGCCACGACGTCCCCGCGGGTGCGTTCTCCAAAACGAGACGAAAGAGAACCGCCGCGTCGAGAGCGTGAACGGCGGGCCACCGCTGCGAACCGTCGCCGGGATAACCCGACACTCGCGATTGGCGCGCCATGAAGGTCAACAGGCCAGCAAATCCACCGTTGCCCTCGTTGTGGACGGTGCGAGGTAGTCGCACCGTCGAACTCGTGACGCCGCGAGAGGCGAGGTCGAGAATCGAGGTCACGCCACGAGCTCGGCCGCTTATTGGACCTTCGGTGGGAAGAGGGTCCGACTCTGTCGAGGGTCGTCCGGCCGCCTGTGGAGTTCCCGAGCACGTGACAAACGGTCGACCGCTGTCGATCAAGGACTCACCCAATGCTTCGAGCGCCGCCGCTTCTTCGGCGATTGATCGCATCACTGCCTCCGCGCTGCTGAAGTCGTTCGCAAACGCGAGATGAATGACACCATCTGACTGTTGCGCCCCCTCGCGGAGGACGTCGAGGTCAGTGAGACTGCCCCGCAGTGCGTGCGCGCCCGCAGCCTCGGCCGCCTTCTCCGACGTCTCCGAGCGTGCGAGTGCGAGAACGGAGTGTCCGTTGTTGAGGAGCTCCGCGACGACTGCAGAGCCAATGAGTCCCGTGCCGCCAGTGATGAAAACTTTCACGATGTTCGTCCATTCGTCGAGAGCAGTTGTGATCAGAGTACGGCGGACGACGCGCCAGGCGTTCACGACCTTGCGGGGCGATGTCCCGTCATCGAGACGCCGTTTCGGTTCATCGCACGGCGAGCTCAAATCACCGTGCGAACGAGTCAGCTTCCATTCAGCACGTTTCCATTGTGAGAGCGAACGTCACCGGCGGGTTTCGGGAGTGGCGACGTGGCACATCAATGAGGAGTGCACGTCAACCAGTCGTCGTCCATCTCAGTCTGACTGAAGTGTGTCCGCCACGGCGTCGTGCCGCTCAGACGACGGGACTCGCAACCGCGGGTCGCGAACGTGGAACCGAGACGTCCCTGTGACGTCACGCACTGTCAGTCAGGATCCGTCTCGACCGTGTCGCGTACCTCCCGGGACTCCGATTCGCTCGAGCGAAGAGACGCGAGGTGTGCTCGGTTCCTTGATGCAAGATGGTGAGATGACTATGACTCGCGTCGTCCTTCCTTCCGACATCAACGAAGCCTCGCAGGTGTTCTCTCGGGCGTTTGACTTGGACCCCGTGTGGAGTTTCTTCTGCAACGACGCAACGACGCGACTCTCGAAGCTGGAGGTGTTCTTCCTGTTCCTCTCTCGATGTTCAGTGGGTCACGGGTGGCTGCACGCGACTCCTCAGATGGAGTCACTGTGCTTGTGGTCGCCTCCCAACGTTGACGTGGTGCCGGACAGCAAAGTTGAAGAGTTGCTGTCTCTTGTCCCGGTGATTGTTCCCGGTCGTGAAGAGCTCCTCCACGACTTCTTTGCTCGTGTGACCGAAGAGCATCCCCATGAGCCGCACTGGTATCTGTCACTCTTCGCGACCGATACGCCGCATCGCGGACGCGGAATCGGTATGAGCTTGTTGCAACGAGATTTGACTCTGATTGATGAGACGGGCATGCCGTGCTATCTCGAAAGTTCGAATCCGTCGAACGAGCCTCGATATCAGTCGGTGGGTTTCCAGGTCATTGGAAGTTTCGACGTCTGCGACGGTGGACCGCCCATGGTCAAAATGTGGCGTGACGGCGTCGGCTGACACCGCTGCCGGCTCGACGGAGTCACGAGGACGATCCATCTGGCCCCACGCATGACGACCGGCCATCCATCGTCGCAGAAGACAGGTCCTCTCAGGACGACTCGTCGTGGCGTCGGGCCCGTTGGTGGTGCCTCCCGTCACGAGAATGACGATCGAGCGCGTCGTGTGCGGTGCGTGATGACGTCGTCGTGGTCACCGGTCCTTCAACCCATTGTGCAGTCTCGGTCACCTGTTGAGAATGAGTGTGGCCTGCATCACGATGGCCCCCAGAACAATGGCACTGACTCCCGCGAGCGCGAAGTAAAAGCCGGAGGACAGACCGACCGAGTACCCGAACGCGCGAAGTACGTGTGCCTGCTCTTCACCCTGATGGTGAAACCAGATTAAGACGACGACGGCCGTCGCGGACAGCAGCCACAAGATGACCATCGACATTGCCGTCATGGCCCGTGACAGCACCCTCACTCCGAAAGCGAGAATCAGCAGTCCGAGAAGCAGGGCGATCACGTAACCGAAGAGTCCGAGAGCGACGCGTGCTCCCGTGTTCTCATACCAGGGTCGAAAGACGGAGGTGAGAAAAAGAACGCTTCCGACTATGACGAGCCAACCAGCGATGCGCCGTGACACGACATTTCGAAGCGCAGCAACGTTCTTCGACGTAGGAGGAGGAGGGGACATCTGCGCTCCGACGGCGGCAGAACCTGGGATGTAGACACCACATTGCGAGCACGTCCGTTCGCCGGGGGCGACCGGGTGCCCGTGCATGCACTGATTCGTCTGACGTGCTGGCGAGCCACACGTTCCGCAGATTCGGTCAGTCTCGCCAATCTGGTGCCCCGCGATGCACTCCATGTGTCCCTCCGGCTTCGGGTGATCGTAGCGAAACTGATGGTCACTCGCTCCGTTCGCTTGTGCTCGCTGGAACCAGTTCGGAGAGAGTGCGGCATCTTGACGTTGGCGACAACAGTTGGCGAGCCCGCACGGGCGCCCGTCCTTCTGGCAGTCTCGTGCCACGGCAGGCTGATTCAGAGACCAAGTCGTGCCGCGAAGAACGATCGCACCACGGGGACGGCGTACCGACAAGGTCGGACTGGTCGCCGCCAGAGCCGTGGAACGCTACTTTTAGACACGAGCGCGACGCTACGAAAGTCCGGTGCAATGGCCAAATTGATCTTCTCAATGATCACGTCGCTCGACGGCTACGTCGAGGACGCGAGTGGTGACTTCACCTGGGGGAGACCTGACGATGACGTGTGTGTCTTCGTCAATGAATTGGAACGTTCCGTTGGCACGAACCTATACGGGCGACGAATGTACGAGACGATGGTCTATTGGGAGACTGTCCAGATTGGTGACGACGATCCCGCGTGGGTTCATGACTTCACGAGGACGTGGCGAGCGGCCAACAAGATCGTCATCTCCTCCACACTGGACAAGGTGTCGAGCGCCAATACCCGCATCGAGCGTGCGTTTGACCCGACCCTGATCGCAGAGTTGAAGTCCTCACAGGAACGTGACATCACTGTGAGCGGCCCCACGTTGGCGGCGCACGCATTCAAAGCGGGGCTGGTCGACGAGTGCCAGCTCTTCGTGACGCCAATCGTTGTGGGTGGCGGCAAACCAACTCTCCCCAGAGACGTCCGGATTGACCTCGAGCTACTCGACGAGCGTCGCTTTTCCAGTGGCGTCGTTTTCCTTCGCTATCGCACGTCAACCGTGAGCTAGGGGTGCCTCGGACAACCGAGAGAAGAGGTCAGCGGCGAGATCCGTCGTGACGTGTGACTAGGAAGTCTCTGTCGACGTCCCCTCCGCCACACTCGCCAAGACCGGCGGAACGCCCTTGTCCAGCATCTTGGTACGAACGGTGAGAAGGATGTGCGACATGAAGAAGCCTCCGATCCCCGAAAAGTCAGTGTGCGTGAAAGTGAGTCGCGTGCCCGAACGGGTGGACTCCAAACGAATGGAGACGTTGGTGATCGCGCCTCCTTCCTCACCCTGCCAGGAGTAGCGAAGGAGGTTGGGCTTATCGACGTCCAGCACCTCGCAGTCAACTATGCCTCTCCATCCCCAGAGGGGCTTGCCGACGAGTTGAAACCGTGTCCCGACCTCGGGCACGAAGCCGACCGGTCGACCTCCTCGGCCCACGACGGTCCACTGACTCACCAGATCCGGATCCGTCATTGTGCGCCACACGGTGTCGAGTGGATACGAGAATTCGCGAACGATTGTGAACTCGTGCATCTCCCACCACTTTCCTTCGCGACACTGTATGGGGTTACGCAAACGTGGAAGAGGAGGAACGTTCTGCACCAGTACCTCTGGCCACAATGCGCCACATTGCGTGCGACGCATGGGAATATTACCGACACCAATTTGGCGCAGTGCCTGGACGACTTTGCGGAGGGCGAGATGGTGAGTCATGCGTCAGTAACGGGCATTTCCTCGAGAGGGTCGTCGGCGCGCCGTCGGCGCGGGATTGTAGGACTCGCGATGCTGTGTGCCTCGATCGCGATGCCTGCGGTCAGCGCGTCGGCGTCAGCTCCAAAGAGCTCCGCGGCGCCCTCGGCGACGGTCTCGGTGTCGATCACCAACGTGGGGGTGTTGGGCGGACCTGTGAAGGTGTCGGCCACTGTCAGCGGTGGCAAGTCGTGTCTGTTCAAGTCATCGCCATCGGTCGTGATCGCAACGAAGTCGGCGATCAGTTGTTCGAGTGGGACCGTCGCGACGATGGCGACGCTCCCTCCCAATCCGTCGTCGAAGTCCCAGATCTATACGCTGACGGTCCAAGTGACGGGGGCTACGTCCGGGTTGGTGACGCGTCAGTCGGTCAGCGTCACGGTCTCCGGCGGTCCCGCCTTTTGCTCTCGCATCACGCGACAGAATCACAACTACGCCGGCTGCGATTTCACCGGAGCTGTCCTCCGAGGCGTCAACCTGGCGAACGACAATCTCACCTACGCGACGTTGACGGACGCGACAGTCACCAATTCCACATTGACCGGGACCCGGCTGCGCGCGGCCACGTTGACCAACGTCACGTCGAGCGGCAACGTGGGCGCTCCGACCTCCTTGCCCGCGGGTTTCAGCGACCTGGGCGGTTACCTGCTTGGACCCACGGCGAACCTGAGGGGGGCAGATCTCAGTGATTTGAGTCTGACGCACGTCGACGTCGCGGGTGCCACATTCACCAACGCCACACTCTCGGGCGCGGACCTGGCGGCGGCAACATTCACGGGCGTGATCTCGGGAGGGGTGCAGGGTGTCCCTGCCGCACTCCCCACCAATTGGACGTTGAAGAGCGGCTATCTCGTGGGACCGAGTGCGAATCTCGTCGGTGCGACGCTGTCGGGCGTCAGCTTGTCGGGGGCGGACTTTCAGGACGCTGATCTTCGCGGTGCGGACCTCGCCGGATCGAATCTGTTCAACGCACTCATGACGGGAGCAACACTGTCGGGAACGAACCTCAGCGGTGCCACGCTCACCCGCGTGACGTCCGGCGACGTGGTTGGAACGCCGACCTCCGTTCCCTCCGGCTGGCACTTGATCAATGGATACTTCGTGGGTCCGGACGCAGAGTTGGCGGGAGCGGACCTGGCGGGTCAGTCCTTGAGTGGGTTGGATCTGATTGGCGACGACTTCTCCGGCGCGACATTGACCGGAACATATTTCTCGAACGCCAATCTCGCGAACGCGAACCTCTCGGTCGCCGACCTCTCCAACACGAACTTGTTGGGCGCCGATACGACGGGCGCATCACTGACCGGTTCCAATCTCTCGGGGGCGCTCCTCAGCACGACAATTCTGAACGACGTCGCCTCCGGTGGAATTGTCGGGACACCTTCTTCACTTCCTTCCGGATGGATCGTGGCGAGTGGATATCTCGTGGGACCACACGCCGATCTCTCGGGCGCGAGCCTCGCGGGCGTCAACCTTTCGGACGTCAATCTCTCCGGGGCCGATCTGTCGGGCGCCGACATCGTGGGCGCCAATCTCACCGGTGCGGATCTCCTGAACGCCAACGTGACCAATGCCGATCTCATCGGCGTGACGGCCACGAGCACGAATCTCCAAGGTTCGAATCTGGCGGGAAGTGACCTCGAGGGTGCGTCGCTCGCGAGCGCTGATCTCGTGGGCGCGACGTCCGGTGGTGTCGTGGGAACACCAGCGTCGCTGCCGCCCGAGTGGACGTTGGTCGCGGGCTATCTCGCGGGACCGGGATCTGATCTCGCCAGTGCCGATCTCGCCAGTGCCGATCTGTCGGGAGTGGATCTCACGGGTGCCGACCTCTCGGGCGCGAACCTCACCGAGGCTGACCTCGCGGGTGCGTCATTGACGAACGCCAACTTGGGCAGCGCCGATCTTGCGGGCTGCAACGTCGGGGGGACCAACTTCGCGGGTGCGAACTTAGGTGGCGTGGTGTCAGGGTCCCTGACCGGGACACCCTCCGAACTCCCGACCGGTTGGACGTTGGTCGACGGCACGTTCGTGAGCTGACGTCATTTCATGGTGACGTCGGGCGCGCGTGTCCGACGAGATGACGAGAGGAGTTGCGCACTCTCCGTGTGGACTCATCGCGGCGACGTCTCGTGTCGGAGAGACGCACGCCGCGGTGATGCGGAAGGATCCGCCACAGTTCTGAGAAGCGCTCACGAGTCTCGAGCGACTGCAGGGACGACGTCGCGTTGCGGACTGACGAGACCACGTCAGTCGGTCTGGCGACCGTTCCACGACCAGCGCGGAAACGGTAGCGGTCCGGGCGCCGTGGCATCGAGCGGTGCGTACCGCTGCACGTCGGCCGACGCCCACACCATGTACTCGTGCAGCACCGCACGAAACTCCGGATCGTCCGGCCAACCCGCGTCGTCGACGGCGAGGTCGAAGCAGGTGACGAATCGCGTGGCCATCTCGTCGTACGCTCCAGTCGCGGTGTGGATCGTGATCATGGCGGACTGCCCACCGAGTGACGACGAGTAGGTCGGGGGGCCACCGAGAGCCTCGCCGAGGTAGGCCGCCAGGTGTGCGAGGTGATCGGGATCACCTTCGTGCGAGAACGGGTGGTTCAGCATCTCATCAGCGAGGCAGCGGTCGTGGAGTGCGACGACCAGCCGATCCATCGCCGGGGCGCCTCCGGCGAACTCGTACAACGTCGGTCGTTGCGTGGTCATGTCTTGGCACCTTTCACACGGCGACGAGGGGTGACACCTTCGTGACCACCCTAGAACCACGGTGCTCGAGTGTCGACCTGTCGGTGACGACCGACCACAGTCCGATCACTCGATCTACCCATCCCAACGGAGAGACGAGATGCGATGATTCCAGTGATGTCGCCCCGGCGCGTGCTGATTCCCGAACTCCTCGTCCTGCCCATGGTCGTGATGACCGTCTCGGTTGCGGCGCTCTCGGAGGCGTCGAGCTCCGATTCGCCACCGCGCTCACCGTGGTCGGTGCCCGATGTCGTCGCGAACTCCCTCGGGCTCGCTCCCGGTGATGGGCTCTCACCGTCGTGTCCTACCGCGTCGCACTGCGTCGAGGCGGACGGTCTGCTCGCCTCCTCGACGAACGGGGGCGTGACGTGGCGGAACGTCTGGATCGCGCGACGCTCGCGTGACCACCCCGGGGTGACGACCTCGTGACGTCGATGTTCGACCGCCGCGTCGTGGGTGACGCGTGGCAATGGCGAACGAGCCGACGCCGTATTCGGGTGGTCAGTAGCACACCGTCCGCAAACCACTCGGCGATGTGTAACACGTCGTGGTCGTGGTGACGGGAGCCAGCGTGGTCGTGGTGACCGGCGCGACGGTCGTCGGAACCGTCGTGGGCACGCTACGAACTGGCGTCGTCGTCGGAGTTGAGGACGGCTGCGTGGTCGGCGTCGGCGTGCCGGACGGCGGAGGTGACGGGTGACGGGATCCGGGAGACGAGTGCGGACGACTTCCCCCGGATGTCGCGGGCACGGTGGTCGTGGCGGGAGCCGTGGTCGTCGTTGTCGGTATGACGACTGCACTGTTGGCCAGCTGCGTCGTGTTGGCGGCCCACACGACGATGATGCCCGTCGACACGGACGCGACCACGAACGTCGCCTGCGCCGCCCCTCGGACGCGAACGAGTCGTCGATCGCGTTGTCGGGTGCTTCGTGGTCCGACGCGCACGATCAGCGACCGCCCACGAGACGCGGTGGCCGGTCACCCATCAGTGGTCGCCCGCGCCGTCATCGCTTCCGCCACCGTTTCCGTCTCCTCCGTCATCACCCTGGGGAAAGGTCGTGGTTGTCGTGGTGGTGCCCAACGTGGTCGTGGTCGTCGAACCCACCGTGGTCGTCGTGGTCACGGTCGTGTTCGTGCCCGTCGGCGTGGTCGTGATCGGCGACGTCGACGAGGGTGTCGTCGTGGGAGGCACCGTAGGGGGCGTGCTCGACGAGTGAGAAGGTGGCGCGGTCGTCGTGGTGACGGCCGTCGTCGGCGCGGGCTTGAACGACAGGGGCGCGGTCACGCTGTGATGAATGTTCATCGCGACAATCGACGCCGTGAGTGTGGCGGCGACGAGAACCGTCATCACCCACGAACTCGCTCCGGCAAGTCGTCGCATAACAACAAACTCTGGCACAGTCCCGAAGTCGAATCAATCCCCGGAACGAATTTGTGACACACGCGCCACCCGGCGGCTACTCCCGAATCGTTGTCGCCAGAGATCCCTCTACGTCAGCTGCGATTCCGCCTGCGAGAGCAGTTCTTGAAGGTGGAGACCGTGATGGACGTCGAGAGGTGGCGAATGACCCGTTCGAACCGCGTCGATGAAGTCGTCGGCGATCGTCGCGAACGTCGCCGCACTGTATGACGACGCCGTGTCAAGTCGAAGTACGGAGCTCTCGGTATAGACCTCAACACCCTGCACGCCCCCCGACACGCTCGAACGAGCGAAGAGGGACGCCTCACTCACCTCGCCTCCCTGGTGCTCGGCGATCAGCGAGATCCATCCGAGTCGCTCGCCGCGCGCGGTGAGGGTGGTGATCGGTCCGACGGTCGCCTCGAGGAGATCCACCAGGTGAGGACCGAGGTCCAGGAGAGGGCCGTGTTCGAGTCGCCACGGCGTTCCGAAGGTCGGGTCGCGCAGCATGTTGCTGACGAAGACGCCGCGGGCACCCACGACCCTCTCACCCGTCAACTGGTCGAGGAAGTCGCGGACCACCTGGGCGTAACGCCACGTCAACACGAGCTGGGTGACGACACCCGCGTCCACCACGGCCGCGGCGAGCTGGCGTGCCGCGTCGACACGGAGTGAGACGGGCTTTTCGAGCAGCATCGCCTTCACGAAGTGAGCACCTCGCAAGGCGAGCTCAGCTTGGACGTCGGGCGGGACACAGAAGGTGAGCGCGTCACAGTTCTGGCAGAGCTCGTCGAAGTCCTGATAGTAGGTAGCGCCGTGCGCATCGGCGAGCGTGCGGCCCGCGTCAGCGCGGCGCGCCCAAACCCCGGCGACGCTCGAGCGGGCGTTGGCGTGGAACATCGGGGCGTGCACCAATGTCGCCCACGGTCCGGCACCGACCACACCCACGCGGAGAGGTGCGGACGAGTCCATGTCGAGTGTGTCTAGCAGTTCTTCCGTCCGTCGACGGTCGCGTGGAACAGTCGCGTCGCGCGATACCCGCGGGGATGTGGATCGCGGTTGCCCACGACCGTTTTCGGAACAGTGCGTCGATGTTGGGGTGGAGGAGTGTGGGGGGCCGATGGCTCATCGCTGCAGCGTCCTACGTCATTGTATCCGCAGCGATTCTCTGGCCGGTGATCGTCTCTGGTCCGCTGCATCACACCGTGTGGATCGAGGGTGACGCGTCGTTTCCCATCTGGGCGAACGGTTGGGTTGCGCACGCGCTGTCGCACTTCAAAATCCCTTCTTCACCGCCGCGGCGTGGTCCCCCGGCGGCGTCAATCTGTTGGCGAACACCACGTCCGTCGGTCTCGCGATCGTCGTCGCGCCCGTGACGTGGCTCCTCGGCCCCGTGGCCGCGCTGTTCCCGCTGCTCGCGTTCGGCCAACTCACCGTTCAGATGGCGGGCATGCGCGTGGTGTCCCAGAGCATCACCGCCGACGCCGCCGTCGACGTCGAAGCGGCGAGAGTGACCGACGCGCGTCTGGTGACGTACCCCTTCGCCCAGTCCGCGCGCGGCCTCGTCCAGCAGGCGACCAGTTCCTTTGACTACGAGCTGGTGGGTGGATGGGGCCCCCAAGCGCGCTCTGGCACCGACCGGGAGGTGGTCGTGCGCCAGCTGCTGAGCCTCTCTCCAATTTCGGCGAGCCGGCTCTCACCTCGCGACAGCTCGCTCTGGTGGGACAGCAATTCACTGACTGGGGCGTCTCCAGTGTCGTCACGCCCCGCGTCATTGCGTTGGCGGACCTCGATCGGGGCTACGTGGAGCCGGGGGGCGTTCGCGGCCACGATGACGGAGATGTACGGCGCGCCCCGGGGCGTGCGTGGAGAGTGGGTCTGGCGCGTGCGCGGCCGCGTGGCTGGGACGCAGACCCTTCGCACCACCCAGTGGTACGGCTGCGTCGCGGTGGTGTACACCCTGCACCCTCGTCAACTCCCGCGGTGCGTCACGCGCGCACTCGCGTCGAACGCGCCTACTTGAACAACAGGCGTTCCTCGTCGAGATCGACGTTGCCCGCGATGCCGTTGATGTGTGCCGTCGCGCTCTTTTGCCATATCACCCAGCGGTGACTGGCGGGTGGGCCCGGCGAGTTGTAGAGCCACAGCCGCGCGTGCCGGGGAACGGCGGCGGCGTACGCGGCGGGCAGGTCACTGCCGACGTAGTAGACGACTCCCTTGTGGGTGGCGCGCTCGACGCGGTGGATGAAGGTGTCCAGCTGGTTCTTGAAGGTGGCCGCGCGCGGTCGTGCGAGGCAGTCAGTGGACAGTTCGAGATCGACCGCGGGAGGTAGCGACGACGAGTCACGGGGCACCACTCGCAGGAAGTTCTCCGCCTGGGCGGCCCCGGGGGTGCACAGGGAGAAGAAATGGTACGCGCCCGTGCGGACGCCGTTCTGGCGTGCACTGGTCCAGTCACTGAGAAAGAACGGGTTGACGTAGTTCGTTCCTTCCGTCGCCTTGATATAGGTGAAGGCCACGCCGTCGCCGGCCACGAGTTGCCAGTTGATGGAGACTTGATGCGACGACACGTCAATGCCCTTCTTGCCTGGAACCGGCGGTGCGGGTGCCTGCGCGCGAGGGATGATGATCACCGCGATCACGAGAGCCGCCGTCATCATCACGACGATCGCCAGTCGCCGTCGCCGACGGATCACGCGGGTCGATCGTCGCCGGTGGCCCCGGGGCGGCGCCGTGAGCTGGTCCCCTCGGTCTGACGCGACCGATTCCGCGGGCACCGACATTGGCGAATCGTAGTTCGCGAGGCACGTACTCTGACCACGACCTGTCTCGTTCGTCCGCCCGGGGCGACCACGTCGCCACACGCGTGGCGGGCGGAGTCGTCACTCGACGTCGTCGGCCAACGTCGGGAGAAAGTGGTCAACCTCGTCACCGGTGTCGCCACGAAGGACGAGGCGACACACCACGTGCTGCAGCGAGGCAACCTCTATTCTCTCGCCGATCTGGCTCACCGCGACCACCGTGAACGAACCCGCGACACTCACGATCGAGAACGCGGGACCGCGCGCCGCGCGCTCGCTGCGTCACGTCGCGGTCCTGCGACCCGGGGTCGAACGAGGCCGTCTGTTATCTTCCGAATCACGAATCTGGGTGAGGAGTTGGCATGCGACAAGGTGCGACGCGAGCGGTCATGACGGGATCGAAATGTCGGTCGGTGCTGGTCGGGGTGGCCGTGATGGCTGGCCTGGTCGCACTCCCCGCCTCGACGGCGGGCGCGACCACCAGTGTCACGTTGTACGTGGACGCCACCGGTCAGGCGTCAACCGGCTGCACGTCGGCGGGCACGGGCGCGTGCTCCACGATGTCCGAAGGCCTCGCCGCCGCGTCGTTGTTGTCCGGCGACATTGTCACCATCGACGTCGCCGCGTCGGCCACGCCCTACGCCACGAACATCGACATCTCGACCGGGAGTCCGACCCTCATCATCGACGGAGCGGGAGCGGGCTCGACGGTGCTCGACGGTGGCGGCAGCACCGTGGGCGAGGAGACGATCATTGCGGGCTACGACACCGAGGTGACGATCGAGAACGTGACGATCGAGAACGGTTACAACGCGTCCAGCTACGGAGGCAACATCATCGCGGAGGGTTCGCTCGACCTCAACAACGACACGATCTCCGGGGGCTACGCCGGCGACGGCGGCGGTGCGCTGTACGTCACGAATCAGACGACACTCGAGCACGACACCTTCACCGGCAACAGTGGGTACTACGCCGGCGCCATCTCCGATTACGGAACCCTGACCGCGACGGACACGACCTTCTCGTCGAACTCGTCGTCATACTCGGGCGCGATCTTCGTGCAAACCGGCAAGTCGCTCACCGCGAGTGACGACACCTTCAGCCACAACGCCGCCAGTGCCAGCGGGGGCGCGATCTTCACGCACGGAACAGCGACTCTCTACAACGACACGTTCGACGCCAACACCGCGGGGTCCGGTGAGGGCGGGGCAGTCTTCTCCAACGACCAGGCTGCGGTGACGACGATGACCTTCGACACCCTCTACGACAACACGGCTCCGGCCTACGGCGGCGGAGTGTTCAACTACGCGGACACGAGCTTCACGATCTCCGACTCGATCTTCGAGAACTCGACGTGTGCGTACGAGTCCGGCAATCCGCATCTCATCACGGACGGTGGCTACAACATCGACTCCGATCAGACCTGCGGATTCGATCTCAGTTCGGACAAGATCCTGAGTAGCACCATCAATCTCGTGTCGACGCTGACCGGGGCCACGTCCAGCGTGCCCGGCGACCTTCCCCTCGGCAACGGCAGCTCGGCGGCGGACGTCATCCCGGCGGCGGACTGCACCGGCAACTACGCCGATGACGAGCAGGGGCTCGCGCGAGTGACCGGGGCCGCGACCACGTGCTCCGCCGGCGCCAGCGCACTCGTCGAGGCACCCGTGATCGTGAAGACGGTGCCGAGCGCACCTCGCAGCCCCAAAGCCACCGCCGCGAACGCGTCGATCAAATTGAGTTGGACGGCGCCATCGTCGACGGGTGGCGATCCCCTCACCATCTACCGCGTGTACTGCTCCAAGACCAAGCCAGTGTCCACCAAGGGCAAGGACACCTTGACCGTGAAGTCGACGGTCCGCTCCGTCACGGTCCCGAAGCTCACGAACGGGGTTCACTACACCTGTGTCGTGACCGCGGTGAACGCGATCGGGAGTTCCGCGGCGTCTCCGAACGCCAGCGCGACGCCGAAGAAGTAGGTCGCCAAGACACGGCGCGGGCCGGTCGAGCCGCCACCGCGGCTCTGGGAGAGTAGTCGCATGCACGTGGGCCGCCGGCGCGTCATCCCCTGGATCCAGTTGGGCGTCCTCACGCTCGTGGTGGGCGTCGTGGTCCTCGCCAGTCCGGTTTCGTCACAACGTCGCACCACCACGACAACGACGCCGACGACGAGCGTGGCGACCCATCTCGGCCGCTTCGGGGTCGTCTCGTCGGCGATCGTGGCGGAGAACGAGAAGCCCGGAACCACCGCGTGGCGCATCAGCGCGCGCCATCGCCGCGGCACGATCGAAGGGTTCGCCAGCGAGAACTTCGCGCGCGTGGGCGAGACCGTGAGTCTGTTCGTCAACACCAGCGCGCGGCAGTTCCACGTGGCGGCGTATCGCATGGGGTACTACCACGGAGCGGGAGGTCGTCTCGTCTGGCGCTCCGCCGACGTCGTCGCGCGGCGTCAACCCGCGTGTCGTCTGACGCGGGGGATCAACATGGTCAGCTGCGACCGGTGGCATCGGTCCCTCACCTTTACGATCACGTCCGCCTTCGTCCAGGGCGACTACCTCCTGAAATTGATCGGGAGCGGGAACCAGCAGTCCTACGTGCCGCTCACGGTGTGGAACCCCTCGAGTCACGCGACGTACCTGGTGATTGCACGCTCACTCACCGAGGAAGGATGGAACACCTTCGGGGGATTCGACTTTTATCAGGGCGAGGGTCCGTGCGCGGCCGGATCAGCGACGTACCCCGTGTGCAACCGTGCTCGCGTCGTGTCCTTCGACCGCCCGTACGCGGACGGGGACGGTGCGTCGGACTTCCTCGGCAACGAGTTTCCCCTCATCTTCTGGGCCGAGGAGCACGGTCTCGACCTCGCGTACGTGACTGACGTTCTCGTGACCGAGCATCCCGCGGTGATGCTGCACCATCGCGTCATCCTGTCGCTCGGCCACGACGAGACGTGGACGAACGCCGAGCGCGAGGGCGCGCTCGCGGCGGTCGCTCGTGGCGAGAACATCGTCTTCTTCGGTGCGGCGTCGGTCCTGCGGCACTCCCGCCTCCAGTCGTCGCCACTCGGTGCGGACCGCGAAGAGGTCGACTACCGGGATGCGTCCGCCGACCCCCTGAACGGCGTCGGGAACCCTCTCGAGGTGACCGGCAACACGTGGAGCTCGCCGCCGTCGAGTTGGTCGGAGGTCGCGCTCACGGGCGAGGGCTACGCCGGCTTCGTAAACAGCGCGGCAAAGTACCCCTACGTCGTCGCCGACGCCGGGTCTTGGCTCTACGCCGGGACCGGTCTCAAGAACGGCTCGCACATTCCTGACGTCATCACGAGCGACGTCGACCACGTGGTCGCTAACTCCGTGACGCCTCCCGATCTCCAGATTCTCGGCCACTCACCACTTCCGATCTCGGCGATCTACACCAATCAGGGTGACTGGAACGGCGTGACCTACTCGGACGCGACGTATTGGACGAGCCGCCGCTCGAAGGCGGGAGTGTTCGACGCGGGTACCGTGAACTGGATCTCGGCTCTGGGGACCTGTCCTCGACGCACCGCCTGCCCCGCGACGGATCTGCAGCGGATGACGGGCAATCTTCTTCGCCTCTTCGGTGAGGGTCCGGCGGGGACACGGCAGCCGTCGGTCGACAATCGGGGCCGGATTCACCCGCTCGGCTCCTGAGTTGCGGGCGTGTCGACAACGTTCCAGTCGACACCGCAGCGACTCCTCGCTAGCCTCGGTCCAACAGTCAGGAGTCGTCATGGTCCACGCACTCTCCCCTCGCCAGAGTTCACCGTCGTCAGGAGCGAGCCACCGGTGGCGGCGTGCGCTCGTGGTCACGGTGACCTCGCTCGGTCTGCTCGTGGTGCCGGGCGTGGCGGCGTCGGCGACCACCAGCGTGACGCTGTACGTCAGCCAGTCCGGCACGGTGACGACGGGTTGCACCTCGAGCGGCACGGGGGCGTGCGAGACGATCGCCGAAGGTGTGGCAGCCGCCACGGCGCTGTCGGGTGACGACGTCACGATCGAGGTCGCGGCCTCGGTCACCAGTTACGACGAGACCCTCGACATCACCGACACGGCGAATCCGGCCTTGACCATCAATGGGGCGGGTGCGGGTTCGACCACGATCGACAACGCCGGCTCCGGGTGCGTCGTCACCAACGAGAACGCGACCCTTACGTTGTCAAATCTGACGATCTCCGACGGTGACGGATCGACCGGCGGTGGTGGCGTGTGCAACAACTACATCGTCTACCTGACCGACGACACACTCTCGCACGACGCGGGCAGCTACGGAGGCGGCCTCAACAACAACTACGAGGCCACACTCTCGGGAGACACTTTCAGCCACGACACCTCCACCAATGGTGGCGGCGCGATCTACAGCTCCAATGGTCTTGACGAGGCGTCCATCACCGTTGCTGACTCGACACTGTCGGACAACAGCGCCTATCAGGGCGGGGCCATCTACAGCTACGGATCGTTCTCGCTCACCGACGACACCGTGAGCGCGAACACGGCGAGCCAGGGCGGCGCGGTGTACAACACGGCGTACGGTCTCATCACGGGATCGACACTCTCATCCAACACGGCGACGCAGAGCGGTGGTGGTGCCTACAACACCTACCGACTCACGATCACGAACGACACCTTCAGCGACAACAGCGCCACGGACAACGGGGGTGGTGTGGACGCCGCGGGTGAGGTGACCTTGTCGAACACGACGTTCTCGGGCAACAGCGCCGCGAACGGTGGCGGGGTGTCCAACAACGCGGTGTCGACGTACACCAACGCCACATTCGTCGACAACAGCGCGACCGGCAACGGAGGCGGACTCGACGACGAGAGTCGTGCCACCGTGACCGACGACACCTTCGAGGGCGACACCGCCGCGACCGCACCCGGTCTCTACGACGAGAACACCGCGATCGTGGGAAATTCGATCTTTGACAACGCCGGGTGCGCCAAGGCCGTGGGCGCGACCTTCACCGACGACGGCTACAACGTCGAGACAGGAACGAGCTGCGCCTTCGGCCCGTCGAGCCTCGAGAACGCGACGGCGATCAATCTGGCGACCACCTTGGCGGCCAACGGATCGACCGGGCCGCAGACATTGGCCCTCGGCGCCGGCAGCGTGGCGATCGACATCGTCCCGAAGGCCGCGTGCACGGTCGTGACCGACGAACGTGGTGACAAGCGACCCGGGGCGACGGGCCAGTCATCCTGTGACGCCGGAGCGTACGAACTCCAAAGCGTCGCCTTCACGGCGCCGCAGAAGTTCGCCGCGAAGGCCGGCAACGCGCTCATCACATTCACGTGGTCGCCTCCCGCGTCCAGCGGGGGTTCGCCCGTGACGGGGTACAAGCTCTACTGCTCGACCTCCAAGTCCGTCGCGGCGAAGGGGAAGCCCACCGCGACGACCAAGGCCTCGGTGCACACCGACAAAGTGACGAAGCTCAAGAACAAGACGAAGTACTACTGCGTCATTGTGGCGACCAACGCGCACGGCACGTCGCCGGCGTCCTCGGTCGCGAGTGCGACCCCCAAGGCCTGAGGGGTCGCTCCGCAGCGGACGCGACTTTCCTTGGTTCAGGCCGAGGTGAGCGAGCCGGTGGCTTGCACCGGGGTCGTGGGAGCGGGCGTTCCCCCCAGCGGCTCGACGTTGACCAACAGTTCGGTCATCGTGGGCTCAATCCGAAAGGCCACCACGTGGGGATCGCCACCGAGCACACCGAGTGACACGACCTTGTTGTTGGACAGCGCCCACAGCTGGAACGTCGAGGAGCTCCCCACCGGCGACAGCGACTGGTTCACGAAATACGACACGCCATTGCTCCCAATCACCGCCGTGGCTTCGAGCACTCCACGTGTCGAGACCATCGAGACGGTCCGGTGATCGGGGCTGAGCAGCGTGGCGGCCAGTTGCGCCTCGACGTTGCTCGCGTGCAGCGTGCTGCGGATCGCGGCCACGTGCGTGTTCAGATTCCCGACCTGGACCTCGAGCGCAATGACCGCGACCAACAGTAAGGCGGCCGCGACGCTCACGATGGCGAGCAGCGTTCGGGAGCGCGTCAGACTCGCCTCGCGACGCGGAGCCAGCGCTGTCACGACGGCGTCGTCCCTCGTCTCTCGTTCGATGCGGTCCCAGAGTTCCGCGCTCGCCAGCGGCGGCGGTGTGTCACGAGAGATCGCCGACGCCACGATTGCCGCAGCCTCGTAGTGGGTCGCCACCTCGTCCGCGCACGCCGCGCAGCCCGTGAGGTGCTCGGCGATGGTGTCGTGCTCGTCGGCCGTCACCGCGTCGAGTGCGTAGGCACCGAGCAACGACCTGATTTCGTCGTGATTCATGATGACAACTCTCCCAACGTCAGGCCCGAGCGCATGAGCTGCGCGTGCATCGTCTTCAGTCCATTGCGGATGCGACTCTTGACGGTCCCCTCCGGCTCGTCCAGGTACTCGGCGACTTCCCGGTACGTGAGACCCTGGAAGTACGCGAGCTCGATGACCCGTTTCTCCTTCTCGGGCAACGACTCGACGACGGCCCGCAGCTGCTCCGCCACCAACAGGTCCGCGACGGTGTCGGCGACGTCGTGGCGCTCCGGCGTTCTTGACACCGCGTCACGCTCCTGACGACGACGTCGCGCACTCTCGGCGCGGATGACGTCCACGCATCGACTGTGCGCCTGGGCGCACAAGAACGAGCGCAAACTTCCGCGCTCGAAGTCGAATCGCTCGGGTGCGCGCCACAGTCGAACGAAGACCTCCTGGACGATCTCTTCGGCTGCGGGCCGGTTCTGCAGGATGCGCTGCGCGAGGCCGAGCACGGTTCCCCCGTGACGGCGGTAGATCTCCTCGAGCGCGTCGGAGCGGCTGCGGGCGACGGCGATCACCAAACTGGCGTCGCTGGCGGCGAGTAGGTCGTTGTCCACGGTCACAGGTACTACGACGCCGAGTGGCTCGGCGGATGGCACATTCTTTTTCACGCTACTGGCGGGTGCGAACGGTCGTCACGGCGAACTTTTCAAGATTCCGTCATCCGTCATCGGCGCCACTCCGTAGAAGCAGTGAGGTACCGCAACGGGCCACGAAAGGAATCACTATGCGACACAGCCTTGAACGATCGCAGAGGGAGTTGCTCGACGAGTCGACCGACCTCCACCGCGACGCCATGCGACAGACGGGCGTCGTCCTCGACGATCTGGTGGAGCGGTTTCACGACGAGCCCGCCGCGTTCGTTGTCGACCCCGACGACGCGCGTCGCCGCGGCGACGACCTGCGCGCGGACCTCCCGGAGACTGCGTTCGTCGGAGGGGGCCTGATCGGCGCCGGTGTCGCCGGTGCCCTCGCGGCCGGATTGGTGGCGTTCTCGGCGTCCGCGGCGTACGCGGGCACCTCCAGCGACATCCAGGTGTTGCAGACCCAGGCGTCGATCGAGAACCTGGCCGTGGCGACCTACGGCGTCGCTCTCACGCTTCCGTTCATCGGCGGCGGTTCGGCCATTCCCCTCGTGAAGGAGTTCGTCACCCAGACCAAGGCCCAGCACGCCGAGCACGCGGAGACATTCAACGCGGCGCTCAAGCGACTCGGCGGCACGCAGCAGCACAAGCCGGACCCGGTGTTGTTGAAGGTCGTGAACAAGGCCAAGCCCAAGCTCACGACGCCGGCGGCGGTCATCGCGCTGGCCCTCGAGCTCGAGAACGGCGCCGCGGCCACCTACGTGAAGAACGCCGCGACCATCAAGGACCCGTCGAGTCGGTCCCTGACCGCATCGATCATGGGCGTCGAGGCGCAACACGTCGCGATCCTCCTCGCCGTTCAGGCACTCGTCAAGGCGGGTGACGGCGCGATGGTGATGCTGCCACCGCCCCTGGCGACCCTGCCGAGCGCGGCCGGGTCCGTGGGATTCCCGCAACCGTTCTTCTCAACCGCCCAAGCCCGCCCCGCCAACGAAGGAGCAGTGAACTGACATGACCAACTCCCGACACTTGCGCTCGGTTCCCCCGATCGAGATCTCCGAGCGAGAACTGACGAGTCTCACGGCCGACCTCGTGGACGCGCACGAGGACTCCCGCACGCACTCGCGCACCGCTCTCGCGGCGTGGGACGACGCCCACGGCACTCACCAGTCCCCGTCCCCCGTCCTCAGCCGGCGCCGACTCCTCGGTGCGGGTGGCCTCGCCGCCCTCGGTCTCCTGGTCGTGGGCGCGGAGACCCGGTCGGTGGCACCGCTTCGCCGACGCACTGCAAGCCCTGGACGCGGCCAAGAGCAGCGGCGAGTTCGGCAGGATCATGATCGCGATGCAAGCCGTCGCGCGGCGTTATCAGCGCGCTCGGCGACCCGAAGAAGGAGGCTGAGACCTTCGAGTCGATCGTCACTGTCGCCGCTGCGCAGAACAAGCGCGGCGCGATGATCAACGCGCTCGCGCAATCTGGCCGGACCGCGTTTTCCGCGGGCGAGATCAGCCAGGGCGAGGCCTATGCGCGCCGCGTCGAAGCGCTGGTTCAGGAGGCGCGCGGCAGTCCCGATCCCGGCTGGCGCAAGGACTACGCCATCTATGGCCAGTCCTGGGAGGCCGATGCCGCTGGCGTCGCGGCGCTGGCGCACGGAGTACGCACGGCCAATATGCGCAAGCCGAAGTCTGCTATCGGCGCACGGAAGCGTTCCGACGCGCCTCGGTGAACGACTTGCCGAAACTATCGAATATCCGGCGCCGCGCGAGCAGGTTTTGCAGGCCGCGGAGAGCAGCCTGCTGGCGATAGCGCGAATGGTGGCCAAGCAGGGACGGCTGAGCGAGGCCGAGTCGCTCGCGCGAAAGGCCTTGCTTGACATTCTCGATCAACAGGGTCGCTACAGTCCGGCGACGCCCGGCTTCATCGTCGGACTCGCCGGCATCGTCGTCGAAGAAGGCCGTTACCGCGAGGCCGAGTCGCTCGCGCGGGCGGCTCTCGACACCCAGAGCGCGTTGGGCGTCGCCGACGACTCGCCGGAACCGCAAGCATTCTCTCCAATCTCGGCAACATCCTCGTGTTGCAGGGCAAGGCGAAGGAGGCGCAAGCCGTCTTCGCGCAATTGGATCAGGCGATCGCGAATTGGCCGCCAGCCGCGCCGAGAAATCTACCAACTGAATGGGGCGCGGGTCGCCGTGTTGTATGCGGCAGGACAAATCGAAGCCGGCGTCGCGGCGGCCGAAGAATTGGTCAAGCGCGAGACCGCGCGCAAGGGCGCGAACAGCTTCGACGCCGCGCTCGCTCGCGGCCTGCTGGCGATCGGCTATTCGCGATCCAACCGCGCAGCCGACGCGCTGCGCGAGTTCAAGGCCGCCATTCCCGATCATGATGACGGCGGCGCGCGAAAGCGCCGACGACGACGATCCGACGGTCGTGGCGGCCAAGCAGGCGCGCCTGCAACGGATCGTCGAAGCCTATTTCAACGCGCTGGTGGATCAGGCCAAAGACCCCAACGACGTCGCCGAGGAAACTTTCGCGCTTTCCGACGCGATACGCGGCCACTCGGTCGGCCATTCGCTCGCCGACGCCAGCGCGCGACTGGCGGCCAAGGATCCCGCGCTCGCCGAACTCGTTCGCGGCGAGCAGGACCTGTCCAAACAGATCGAAGCCTCGCTCGGCGCGGTCAACAATCTGCTGTCGCTGCCGCCGGACGGGCAGAGGGACCAGGACGTCAGCGCGGCCTCGGCCCTGCTCGCCG
The DNA here is from genome assembly GCA_963830195.1 of uncultured Actinomycetota bacterium. Taxonomy (GTDB): domain Bacteria; phylum Actinomycetota; class Acidimicrobiia; order Acidimicrobiales; family RAAP-2; genus RAAP-2. The sequence continues at coordinate 31,045 of CAWHLQ010000020.1, read as the reverse complement.
AACTGCGGACCAAGCACGACGCCGCCGTGCGCGAAATCACCAAGCGCTTCCCTGCCTACGCCTCGCTGATCAACCCCAAGCCGCCGGCGCTCGCCGACGTCAAGGCGGCGCTGCGGCCGGGCGAGGCGATGCTGTCGTTCTATTTCGGGCAGACCGCCAGCTTCGTGCTGGGCGATTCCCAAAGACGGCGCCGTGGCGTTCGCGCGCATCCCGATGAAGGCGCGCGATCTCGAAGCCGCGGTCATCGACTCTGCGCAAGGCGCTGGAGCCCGAGGCGACGCGGGTCGAAGACATCCCGCCCTTCGACGTCGCCAAGGCCTACTGCGCTTTACGCCGCGCTGCTGGCGCCGGTCGAAAGCGGCTGGAAGGACGCCAAGAGCCTCGTGGTCGTCGACCAACGGCGCGCTGGGAGAATTGCCGCTCGGCCTGCTGCCGACGGCGAACGTCGAGGTGGACGCACAGGCTCAACCGCTGTTCGCCGGCTATCGCGACGTCCCCTGGCTCGCGCGCACGCATAACGTAACCGTCGTTCCCTCGGCCTCGGCGTTTCTGACGCTGCGATCTCTTGCCGGCCGGTTCGCCGAGCCGCGAAAACCTGATCGGCTTCGGCGACCCCTATTTCAGTCCCGAAGAGGCCGCCGAGGCGGAGGCAGAGGCGGCGAAGACCGCTGACGCCGCCGTGTCCGACGCGAGCGCTGACGCCGACGTGACGCGCGGCCGACCGCTGAAATTGCGCGCCGCGCCGCACACCGAAAACGTCGATAAGGCGGAACTGGCGATGCTGCCGCGCCTTCCCGACACGCGGCAGGAACTGACGGATATGGCGCGCGCGCTCGACGTCGACCCGGCCAAGTCGCTCTATCTCGGCAAGGACGCCAACGAACGCAATGTCGAGACCCTCGATCTCACGCGCTACCGCGTCGTCGCGTTCGCGACGCACGGGCTGATCCCGGGCGACCTCGACGGATTGACTCAACCGGCGCTGGCCCTGACCGCGCCCGAGGTGGCGGGGGTCGACGGCGACGGCTGCTGACCATGGACAAGATCCTCGCGCTTGAAGCTCGACGCCGATTGGGTGGTCCTGTCAGCCTGCAACACCGGCGCGGGCGCCGGGGCCGGCGCCGAAGCCGCCTCCGGCCTCGGCAGCGCATTCTTCTACGCCGGCGACGCGCGCGCTGCTGGTGACCAATTGGTCGGTTCACTCCGCCTCGGCGCGCGAATTGACGAGCGACCTGTTCCGCCGCCAGAGCGCCGATCCCGGCCTTTCGCGCAGCCGAAGCGCTGCGCCAATCGATGATGGCGCTGATCGACGGCCCGGGCTCCGTCGACGCAGCAGGCCACACCAGCTACACCTATGCGCATCCGCTGTTCTGGGCGCCCTTTACGGTGATCGGCGACGGCGGCGGAAATTAAAGAGGTCGCCTCGGGAGCTCGCGGACGATGAAGACGACAGCTGATATCGTTTGGTGCGACCCGGACCTCAAGACTTTGATCTAGTTGTCAATCAGCGCCGCGAGTTGGCCGCAGATCCCGCCCCCAATGTCCGCTGCCGAGGCGCCGCGCCAATCGGCTGAATGGCTGAGTTGGGCGCGATGCGGCCGAACGCGAACGCGGGGCTTTGGCCGGAACCCGCTGACCGGTTCGGGCGATTCGAATATCGAGACTGACATTCGCGACAGCCTTGCGAAATGGCAACGCCGGTCACTCCGCTAAATTGCTCGCGTTGAAAATATCAAGAACTTTGCGCCATTCGAGAACGGCTTAGCTCGTGATCGGTCAAGCGGTTTAGACAACGCCATTTTCGGCGATGAATCGCAATATCTCTTGCTGTTGCGATTTCGCGGCGACAGATCCCGAACCGCTCTTGCCTGTGTTTAGCGTCGCCAGCAATAACGGCGTCGATCCGCTCCCATTTGGGGCTCGAAGATTAGCGCCGCTGTGAACAAGCGCCTTAACGGCATCGGCGCACCGGTTGCGAATGGCGCGATGCAGAGGTCCCACCCCGCTCTTGTCTGTGGCGTTGGGGTCTGCGCCAGCTTCAATAAGCAAGGCGATGATCTTCGATTGCGCGTCAGGATTCCATGTTGGGCTGCCCGGACCACCAGCGACGGCGTAGTGAAGCGGTTGAGCGCCGCGTCTGTTTCGGGCGCGGACATCTGCGCCCCGATCAAGTAGCCCTTTGACAATCAGTGTGTCATTAGCCGCCGCCGCAATATGCAGAGCCGTATCGCCTTCATAGATATAGTGCTTGATCTGAGGGAAAAAATTCCGCTTGGCGTCAAGCCGAAGGGCTCCGCGCGTAGCTGCCGTCCTCGCCAAAAAAAGGCTTGGCCGTCAGCAGGTCTAGAGCGTCATAACTCATGCCCGACGCAATAACGTCGATAAACCGCCTGAAAGTTTCCGGGGTATCGCTCATCACGGCCGCAGAGGGTGCATAGGTCGAGTAAATTCTATTGATAGAGCCACGCCCGCACAAGGCGACTTAGAGAGACAGTCGTCGATCGGAACGCAGTTCGAGGGCTGCCGCAGCCAACTCCGTCCGACGTCTCGACGTCCGGTTCGGAGGCGCGGCGATCCTCGGCTGAATAGCAATATTGGGCGCGATTCCGTCGGGTAGCTATTGGCGTGATCTGGCCGTGAACGGACTGTCCGCTTTGGGCAATCAAAATGTCGAAGCGGACGTCCACTCCTGCATAGCGTCGCGGCGGCTGTCGACCTGTCGCTCAAACCGCATATGCAAAGAACAACTACCGCGCGCTGCGGCGACGCCGACGGCGCAAGCACACCCAACGATAGCAACGGCACGCTGCCAAAGTGAACCGGCGTGGGAGCCAAGAAAACGTGCGCGCCAGTTATTGCGGCCGAACTAGAGAAGCCGGCGCCGCGTGTGACCATGATAAAGAGCAATCCGAACAAGGAGGCGCTCGCTGCGCCTGCCGTGACGCAGATGTTGTCCCCATTGAGGAGCATTGGAGCCACGATCGGGACGAGGCGCGATACTAGCCATTCAACGGGCGACACGCCTCAGTCTTGCGTTCAATGAGGGGTCCTGCAAGACGCGAACTGGGACCCTATTGAAGTCGGGTGAAGCGGGGTCTTTGCGCTGACCCCGTTCAAGCCGACCTCGCCAGAAGTTTAGCGCGCGGACTTCTCGCCTGTTTACGGTGGGGCCAAACGCCTCCGGAGCCGCTAAGGCACTCCGCGTGCGAGCCCTTTCCTACGGTGAAGCTGGTGGCCATCGGGGAGATGCCGGCTAAGTAGATTCCGATCCTATCGCGTCGGGGCGCGACGATTGAAATTACCCAGCCTGCGGCAATACCGAGCGATCCGCGTCATGAGGGCCTGCTTAAGCCCTCGCCCTTCGCTTCGCATTCGCCATCAGGAAGGATGGATGCCATGTTGAGCAAACTCGCCGTCGTCTCCGCTGCGGCCATCGTTGCCAGCGCGAGTCTCGCCGTTAATTTCGCCGCCGCGGAACCCATCCGACTGCACGGAGGAGGAGGCGGACATGCCATGCATTCCGCGTCGCACAGTGTCGGCGGGCGCGGCTTCAGCGGACGCAGCTTCGCCGGAACGCGATCCTTCCGCTCGGGCGGCTTCGCCGGCCGCGCTGGCGTCGGGCGGTTCGCGCTCGGGCGCTCCTTCGGCGGCCTCCCGGGACATTCAGCGGCGCACACCGTCGCTTTCGACCACCCCGGCGCAGCGTCGCATTTCGCAGCGGGACAGGCCTATCGCCATGGCGCATATGGTTGGCAGGGCTATCATCGCGGCTATGTCGGCTGGGGCGGCCCGGTATTCTGGCCTTACGCCTATGACGACGAGTTCGATTATGCGTTCTCGCCTTACGGACCCTACAATGGCCTATTCTGGTCGTACGGTTACGACGACCTATTCGCCGGCATCCTGCTGCCTTACGCCTACGCTCTGCTCGAAGGCGGCAACGCCCCGGCCCAATCCTATTCGGCGCCGGCGCCACAGTCGGGCGCGGCGCCGTCCGCTGGCGCGCCTCCGCTCCAATCGACGTCGCAATTGTGCGGCTCGGCGCAATCGCTCGCCGGCGGCGCCGCGATCGACCCGATCGCCAAGGCGGTCCTGCCCGATGCAGACCAGAGCGCCAAGCTCGAGACGCTGAAGAGCGCCGAAGCCGACGCAGGAAAGGCGCTCGCCGCTTCCTGTGCCACCGTGACGCCGACGACGGCGGTCGGACGGCTCGACGCCGTGCAGACGCGGCTGCAAGCGATGATCACGGCCGCCGCGGCCGTCGGCGGCCCCCTCGACGCCTTCTACACCTCCCTGACCGACGAGCAGAAGGCTGCTTTCAACGCGCTCGGCCAGAACGCAGCGCCGACGAACGCCGCCCCCGCGACGGATCTCGGGCAATTGTGCGGCCCGCAGAACGCCGTCCCGATCATCGCCATCGACAAGATCGATAGCGCCGTGCAACCCAACGCGGCGCAACGCACCTCGCTCGCCGCGCTGACCGCCGCCGCTGGCAAGGCCGACGACGCGATCCTCGCGTCCTGCCCCAAGTCGGCGCCGCTGACGCCCGATGGGCGGCTCGACGCGGTCAAAGCGCGGCTACAGGCGATGTCGAACGGCGTCGATCTCGTCAGGCCGCCACTGAACGACTTCTATGCTTCGCTGAGCGACGCGCAAAAGATCAGCTTCGACACGCTGACCCAACAGCCGGCGCCGAGCGACCAGAACGCCAAGACACTCTAAGAAAGCCCGCACGCGCGCACCGCGTCGACCCGCTGTTACGACGCAATATCGCAGGGAATTTGTGTCACGACTTTGTGCCGGCGCGTTAGCTTTCTTCTGATCTGTCCGGCATCCGGTGCAAGTCAGCTCCGGGATCTGACCCTGTGATGACCAATCGTCTCAGAGCGTTACGACGCCTATCGGTGTTCGGACCCGGGGACGACTGACTAATAAGTAGATTCCGATCCTTTCACGCGAGCCCGGGTTACCGCATTCGTAATCGCATCGAGCGCCCGTCTCTTTGTCCCCCTGCTTGACCGGTGCTTGAAGGACTGGCGGTCGCAGCGGCCCCCCAAACCCAAAGCGACCGCTCTTTTTCTCATAGTTTTCGCCAGATCGACCGACATCGAGTCCAAGCGGCGCATTCAGCCAGCGTTTTTCCAAGGAGACGAAAATGAGCGGCATTGAGGAGCATGTCCGCGTGCGAGCGTATGAGCTGTGGCAACTGGCCGGCGCCCCAGAAGGCCGAAGCGATGAATTTTGGTTCGCCGCTGAGAATGAATTCGAATACGGGGATTTGGAATTCGAGACTGAGGCGTTCGAAGGAGAGGCAAGCACTCTCATTCCCAAGGTCGATGAGCCGCCGACTGCGATGACCTAGCGCTGACCTCTCGCCGTCCCTGGGTTGCTTGATTAGGTCGGCGCGAACCGCCTTCGGTTCCTTCGCTAGTGCGTTAAGCTCAACTTCGTAGTCGAGCAGACCTCGGCCACCATCCGCTCGAAGCCGACGCGCTGCACGCCGCCGGCCGCCGAACGGCCAAGGTCCTCGTCGATTACCTCGATCTCAGTGAAGCCCAGCGCCGTCAGCCGGCCCCGCATGGCGTATTGCAGCGCGCCGCTCTCGCGGTTGTGCAGCACCTGGTGGGTCGAGGACTGGCGCACATAGAGGATCGCCTTGCGCTCCAAATGATGAGGGCCGATCTTGTCAGCGATCACGGCCGACCCCAGCCGTTGTCGGCGTCGCCGTCGCCCGCGCATGCTCGAGGATCAGCCGCGTCATCAGGCCGATCTCGGCGCGCGCAATCGGGATGAATTGGCCAAAGTCGACTGGTCACGAAGCGCACGTGCGTCTCCTCGGAACCGCCGCAGCGCAAAAGAACGGTTGATGAGCGACCCGTTTGCTTCTTGCGAACGACGTCCGGTTTGGAGAACTTCACCAAAGAACTGGACCGGCTGCAATGGGCGCAAAGCCGTCGGCAGCGAATGCCAAATCCTGGCCGACGGCGGAATGGCGGGTTCCGGATGAACGAGGCGCCGAAGCTGACATTCGTCGTCGATAGGCGAGCGCGTGCTGCCGTCCCGAGCACGCACTTCCAGAAAGTGCGCGCGGCGATATTTGACATGTTGTCGCAGTAGGCGCGCTAAATGGCGAACGCGCGCCCATTGTGGAGACTGGGCGGCGTTTCTGACAATAACTCTCCACGACGGGAGGAAACACAATGGCCACTTATGTGACGCTTTTCACATTCACCGACCAAGGTCTGAAAACCATCAAGGATACGGTCAAGCGGGTGGAAGCCGCCAAGAAAGCTGCCGGTGCGGCCGGGATAACGATTAAGGAAGTCGTCTGGACACAAGGGCAATACGACTTGGTCACGATCTCGGAAGCGCCTGACGAACTGGCCGCCGCAGCGTTCGCTTTGAACACGGCAAAGGCCGGCAATGTCCACGTCCAGACGTTGCGCGCCTTCACGACGAAAGAGATGGAGAAAATCCTGGAGCACGTCGCCTAGCTTCAAACTGCTGAGGCACTGAAGGGCACAGGGCGCTTGTCGATGTCACGACAATTGAAGAGGCGTCGCATACGAAGCGCGACGCCTCACTATCTGACAATGTTGAAGGCAGATCACCCGATGACAGGAACTGGCCGGGAGGGGCGGCAGTTTCCGGCGAACGAAAGGTCGAAGTGGACATTCGCAACTTCGCGCCGTTACCCAATTGGCGCGCATCTTGGGGGCAACAATTTGTCAAGCGTCTACAAATAGGCCATCTTACAGCGCCGCTACGACGGGAACTCTCAAAGGAAGTTCCATGTCATTCGATGAGGCCGACTTTAACGAGCTGGTCGACCTCATCTACGAGGCTCCATTCGATTTCGGCCTTTGGCCGGACGTGCTGCACCGTATTTCCCGCTCGTGAACGCCAAGGGGGGACTGCTGTTGCCGGGCGCGGCGCCGACGGCGCTCTTCGCTTCGGCTTCGCGCGACATCGTCGATGCTCTAGGACCCTATGCTTCCGTGTGGGGTCAGTATGACTTCATGCGAAAGCCGATCGTGGAGCGGACGGCGCACGGCGCGATCACACAGCTCGATTTCTTAAGCCAACAAGCAATTGACCGACTCCCTTACTTTCAAGAATTTCGGCGCCCCCATGGCATGGAAGGCTTGATCTGCTACATCGTCGAAGCGAACCTGCCGTCGTCGATCGCGATCTCCTTTCAACTCGACTATGGCAAGGCGCGGTTGTCCGACGTGGAGCGTTCGCGCTGCGATTTGTTGTGCCGACATGTCGCGAGAGCCGTCCGGATCGCGGCGCATCTGGCTGAAAGCAGTCCGCTGCGATCGGGTTTGATCGCAACGATGCAGAGCCTCACGATCGGACTGGCCATCGTCGACGCCAGGCAAAGAATCGTCTTCGCCAACCAGCGTTTCGAAAACCTCGGTCAGCGCGGATTGCGGATCGTCAATCGCCGGCTTGTCGCCGAACATCCCGTCCAACAGCCAAGGCTCGAACGCATGCTCGCTGGCGCGTTCGAACCGCCGCGCGCGCCCTCCTTAAGCAACAGCATTGCTCTTCGACGGTCGTTGGTTCGGCCGCTACTTGTCCAGGTGATTCCCTTGCAAGGCATGCACAAGCAGGAGAAGGATTTCGCCGCGCTGGTCGACAGGCGGCTCGCTCTCGTCGTCGCGACCGATCCGGACGAGGCGCTGCCAACAGGCGAGTCTTCGCTGCTCGCGTTTGGCTTGACGCGCGCGGAGGCCCGCGTGGCGAGACTGATCGGCGGCGGACTTTCGCCCACCGAAGCCGCCGCGAAGCTGGAAAACGCCGAAGGCACAGTGCGCACGCTACTCAAGCGCGTCTATTCGAAGATCGGGCTGGAGCGTCAGTCGCAATTGGCGAAACTCGTCGCTCGGCTGACGCTGGCGGACTGAAGATTTGTCGCGTCCGCCGGCGATATTCGATTGGCGTACCTCACTTGGGGCACGACAGCGCTCGCGTGCCCGGCCAATCTGGCAAGACGGTTTGAAGTTGCCGTAAACCCGGCCCGTGGCGAACTCCTAACGGTCCGGCGGAAACTGTGAATCTGCGATGGGCGGCGAACCCCGTGTGGAGATCACGACTGTGAATGCGTCCCACTCGGCTCCCGACCGGCGGGTGTCCAAAAAGATCGGTCCCGTTGGCGAAACAGGTCGACTTAGCAGCGGGAGAAATGACGATGTGGAAGACTGCGATCGCATCCGTGGCATTGTTCGGGGTTGGCATATCCGTCGCCGCGGCGGTGACGGCCCCTAAGCTGCCAGCATCGGCGAAGAAACTGACCGGTGCGGAGATTTCCGCGTTGTTCGATGGAGCAACCTTGACGTTCGAAAGCTACACCCATCCGAACTTAGTGAGCGGCACGGCCACCTTCGATCTCAAAAACCATACACAAACGGGTACTTGGGAAGCCGCTGCGGTCAATAAGAAGGGTGATGTTAGCGGCTTCGTCGAGGTAAAGGGAGAACAGTGGTGTTTCAAACCTGATCCGAAAAAAGAATTCTGCAACTTTGTCTACATGGACGGAGCGGACGTTTATGAAGTTTCTGGCAGCAAGGTCGTCCTTGCAAAAGAAAAGCGGCAGTAGGGCCAATAGCTCCGGGCGGAAGCCAAACAATGGACTGAAGTCGCGACAGACCCGGACTCCGCGGCAAATCCGCTGACTGCAATTAGGCTGGTATTTAGAACGCCGATCAGCGCACTAAAAACTCTGACGATGCTGGGTCAAGTGGTATCAAGATAGGCGCCGCTTCGCAGATCATCCACAGTCTTGGACAAGTTCATCAAGTTGAGAGGGAGGATATCATGATTAGAATTCGTAAGTTCTCGTGCGTCGCGATTATCATAATCTTTTCATCTGCTACTATTCGCGCTGACGAACTAGCGAGTACGGCAACGCCAATGAGCAGCGATACAATAAGCAAAATCTATTCTGGAAAGACGGCCGTCTGGAAATCCTCCGAAATGTATTTTTCGCCAGATGGGACGGTCAAAGGTCTATACGGAAAGCCAAAGCCGACAAGTCCGTTTTCTGGCACGTGGAGCGTAAACGGCAACGAATTATGCGCAACGGTTGCGTTCAGCGATAAACCAAATCAGTATACAGATTGTTGGAAATGGTGGATTGACGGAAAGAAACTTGTCACTCTGTGGTCAAAACACAACGATAATTCGGCCGTCGATGTGACACACGGATATTTCAAGGAGATCGAATTTCATCGCGGCGACCTCGTCTCGAAGTGATTCGCCATCTATCCGAGGTCGTGACCGGGTACTCTGTGAAACCGCGCTAGTGGATCGAATTTAACGCTTGGTGCAGTTCTGATGTTTCCGCCCCACGCGGCCGTCGCTCTACAACCCAACTGGGCAAAGCGCCGCGGAATTTCACGCCCAAGCTTGATTCTTCAGGCTCGAAACGCAGCCCCCGCATTCTCAGATAACCGCCGCGGGGGTCTGTAAGTAAGAAGAACGGCGCAGCCCTGCTATGGTTACACACTAAATTCCTTCTTTCCTTTATCCCGCATTACAGTACTCTTTATGGTCTCAGAAGGTCGGGGGAGGATGGCCTATGTCTGTGAAATTCATGTGCACGACAATCGTTGCGGCCTTGGTCGTTGTAACCCAAGGCGCAAATGGTGAGACGCTTCCATCGACCGCGAATCCGATGACTGCGCAAGAAGTAACAGATTTGTACTCGGGAAAGACGAAGGTCTTCGCTCATTCGTCGATGTATTTCGCCCCAGATCATGGTGTGATAGGCGCGGCGCAGGGCAAGCCGGTCAAGGGAACTTGGTCGGTCAGCTCGAACGAGCTGTGCCTGCAAACAAAAGGCGGCGGAAAGGATTGTTGGAAGTGGTGGTCCGATGGCGGTCGCCCGATCGCGCTTTGGATGATCCGGTCCTACGGGCCCAAACTTGACCCGACCAATGACTACTCAAACGACGAGGCTGGCCACCTGCAAAGCGGAGACTCTGGAACGGAGAGTTACAAGAATGCGGGCGGAAAATAGGTAACTGTGAGCTTTGGTCGGTCGCACAAAGCGCGGCGGGGTTTCGCGCCCAAACCGGCTTCTTCAGGCTCGAAACGCGGCGTCCACATCTTCCGACAACTGCCGCTGGGCGCCGTGTGTAGAGAGTGTGAGGCGGCGCAGGGTCTGACTGCCGATCGGCGCCGCAAGTTGTTGATTGGCGCGGATTTGGCTGGGTCGAACTTCGGTGCTTGCTCACACCGCGGGAGTCGACCCGATTGGCGTCTTCTGCCAGCCGCGCTCGGATGACCGGGGTTGGCCGTTCCCTGCCAAAAGGCTCGCGAAGCGCACGGCGCCCCCCTGGCTGTGGCCGGCGTAGCGCAGGTGGAATGGAGCAGTCGCCAATCGCCCTAAACAAAACGGCCCGCCGGTACATCCGCGGCAGGCCGTATCGTTGGCGTCGGGACGGGGGGACACGGCGCTTGGTCGAACTCTAGCAGAGATTAATTACGAATCCGCGTCAGTTCGGGCCGCGCTCATTTTGCCGGGCCGCCGGGACGTGAGAACGATTGGCCGCCCCGAGTTTCATTCGGTAGCCCTGTCACCTAGCGTGACGCCTCGTAGGATTGGCTGGGCGTGCGTCGCCCCACCCCTGCTTGCACCGCTTACGTCCACGACGACGAAGCCGGTTTGCTCGATGTGCTCGCCAAGACGTTTGGCGACGATCCGCGCCATCAAATCCAAGCGCAGCGCAAGTGCGTAGTCCGCATCGGGCGCGTCGGGCCTGCGAGGCGACTGGAGCTGACCGGGACCGGAATGGCAGGTTCGGGCGAATGAAAATTCGAAGCGGACGCTCAACATCGCGATCGATCAACTGGACCGGGCGAACTCAGCAGAACACCGCGATGGTCGAAGAAACCGCGGCGGCCGCGTATTCGCTCACTGAAGAGGCGCAAAAGCTCGCTCAAACAATTGGCAAAATTTGCGTCGGCAGGGGTGGGGTAAAGACTTCGGTCCCAAGCAAACTCGCATCGCTTGGGGTGACGTCGCTCCGGCCGACCAAATCAGTCGCCATGCCTTAATTCGCGCCCCGCCAATCTCATTGATATACTTCGCCGGGAGCACGGAGGCGTAGCGTGGTCTATTTCTTCGAATTCTTTCAAACTGATCGTGATGGCAATCGCCACATGGTTCACCAACAGCTACAAAATGCGCGGTCCGTTGCGGAGGCAAAGAGTCTGGCGGCGTCCATGATTAAGTACACGACGTTCAGCGGAATCGTCGCGGACTTCACCATAATCCGGGACCAGGAAAGTTTCTCTTTGGGTGAGGTAAAGGTCGATGCGTCGCAGTCCTAACGGCGAAAGCGGGCGGCCATGAGCGATCACCTCAACCGACGGTCTGTATGTATATTCGGCGTGGTGGCGGCCGCTAGCGCGCAGCCGGAGGGGTCGTAAAGAACCACGGGTGGCCCTCTAAATCGCGGGCAGTATAGCTGCGTCCGTAGGGCAGGTCCTCAGGCGCCTTATCGATGCGGGCGCCGGCGGAGCGGGCTCGTTCGTAATGGGCGTCGACATCATTGAGATAGATAAACACCCCTTGTGTCGCGACTTTCGTGTCGCTGACGCTCAGCATCTGCAATTCGGCGCTTCCCTGGCCCATCATGATCGGTTGGCCGTCAAACGTCATTTCGCCATGCATTCCGCCTCGCGACGTTCCCGTGCGCATCGTTTCCGTGAAGCCGAAGGCTCGCGCCAGCCAATCCAAGGCGGCTGGAACATCGCGATAGAAGATGTAGGGAACAACCTGCGTGCTCATCTGACCGACCTCCGAGGCGTGTTGCTGGCGAGGCGTACGCGGGTAAGCGGGTTCGCTAGCTGATAATTTAGCCCTATCGCGACAGTCGCCAAACTGTCTGGGCGCATACCCGGGGCTCCACGCATGCCCTGTTCACGTCCTCACGGAACCTTCCGTTCCCCGCCCATCTTAATCGATGATGTTGGAACCGTCCGACCTCAGACGGGCGAGACGGTCTTTCATCTGCCGCAGCCGTTCTGGTGGGCGCCTTTGCCACTTGGTAACTTCGGCAATGACGCGCACGGGATCGCGGGAGCGATAGGACAGTGAGGGATTCCCGGGAAACTTCTTATCAGTGAAGTTGGGATCGTCCACGATCGGCCCAGTTGGCTCCACGACGTATATCCGCTCTCGCCCCTCGCCGGCGGCCAGCTCGGCGCCCCAGATCGCCGCGTCCAGCGCCCCGCCAAGTACACCCAGGATAACGACTTCACTGCGGTAAAATTGGAAGGGCAGCCGACGACAATCAGGTCCCCAGGTTGCAGGTTGGCCCGCGTTTCGTGGAAGAATGATGGCGTAAACTGTTTGGCGGAAGCTGACATAGGCTTAGGCTCCCTCGGCGAGAATTGTTGGTCATGGTTGGCCTCAATGACGCGACTGCGCAGCCGTTCCACTGGCCGATCAACCAATCCGGTGGCCGCGCGAATTTCGTGAGCAGGGTCTGCACGCGCGGCCAGCCAACCTTGGCCTTCTGTTCGCCGATGCGGCGTCCCATCTCGACCACACGCTCGGCGCGCGGCCGCCGCTCGCCCTCATAGGCCTGAAATGCGGCGGCTGGATCGCCGGCGTGAGCGGTAAGCCGCTGTGGGACGCCAAGACGACGGCGTCTGCGCCGCATTCGCCCGCAACGGCTTCGTGAGCGGCGTCATCGATCGATTGCTCGCGCGGCAGCAAAGCCGATCAAACCCGGAAGTCTGGCCTGACCAGGCAACGATGGGTCGCGCGCCGATCCATTTGGTCCGCGGCATTGACTCTCATAAGTTTAACATATAAACAGTTCGTCGAGTGAACTCTAGTGGAGGGCGCGAGATGAAACCGGCTTGGGACGCGATCGTCATCGGATCGGGGATGGGCGGAATGTCCGCAGCCGGCTTTCTCGCCAAAGTCGCAGGGATGAAGGTCCTGGTGTTGGAGAAGCACTCGGAACGCGGCGGCCAAACCCACGTCTTCCGCCGCGACGGCGCCTCCTGGGACGTCGGGCTGCATTATCTTGGCGAGCTGCAACCGGGGACGTTCATGCGCAGCCTCTTCGATTTTCTCTCGGGTGGGGCGCTCGGGTGGAACCGGATGCCGGACGACTTCGAGCGGTTCGTCTACCCGGGCTTCGCATTCTCCGTTCCCTCCGACCCGCGCCGCTACAAGGACCGGCTGATCGAGCGCTTTCCTGACGAGGCCGAAGCGATCCGCCGCTATTTCCGCGATCTCCGTGCGGTCGAGCGCTGGTGCATTCTCGGCATTCAGCAGCAGATGGCGCCGGCGCCGCTCGCCTTTCTCATCGCCCAAGCCCGGCGTTTCGGCGTCGCACGAGCCACCCAGACAACCGACGCGTATCTAGAGGATCATTTCCGGTCGCGGGAACTCAAAGCCCTGCTCGCCACCCAGTGGGGCGACTACGGCTTGCCGCCAAAACAGAGCGCTTTCGCTCTTCACGCTCTCGTCGTCGGCAGCTACCTGAACGGCGGTTGGTTTCCCGAGGGCGGCGCCGGACGCATCGCGCGCACGATCGAAACGGGGATCGAGGCGGCCGGCGGCTCAATCCGTGTCTGCCAGGAGGCGACCGCGATCCTCATCGAGAACGGCCGCGCCGTGGGGGTGCAGGCGATCGATCGGCGGGGCGGGGAGCCAATCCCGGTCTCCTATCGCGCTCCTGTCATCATCTCCGACGTCGGCGCCCCGCTCACCTACGAGCGACTGCTGTCGACCGACGGGGAGATCGGACGGCGTACCGCCAAACAGCGCGCCGCCGTCGCCGCTTTGAAGGGCGGCCTGTCAGCGGTCAATCTCTACCTCCGTCTGAAGGCGCCGGTCTCGACCCTGGGCGTCAATGGGGAGAACTATTGGATCAACGCCACGCTCGATCATGAGGACATTTACGAACACGCCGCGGACACGCTCGCTGGCGATCCGCGCCACGTCTATCTTTCGTTTCCATCGGCGAAGTCAGGGGACGATCGGTTCCACACCGCCGAGATCATCACTTTCGTGCGCCCCGACGCGTTCGACGCCTGGCGCAACACGGCGCAGGGGGCCCGCGGGTTCGACTACGCCGAACTCAAGCGACGCATCGCCGACGGGCTGCTGCGCGCCGCCGACCGCGCGGTTCCCGGCCTTTCCGGCCTCGTCGCCTACAGCGAAGTGTCGACGCCGCTGACCATCGAACATTTCACCTCGCACCCGGGCGGCTGCTTCTACAGCCTGCGGGGAACGCCGCAGCGGTATCGGTCCTCGCCGCTCGGCGCGCGCACGCCGATTCCCGGCCTCTATCTTGCCGGCAGCGATGCGGCGAGCTTGGGCGTTCCCGGCGCCCTGATGGGAGGCCTCGCCGCCGCGAGCCAGGTTCTAGGCTCCGCCGGCTTCCTGCGCATCATGGCCAGGGTCCAACGGGCGCGGAAGCCGGCCGCGGCGCCGACGCCGACGCGCTCGCCGGACAAGATTCGCGCGACGCTCGTCGCCAAGACTTCGCTGACGCCGTTGATCTGGCGGCTGGAGTTCGAGCTCGACGAGCCGATCCATTTTGTTCCCGGCCAATACGTCAAACTTCGCGTTGCGCCGTTCGAATGGCGCGACTATTCGATCGCCGCGGCCGCCGACAATCGCCTCACGTTGCTGGTCAGCACCCGCACGGGCGGCGACGGCTCGCTCTATGCCGCGACCGTCAAGCCGGGCGAAGCGACCGAGCTCGAAGGGCCATTCGGCCGCTATTGTCTCGAGCACAACGCCCATCGCCAAGTGTTCGTTGCGACGGGGACTGGGCTCGCGCCGTTCCTGCCGATGTTCGGCGAGATGACCAAGGCCGGTGAGATCGAGGCGGCCGAATTGTATTTCGGCTGCCGCGGCGCCGCGGACGACATCACCCGCAGGCTCGCCCCGTTGCCGCCGCGCACAATCGTCTGCGCCAGCCGCGACGCCGCCGCCGACGGCGTGTTTCATGGACGCGTGACACAGGCGCTCGCCGACCTCGCTTTCGAACCGGCGACGACCGATTTCTATATCTGCGGGTCGGCCGCTATGGTTACCGATTGCCGGGCAATTCTTGCGCGCGCCGGCGCGCAGCAAATCGCGACGGAACTCTTCTAAAGGATCGACGCCCAATCCGTGCCGAGAAAATCCTGGTTCACCGAGACCGAAGTCTTCCTGCTGCATGAAATCGTCGCCCGGCTCGACCGACTGGCGCGCAAGCGCGTGCTCGACGCGATGGGACTCAGCTACGCCGAATTTCTTGTGGCGATGGCCGTGAACGAAATCGACCATCCGACCCAGGGAGAGGTCGGCGAGCTGCTCGACATGAGCAAGTCGCTCGTCAGTCAGCGCGTCTCCGCGCTGCTGACGAAGGGTCTCCTCGTCCAGCACAGGGATACGGAAAACCGCCGGCAGGTCCGGCTTGTTTTGACACGCCAAGGTCGGCTCACGCTGACCCGGATCTATGAACAGCTCGCTGGCAACGCAACGAAGATCTTCGACATTTTGGGCTCTTCACGCGGGCTATTCTTGGAGTCGTTGCGACGTGTGCGGGACGGGGTCGTCGCAGCGGAGGCGAGCCACGAAGAATAGAAGAGAAATTATGGCGGCCATCATTCACTTCCCAGAGAGCAGCCGAACGAGCCACGGGCCACGATGACCGCTTCCGAGGCGCAGTGACCGTCGGCCGAACGGCTGGCTTGGGCGCGACGCGGACGTGACTGGCCGGCAGCGGGCGGGCGGCTTCGCGCGATTGGGATGCCGTCGTGGGCGTTCAGGCGCCGCGAGGCGAAAGTTTTCGGCCAATCCAGAACAGCGGCGGAATCATACCGACGATCACAATGACGACAAGCGGCGCCGACCACGCGAATGTCATGGGTTCGATGAGGCGCGTGTGGAACGCGTCCCACAGCAGCATTGAGCAAACAGGCAGAACGACGAGCAAGCCCGTCGCAGTTCCCGGCATATAGCGCCTGAGCGCGATCGTCGCAGCGACATGGGGAACAAAGACGTTAAGCGCCATCGCCAGCGCAGAGCCGCAGAGGAGATAGAGCCCGACCACGCTTCCCGCAGTCGCAGCGATGGCGCAAGCCGCCGCGAGCGAAGTCAGCACGATGACCGCGAACCGAAACTCCGCCGCTCCCACGGGGCGGTGAAATCGACCTTCCACGCGCGACCATGCCGGCAAATAGAGCGCTTCCTCGAGATTGTGGATCGTTACGGCGACGACGAACGCGCAAGTGAGAACTGAGAAGCTCATGATCGCGCTTCCTTCATCGCCGGCGTGGCGCCGCGAGCTGGCCCATTGCGCCGGCGAACTCGCCCGCGCCAACAGGCTTAGGCGCCTTGAGCGAACGTAGGGCCCCCCCAACACGCCGCGTTCGGGCGGGCTGCGAAACCATAGATCGCGCCGGCAGCGGGTCTTGGCGATGTGTCACTTTGTCCATCGGACGGTTCAGCCATCGGAGTCAAAGCGGCCGCGCAACCGACGGGTTCGGGGTTGCGCCGGGGAAAGAATGAATTCGTTCGTTAAGGCTCACGTCGCCCCACGGTTTCCAGTCTCCTACAAGGCTTCGAACGCCATACGCTGTCGACGTGACCGGCAACGGTTGAGGTTCCGCGATCAACCGCAGGCTGTCGGCGAACCGGTCTTTCGGGATCGCGACCTCGGCCATCTGATAGGAACTGCGACGGCGGTTGCCCGGCGGCATTGTGTTTAGAGGTGCGCAGCGCGCCCTTTCCGAATGAAGGAAGTTCTCCCTTGCGGGCCTGGCGGAATGTTGTGATTGTCGTCACCGTCGGTGTGGACCTCTTGGGCCTCACCATGGCGGCCGCGCCGGGACTTACCGCGCGCGCGTTCAGCGTGCTGATCTTCGCGTCGCCTGGCCGCATCGAGAGCTTCGTCGAGCCGGCCGTTTCGTACATTACTTTGGCACACGGCGTCCTCGGCGCGGTAATGGCTGGGTGGGCGACCGCACTGCTTGCGCTATTGATCGGCGCCTCTCGCTACGGCCGGCGCGAGGCCTGGTGGGCCGTCGCTGCGTCGTAGGCGGTGTGGTTCGTCCCTGACACCGCGCTCTCGCTGTGGCTCGGATTCTGGCCGAACGCGGCGCTGAACGTGGGGCTCGGCCTGCTGTTCGCGATTCCTCTGACGGCGACGTGGCCGAAGCGCGCTGCCATCTAGCACCGCGCACAGCGCTTACGGAGGATACGACCAGTTGTCGGCTCTCGAGGGACGCAGCTTGGACGGGGAAAGGCCACAATGGGCGCGAACCAGCTGTCGGGGCGGGAATGAAGCGTTCGCCTCGATAGGTTAAATGAATTTCCCCCCGATCGATCGCCGCTAGTGGTCCAAACCAAACGGTTGGTAATAGGCGCGAAGGTCGCTAAAGGGCGAAGGCCGGAAAGCGGTTTTTTTTGTCAGTATCGGGCGACCGATTTCCGTGGCGCTCCTTCTCATGTAATTTGGACCGATGACCGGACCATCACTTTGCCCTCACGCCTACGTGCTTGCGGTCCACGATCTGGACTCGGAAACCGCCTACTTTGTCGACGTTTTGGGATTTTCTCGGGAATGGAGCGAGGCCGGCAACTGGGAGGGCCTAATCCGAGGCGACGTGCGCCTTCACCTCGGTCGCTGCCCTAAATCCCTCCCGGTCAGCGAACTCGGTGACCACAGCTATTTCGGCTTCTTCGCCACGGACGATGTCGACAAACTCGCGACCGAGTTGACGGCTGCCGGAGCCCGTATCACCTCGCCACCGACGGATCGGCCGTGGGGCTGGCGCGAAATGGGCGTCGTGACGCCAGAGGGCCATCGCATGAAATTCGCCCAGCGCCTCAAGAGAACATGACGGGTTCTGGCGCCCGAACTCCGCTGTAAGAATTTGCGCTTGCGTTGATCGGCAACGAGCCGAACGATGGCATCGCGAATGACGTGCCCGTGAGTGGTCGCGACTTATCGCGGCACTGTCCCCGAGCATCCGCACAAATTCGTCCTCGACGATCACCACACCTTGACCACGGGCAAGCTCATGCTCGTGTGCGGCAACACCGCCGCAATGCTCGGCGAAACGCGCTTCGCCACGCATTTCAAGATTGACGGCGACCACTCCGTTCACTTCGGCGCATTTGACTGCTCGTCGCCGAAGGCAACGGCCGACGCTAGCGAACGCGCCGGCGGATGCTGTTGAACTGGCGTAGCCACAAAGGGCCGTCTTCCACCAAAGACCACAGAACAGGTCTCGTCAGCTCGGCGTCTGCTTTCGAGAACCGCCGCATTGGCCGGGACCGGCCGCAAAGGGCGCTAAGCGGAAGCAATTGACGCCGCGCTCCTTTCCTAGGCTCGCCGAATACGCCGAGTTCGGAGCGCTACAGGCAGAAACACCACAATGCGAGCCTTTGGAGCGCGGCAGAAAGCGGAAGACCGGCGTCGGAATAGATCCAGTGTTCTTTGGCGTAAGTCTCGTCGTTCGGCTGCCTTTCGAGCGGCGGCTGGCCGCATTTAAGCGGCTTCATGGCGCAGGTGGCGCGACCCGGTGGGCGCGATGAGCGTCACGGCTTAGGAACGGCCTGCGTCAATTAAGAAGATTGCTACACCTTTGAGAATCATCCCACGCTGATCCGGGGAAT
Source organism: uncultured Actinomycetota bacterium (assembly GCA_963830195.1). Taxonomy (GTDB): domain Bacteria; phylum Actinomycetota; class Acidimicrobiia; order Acidimicrobiales; family RAAP-2; genus RAAP-2. The sequence goes on along the minus strand of CAWHLQ010000020.1, from coordinate 12,393 downwards.
GTTGGGGAGGACACCGGCCGCAGACAAGCCCTAGGCGATAGGCGACACAGGCTCCGGCGAACATCGGCGATTGATGACGCGCCAGAGAGGCAGCATTCCCCAACGGCCGCTGTGTCGCCGTCACTCCGCCAACGACCACTGCGCCGTTTTACCCCTCCGCATCGAGCCTCAGTTGAGCGGCTACTCTTGCTCGCTCCGAAATGGCGTAGATGCGGGCGATCTCGGTGTCAGAGATTGCATCGGAGGGAACATCGGTTCGATGCTGGGGCCCTTGAGACCGCAATCCATGATCAAGCAGGCTCCCTTTGTCGCGATCTCAGGGCTTCGGAACTCGAGAATGCGATTGCTGGATTTGGATTGATATTGGGCGCGCAAGAGCACGCCACCCAGACTGGCAATGGCGATCCGGGATTCCACCCTCCGAATTTTGCCGATGCCGCCGCAAACTGTAGGGACGTTTTGCTATTTGCGTCCGAGCGCGGTCTCGACCTGCGGCGCGAGCCGGGCGGCGACGCGAGCATGTCCTTCGGGCGTCAGGTGCAGATGGTCCGCCTGCAAGAACTCCGGCGGCATGCCGAGATTGGTGTGGACGTCGATGACGATGATTCGCTCGGCGGCAAGCCTCGCCTTGATGGCGGCGATGTCTCGCGGACCCTGCCCCCGTTCGACCCCGGTGCGCCAGTTGTTGAAGAGGCCGCCGCCGGAATCGAAGAGCACCACGCGCGTGCCCGCCGGAACGTCTGCATCGAGGCGCGCGAGCATCTCAACTGTCGTTTCGCCGCTGACGCCGGCGTTCCTGACCGTCACTTGGTAGCCATCAGCGTGCAAGCGCGTCTCAAGCTGCGCCGGCCAGGCGGCCGCGCGGCCGGCACCCCAGCCGTCGGTGTTGCTTGCCCCGATCGCGACGACCTGGCCTTGGGCGGGCGCGGCGAGCGCAAACAGCGCAAACATGACGAAGATGGGAAGCGCTTTCGACATGATCCTTTTCCTCCCTCTCAGGCTGCGGCGCGCCACACCGGCCTCATCTCGATCACCAGGGTGGAATGGCCTGGCCGCTGCGCGGAGAAGAGGACTGCATCGCCCTTCGGGTTGAGCCGGGCGGCGTAACTCACGACAGCGCCCGGAATCTTTGACCTCGAAGGCGTCATCGACGAGCCGACTTACAAATGGCACGGTGAAAGCGGGAACGGCCGCGTCCCATCCCGCGCCGACCGGAGGTCCATGGGCGAGAAAGCCTTGCAGCTCGCCGTTCGGCCCGGCGCCGGTGACGATCAGCATCGCCTGCCGGCCGACTCCCGAATAGCCGGTCTCGCTCGCCCAGACGCCTACGAAGTGCAACGCCGCCGAATCGACGTCGCCGGCCGGCGTCGCGAATGCGAGTTCCGGCAATTTGAACTGCTTCTCCGCCGCGACTGCGCGAATCTTCACGAGATCGGCGTCGTTCGGCTGTCGGAACACGACCGCGATCCGTGTCGCCCGACTGAGCGGGCCGCTGCGCAGCCACCAGGCTCCGCCGCTTGCGGTGAGCGCGAGGGCGGCGGCCCCGCTAGCGAGAAAAACCTGGCGCCGCGTCCGGGTTGGGCGAAGCGCCAGCGCGACTTCGGCGGCGCTCGCCGACTCCGGCCGATGCAGTTCCGCGGTGGCTGCGTGCGGCGCATCGAGCAGCCGGCGCACCGTTTCGACCAGAGCGCCAATATGGGCTTCCAGCGGCGGCGTCAGCGCGTCGAGCCAATGCACGCCGTCGATGAAGTAGGCGATCGATTTCGCCGGCGTCGTCGCCTCGATACGGAAGGGCAGGATCGGCAGGCCGAAATGAGCGGCCTGCACCAGTTCGTTGCGGATCTGTTGCAATTCGTTGGCGTGGCCAGAGAAAATCAGCACTACGGCGTGGCACTGGCCGAGCGCCTCGACGATGGCTTCGCTCCACGCCGATCCCGGTGCGATGTCGCGCGGCGCGATCCAACAGCGGATGCGCGCCCCTTCGAGCGCGGCGCAGACGGCGTCGGCCGCAGTCTTGTCCTGGGTCGAATAGCTGACGAAGACGTCGTAGCGCGGCGCGGGCTGGCTCACGTTGGCTCCTGTCGCCCGTGCCCAGCAGAAAGATAGGCTGGCCGGGCCGCATGTTCAGGTGCGACGAAGCGTCGCAGGCGCCGCCGGCGCCCGGACGGTCATGAGAGCTGAGTCGTCGCCTCGAATCTCTGACCGGCGTCGCAAATTTGCGGTTCGGTCGTCACGTCCACGCTGAGTTGCTCATGTATTGTCACTTCGACGACGCGCTCAGCATCAGGACGACGGCGGGCGAACGGCCGGCTGTACTCTGGGTCGCGATTGGAATTCCACATCCTCAGAAACGCATCTGCAACCCGCGGCGAGCTGTCGTGATCGGCTGTAAGTGAAATCCCCCTTGGTTCGGTCGGCGAGCCTGCGCCAATTTCGACCCTCAACTCCAGTCATGGCCGGATAAATGCGGGGGAAGGGAGCCCAGCGCACAGCAAAGACAGCTTGGGTTTGGCTTGCAACTCGAAACGGGGAGGCGGCTGTCATGAGGCTATTGAAAACTCTGGGGTTGATTGCGCTTGCGGCCGGCGCCGCGCAAGGCGCGTTGGCGCAGTCGAGCGACTATTCGGGCAAGTGGCTGTTCAGCGGGCTGATCTTGTCCGGCAGGACGGCGCTGAGTTTCGCTCAGGTTTGCGACGTCACACAGACGGGCTCGCAGATCGCGGGGCTTTGCAAGGGTCCTAACGGCGGCTACTCGGCCGTCGGAGTCATCAATGGCGGCAGCGTCGAGCTGACCTGTCAGATGACCAACCTCAGCAACCCGAGCCTGTCTGGCCTCTTGACGTTTCATGGCGCGGTCGCGGCCGACGCCGTAGTCCGGGGAACTGCCGTCCATTCCAAGGCGCCGGGAACAAACGGACAAGCGGCGATGATGCGCTTGTAAGATGTGAACGCGCGCCGAACCGCTGATCGCCGTCGTATCGCATTGAGAATATTCGAGGCGACAGGAACAGACCGCGGAGCCGCTTCACAATTGGCCGCCGAAAGTGCGTCACACCGCGTGGCGTCCACTTTCGAGCGCCGCCTGATTGGCCTGGACAGGCCGCAATGGGCGCGAAGCGGCCAAACGCGAATGCGAAGGTTTGGCTGTATGCTGGCAGGCGGCTTATGGGCTGGTTCGAACACCCTCCCACAAATTCGTCTCAACGGTGCGAGAAATCGAAAACAAGGTCTGATCCGTCCCATGGCGGCCGACGGGCATGACGCCCACGGGCATCGGCTCGATAGGCATCGAGATCGATATCGCGCAAAGATCAAAGAAGTTAGCGAAGCTCGGATTGCGAAGCATCAGTGCGTTCATAGTGCGGAAGGCCTGCTGGTCCGCCACCTCCGACATCAGCGGGGCCGTCCTAGGCGTCGTCGGAAGGATGCGACAATCCCAATTCCTCAGCCGCTGATCCATTGCGTCAATTAGGGGATCGCGACGGGGAAGGGACAGTAGATATTGCGGTTCGGCGACCTTCTGGCCTCTTCGAATGCGCGCCAGCACCTGCGGATCAAAGTCATCTGGTCGCGTCGCCACGCTTTCAGCATGGACCTGTGCCGCTTCGCGAGCGCTCACGCAAGGGACATACGATGCCCTCCGCGCCCACCGAAGACCTCCCGCCGCGCGTGGTCGACCGACGGCCGTCGGCCCAGCTTCAGCCGTTCCTCGCCCGCTTCATGCTGGTCGAATATTTTGCGGCGAACGACGTCCATTTCCCGACGCCGGCATGACCGCAGCCTTCCACTATCGCGGCGAGAGTGTGCTCTGCGGACGCAACCGCGCGCCCGACGCGGGCATAACTGGCCTCTTTGACCGACAGCGCGCGCACCGGCACGGCGCAGGAAGTTGTCTGGCGCTCGTCGCCTTTACGGCGGCCGGCGTAGCCTCGTTGCTGCGCTTCGCCGCGGATGAACTCGCCAATGCGACCCACGACGTCGCCGATGTCGTCGGCAAGCGGGGCGGCTGGTCGGAATTGGTTGAGCGATTGTCGTCCGGCGCCCTGCTATCGAGTCGAAATCGCGCTTAGCGAGCGTGAACGGCCTTGTGAAGGCGGAAACTCTCGAAATTCACGCGACGCCTTGGCGTCAGCGCGCGGTCCTCTGCGACCCGCTTGCCATCTTTGGCCGGCAGGCGCACGGCGTTGACGCACCGCCGGGCAGTTTTCATCTCGGGTCCTTCCGAGTAGCGGCCGAGCGTCATGCCGGTTCGTTTGTGGCCAACGATGGCCGCGATGAGGTCGCCGCTGAAACCAGCGCGTTCGGCCTTGGTGATGAACCAGCGGCGGAAGCTATGGAAGTTGACCAAGGAACGTCGATGTCCCTCAACCCGATCCTCCACTCCGCACTTGCGGCGATAGGTCGTGAACTCGTTGCTTGCTTTGAATGATCGCTCACGAGTCGAGCCCTGTTTCTTCGGCGCTGGCCAATCGGGAAAGAGATCGTCGTTCGGGGCCTTTCCCGCGGTTCGCCGCGCGACGATATCGCCAAGGTCACGATGGATTGGAATATCGCGGGCTGAGGGTTCACGCTTTTGCGGTTTGAAGGTGAATGCCCCGTCCTTCGTGTCCTTGACCTTCAGGTCGACAATCGCGTCGAGACGCGCGCCTGTAAGAGCGCCGAACATCATCAGATCGAGCAGCTTCTGCGGCGCGTGCCCATTCAACAAGGCGATCACTTCCGCGTCCGTGAACGCGCGTTCCTGTTCGTTGTATTTCTTCGGTTTTGTTTCAACACGGAGCCGGTCCCATACGTTGGAGTCGACGACTTCACGTTTGAGGAGGTACTGCCAAAACCGAGACAGCCTATTGAGGTACTTGTTCTGAGTCGCCGGGTCGAGATTGCCGCTCAGCTCAGCAAAATCGTCCGCGAAGCGGACAGCAATTTTTTTGGTTATCGACTCGAGCCCTCTGGGAACATTGTTCTTGTCGCACCAGGCATCGAGAAATTTGATCGCCCTCTTGTCGTCACCCTTTGTTCGCGCCTTTACGTGACTATTGGCTAGATACTTTTCGTGGTAGGCGCCGAACGGCGTGAGCGCCCCCGCTTGGATTTTGATGAATTCGTCGGCAAGCGCCTTGCGTCGGTGGTCGTAAACGGGGAAGTCAACTTCGTCTTCCGCCGCGTCCAGCGGGTCGTCGATCGATCCTTGCACGACCTGGCGTTCCAGTGCGACCGCAGGTCCCAGGATGTCAGTTGCGGCGCGCGCAACCTCTCTCGCGACATCGTCCTCGGCGTACGGGTTGCCCTGCGCCTGGCGGCGCTGCTCACGCCAAAACAGCGCCAAGTCAGTGTTTGCGATGGGGGAGAGACCCGCGAGTTCAAGCTCGCGATTGATTTCCTCGCGGAGCTCGGCGACGACCGGCAGCTTGAGTCGATTGGCAACGGCCAGGCTATCGGTGTTCAGCGATCGCTTGAGCCGCGTTCGCAGACGCGAATGGAGGCTTCTGGGCACGGCGATTGTGACACGCCACTTGCCGCCGTGCATTTCGAGCCACTGACGATCCCGGGTCCGGGTGGCCACGAAAAACGCCCTCTGCGTACCCAACTGCGTACCCAGAGTGCATACCCTCAATGGCTCAACAGCGCAAGCCCTCTGCGAAGTTTCAAGACCTTAACGCAAAGAAGGGTTCGAATCCCCTCAGCTCCACCAGGAAGCCGGCGCCTGCGGCGGTGGTTTCCAGGATTTTCGAAAACTGCAATAATTCCGTGAGTTAGCGAGGGCGTCGCGGGTCTGCGCCTGGATTGGGCGCCGCTGCCACCCGCGACAGGGCGACGGCGGCGACAAGGCTTCGGAGACGATTAGGCGATCGTGTCGCCGATCGCTTCTCGCCGTTCGAGACGACGGTTCCGTTCTGGGCGATTTCCTCGGAGCGCCGCGCCGTCTTGGCGCGACGCTCGATGTCTTTGACGACGGCGGTCGCCAGAATGCCGACGCCGCGCGGCGAGCGGTCGTGCTGCAGTTGGAATTTTGCGATGTCGCCGTCGGCGGTAGCGAAGGCCTACGCCGTTCGGGTTTCGGCGGTCGGGAAATTGGCCGCGGCAATTGCATCGGCCAGTCGATCCAGGTCGGCGAACGTGTCGGCTCGTGGAGCGCCCCTCGCCAGAACCGGCTCGAAGAACGTGGCCTTGAATTCGCGCAGCATCTCCTTGAGCGCATCGGGCATCGTCGTCCCCCAACCGTAGGACCCGATCATGGCGACGAAACGCGCCTTGGGCGCCAGGGCGTTGGCAAGGATCGCGGCGTAGGCGACACTTGGGTGCGGCCCGGTCAGGACGGTCGGGCTGGCGAAAACGACCGTCGAGGCGTCAACCAACGCCATCGATAGCGCGCCCGAGTCGAGATCGATAGCGTTGAACAACCGCACCGTCAGACCCTTTTCCATCAGTCGGTCGATCAGGCGCTCCGCCATCTTGCCGGTGCTGTGGTACATCGACGCGTAGACGATCACGACTTCCGGCTTGACCTCGTCCGACGTCCAATCGCGATAAAGTTCGATGATGGTCTCGGGCTTGATGTGGACCGGCCCATGGCTCGGCGCGACGATTGCCGGCTTGAGCGCTTCCACCCGCGCCAGTGCGCTGCGGCACTGGACGCGATAGGGCGCCATGATCTCGGCGTAGTAGCGCTTGGCTGCGACTTCGAACTGCGCTGCGTCGGTGACGGCGAGTTCGGACGCCGCGAGATGCGCGCCGAGGAAGTCGCAAGGGAAGAAGATGCGATCTTCCTTGAGGAAGACGCCCATCGTCTCCGGCCAGTGCACCCAGGGCATGAAGACGAATTTCAGCGTCTTGCCGCCGAGCGAAAGCTCGCCCCCGTCCTTCGCTTCGAGAAATGAGCGGCGGTCGAGCGGCATCTGGTCGCACATCATGCGCCAACACCGCGCGTTGGCGACGACCTTGGCCTCGGGGAAAAGTTCAAGCACGGCCGGTATCGATCCGGCGTGGTCGAGTTCGGCGTGGTTGGCGATGACGTAGTCGATCTTCGCGAGGCCCATCGCCCTCAGCGCGGCGACAAACTCCGCGCTCTTGGCGGGGTAGACGGTGTCGATCAGCGCGGTCTTGTCGCCGCCCCTGACCAGATAGGCGTTGTAGCTGGTGCCGTCGGGCAACGGGACGAGTTCGTCGAACAGCTTGCGATCCCAGTCGTTGGCGCGCAGCGAAGTGACGTCGTCTGTGATCTTGACGGGAATCATGCCGTCGTCTCCCGAGCGAACGCGCGCCTGCAGAGGCGCGCAACGCTTTCCTAGCGCTCTTCTTCGACCGCTTCTGTCGGCTGGCCGACAGCGTTGACGGCGCGAAGGCGCCAGTTTGCGTGCGCTCGGCGACGGGAGCCGGCGCAGGAGAGGGTCTGCGCCTTTGCGCGCCGGCCCCAAATTAGGGGGGTTATCATGGACATCATAACCGCGCTCGCAGTCAGCATCAGCATTCTGGGCGGCATAGCCGCATTCGCGTTCTTGTCGCCGTTCGGCATGGGTCTGCAGATTTGGGCCGCGTTTGTCGGCTGGGCGACCTTTTACCATTGCGGCGGCAAGGAAGCCGGGCTCGGCAAGGCCATCACGCACAACATCTTTGGCGCGGTGATGGCGTTGGTTCTGTTGCTGCTGGTCACTCAGATCCCGCTTGGCGCGACCCTTGGCCTGCCGCTCTGGGCCGGCATCGGCGTGGTCATCACCGTCTTCATCGTCGTTATCGCCGCCAAATGGCCGATGCTCAGCGACATCCCGGCAAGCTTCTACGGATTTGCCTCGGTCGTGGCGTTGGCGCTTGTCGGCGGCAAGCTGGCCGTGACCACGGTTTCGCTCGACAACCCGTTCATCAATATCGTGATCTCGCTGGTCGTCGGCGCGGCGCTTGGCTATGTGTCGCAGAAGATGGCGCTGGCGCTGGCGAAGAAGTGAAACCGAATCGCGTGTGAGTTCGGCGGGGCTCGTGAGCCTCGCGCGACAGGGCTGAGCATTCTCAGGCCCTGGCATTTCGGAGTGGCGCCGCGCGGTTTTCCTCGCGACTCGTCATCCGTCTCTCCATCAAAATGAATCGGGTCCGCGGCGACGCGCCCACTCTGATCGCCTGCAAGCGATTGCAGCGCCAAGGAATGACTCGCGCCTTCTCGCCGCGACAGCGCCGCCGATCCCAACGCATCGAGGCGTTGGGGTCGGCGGTTGTGTGAGTCTGTCGAGAGTCGCTAATCGGACGGGCGACTTGGGAAAGCAAGTATTGCCGCGCCAGCCGACATCGCCGGGCCGGCGCGGCGCCAATTCGCCAGCAGTCGTCAGCCGACCGTCTCGATCGTCAGATAGACAAGCGTCTGGTTCAACAGGATATAGGCGATCTCGCCGAACGTGATCGGGCCGATAATCGATCCCGTCTGCTTCCCTTCAAGCTCCGCGTAGAGATAGTTCAACACGCAATTGCACGACAGCGCGATCGAGTTGGTCTTGACCGTCGCCAGGCGGAGCGTGAACTCCGCGATGTAGTCCTCCACCGGCGCGGCGAATTTATACTTCACGCCCTTGAACACCGGCGCGTAGAACGTTGTCTTACCCGCCGCGGCGTCGACCTCGCGCAACGACACGTTCACCATCGCGCCTTGATAGTTCGCGACCAGCGGCAACTTGACGTCGATCTTGTTCTTGGCGACGAAGGACGCGAGGTTCCCTGACTTGCCGTCGATCAGGCAGTCGCCGGTCGATCTCGAAACCGCCGGTCGCGAACTCGATCTCGGCGCCTTGGCCTTGAAAGAACAGGTTGATGATATCGATCTTGGCCGCCTTGCCAGGCGGCAGCGTGACATGCAGGGCCGAGGCGCGGTCGTCGCGAGGCGTACCCTCGCCGGCAAACGTCTTCGGCGAGCGCTTGCCGATCTCGGTGACGTCGACGCCGGAGATCCAGCCATATAAGCGGCGAATCAAAGACGCCGGCGTAAGTCTGGACCTCTTCTGCGAAAGTCGGCATGCAAGGCGCTGAACGCCGGAACGTTCAGCACGGTGAAGCCGTTCTCGGGATAGTCGGTCGCGATGCGGCGAAGCTCATCGACCGAGTAGGAACGAACTTCCGCCCGATCGACCTGATCGGTGATGTCGGTCACGAACACCTTGTCGCGGGCGTTCAGGCCGCCGCCTGGCGCCATGAAGTTGGTCGACGTGCCGCCGATCCAGGTTCCTTTGGGCAACTGCCGCAATAAATCCTCGTCGCCGGCGACGAGAAGGATGCGGCCCCTGCCAATGAGTTCCGAAGCGTCTGCGACGCTGAAGAGCCCTTGCTTAGACATTTTCGCGCTCCGTGTCCGATGCTTCGGTCAATGAAAGATCGCGTCGAGGTCGGCCCCGGCGATCTTCTGGTTCTTTTCGAAGAAGGCGTAGATCTCGCCAGCGCATTTCATGACGTTCGCGATCGACGGATCGGCCTGCACGTCCGTGCGGATGCGCTGCATCATCAGCTTCACCGCCAGCATGTGCCAATTGCCGCCAAGCTTGCCCAAGGCGATTTCGCGCCAACGCGGATCGAGTCTCGATGGTAAGACGCTCATGGTCGTTTCCCCAGTCTTACGGCTGATAATCAGGGCGAACGGCGCGCCGTGCAGAGGCGAGCGGATCACGCTCGCGCTGCATCAGTCTCACGTGCTCTTCGCTGCGTGCGACGAATGGCGATCCCGACCCCTCCCGCTGAAGACGAGGATTCGCGCGAATCTCGGTAGAGATTCCGCGACGCCGCACTGTCGGCTGGCCGACAGGAGTCCGCTGTAGGCGCCGGCGCTAACCCGGCTCGGGCCGGCCGCCGTCGAAGGACTCGATAAAGAGCTCTCGACCTTCCAGGATTTCAGCGTCAGCCGCCGCACATTCCGGGCATTCGAATCGGTAGTCCGGCGCTTGCCACACGGCGCCGCAGACGCGGCAGCACGCCTTGGCGGCGATCTCCTCGACGTCGAGCGCCGCCCCGTCGGCCAGGCCGCCTTCGGCGAGCGCTTCGAACGCCAGCCGGAGTTGCCGCGCGTCGATCCCGCGCAGCCGGCCGACCTTCACCCGCACGCGGGCAATGCGGCTGATCCCGTGCGTCTTCGCCTGATCCTGCAGGATCGACAGCAGCCCGTGCGCCACGCTCATTTCATGCATCACGCCCTCGCCACGACGGCGAGCCGTCGCGCTCGGCTGACCTGCCGTCCGATCGACCCTGCGCCATCCTGCCGCATCTATTTCCGCAAAACTGTCGGCCAGCCGACAGAGCTGGCCGGGCGGAGGCGGTACTCCGGCGGCGAGGGTCGAAACGCGTCCGGAGGAAAGGGCTTCTCTCCATGTTGGACCACCTGCCGATCGCCATGGCGTCGCCGACGACGCTGGCTGCAATAGGGGCGGTCGTTCTGCTGCTCGGCGAGATCGCGGCCCTCCTCAGCCTGCCTAACCTCGCCTGGACGTTCGCGATTTCGACCGTCGCGGAGCTCGGCTACGTGCTGATCGGCCTGGGCGTCGGCGGGCCGGCGGGCGACACCGGGGCGCTGATGCACCTCGGCTACCAGGCGGCGATGCGCGGCCTTGTGCTCGCCGCCGGTTGGCATCTGGTCCGCCGCACCGGTTCGGCCAATCTGAATGCCCTTGCCGGCAGCGGTCCGCGCATGCCGGTCGCCACGACGTTGTTCGGCTTCGGCGTGTTCTCGGTGATGGGGTTGTCGCCGTTCAAGGGCTCGTTCTCGAAATTCATTATCCTCTACGCGGCGATCGAGCAGGGCCAATGGCTGGTCGCGTTCGCCGGTACGCTGGCGACCATCGTCGCTGCGGTCTATTACATCCTGGTCGTCCAGAAGATCTGCCTCGAGCCGGCCGCTTCGCCGGTCGAACTCGCGCCGGCGCCGCGCGCGCCGCTGGCCATCGCCTGGCCGCTGACGGCGCTGACGGTTCTCATCAGCCTGTGGCCGGCGCCGTTCCTGCAGTTCGCCGCTCGCCTGGCCGGCTTCGCCGGCGCCGAAGGCGTGCCGCAATTCGAGACGCCGTGGGCGACGCCAGTCCTCGTCCCCTACATCGGCGGTTTCGCCGTCTATCTCATTGGCCGTGCCTCGGCGCAGGGGCGCGATGTCGCCGCCGTCCTGCTGGCGATCGCCACTGTCGCCGTCGTCGCGCTGGAGGGCGGGCTCGATCCGGCCTCGCGACTGTTCGCGCTGCTGTTCGCTGGCGTCTGCTGCCTGATGATCGTCTATTCGATCGGCTACATCGGTCGCGCCGCAACCGCCAATCGCTACTATTTCTTCGCCTTCCTGATGACCGGCTCGCTGATCGGCGTGGCGACGGCGCACGAGCTCGGCAACTTCTACGTCTTCTGGGAGCTGATGACCTGGACCTCCTACTTCCTGGTCATCCACGAACAGACTCCCAAGGCGCTGCGCGCCGGCCTGGTCTACTTCCTGATGTGCGCCGCCGGCGCCTATCTGATGAACTTCGGCATCCTGCTGACCCACGCCCAGATCGGCTCGTTTGAATTCGCCGCGATCGCCGACAAAGCTACGGTCATTCCGCCGCTCGCCGGCGCCGCCATCGTCGCCTGCCTGTTCGTCGGCTTCGCCGTCAAGATGGGCCTGGTTCCGCTGCAGAGCTGGTTGCCGCTCGCCCATCCCGAGGCGCCATCGTCGATCTCCGGCCCGTTGTCGGGCGTGCTGACCAAGGCTGGCCTGCTCGGCATGGTCAAGGTGCTCTCCATCGCCTTCGGCGCCAGCGCGCTGGCGCGCTATGCAGTCGCCGGCCTCGACGCCAGCACGGCGTTGATGATCCTTGGCTGCCTGACGCTGATCTACGGCGAGATTCGCGCCCTGCTCGAGCGCAACCTCAAGCGCATGCTGGCGTTCTCGACCATCGCGCAGATCGGCGAGATCGCCGCGGTTCTTGGCGTCGGCACGGCGCTGGCGAGCGACGCGGCGCTGCTCCATGTCACCAACCACGCCATGATGAAGACGCTGCTGTTCTATGCGGCGGGCGCCTTCATCCTCAGGACCGGCGGCAAGCGGATCGACGATCTCGCCGGGCTCGGCCGGGCGATGCCGTTCACCGCCGGCGTCTACGCGCTCGCCAGTTTCGCCATCATGGGCCTGCCGCCGTTCTCCGGCTTCGTCTCGAAGTTCTTCATGATCTACGCGGCGGCGATGGGCGGCCACATCGAGATCGCCGCGCTGATGCTGCTCGGCGGAATCATCGGCGTGATCTACTACACGCGCGTCGTCAGCTTCCTCTTCTACTATCCTTACCAGGGCGAAGCCGTTCGCGAGGCGCCGGTCGCCGATGCTGGTCGCCATGGGCGTGCTCGCCGCCGCGATTCTCGTCGGCGGAGTCGCGCCGGGCTGGCAGCTCAATATGATCGCCCGGATCGGCGATC
>CAWHLQ010000019.1:0-27392 GCA_963830195.1 uncultured Actinomycetota bacterium | reverse complement strand
GGCCTCGCAGGTGGCGGGGCGCATGCCCTTTTCGACGCGCAGGTAGCCGAGATACTCGCGCACCGTCCGGGCATTTCCGGGAAGTTTCTCATGCTCTGCTGTGTGGCCCTCTATGCTTGCCCGCATCATTCGATCTCCGGTGCGGGGCGGGAGCCGACGGCGATCATCGCGCCGGCCGCGTCTCCTTCGACAGCACCGCATTTGATAGCGTCCGGGGAGACAACCATCCGGAGTGACCTATGCCGTTTTTGTGAACACTCTACTGCAGCCACCACGTTGCGCCCAAAGTGCATGTCTGCGCGGAGTGTATTGCCCTGGGCGACGAGTGGGTGCGCCTGCGGACGTGCCTCGCCTGCGGCCACGTGGGCTGCTGCGAGCTCCTTCCAGAGAACCACCATGCCACCAAGCACTTCGAGGCGACCGGCCACCCGGTGATCGCGTCTGCCCAGCCGCATGAGCGCTGGCTGTGGTGCTACGTCGACCAGGAGTGGAAAGAGTAGGTCGCTGCGTGATGCGTCTTGGGCTTCGCGTGGGCGCTCCCGATGGTCGCAGCCGAAATTGCGTGCCGACCATGCGGTATTCTTTTCCTGCATGCGACTCATCCGATTTTGGCCGGCGGTTGCGGCCCTTGTGCCTGTGCGCGGGTTCGATGCCGGCGCAGACTCGAATTTTGCGGCAGTAGAAGATGTGCTCGACGTTCGTCCTCGAAGCTGAGCCACTCGTGCGCGTCGGCGGGAACTTTGGCCACGAGGCGAACTTAGCGGGCGTGATCAACGCGGCACGGCACCCCTACACTTTTGTCCATGACGACCGTTGATTCCGATCAGATTTTCTCCATGACTCCCGAGGCGCGCGCCATCGTCGTGGACGCCCTCGCGAGCGAGCAGCAGTCAGACTCGTTGGCCCTGTGGGTCGAGGTCACCGGGGTGAGCGGCGCGAGTTACGCCTACGACCTGTTCTTCTCGGATCGCTCGGACGCTCCCGAGGACGCCACTGTGATCAACGACGACGGCATCACGCTGGTCATCCCGCAGTCGAGCGTCGCGAAGTTGCGCGGGAGCCGCCTCGAGTTCTCCAGTGACGGTGGCGGCGGATTGGTGCTGGTGAACCCCAACGCACCCTCGCCCGAGGAAGCCAACCCCGGTGTGCCACCGGAGGTGCTCGCCAAGGGGCTTGACACCGCGCTCGCGCTGCGCGCGATCGACGTGCTCGAGCGCCACGTGAACCCCTCGATCGCCAGCCACGGCGGCCGCGCGGACCTGGTCGCGATGGACGACGAGAAGTTCATTGCGTTCGTGCGACTGTCGGGCGGTTGCCAAGGTTGCGCGATGAGCCGCATGACGCTCTCGCAGGGAATCGAGACGACGCTGCGCGACGAGATCCCCGAGGCTCGTTGGTGTCTTTGACGTCACCGATCACGCGTCGGGTGAGAACCCCTTCTACGCGAAGTAGCGTCCTCGCCAACCGATCGCGACCTCGACAGAGCCACGACCTAGGCTCGGTGGATGCTGCGTTTCCTCACGGCTGGTGAGAGCCACGGACAAGCGCTGACCGTGATCTTGGAAGGCGTGCCCGCGGGTGTGCCCGTCAGCGCCCTGACGATCGGCGACGAGTTGGCTCGCCGGCGCCTCGGCTACGGGCGAGGTCCGCGAATGCGCTTCGAGCGCGACGACCTCGTGATCCTCGGGGGTGTGCGTCATGGTCGCACGCTCGGGTCGCCGATCGCGATCGAGATCCGCAATACCGAGTGGCCCAAGTGGGAACGAGAGATGTCCCCGGAGCCCGGTCAGCCGACGACCAAGTTGACCCAGCCGCGTCCGGGGCACGCGGATCTCGTGGGGATGCAAAAGTACGGCTTCGACGACGCCCGCGACGTTCTCGAGCGCGCCAGCGCCCGCGAGACTGCGGCGCGAGTTGTGGTGGGGTCCGTCGCCAAGAGTTTGCTCGGTCACCTCGGCGTGCGCGTTGTAAGCCACGTCGTGCGCATCGGCGAGGCGAGTTCGTCGAGGTGCGCGCCGGCCCGGACCCGATGACCTCGACCGCGTCGACGAGAGTGAGGTGCGGTGCTTCGATGAGAGCGCCGCGGCGGAGATGATCGCGCAGATCAAGGCCGCGGCCAAAGACGGCGATTCCCTCGGTGGCGTTGCGGAGGTGATCGCCTACGGTGTGCCGGCGGGCCTCGGGAGTCACGTGCACTGGGACCGCAAACTCGACGGCCTCCTGGCGGGCGCACTGATGAGCATCCAGGCGGTCAAGGCGGTCGAGATCGGTGATGGCGCCGAACAGGCCACCCAGCGGGGATCGGTCGCCCACGACGCCATCGCACGCGACGACGCGAACACCTCGGCGGGCGGTTACATCCGACGCAGCGATCACGCGGGGACTCGAAGGTGGCATGACGTCGGGAGCCCCCCTGATCGCGCGCGTCTCCATGAAGCCGCTCGCGACGCTCAATCGACCTGTGCTGGAGACCGTCGACGTCGCCACGGGCGAGAGCGCAGTGTCCTTCAAGGAGCGCACCGACGTCACCGCGGTGCCGGCCCTCGGGGTCATCGCCGAGTCCATGGTGGCGTTCGTCGTGGCGAACGAGGCCGTGAGAAAGTTCGGGGGCGACTCGCTCGCCGAGTTCACCCGCAACGCCGCCTCGTACCTTGAGCACCTGGGCGAGACGCCCAGTTCTGCGCTACGCGACTAGCCGTGGCCCGCGTCGTCCTCGTGGGTCTGCCGGGGGCGGGGAAAGCTCCGTCGGTCGCGAAGTTGCGGTGCGACTCGACGTGCCCTTCGTGGACACCGACGACATGTTGGCCCACGGCCGATCGGCGGCCGACGTCTATCGCGAGCTCGGCGAGAGTGACTTCGCCAACGGGAGCTCGACTGTTTGCGTGCCGCGCTGCCACTCGACGCGGTGGTGGCGACGGGCGGTGGCGTTGTGACGACGGAGAGTGGGCGCGAGTTGCTGAGGGGCGCGCCGTGCATCTGGTTGCGCGTGGAACCCCGATATCTGGCTCGGCGGGTGCGTCGAGGTGATCGACCGGTGCTCGGTTCGCAGCCCGAGGCGTCGCTCGAGCTGTTGGTGGCACAGCGTGAGCCGTGGTACGCGAGGTTGCTCGCCAGAGCGTCGATGCGAATCGGTCGCGACGTGACGTCATCGACGAGGTCGTCAGGATCGTGAGAGTGGTCGACGTGCGAGTGAGTGTCGAGCTGTCGGAACGTCGCTACGACGTCGTCATTGAGGCGGGTGCGCGCAAGCAGCTCGCGTCACTGCTCGAGACACGCGCGAGTACAGCGCGAGCCGCAGTCGTGGTGGCGTCGTCGACGATCCAGTCGCAGCCGTGGTTCGACGTCGATCCCGGTCTTGCCCACAGCGTCGTCACGATCCCTGACGGCGAATCGGCCAAGGACATCGACACGGTGGCGCAACTCTGTGACGCGTTCAGCGACGCGGCCTTTCGCGCCACGACGTGGTCGTGTCGGTCGGCGGCGGCGCCACCACCGACGTCGTCGGGTTCGCGGCCGCGGTCTGATTACGCGGCGTCGCCGTGGCCCACGTGGCCACGTCGCTGGTGGCCCAGGTCGACGCCGCCATCGGAGGCAAGACCGGTGTCAACCTGTCGCGCGGAAAGAATCTCGTCGGGGCGTTCCACCAACCCATCGGTGTCCTCTGTGATCTCGAGGCGTTGTCGACTCTGAGTCCTCGTGACCACCGGGCAGGACTCGGCGAGGTCGCCAAGTGCTGGCTGCTCGAGCACAAGACGGTGGCCGACCTGTCCGTGAGCGACGAGCGTACGTGGATCGCGGCCGCCCTTGAAATTGAAGGCGGCCGTGGTCAGTGCAGACGAGCGCGAGGGTGGCCAGCGAGCCCTGTTGAACTATGGCCACACGCTCGCGCACGCCCTCGAAGCCGAGCAGTTGGCGGGTCGCCCACTGGATCACCCACGGCGAGGCGGTGGCGATTGGACTGTCGTTCGCGTCCCGACTCGCGCGCCACCTCGGGCGGGTGGGCGACGACGTCGTGGTCCAACACGACGCCGTGTTGGACTTTCTGGGACTTCCGCGCACGCTGCCCGACGGTGTGTCGATCGAGGACCTCGTGGCCTCCATGAGTCGGGACAAAAAGGCCCACCACGATCTCACCTTCGTGCTCGCCGGTCCGTCAGGCTTCGGGAGCGTCACCGGAGTGGCGCCCGACGCCGTACGCGACGCACTGAAAGAGTTTGGGGGAGTGCAGTGAACAACGTGATCCTGCTGCTGTCGGGACCGAATCTTGATGAACTCGGCGTGAGAGACCCCTCGGTCTACGGCGCAATGACCCTCGACGAGCACGTGGAGCGCTTTCGTGCCGTGGCGAGGGACTTCTCCTGCGATGTCGAGCACTGTCAATCAAACTTCGAAGGCGACCTCATCGAGGCCATCCACGGGGCCCGCCAGCGAGCGGTCGCCATCGTCATCAACGCGGGCGCCCTCACGACTCGTCGTGGGCGTTACGTGACGCTCTCGACACCTTTGACGGCATCGCGATCGAGGTCCATCTCTCCAATCCCGCGGCTCGCGAGCCGTTTCGACACCTCAGTACGTTGGCCGGAGTCGTCGACGGGTCCATCAGTGGATTCGGCCCTTTGAGTTATGACCTGGCGGCCTACGCCGTGCGCGATTTGCTGGCCTCGCGCGACTAGGGACCCTCGAATGGGCGCGTACACTGGAACGCGTTCACCACGAAGGTACGCAGTTCATGGCCGCCATCTCCAGTAATGACATCCGCACGGGATCACGTTGAAGATTGAGGACGGTCTGTTCACCGTGGTTGAGTTTCAGCACGTCAAGCCTGGAAAGGGCGGGGCCTTCGTGCGCACCAAGTTGCGCAACGCGCGTAGTGGGGCGGTCATTGAGCGGACCTATCGGGCGGACGAGCGCCTGGAACAGGCCATGATCGACAAGCGCGAATGTAATACCTCTACCGAGATGGAGATGACTACATCTTCATGGACCAGTCGACGTACGACCAGGTGCCCGTGTCCTCGAAGAACCTCGGTTCGGCGGCAAACTTCCTCAAGGAGACCGGAACGGCCATCTTGATGCTGCACGATGACGAGATCATCGGTGTGGAGCTCCCCGCGTCGGTCGAACTACTCGTGAGTGAGACCGAGCCCGGGATCCAGGGTGATCGCGTGTCGGGTGCGCGCAAGCCGGCCACCTTGGAGACGGGGTACGTCGTTCAGGTGCCTCTGTTCGTCGGTCCGGGCGAGATGATCAAGGTCGACACACGATCCGGTGACTATTTGGACGAGGGCCTAACGTGTCCGAACTCGGACTGGCCCGACATCGGGCGCGGGAGCGCGCGCTCGAACTGCTCTATGAACAGGGGATCAAGAAGCGCAGTGTCGCCGCACTCCTCAACGAACTGCCCGTTCAACCTGACGCGTACACGGTGGCCCTGTTGCGGGCAGTTGAGGCTGACCACGAGTGGGCCGAGGCACTGCTCTCCACGCACTCAACGGACTGGCCTCTTGAACGTATGGCCATGGTCGATCGCATCATCATGACGCTCGCTCTGTGCGAACTGCGCCTCGAGGGCGCGCCACCGCGAGCGGTGGTGTTTGATGAGGCGGTTGAATTCGCCAAAATCTTCTCGACGGACGCGTCACCCGGATTCGTCAACGGCCTGTTGTCCGCGTGTGCCGACGGGGCGCAACTGTAGGCACCGGAGGGTCTGGCACCGTTCTTCTGTAGTGTCTGCCCGCATGGAGTTCGCCACTTTCTACGTCGGCTCGGGACTCTCGCCCTATCTACGTGCCTGCGTCAGTTCCTGGGCTCACTTCGGCCACTCGATGGAGGTCTACACCTACGACCCCGAGATTGCGTTGCCCGCGGGCGTCGTGCGTCGAGACGCGAACGAAATCATGCCGAGTCACCTGATGTATACCTACCGCAAGGGTGACGAAGCGGGGTCGGTATCCGCGTTCGCCAACGAGTTTCGATATCGACTGGTGCAAGCTCGCGAGGTCGTGTGGGTCGACACCGACTTACTGTGTCTTCGCGCCGAGTGGCCGATTCGCGACTACTACGTGGGGTGGCAAGACGACGACCGCGAGCGGGTCAACTGCGCCATCTTCGGAGCTCCTCGTGACAGTCCACTCGTCAGCGCGTTGGTGGACGAAGTGGCCAACACCGATCGACGAGCACTCAACTTCGGTGATACCGGTCCCACGCTGATGACTCGTCTGGTGCGCGACTTGGGGCTCGAATCGGTGGCAGCTCCCACGAGTGACTTCTATCCCGTCCACTTCGACGAGTGCCGGATGTTCCTTGACCCCACGCTCAAAGGTGAGATCGACGAGCGACTGCGCGACTCGCTCGCGGTGCACCTCTGGGACGAGATCTGGACGCGTCGGCGGATCCCGACCTTCTTGCGTCCCCCGCGCGGTTCGTTCCTCTCCGACGTGTTGGCCCGACACGACGTCATCATCCACGTGGAAGCCGAATTCGACGATCTTGACGCGCTCGTCGCTCCCGCGGCCGAACCGATGGTGCGATGGGAGGATTTCGAGGCGCTCAGTCAATGGAGTCGCAGTCTCGAGTCCGAGTTGCTGACGCTGCAGGCGACTGCTCGTGAGGAGCCCCCCGCAGAGTCGCGACGGTGGGTTCGTCGAGATCGCCGGAACTAGTCACCCCACCCACCACGTCAATCGAAAATTTCCTAGGATCACCTCGACGTCAACGTCGAGGTGCAGTAGAAGGGGCCAATGCGAGTGGGGACCGACCAGTGGCGACAGCGAGACGGGGCTCGCGCCATCACGGCGTCGGTCGTCGTCAGGCGCACGACGGGGGTGGACCGGCGTGAGTGACGAGTCGGAGGGATCCACCGAAACGGCCCACGCCATCGTCGCGCGCGAGCATCGACGCGTTGGTGATTACGTCGTCCTCGTGGTGGGTCTCGCGATCTGCACGGCGGGATTTTGGTTTGAGACACGCCGCGCGCTGGGGGGCAACGCCCTCAGTTGGGCGTACGTCGTCGAGTGGCCCTTCTTGGGTGCCTACGGTGTCTACGCCTGGATTCGGATGGGGCGAAATCAGCGCAAGGCGTGGCAGGCCGCGACGGCTCCGACGGTCGCACCGGAGCACGTCGGGATGTTGCTCGCCTGGCAAGAGTCCCAGGAGCGCGAACGTGCGGCGCGATTACAGTCGGCACTGAACCAGAACGTTGACGGGGGCGACGTCGAGGCATCACGCGACCGAGCCGACACACCGCCGATGAGCCCGTCATGAGGGTCACCGAGCCGCGAGCGACCGCGTCATGAACTATCTGACGCAGCACTGGTCGTTTGATCCCTTCCTCATCGGGGTCATCGCCACGGTGATCCTCCACGAAATCGGACTCCGACGACTGAAGCGTCGTTCCGTTCCCGCACGCACTCGACGCCGACGGTACCGGGCGTTCCTGTTTTACGCAGGGTTGGCCGTGTTGCTCGTGGCGGTGGAATCGCCGATCGATTACTGGGCGTCGGACTACTTCTTCGTGCACATGATCGAGCACATCCTGATCTCGTTCTACGCCCCCATTCTGATTGTTGCGGGTGCGCCCTGGGTTCCCCTGCTGTTCGCGTTGCCCGTCGGCGTCCGACGTCGTTGGGGACGCGCTCTGAAGTTCGCCGCGTTCCTTCGACCGCTGCGCGCGCTGGCGCGAGTCGTGATGAGCCCCTGGTTTGCGGTGATCTCGTTCAACGTGGTGATGGTGATCTGGCATCTGCCCGCACTGTTCAATCTCGCCGAATCGAATCAGGTCATCCACATTTGGTTGATGCACGCGAGCTTCCTGGTCACGGGCACGCTCTTTTGGCTCCAGATCATTCCCTCGCACCCGTTCCGGCCGACCAAGAGTCCCGTGTGGCAGGCCGGCGCGGTCATCATGACCAACGTCGTCATGTTCATTCTCGCCATGTCGCTGAGTATTTTCACCGCCTCGAACTTGTACTCCACCTATGCGCACATCGCCGGCGTCACACTGTCGCCGTTCGCGGACCAGCAGATCGGGGCGGCGATTCTTTGGGTGTGCGGAGACTTTTGGGCGTTGCCGGCGCTCTACATCATCACGCGACGGGCCATTGAGCAAGAAGGATCGCTGTCCAACGTGATTGATCGCGCTTTCTTTCGAACGTCGGGACCTGATGCGCAGTCGATCCTTGATCGACGCGAGCAGGAACGCCGCGACGATGCCGCCGCGGGTTCGCCACCCGTCGTCACCCCGAGAGATGCTTGACAACACCGAACGAGCGTCCTAGAGTCGCTCCAAGGCTTCAAATCGAGGGGGGACTGTGGCGACGGACGTGACGTTGACGACCGCCCTTCGAGGCCACAACTGAGATGGCTGGCGAGAGCGCTTCAAAGCCCATGAGCCTCGCCTCTCGTTTGGCGATCGTGGGGACCCTGTTCGTGATCGTCGTCGCGTTGGCGGCCTGGGCCGTCATTGGGTTCATGCTGCCGCAACCGCCGACCGTCGACTTCACCCACGCCCAGCCCACCGGCGCGCCCGTCAACCTGACCGTGCAGACGGTCGGTTCGATCGGGACCGGAAACCACCCCACGTGGGTCACCTACATGGTGCAGGCTCCCAACGGCTCGTGGGTTCACTCCACGGTGTGGCAGCTGCCGGCGCACACCCGCGTCAATCTGACGGTTGAGCAGTTCGACAGTGGTAGTCCCCTTCGTAATCAGCATTGGGGCCAGGTGCAAGGAACCATTGGTGATTCGGCGACTCTCAACGGCAAGGCGTACTCGGTCTACGACTCAAATTCGGGCAACGGTGTGGGTCACACCTTCTCCATTCCGGCGCTGAACCTGAGTATCCCCTTGGTGGGCGTGCCCGGCAACGCGCCGAACATCTGTGGGGTGGCTCCCTGCTCGATGAGTGACCCGCACAACATCATCAAAGCGTCATTCGTGACGCCGGGTCCGGGGTCGTACTCGTGGCAGTGCTTCGTGCCCTGCGGACTCGGTTACCTGTACGGCAACGGCGGACCGATGAGCACGCTGGGCTACATGGGCGGCTTCTTGAAGGTGACCGCATGAGCGACGAGACGACGAGCGCACCTACGGCGGTGACGCCGTCGGGATCTGTGCGTGAGCCCAAGCACCTCCAGCGGATGCTGGTGATCTGGCTCGTTCTTGCGATCATCGGCGACGTCCTCTTTTGGACGTTGGTGGGGCCGCACGTTCCGCCCGGGGTCATGACCTCGGCGGCGTCGGACAATCAGTTCGACTTCAACATCCTCTTCATGGCCGCTCTGCCCGTGATCATTGCGGTGTGGGTCTTCCTTGCCTACTCACTGATCGTGTGGCGCGGTGGTCGAGAGGGTTCACCCGAACCGGTCGGGGGCCCCGCGTCGAGCTCGAACCGAATGGCCCAAGTGGCGTGGATCACGACCACGACCTTCATCGTGCTGGCGCTCTTCGTCTTCGGAACGGTGGAACTGATGACCAAGCAGGGCTCCGGCGGCGGCGAAGGCCCGAACCCCGTGTGGTCGCCCACGTCCAAGAACGTTCTTCCGATTCAGGTCATCGCGCAGCAGTGGAAGTTCACCTACCGGTACCCCACGTACGGCGGATTCGAGACGTCGCAGTTGATCATTCCCAATAACACGTCGATCGCGTTTCACGTCACGTCCCTGGACGTGATCCACGACTTTTGGGCGTATCAGTTGAGCATCAAGGCGGACGCGAATCCCCAACAAGACAACGTTGCGTTTACCACGACCAACCACACCGGCAGTTTCGTGGTTCGGTGCGCGGAACTGTGCGGGATCTGGCACGGAGCGATGTACAACAGTGGGAAGGTCGTCTCGAAGACCGCGTTCGTGAATTGGGCTAAGGCGACCGAGGCGAAGAACGCCGAGAACACCGCCCTGTTGCCGACGTTCGCCTGGACGTATGTACCTGACGCCAACGGAGCCGACGGCGGCTACTACCCCGACAACGTTGACCCCTACAGCCCCGTGGAGATCTACGGCGCGCAGAAGCCGGTGTCGTGATGAGTCGGACGCCCTGTCTCGTGGTCGAGAACACATCGCCGTCGACGCGGTGTCGTCGTGAGTGCGGAGGAGTGACATCGTGACGACACTGGTTCAAGAGGCGGAGCGCACACCCGCGCCACCGGCGGTCACCACGCCGCGCACGGGTCCAAAGGTTCCCGGTTGGCTGAGCCAGCATCTCGGGACCGCCATTATCGGGGCCGTCGCCGGGTACCTCTTGGGCTACTGGATCGGCAACGAGATCTCGAGTGGCTACTCGAACATCCAGAACTCGGGACAGAACTCGATTGCGGTCACCGGGGGACTGATTCTGGGCGCCGTCGGCTGGCTGGTCGGCGTCGGCGCGTTCAACCACCCGATCGCCAAGATCTTCGGCTTCGCGCCAAAGCCCGAAGTTGAGGTGGAGGGGTGGACGAAGTACTTCCGGTTCACCACCGACCACAAAGTCGTCGGACTGCAGTACGTGATTGGTGTCTTGGTCTTCCTCTTCACGGGTGGACTGCTGGCGATGGCGATCCGGACGGAACTGCTGTCACCGACGAGTCACGTCTTCGGACCCGGTGCGTATATCGCCATCGTGAGCGAGCACGGCACGGTCATGATGATGATGGCCACGTCGGTCATCGTCGGTCCCTTGGGAAACTGGCTCGTGCCCCTGATGATCGGGTCGCGACGCACGGCGTTTCCTCGGATTGAGGCGGCGAGCTTCTGGGTCTTCACCGCGGGCTACCTCGTCATCTTGTCCGCGTTGTTTTACGGTGGCTTTCCGACGGGCTGGACCGGATACGCGCCATTGCAGACCCAGGCGGGACCGGGGATGATGTCGTACCTGGTCGGATTCGCCGTCATTGGCATGGGCATGATGATGGCGGGTTTCAATCTTCTCGCGACCATCGTGAATTTCCGCGCCCCGGGAATGACGTGGAGCCGCATTCCCATCTTCGTGTGGTCGATTCTCGCCACCTGTGCGCTCCTGACCCTCGCGACACCGACCTTGGTTGCGGCGGGCCTGTTCGGCATCTTGGACCGAACCGCCCAGACGGCCTTCTACGTGACCGAACACGGGGGAAGTTCGTTCCTGTGGCAGAACCTCTTCTGGTTCTTCGGCCACCCCGAGGTCTACATCATGGCGTTGCCGGGCTTTGGAATTGTGGCCGAGCTTCTGCCGGTGTTCACGCGCAAGCCACTCTTTGCCTACAAGGTCGCCGCTGCCGGCATGCTGGGCGTGGCGTTGCTGTCGTTCTTCGTGTGGCAGCACCACCTCTTCCAAAGCGGCATCAACCCGGACATGCGACCGCTCTTCATGCTCACGACCGAATTGATTTCGATTCCGACGGGTTTCATCTATCTCGTGGGTCTCGGAACCTTGTATAAAGCGAAGATCAGATTCGAAGTTCCGATGTTGTTCTGCCTCGCGGTCTTCTTCAACTTCCTCATCGGTGGCGTGACGGGAGTGTTTCTCTCGGACGTACCGGTGAACGTCACGGTGCACGGCAGCTTCTTCGTCCTCGCGCACTTTCACTACACCATCATGGGCGGACTCATCTTCGCGTTCTTCGGGGGCCTGTACTTCTGGTTGCCCAAGATGACGGGCAAGGTCATGAACAAGAAGCTCAGTCTATGGCACTTCTGGACGATGTTCATCTTCTTCAACCTGACCTTTTTCCCGATGTTCCTGATTGGTTTGCTGGGTCAGCCGCGGCGCGTGTTTGAGTACGCGCACAACCTTCAAGCGCTCAATGATGTCGCGTCGATCAGCGCCTTCTTGCTGGGGGCGTCGTTCATTATCTTCATCATCAACTTCACCTGGTCGATCTTCGTGGAGCCGAAGCCCTCGCCGGCCAATCCCTGGGACTCCTTGGGACTGGAGTGGATGACCGCGACTCCCGTTCCGCCCTACAACTTTGAGAGGATCCCCGTCGTGCTCACGGATCCGTACCATTACAGCGAGAAGGATGCTCCGGTCGTCGCGGACCTCGGCCTACGCGCCGCGACGGTGCGTGCCACGAGTGATGCGGGGGCCACGCCATGAGCGAGAGCGGCCCGTACACACCGCACAACGAGAGCGCCGAAGAGCGCGAGTACGAACTTCGTGGGCTCGTGGGCGCCTACTGGACGGGAGGGCGACTGCTCATCGGGATGTTCGCGTTCCTCTTCGCCTCGCTCGCCTTCGCCTACTTCTATCTTCGTTCCAACAACTCCGGTGATCTCTGGCGCCCGAACAGCGTGACCGCACCGACTTCGTTCGGTTGGGCGATTTGGGCGATCGTGCTGACGTCGGCCTTCCTGATCCTGTACGGGCAGGCCAAGCTGCGCGCGGGCTCCGTTTTGGATTGGAAGGTCTCGACGTGGATCGCGGTGGTGGGCGCCTTACTGGCCATTGGACTACAGATCGACCAGTTGACCCGACTGCCGTTCTACCCGGGCTCGAGTGGGTACGCGTCCTGCTTCATTGGCTGGGCGGTCATGAATCTGATGGGGCTGTTCGGTGGCTTGTACTGGATCGAGACGCTGGGTGCACGGGCGATTCGGTTGGGCCCGACACTGCCCGTGGGCGAGACGTTGTCAGACTCGCCGCATCCCGAGGCGCAGCTGTTTCGCGCCAGTGTCCAGTCGGCCGCGGCGTTCTGGACGTTCCTCGCCGTCGTGGGGACACTGTTTTGGGCCTTCTTCTACCTGATCTGAGAGTGCGGCGATGACACGGACAGAGTGGGCAGTATCGTTCAGTACCACCACGAGAGGAGAGGTCACTCATGAGCGCTACGACTGACCCGTACATCGTCGGACAGATCCTCACCCTGGCCATTCCGCTCGGTTCGTTCATTGTCGGGTGCATCTGGCTGTTCTTTCAGCGTCGCAATTCGCGATGACGCTGCGGGCCGACGCGACGCGGCCCAGCTACCGTGACGGTGCTGCTCGCACGCTGATGAGTGCGTCGGGAGCCATCGTGGTGCTCCTGTGCGTGGTCCCTCCGTTCGCTACGTGGGCGCGCCACTACGCCTTTGTCGAAGCTCTGCAGTTCTGTGTCCTTGGTGTGGTCGCGCCCGCTCTCATTGTCCTCGGAGCACCCTGGTCGCGTGCCGGTGCGGCGCGACGGCGAGGGCTCTCGTCGGTGCGCCGGTGGATGATCGAGCGCAGTGCGCGACCAGCCACGTGGCGGGCCGTCGTTGTCCTGTGCCTTTACCTCGCCACGGTCGTGCTGTGGCGCACCCCCTGGGCCGTCAACGCCCTCGCTCGACAGGGGTGGCCCCTCGCGATCGAGGCGATCACGCTGTTGCCCGTCGGCGTGCTGCTGTGGCTCGATCTGGTGGAGTCACCACCGTCAACGCCGCGTTTGACTCATCCCCAACGGATGTTGGCCGCCGCCATCGCGATGTGGACAATCTGGATCCTCGCGTATCTCGTGGGACTGTCCCACTCGTCATGGTTCTCGGCGTACCACCACCACGCGGGAAGCGGTGTGAGCCTGTCGGCGGACCAACAATTGATGACGGGTGTCATGTGGGTAGTCAGTGGCTGCGCGTTCATCCCGGTCATCTTCTGGAACCTCGTGAAATGGCTTCAGTCCGAAGATGAGGAGAGCGTTCGTCAGCAGTTACAGGTTCTTCGACGCCGGCTGGACACGACGGACGCGCCGCTTTCGTCGCCCGCGAGCTCGTGACCGACTCAGGAAGCCGACAGCGGGGGCACGAGGGGCATGTCCGGTGACGGGAGAGTGGCGTTGAGAATTCGTTCGGCGGCTCGCAGGTCACCGAACGCCGTAGCGCGGTCCGCGTTGAGCATGGTGACCTCGGTAGTGATGGCTCGCGTGGTCGCGGACGTTGCGGAGCCGCTCTCGATCGACTGAAGATTCTGGATCAACGCGTCGGCGTCGGCGGTGGCCCACTCGGTGGCAATCTCGACGATGTCACCCACCTTCTTGCCCGCGGGCGTGCCGGTGCCCTCGACATTGGAGAGGTCGTAGATCGAACTACTCGTGAATGAGCAGGCGGACTGGTCGTCGCGCAACATGCCAGGGACGAGGGACTTCTCACTGGACGTGAGGGTTCCTGCCGAGGTCTTCTGGTCAATGATCACTGACTCGTGGACGGCGTAGGCGCAACCGGCGAGCTCGTCATTGATCTGCTGCATCACGCTGGTTTGATTGGCAACGTCCGAGCGGTGATCGGTGTGCGCGGGAAGGTCGACCAGAACGGACGCCACAACAAAGGCGGCCACAACCGCTGCCACGAGGACCGAGGTGCGTCGATACCAGACCGGCTTGACGGGCGCCGCGACGACGTAAGTGGCGGGCGACTCGCTCGGGTGTTCGTCGAGGGTCATGACGAGTGAGCGATCGACTCGACGATACTGGCCACGCCCTGTGCGAAACGGTGCTCTTGCGCGGCCGGCAGTGAGAACGTGCCGAGGAGACTCTCGTCGGCGACGGGGGTGATCCGTTCCACGAGGGATCCGCCCGGACTCACGAAATACATGATGTCGTTGTGCGTCACCAGTCGAGTCTGGGTTTGCTCAGTGACTTTGACGCCGTAGTTGGTCCAGGCCTCGTTGAGAGCGTTCAAGGTTCCATTGAGGAATATGGCGTTCGGAACCCCCGTGACGGTGACGGACGTGGGTCCCGACGATCGTCCGGATCGAGCGGTCAAGGGGTCCGTGTTGACGATCACGAACTCAACCGTGCGCTGTTGCGGCCCCAAGAGGTGATCCGCTCGCGCCATCTCCTTGGTCTCGACCGGGCAGATGTCGGTGCAGGTGTTGTCAAAGAACGTGATCGCGACGACTTTTCCGGCCTCGGCGCCCAACGTCCACGAACGTCCGTTGATGGACGTCAGTGCGCCAAGAGGTGGCGGTGTGACGCCGTGAAGGTGCACAAGATCCAAGTACGAGGACAGCTTGGCGACCTCTCCCGCGGGAGAGACAGGGGCATTCGTGGGTGCCGCAGTCGGAGTCCCCACGCCCGCGTTGCCAATGAGTTTCTCCCCGATCACGCCGCCCAATCCCAGGACGAGAAATCCGATGGCCACTCCGACAATGAACTTGCGGGGCACGGGAGTCGGCCCCGCGCGCAGCAGCGCCTCCCGGTCCACAACGGACGGGTCTCGGGGTGACGCTCCCACGTCGGTGTGAAGAGGCGCGTTGTCAGGGACGGGCAGTGGCGATGCGGGTGTGTTGACGCTCATTGCGCGACAGCAGTGGGCACGCGGCACTCACACGCTCGAGATGGGGATGACCGCACCGTCCGCGTTCCAAGCACGGTCGCAAGTCTACCGAGCGCGAGCGTAAAATTCTGGCGTGACGGACGCTGCGCGCGAGTGGTCGCGGGTGTGGGGGGCAGACGACGCCTCACGCCCGTTGGATGGTCCTAGGTGGTGGTGCGCGTTCGTCACCTAGCGCCACGCACTACCGTCTCAGGGGGTCGAGGAGGGTGAATGCCGGGCAACAGCTCCGTACAGGTTGACGACCCGACGATTGTCCAACTCTTCTATCACGCGTTGCGCGTCCAATACATCTGGGTCCTTGCACTGACGATCGTCGCCGCCGTGGTGATCGTGCTCGTGCGCCGACACAGTCCGACCGCGGGAGCCGCCGAGCCGGCTGCCCGCACCTACCTGCGGTGGATCTTTGGACTGTTCTGGTTGATTGACGGCGTTCTGCAACACCAGGGCGGCATGCCGCTCGGGCTCGCGAATCAGGTCGTGGCGCCCGTGGGACCGGGAACTCCCTTCTGGCTCCACTCGCTGGTCGTCGACGGCGTGACGTTGTGGAATCGTTTTCCCATCGCGCTCGCCGCGGCCACGATGTGGATCCAGCTCGGGATTGGGTTCTTGCTCATCAGCTCTCGCGGGACGTGGTCGCGGGTGGCGGCGGGCGTCTCGGTGGGATGGGGTCTGTTGGTGTGGGTTGTCGGCAACGCCATGGGCGGGATCTTCTCCACGTCGAGTTCCTTCCTGTTCGGCTGGCCCGGCGCCGTCTTGTTCTACGTCATCGCTGGTGTGTGGCTGGCCCTTCCTCCGGGCGTCTTTCCGGAGCGGTTCTCGCGGCTCACACTGCGGTTCGTCTCGGGCCTGTTGGTGCTCGCCGCGTTGTGGCAGTTGTACCCCGATCACGGATTCTGGCACGGCGGACCGGTCAATCCCGTACGACAGATGGCTCAAACAATGACCTCCGCGGCGCAGCCGAGCTGGCTGGCGTCCTGGGTCAACTCCATCGGACGATTTGGTGCGTTCGTGGGGGGCGGCCTCAATCTCATGGTGATCATCTGGCTGGGGATCTGTGCGTACGGGCTCTGGCGGGCGTCCACGAGAACCATTCGGTGGCCCATCATCGTGCTGATCGGCGGATGCGTCGTGATTTGGATCGTCGTGCAGGACGCCGCGGTGTTTGGGGGACTGTCCACGGACGTCAATTCGATGCTTCCTCTCTCGGCGCTCGTGTGGTGTGCGGCTCCCGCGCGTCGCCACGCGCGGCCGATCACCCTGCCGCTACCCGAGCTCAGTCAGCGAACCTTCGCGATCGTGGGAGGAGCGCTCGGCGTGGCGATGGTCGTCATCGCGATCGTTCCCATGCTGCGCTCGACGGTCAGTGCGGGTGCAGAGACGACGGCCTATTTGGCTCAGAACACGTCCGTCTCTGCGGTGGCGATTCCCGCGCCGAGCTTCACTCTCGTGGACCAACACGGCGACACCGTCACGTTTCCCGTGAGCAACGGAAAGTACACGGTCCTGACCTTTCTCGACCCCCGCTGTTGGACCGACTGTCCTCTTCTCGCCCATCAGTTGCGAGATCTGGACGCGACGCTCACCGCGAGCGAACGATCGCACCTGCAGCT
Source organism: uncultured Actinomycetota bacterium (assembly GCA_963830195.1). Taxonomy (GTDB): domain Bacteria; phylum Actinomycetota; class Acidimicrobiia; order Acidimicrobiales; family RAAP-2; genus RAAP-2. Next base: position 10,541 of record CAWHLQ010000019.1, on the reverse strand, counting down.
CATTGCGCTGGCGGCCAACCCCTACCACGAACAGGTGTCAGATCTGCAGGCCTTCATGAAGCGCAACTACCTCACGGGGCTCACGAACTTCACCTACGTCACGGGACCGCGTGCCGTGATGAGACGAAACTGGGCGAACTACGGCGTCGAGGTGACCATGGCTCCGACGGCCAAGATGTCCATCCACTCCGACGTCATGTTCGTGATCGATCCCGCGGGCGAGATCCGGGTGATCGTGCCGGAGCGACCCGGGCAACGGCGGCGTGACGACCCAGTCGTCGGTCGTCCAGTTGCTCGACTCCCTCCACGCGGTGGGCTTCAAGTAACGCTCCGTCATCGCGTTACGGTGACGGCTGCGGGGGCCGCGGCGTGTCGTCGCGATGGACGCGCGCGAGGTACTCGTTCATCTCACGTAGCGCCTGCTCGTCGTCCGGTCGAACCGCCGCGGGAGGGGGGAATGCGGGCGCGCCGCGCTCCTGCTCGACGAGCTTGCGCCACATGTAGACGCCGTAGGCGGCGAGAATGGGCCATTCGAAGACGTACGCCCACGACAGGGTGTTGCCGCCGAGGGCGCGGTGGAGTTCGAAGAGGAACGCCGAGACGCAGATCGCCTCGGCCACGACGAGCCCGCCGTGGAGCCGGTGTACTCGTCGAGAGTCGCCCGCCACAGGGCCGAGCGTAGGTCAAGTTCGTCGCAACCCCACCGCGCCGTGAGGGGCCGTCATCACCAAAATCAGGCGACCGCCGAATTAGTCTGGGACGGGGTTCAGCCGCTGAACCTCCGAATTTTCCCAGAGGGACCGACCGCATGAGCGTTGACGCCAGCGCCGAATCGCACGAACAGGTTGAGGACGCGATCGTCTCTGTGACGGAACGACGCCTCCGGCGTGTTGTCTACGCCGTCATGGGCGTCAACACGATCCTCATGGGCACGCTTCTCGGGATCTATCTCTTTTTGCGAAGTTCGCTGCCGGATCGGCACTGGCAGTCCGTCGTGGGTCTGTACTTCGGCGGATTCACGCGAGCCGAGGACATCTGGCTGATTCGTCACAAGACGCCCTTTCGGCTCCCGGAGAGTCCCGTGTCGCGAGGGACATTGCTGGCGATTGTCGGTATGGTGGCGCTGAGTGCACTCGCCATCCTCGTGGGAGAGAACCGTCTTCACTTAAAGAGGGCCCGCACGTCGAAGTTCATCCCGTTCGCCTACGTTGCGTCCGCGATCGCGGCCGTCGCCCTGTATATGACAGTGAAGATGCTGCGGGGCATTCCGATCTACTTCGAGGTGGTTCACGGCGTGCACATCTTCGTTCACACCGATTACGGCGAGCTGATGGTGACCTTCTGTGTCCTGCTGATCGTCAATCTGGGGATTCTGATCCTGTCGGGGATCGCCCTGGGCGTCGGAGCGACCCGGGGCAGGATCTCTCGTGAGCGCAGTTTTCCGGTGCACTACGCACGGGTGTTGTGGGTGTATGTGGTGGCGATGGCTGCCGTCGGCGGCATCGTGACGCAACTCTTCCGGTGAGGGTCGGCGCCGTGTAGCATGGCTCTCCAGATGTCGTGAAGCGGGTCCTGTGAGGCCCGTACGGCGGGAGGAATTGTGGCAGAACGTGAACGTCGTCACGCGCGACCGCGCGGCACGTTATTTCTTCCCCGCACCCAACTATTGAGCGCCGAAGAAGTCGAACGCGCGGTTCGCCGCATGGCGCACGAAGTGATCGAACGCAACCACGACGTCGGCGAACTGTTTGTCGTGGGTCTCCAAACGGGCGGGGTGCCGTTTGCGAGTCGGCTCGTCCTCGAACTCACCGCCATCACACAGCAGCCGATTGATGACGGAACTCTCGACGTCGCCTTCTACCGAGACGACGTCTCACTTCATCCCGTCCTCGACTCGGCGGAAACCACCATCGACGTCGATTTGACGGATCGAACCGTCCTGCTCGTTGATGACGTGCTCTACACGGGTCGCACGATTCGCGCGGCGCTGAACGCCCTCTCGGACTGGGGTCGACCGTCGTCGATTCAGTTGGCGGTCATGGTCGACCGTGGACACCGTGAGCTGCCCATCCGGCCGGACTACGTCGGCAAGAATCTGCCCACCGCGCATGACGAAGCGATCGACGCGTCGCTTGAGGGCGTGTGGATCGGGACACTGGTGGCGAAATGATCGACTCAATCGCCGGCTCCAACCTGTTGTCACTGGAGTCTCTGAGCGGTGACGCGATGCTCGAAGTTCTCGACAACGCGGAGCTGTTCGCGGAGGTCAACACCCGAGCGATTCGCAAGGTGCCCACCCTGAAAGGTCGCGTCGTCGCGTCGCTGTTCTTCGAAGAGTCCACGCGCACCCGGATGAGCTTCGAGACCGCCGCCAAACGGCTCAGCGCCGACGTTCTCTCGCTCGCCGTCGCGTCGAGCAGCGTCAAGAAGGGTGAGTCGCTTCGCGACACGATCTCGACGATCGACGCGCTGGGCATTGACGCCGTGGTGCTGCGCCACCAATCGAGCGGTGCTTCCGAACAAGTGAGTCGATTCGTGCCGGACGTCCGCGTCATCAACGCCGGCGACGGACAGCACCAGCACCCGACGCAGGGACTACTCGACGCGTTCACGATCCGTCGCGCTCTGGCGGCGCGTCACGGGACGACGGGGCGCGAGAGTGGCCGTGAACTATTCCAGGGTCTCAAGGTTCTGATCGTCGGTGACGTGCGTCACAGCCGTGTCGCGCGCAGCGACGCCCTCGCGTACTCGCGGCTCGGAGCCGAGGTTCGCGTCTGCGCACCGGGCACCCTGCTGCCCGTCAGTCTCGACGGTTGGCCGGTGACTGTGGCGCCGTGTTTCGACGACGCCCTCGCGTGGGCCGACGTCGTGGGTGTTCTTCGACTGCAGCGCGAGCGGGGGACGGGCGCGTTCGTGCCGTCGTTGGCCGAGTTCACCCGGACCCACGGACTCACGTACGAGAGGGCGCGCCGACTCGCGCCGACAACCCTCATCACGCACCCGGGCCCGATGAATCGCGGTGTCGAGATCGATTCACGCGTCGCCGATCTGCCCAACGCGGTGATCGGTGACCAGGTGGCCAACGGAGTGCCCGTGCGCATGAGTGTCTTGTACCTGACGATCGCGGGCGCGCGGGCCGAAGGAGACGAGAGTGACTGAGAGCGTGCTGATTCATGGCGGGATGGTGGTGCACGGAGACGGCGTGGAACGAGCGGACGTTCTCATCGTGGACGGCACCATCGTGAGTGTGGGCGTTGGTCACGACGCGCCGTTCGGGACTCGACGGTTGGACGCGGACGGTTGCTGGGTGGGACCGGGTTTCGTTGATCTGCACACGCATCTGCGTGAGCCGGGTCGCGAGGAGTCCGAGACAATCGAGTCGGGCGCGCGCGCCGCCGCGCGAGGGGGCTACAGCGCGATTGTCGCCATGCCGAACACGCAGCCCGCGATCGACAGTGCCGTCGTGGCCACGTTCGTCCTCGAGCGGGGACGCGCGGCCGTGGTGGACGTGGCCGTTGCCGGCGCCATCACTCTCAACCGTGCGGGCGAGCAACTCGCCCCGCTCGCCGAGATGGCCGCCGTGGGCGTGCGGCTGTTCACCGATGACGGCACCGGCGTGCAGGATCCGTCGCTCATGCGGCGCGCCATGACCTACGCCGCCCCTCTCGGCGTGCGACTGGCGCAACACTGCGAGGACGAGTCCTTGGCGGGGGACGGCGTCATGAACGAGGGCGCGCTGTCGGCACGCCTCGGACTCGCCGGGCGGCCCTCGCTGGCCGAAGAACTCATGGTGTGGCGTGATCTGCAATTGGTCCGCTTGACCGGTTGCCCGGTGCACTTCCTTCATCTGTCCACGGCCGCCTCGGTCGCGATGGTCGCAGCCGCGCGCCTCGAGGGGCTGCCCGTCACGTGCGAGGTGGCTCCTCATCACTTCACACTCGATGAGTCCCACTGCGCGCACTTTGACGCGCGCTTCAAGGTTCACCCCCCGCTGCGCTCCTCGCGCGACGTCGACGCCCTGCGTGACGCGCTGCGTGAGGGCGCCGTGGACGCCGTGGCGACCGACCACGCTCCGCACGCACCCGAACTCAAGGACCTGCCCTTTGACGAGGCGCCCCCGGGCATGCTCGGCCTCGAGCACGCGGCCAGCCTGACCCTGGACGTGGTGGGGCCCGAATCGCCGACGCTCTTCTTCTCGCTGCTCAGTCGAGCACCCGCGACCATCGCCCAGTTGCGCCAGAGCGACGACCGACCGGCGCACGGCGGCCACGGCGGCCAGGTCGCGGCGGGAGAGGACGCGAATCTCGTCGTCTTCGATCCGCGAGCCAGCTACGTCGTTCAGGAGTCGTCTCTCCAGAGTCGCTCAACGAACACGCCCTACGCGGGAGTCACGCTCACCGGTGCGACCCGCCACCTCGTCGTCAACGGACACCCCGTCGTCGTAGCGGGGGAGTTCGCATGAGCCGCCACCTTGCCCACCTCGTGCTGAGCGACGGCACGATCTTTGAGGGCTCTGCCGCCGGATTCGCGCCAGACGGCGGCGTCACGACGGGGGAGTTCGTGTTCAACACGGCCCTCAGCGGCTATCAGGAGGTCATTACCGATCCAAGCTACGCCGGCCAAATCATCGCGTTCACGTACCCGCACATCGGCAATTACGGCGTGTGTGACAGCGATGACGAGGCGGCGCGACCCGCGTGCGCGGGGGTCGTCACGCGCGAGCTCACCGCCGCGGCGTCGAACTGGCGCAGCGAAGGATCGCTCGAACAGTTCCTGGTGACTCACGAGGTCCCCGCCATCATCGGGATCGACACACGACGACTCACGCGCCACCTTCGCGATCACGGGGCGCTCCCGGGCGCATTCGGCACGGCTGACCTCGACGCACTTCGCGCGGCCGCGGCGACGGCGGTGGGGACCGACGGCGCCAATCTCGTCGAGTTGGTGAGCACGCCACGGGTCTATGAACGAGGCGAGGGAGAGTTTCACGTGGTGGCGTTCGACTACGGCATCAAGTCCACGATGGTGCGCCAGTTGGCGTCGCGTTTCCGCGTGAGCGTCGTGCCGGCATCGACACGCGTTGACGACGTGATCGCACTGGAACCCGACGGGATCTTCTTGTCCAATGGACCCGGCGACCCCGCGGCTCTCGGGGACAACGTGACGGTAATCGCGGAACTGATCGGTCGCTATCCGCTCTTTGGGATCTGCCTCGGGCACCAGCTTCTGGCGACCGCCCTCGGCGCGACGACGTACAAATTGCCCTTCGGTCACCACGGGTCGAATCATCCGGTGAAGGATCTCGCGACGGGCACGATTGAGATTACGGCCCAGAACCACAACTACGCGGTGGCCGCCGAGACCCTGACGCGCGCCGTCGTGTCGCACGTCAATCTGAACGACGGTGTCGTCGAGGGCATCAGCTCGCCCGCGGAGCGTTGCTTTTCGGTGCAGTACCACCCCGAAGCCGGACCCGGTCCGCACGACGCGCGGTATCTCTTCGCCCGCTTCGACGAACTGCTGCGCACCTCGACACGGCGGGTCCACTGATGCCGCGTCGTGACGACCTCCACACCATCATGGTCATCGGATCGGGACCCATCGTGATCGGTCAGGCCTGCGAGTTCGACTACTCGGGGACCCAGGCCTGCCAGGTCCTGCGCGCCGAGGGGTACCGGGTGGTGCTCGTGAACTCCAATCCCGCGACGATCATGACCGATCCCACGACGGCCGACGTGACCTACATCGAGCCCCTCGACGTCGACGTGCTCACCGACATCCTCGTGCGGGAGCGGCCCGACGCCCTCCTGCCGACATTGGGGGGACAGACCGCCCTCAACCTGACCATGGAGCTACGTCGCCAGCGGGGTACTGGACCGCCTCGGGATCGAGGTCATCGGTGCGCGGCCGGAGGCCATTCGCACCGCGGAGGACCGCGACCTCTTCAAACAGGCCATGGGCGACATCGGCCTCGCGGTGCCCGAGTCGGGCTTCGCGCACAGTGTGGACGAGGCGGTGGTGATTGCCCAACGCATTGGCTTTCCCATCATCATTCGCCCGAGTTTCATCCTCGGCGGCGCGGGCACCGGCATCGCTCACGATCTCGAACAGTTGGTCCGGCTGGCGGCCGAAGGCATCCAGGCGTCACCGGTGAGCGAGATCCTCGTCGAGCGGTCAATCGCGGGTTGGAAGGAGTACGAGCTCGAGGTGATGCGCGACCACCTCGACAACTGCGTGGTCGTGTGCAGCATTGAGAACTTCGACCCCATGGGCGTGCACACCGGGGACTCGATCACGGTGGCCCCGGCGCAGACGCTGTCGGACGTTGAATATCAGTCAATGCGCGATGACGCGTTCGCGGTCCTGCGCCGCGTGGGCGTGGAGACCGGGGGATCGAACGTGCAGTTCGCGGTCAACCCCGCGAACGGGGATCGCCTCGTGATCGAGATGAACCCCCGCGTGAGTCGCTCGAGCGCTCTGGCGAGCAAGGCCACCGGATTTCCGATCGCCAAGATTGCGGCGCGTCTGGCGGTGGGCTACGCCTTGGACGAGATCGTCAACGACATCACCAAAGCGACGCCCGCGAGCTTCGAACCCACCATTGACTACGTCGTGACGAAGATTCCTCGCTGGGCGTTTGAGAAACTGCCGGGCGCTTCGGCGGAGCTCGGCACCCGCATGCAGTCCGTGGGCGAGGTCATGGCGATCGGACGTAACTTCGCCGAGTCGTTGCAAAAGGCCCTGCGCAGTCTGGAGCAGGGCCGGGCCGGCTTCGGGGGCGACCACGAGAACGAATTCACGACTCTGGACGATGACGAGCTCTGGCGCCGTTGTGAAGTGGCGACGCCGAACGGATCATTGCGCTGCACGCCGTCCTCGCTCGCGGGGCGAGCGCGCCCGAGGTGGCGCGCCGAACCGGTATCGATCCGTGGTTCGTCAACGAATTGGCGTCACTCGTCGCGACCGAAACCTGGCTGCGGGGGTGCGCGCTCGACACACTCGATCGGCGTGAGTGGCGACGAGCGAAGCAACAGGGGTTCAGCGACGAACAGATCGCCACTCTCACGGGTACCTCGTCGCGGGAGGTGCGTCGGTTGCGCGAATCGCGTGGCGTGCGCACGGTCTATAAGACCGTCGACACCTGCGCCGCGGAGTTCGAGGCGACGACTCCGTATCACTACAGCAGTTACGACGACGAGACCGAGGTGGCGATCGCGACACGCGATCGGGTCATCATCCTCGGTTCGGGACCCAATCGCATTGGCCAGGGGATTGAATTCGATTATTGCTGCGTCCACGCGTCCATCGCCCTGCGCGAGATGGGCTACGAGTCCGTCATGATCAACTGCAACCCGGAGACGGTGTCGACGGATTACTCAACGTCCGATCGTCTGTACTTCGAGCCGCTCACGCCCGAAGACGTCGCCAACGTCATCGAGGCGGAACAGGCGGCGAGTGGGCCTGGCGTCTCGGTGGTGGGCGTGATCGTGGCGCTCGGGGGACAGACGCCCCTGAACTCTCCCAGAGCCTCGACCCCGACCTCATTCTCGGCACCCCGGTGGCGGCGATCGACGCGGCCGAGGACCGCCAGCAGTGGTCCGCGATCTGCTCGCGGATCGGCGTCGCTCAACCTCCCGGCGACGTCGCCACGACGCTCGAGGGCGCCCGCGCCGTGGTTGCCACGATTGGCTTTCCGGTCCTCGTGCGGCCGAGCTACGTCCTCGGGGGCCGCGCCATGGAGATTGTCTACGACGACGACTCGCTGCAGCGGGTGATGACCGGTCTCACGGGTGTGCACGGTTCGCTCGCGCGCGAAGGTGGCGTGAGTGCGTCACGGCCGGTGCTGATTGACCGATTCCTGGAGGACGCCATCGAGGTGGACGTGGACGCGGTGCGCGACCGGTTCGGTGAGGTCTACGTCGCCGGGGTGATGGAGCACGTGGAAGAGGCGGGCGTGCATTCGGGCGACTCGGCGTGTGCGTTGCCGCCCAGTCGCTGCGCGACGAGGTGGTCGCCACCATTGCCACCATCGTCGAACGGATCGCGGAGGAATTGGGTGTCGTCGGCCTGATCAACGTCAGTTCGCGGTCAAGGGAGACCAGGTCTACGTCATCGAGGCGAATCCCCGGGCGAGTGGACCGTGCCCTTCGTCGCCAAGGCGACCGGCGTGGCGTTCGCCAAGGTCGCGGTGCGGACGATGCTCGGGCACTCTCTCGCGTCGATGCGCGACAGTGGTCTCATTCCCGCGACGACGCCACGACCGACCTACGTGAGCGTGAAGGAGGCGGTGCTGCCGTTCAATCGATTCCCGAGCGTCGACACCGTCCTGGTCGAAAGCACGCTTTGCCTCACCGCCGCCAGCCGCAAGCGCATCGTGCAGCACCGCCGGGGTGATCTGCCAGGAGAGGCCCCAGCGATCCTTGCACCAACCGCACGCACTTTCCTGGCCGCCGTTGCCGACGATCGCGTTCCAGTAGCGATCCGTCTCTTCCTGATTGTCCGTCGCGATCTGAAAGGAAAAGGCCTCGGTGTGCGGGAACGCCGGGCCGGCGTTGAGACCCAGACAGGGAATGCCCACAACGGTGAACTCCACCGTCAGCACATCGCCCTGCTTGCCGCCGGGTAATCACCGGCCGCTTTGTGAACAGCGTTCACTTTGCTATCCGGAAAGGTGGCGGCGTAGAAGCTTCGCCGCATCAAGGGCGTGCTTGTCGAACCAGAGGCAAATCGTGTTCTTTGGCTTCATGTTCCCGTGCTCCTTGTGCTCAGGTCAGGGCGAACGCCGCGGACTGGGCGACCTCCGCGTCTATATTCTGGAACGAAACACAAGACGGGGGTTGCCGAGATATAGCGGGCGGGTTAGCTCCGGTCAGATTTTCGAACAGTCTGTTAACCGCCAATAGAAGCCCCCGTACTGTCAAATCCGCTACCCGCTGATGAGAGAGCTGGACCAGACGGTTGACCGCGAGCAGATTCCGAGACAGACAAAGCGCCTGCCCGAGACGATGTATGGTTCGTTCGGCCGGATGGGTCGAACGTCGAGGGTGTGGTTGAGGACTTGCGGCATCTGTGGTGGACTTGGGGAATCCCGTTGCTGCTCAAGCCCTACAGCTCGCGAGTGGAGCAGATAAAAGCGCCGAGGCCTCGATCGGTAACTCACGCCAACTGGAGCCAGGCGAGCTTCCAACGGGTGGGCCAGCGACGGTTTGTCGTATACCGAGTTCATGGATCCTGAGACGACGCTGCCCAACGGCGAGCGAGTGTCGCTGAAACTGGCCGAGCAACGCATATGTGGAGCAGGACAAAAGGAATGGCACCATGATATGGATCACGAAAACACGAAAGCTCGAAAACACGAAAAACAAAATAACGCAATTGTCGCGGTGAGTGCCTTGGCGTGGCGGCACGCCGTTGGTCGTGACAGCGCAAGATCTCTCGTTCGCCACGCACTTTCCGTCGGCCGTCGTCGGCGTTAAACCTATCCAAGTTTCGTGCTTTCGTACTTTCGTGTTTTCGTGATCGTTTTTGGGGAGGGCAGAGACAAGACAAGAGGAGCGATCTACGTCTCCGGTTTCTAACCTCCAGCAGATGCATGGCGTGGCATGGAGGCCGCCCTATCTTCCGTCGGGACTCGATCGGCAGGGCTGTCAGAGCTTCTGCACGAGACCGGCGGTGCCGGCGCGCCCGCGCGGGCGGGGACGGAGTGGGTGGACGGGCGCATCGTAATCCTCGTTGCAATCGCCGCATTTGCTGCCGACCGGACGATTTTGGCTCGATCGTCAGGAACGAATGGCGGACCGCGCCGGAAGATGGCCCACCGCGTTCGAAGATGGCAGCTCGCATGTGAAGATGTCACGCGCACGCAAGGTGCCATCTTCGGCATCTTGGGAAAAGCACCGGGCATCATACTCGCTCCACGCGTTGTGACCGTGCTCACATTCACGACGCCGTCAAACCTCATGACCGGCACAGGCAGAGGTTCGAGGAACGTCCGTGTTCGCCCGGCTCGGCTCGCGGAATCGGCCCATGGTTCGGCGCGAACCATGCCCGATAATTCCCACGACATTCCGAACCCCGGAGCACGCTCAGAGATTGCTCGACAAATGACACGAAGCCTCGCTCGAAAGTCGCCGGAAAGTGCCACGAAGTGCCACGAAAATCGAACCCTGCTCGTGACCACAAGTCATGTGGCGATTTCGCGTTGTGGTGACCAGAGCCTTTCGCCAGCCTCAGTGCCGCCCCTCGTCGATGAAAATGGCAGGCGATTTTCGACGAAACTCAGGCCGGCCGTCGAATCAACACCCGAGGCTTTTCTTGACGCCAACTTACCGCCGACACAGAATGAAGCGACCGGCGAATGCACTGGTCTGCCGGCAAAATGCGGGGCTTGCGATCAAATCCTGTGGGGAGTCAGGACCAGTCTCGACGGCCGCTGAGTTCGACGCTGGCGATTTCAATCCGGCGCATGGATCATCCCATCCTGGCGGCGACGATGAGCAGTGCCCTCGTAGCCGCCGCGTTGGGCGGCTTTGCATATTATC
>CAWHLQ010000018.1:0-13394 GCA_963830195.1 uncultured Actinomycetota bacterium | reverse complement strand
CTGTTGTTGGCCTGGACTGAGTCGTATTGCTCTCGCTGGTATCGCTGGTTCCCTCGAACGCCCTTCTGGTGCTGTACGCGTTGTCGTGGCGGCGTCGCGGATGGGGATTCGTGATCCTTGGGACGTCGGCCACGGATGGCGACGGGCGGCCGCCGTCGCCCCGTGACCTTGTCGTTGCCGCGACCTGACGACGTGATTGCGGTCACCGTGGTCGCGAAGGACAATGACGGTCATGTGGGCATCGATTTCGTTGACTTTGCCGTCGCCGTGGCGTCCAGTCATGGCGGCGAGGTGACGTCCAGTGGAGCACCGGCTCCATGGCGGCTCCGTGTACCTCATCAAGGGACGAACGACCTGGGTCTGCGTCGACGGTGAGTCATGGCCGCTCGTTGAGGAAGACAGCGTGCGCCGACGTGTCGGGCGCTCCGCGTCGGGCAATGATGCCGGTAGATTCCGATGCCCGGCACCGTGTTAGCAGTTCGGGTCACCTGGGGCAGGTCGTGGTTACCGAAGGCGAAGCACTCGTGGTCGTCTCGGCCATGAAGATGGAGCACGTGCTTGGTGCTGGGTTCGGCGCCGTCGATATTCTTGTCCGAGAAGGCGACGCCGTGGTCGTTGACGAGGTCGTGGCCCGCGTGGTGGCGGGTCAGTCCCCGGCTGGCGTCGAGCCACTTGAGGCGACGGGTGCAGTATTTGAAGATGGCGACGAACGAGGAAGAGTGGTGACGTGATGGACAAGGTGTACGCAAGTGCGTCCGATGCGGTCGCCGATATCGGCAACGGCGCGTCGTTGGCCGTCGGGGGCTTCGGCCTTTCGGGCCTACCTCCGCACTCATCGAGGCAGTCCTCGCTCTGGGCGTGAGTGACCTCAAGACCGTGTCGAATAATTGCGGCGTCGACGATTTCGGTCTTCGGATGTTGTCGCCGAGCGGCGAATATCGCGCACGACCGGTTCCTAGTCGGGGAGAACAAGGAGTTCGCCCTTCAGTACCTCTCGGGCGAACTGGAGGTGGAACTGGCTCCCCAGGTGAGCTCGCCGAGCGCCTTCGTGCGGGAGGAGCGGGGATCCCCGCCTTCTACACGCCGGCCGGCGTCGGCACGCTGGTCGCTCGACGGCGGACTACCCCTTCGCTACGCCAGCGACGGCACAATCGCGTTGGCATCCGACGCAAAGGAGATCCGAGTCTTCGATGACGTGGCGTACGTGCTCGAGCGAGCCATCACGTGTGACTTCGCCCTCGTCCACGCCCGGATTGGTGACCGTCACGGCAACCTCATCTACGAGAAGTCGACGAGAACTTCAACCCGCTGTGCGCACAGGCGGGACGAATCACCTTCGCCGAAGTCGAAGAGCTCGTCGAACCGGGCGAGCTGGCGCCCGCGACGGTCCATACGCCGGGGATCTCGTGCAACGAGTCGTCGTCGCCAATCCTGCAGAAACAATCGAACGTCGGACCGTCCGCGATGCGCGTGCGGCGAGCATCGCAGGAGGGTACTGATGGCACTGACTCGAGAGGAGCTCGCGTCGCGCGTAGCGGCGGAGATGAAGGATGGCGACTACGTGAACTTGGGCATTGGCATGCCCACGTTGGTCCCGAACTACCTCCGCGAAGGGATCACGGTCGTGCTGCACTCGAGAACGGGATCCTCGGCGTCGGCCCCTACCCCGACGATGCCCACGTCGATCCCGACCTCATCAACGCCGGCAAGGAGACCGTCACCGTATTAGCGGGCGCGTCGTTCTTCGACTCGGCCGCCTCCTTCGCGATGATCCGCGGCGGCCACATCGACGTGGCGGTGTTGGGGCAATGGAGGTGTCGCAGTTCGGTGGACCTCGCCAACTGGATCGTGCCCGGCAAGACCGTCAAGGGAATGGGCGGGGCGATGGGGTTTGGTCGCACGGCGCCAAAGGTCATCGTGATGATGGAGCACGTGACCAAGGAAGGTGAACACAAGATCGTCAATGAATGCTCGGCTCCGTCGCCACCGGGAAACGCTGCGTCAATCGGATCATCACCGACCTCGCCGTGCTGGACATCGACGAGGACGGGTTGATACTCCAGAGACGCCCCGGTGTCACTGTCGACGAAGTGCGAGCCGCGACGGGACCGACGTTCAGGGTAGCGATATGAGCGACGAGGAACGGCCCGTCGTCGACAGCGAGGTCTATGGTTCGAGGAGCTCGAGCTCGGGACCGTCGATAAACACGCGCCCGGTCGCACCGTCAGTGAAGCGACAACATCTTGTTCTCCACGCTCACCATGAATCCTCAGGCCCTGCACCTCGATGAGGCGTGGGCGAGCGGCCAACCCTTCGGCGCGCGTTTGGTGAATCGCCTCTTCACGCTGTCGACACTGGTTGGTCTTTCCGTCGCGCAGCTCACGCAGGGAACCATCGTGGCGAACCTCGGTTTCTCTGATGTCCGATTCCCCACGCCGGCTTTCACGGCGACACGCTCTACGCGCAGACCGTGGTGCTGGAGAAGCGAGAGTCGAAGAGCCGACCGGGCGAAGGCGTCGTGACCTTTCAACACACCGCGACGCAACGTCTCAGGACGGCGACTGTCGCGATCGCGACGCGCTCGACGCTCGTCCGTTTAAGGCCGAACGAGCCACCGTGACCTGGATGCCCGCGGGGCCGGCGTTGCTCTTCTCCGGCGACGGCCCGATGATACTCCAAGGCCGCGGCCGCGGCCGACATGGTCATCCTCGATCTCGAGGATGGTGTCAGTGCACTCGATCGTCCGGGTGCGCGAGAAGCGATGCGCGCGACACTCCTCGATCCAGAGCGCACGATCGTCCGAGTCGAACCCCGTCGGCACCGAAGACTTCTCGTTGGACATGGCTGCGCTCGCCTACACCTCGTATTCGACCGTGATGCTCGCCAAGACCCAATCTGCGGACGACGTGAGCGCTCTCGGCAACCTTTCCGTCATCGCACTGTGTGAAACGGCCCGCGGCGTGCTCGAAGCAGCTCACATCGCGGCCGCGCCCGCCACGGTGGCGCTCATGTGGGGCGCCGAGGACCTCGTCGCCTCGCTCGGCGGTCGGTCCAGTCGGGGCGAGGACGGTCGATATCGAGCGGTCGCGATGCACGCCCGATCCCAAGTACTCCTGGCGGCGCGCGCCTACGATCGCGGCGCCATCTGACGCCATTGATCTCGATATTGGGGCGGTCCTGGAGGGACTTCGGAGCGAAGCACACGATGGTGCCGCCTCCGGCTTCTGTGCGACGGCGTGCATTCACCCCACCCAAGTTGAGGTCGTGCGCGATGCGTATCGTCCCACCGACGAAGAAATATCCTGGGCGAGCGGCGTGCTCAAATCGGCGACCAACGAGCGAGGTGTCTTTTCCTACGAGGGGCGGATGATCGACGCACCGTTGCTACGTCACGCTCAACAGATTCTCGACACGGTGGGTCGCTCGGCGCCCTAGCTGCTTTGGCGAACTCAGAAGTTCGGATTGAGTGACGCCGACTGGGTGTGCAAGCTCTGCGTCGTGGTGCAGACCGTCGTTCGAAGCGCAGGCGTGCCAACGACTACGTGGTTGCCCGTGTTCGCGACGCGCAACGCGCTAATGCTGGCGGCGCGGCATAGCGAGGAAGGATAGTTCGCGGTGTCGGCGACGCCCACGGGCACGTACGCCGGGTGACCACGGCCGCGAGGGTGGTCTTGGTCTGGCTGGTTCGATAGACCCTCGACCATGGACCAACGTACGCCGAGGTGGAGGAGTTGAGCCGCGCACGACCAACGGCGGCAACGTGCACGGCGACCCCTGGTTGACCAGCTTGAGCGTGTAGTAGATGTTCCCGCTCGCCGATCGGGCTGGCCGAAGAACGACGAGTGCAGATTGCGCGCGACACAGGTGGGATACGACGTCAGTGGCGGCCGGTTCGATCGGAGGGGGGGCGCGATGGTTGCGTCTCGTGGCGCCACTCGACATGGCGTACGCGATGTTCGCGCCAGGCGACAACAGCGGTGATGACCACGGCAATGAAACGCTGACGTCGACGCTGACGTTGTCGGGCCTCTTCGATGAGCAGTTGTTCGGCCTCACGCCGTTGGTCGATCTCGACGGCACTGGGCGTTGGAGTTTCTCGTTCGAACTGATTGATAAGTAGGGTATCGTTCCGTCTTTCGCTTCGTCCGCGCTGCTTTGGTGCTACTCTACCTAGCACCATGTTGAGTGTCAAGTTACACCCCGAAGACCCTCGCACTCCACGATCAAGTCGCCGCGGAGATCCGCAAGGCGATCGCGACGGTGAGGCGGCGCGCGGCGAGATGAGTCTCCTCCGGCCCGGGACCTCGCCGCGGTGCTGAACGTCAACGCCAACACGGTGTTGCCGGGCTCTGCGGAATGTCCGTGACGAAGGACTGCTCGAATTTCGTCGAGGGCGTGGCATCACGGGTGTCGGGATCTCCCGAGAGCGGCGCCCTCGTGGCGGGGCCCGAGATTTGATCGACTTCGCGAGGGTCCACGGCTACCGCCGGGAAGATCTCGCCCGACTCATCGAATCGCTTCCCTAGCCGCATCACCGGTTCAGAGATCGCTCGACGGTGCGAGGGTGATGCCGGCCTCGTCCATGGCGGTGATCGCCGCCCGCGTGGTCGCCTGGCGTTACGCCGGCGCAGAGCGAGTAGCACCGTGACCTCGAGGCCAAGCGCCCGTGCGTCAAGGGCCGTGGCCTTCACGCAGTGGTCGGTTGCGAAGCCAACAACGGTTACGTTTTGCGCACGCCGCGACCGGTGAGGATCGCGGCGAGCGTCGTTCCTTCGGGGTCGTGTCCCTCGAATCCGGAGTAGGCACCCTCGGAGGCGCCCTTGTGGATCACGACGTCCCAATCGACGTCGTACTTCAGCGTTCATGAATCGTCGCGCCGGGAGAATCGGCAGCACAGTGAACGGGCCACGTCGTTTCGAAATTGGGCGTGGCGCTCCAATGTTCGCCGGGAGCCACGTGCCGATCCTGAGTCACGACCGCGAGGTCGAACGATTCCCGACGCGCCATGAGAAAATCGCAATTCGCCCAGCGGTAGCGGTCGCACCTGCGATGGGCAGTGGCCCACCCTCAAAGAAGTGGGTTGAGGATCGACGACGATGATCGCTCGCGGCCGGCGGCTCGACTCCCGCTGGTCGTGCGCGACCATTCCTTAGGCCTCGATCTCGGAGATCACCGGCGTGAGGCAAGTGCCGGTTCGCCTTCGCCCAGAGTGAATGCCTCGTCGGGGAGTTCGTTCACCGCGCTCGTGGCCCGGGCACGTGCCGTGAGCGCCGAGATGTCGACGACGGAGACACCGTTGCGAACGAGTTCGTGCGCGAGAGGTCGGCTGTTCGGAGGTGTCGGTCCACCGCTCGCGCGAGGCGTCATCAGTTCGGTCACGGCCACGCCGTCGTCGAAGAGCCGGTACGCCATCTTCGCCCCACATGGTCGACAGCTTGCCGATGGAGCGTTTCGCCACCGATCGCATCATCGATCCACTCTCGATGGCGACCAATTTGTAGACGAAGCCTGGCGGCGTGTAGCCGCTCACGAGCTTGGTTCCGACGCCGAACGCGTCGACTGGGATATCGCGAGCGAGGAGGTCCGCGATCGCGAACTCGTCAAGGTCACCCGTCAAGGTGATCTTGACGTTCGTCCCGCCGCGCTGGTCGAGGAGCTTTCGCGAACGAAGTGCGGCGTCGGCGATCACGCCCGAGTCGATGCGTATCGCTCCCAGGTCGGGACCGGCGACGTCGAAGGCCAACTCCGTACCGGTCTCGGTGTCGAACGTGTCCACGAGCAACGTGGTCGCCGGGCCCTGCGTCGCGACCTGCGCTTCGAACGCGTCACGTTCACTCTCGTGCGCGAGGATGAAGGCGTGGGCCGCCGTGCCGGCCGTGGGGATGTCGTAGAGCATGCCGGCGGCCAAATTGCTCGTCGCGTCGAAACCCGCGATGTACGACGCGCGCGCTGCGGCGACTGCCGCACGTTCGTTCGTCCGTCGAGAGCCCATCTCAATGAGTCGTCGGCCCCGTGCCGCGCGAACGACGCGCATCGCCTTCGTCGCGACACCCGAGTCGAAATTAAGGATCGAGAGAGCCAGCGTTTCGAGCACGATGTCGGCGAATCGTCCTTCAACTCGCAACACGGGCGAGAGCGACGTGAACAGTTCGCCCTCCAGGTACCCGACGATGTCGCCGTCGAAGCGATACGCAGCGAGGTACGCGCCGAGCGCCGGGCTGACGATCCCTTGCGCGAGAAGCCACTCGAGGGAGGACTCGTCGAATCGAAACGATGCGAGCTCGTCGATCAGTTGCCCGGTCCCGGCGACGACACCGTAACGAAAGCCGTTCGGTAGCGAACGCGTGAAGACTTCGAAGGTGGCGCGCGCGTCGATGAGCCCGGACGTCAGCGCTCCATCAAGCATGCTCAACTCATAGCGATCAGTGAGGAGTGATGATGGTACGACGTTCACGAGCGTGGTGCCGACTTTCTGACGCAGACCGACGATTCCTTGCTCTGAGAGTACCGCCCTGACGTCAAGTACACGCTCGCTTGGCGTGGTCGACGCACCTCGTGGCGACCACGCTTACCTTGCTGCGCCGATACGCTGAACGCAGCGACACGAGAGGTGGTCGAACGTTGTCCGAGCAACCGAGCGGTCCGCCTACGTCGCACTCGAGCGCCGCGGACTTCGATCTGCGGCGAGCGATGTTGAGTGGTCTCGCGCTCGCAGGAGCCGGCGCGAACGTCATCATGCAACTCTCGCGACTTCCCATTGGTCACGCCGTCGCGCAAAGCAAGGTGCCCAGCGGTTCGCTGTCGAAGCATCCGATCAAGCGAACAAGGACGACATTGGGCTACATAATGATCGCCCTCTTTGGCACCGACCACGAGCGAGAGGTGCTGCGCGCTGAGGTGAATGCACAGCACCGCCTCGTGAGGTCAGGCGACGGCGACGCGGTCGCCTACGATGCCTTCGATCCCGAACTCCAGCTCTGGGTCGCGGCCTGCATGTACCGAGGTTCCCTTGACGCGATCAACTTCATCCGAGGAGACCCCGACGACGCGGAGCGGTCCATCATGCTCCAGCACTGCGCGCGATTCGCTACCACGTTGCAGGTGCCCGCCACGATGTGGCCACATGATCAGGCGGCCTTTGATGACTACTGGAATGGTGCGGTGCAAGGTATTGGCGTCGATGATGTCACTCGCGAGTTCTTGCTGGGCATTGCGTCACTGAAGTTCCTACCGCGGCCCTTGGCCCGAGTCCTCGGGCCGTTGCACCTGTTTTTGACGAAGGGATTCCTTCCCGAGGCCTTCCGCAGTCAGCTCGGCCTGGAGTGGACCCCACTCCAGCAGTCCACGTTCGAGCGATGCACGGCCACGGCACGAGTCGTGAACCGCTCTCTTCCGCGATCGGTCCGGCAGTTTCCGTGGAACGTGATTGAGTTCGACACCCGTCGACGCATCCGACGAGGCCACCCAATCCTTTGATTTGAATGTCATCGTGGCTCAAACATCCGCGGCGCGTCCGGTGGCGTAAGACCAAGGCATAACCTGCGTGAAAGAAGAGGATGGTGATGTCACAAGGCTTAGGTTCAGACCCCAATCGGTTTGCCACGGAACTGTTCAACGGACTACCGAGGCGCTATGACGCTTTGGGCTACCTCCTCTCGATGGGACAGGATCGACGTTGGCGCAACGCGGTCGTCGACAAGATCGTCGCCGGTCCTGGCGATCTGGTGCTAGACGTCGCCACCGGCACCGCCGGCGTGGCGCTGGCGCTGCGCGCGGCGACCGGTGCGGAGATCACCGGCATCGATCTCAACGCGCGCATGCTCGAGGGCGCTCGTCAAAAGCTCGTTAAGGGTTCGCACGCCGGCGTGCGTCTCGTGCAAGGACGGGCCGAGGACCTGCCCTTTGCAGATGACACGTTCGACGCCGTCTCGTTCACCTACCTCCTTCGCTACGTCAACGATCCCGCGGCGACGCTCGCCGAATTGGCTCGCGTCCTCAAACCGGGCGGCGTGCTCGCGGGCATGGAGTTCTTCGTGCCGACCGGCCTCTGGTACCCGTTGTGGTGGTGCTACACCCGGATCGTCCTGCCCATCGGTGGCCTGCTCCTTGGCGGCAAGGAGTGGTACGACGTCGGCCGCTTCCTAGGTCCCAACATCGAAGGCCACTACCGCCGTCACCCGGTTGACGCCACCGTCAGGTACTGGGAAGCGGCGGGGATGCGCAACGTGCACGTGCAACCAATGTCGGTGGGTGGGGGGATCGTGATGTGGGCCGTCAAGGGACAAGATGGCTAAGAGCGTCGAAGGTCCGGCGTTCTACGCGACCGGCCGACGCAGCACGTGGCGCGACCTGCGTGCGGTGCTCCATCCGCCCTATACGTTGTGGCATCTCTCGTACGTCGTGCTCGGAGCGATGGTGGTGCGACACGTCAACTGGACGACGTTGTTCGCGACACTCGGTGCGTTCTTCCTCGCGGTCGGCATCGCGGCGCACGCGCTCGACGAACTTCGCGGACGCCCACTCGGCACCGAGTTGCCGTCGGGGCTGCTCGTGGGCGCCGCCGTCGTGGGGCTGAGCGGCGCGGTGGCGTTAGGCATCTGGGGCATCTCGAGAGCGGGCGCTGGGCTTCTCATTTTCATCGTCATCGGTACGTTCTTCGTCCTCGCGTACGACTTGGAGCTTTTTGGGGGCATGGTCCATACCGACCTTGGATTCGCCGTCGCGTGGGGGGCGTTTCCCGTCTTGACCTCGGCGTACGCCCAGGCGTCATCGCTCTCGTGGTCCGCCGTCGTCCTCGCCCTCTTCGCGGCCCTGTCGTCCGCGGCGCAGCGCAACCTATCCAGTCCGGTTCGAGCAGTTCGACGACGCGTGACCTCCGTCGAAGGTGAGATCAGGTTTGCCGATGGCACCGTGCGTCCGATCGACCGCGACTTCCTCCTCATTCCCTCGGAGCGCGCCCTGCGCGCCCTGTCGTTCGCGATGATGGCGCTCGCGGTGGCGTTCGTCCTCGCGCAGCGCGGGCACTGATAACGCCCGTTCGAACGGACCTCTCTCGGCGACGAGTCGAACTACAGGGAGTCGACGAACGTGCGAATGATGGCGGCCGACTCCTCGGGTGCCTCGAGTGCCCACCAGTGTCCGGCGTTGGGAATCGTCGCCTGACGGGCATTGAACGTGGTGGCGACCTCCTCGGACATGCGTTCGTTGCCGAAGGGATCGAGCTCGGCGTGCAGCACCAGTCCCGGGCGCGGCCGTAGGGCCGAACTGAGCGCCCCACGTCGCAAAGATGTTGGGCACGGCGGAGCGGTAGAGATCGAGAATGCAGCCCGCCATCGTGTCGTCGGACCATCGCGCGAGCGTCATGGCATCCTCGTGACCGAGGTGGTATGCCTCGTACGCCTCGGCCATCGACGCGACGGGGAGATCGCGGATGGCGGCGAAATACGCCTCACCCTCACCGGGCGTTTGCCAGACCTTGGCGAATTCATGCCAACGAACGTCGGGATGGGCGCCGTTGGCCACGTCGGCAATCCACGATCGCAGGAGATCCCCGCGCGTCGACGCCACGCGATAGGTGAGCAACGCACCCCAGTCGTGACCGACGAGGTCGACCGGTTCGTCGATTTTCTCGAGTTCGTCGACCAACCACTGCGCGTACGCATCCTTGGTGGCGCTGAATCCATCGGGGCGCGCACAGCCGAAACCGGGCAGCGAGAGCGCCACGGTCTCGCGGTCGAACTGTGCGCGAACCTTGTCCCACAGGGCTGACGTCTCGGGGACGCCATGAAGAAAGACGATCATCGATGCAGCGTATCGAAGTGCCGCTTGCGTCGCCATCGAGCGACGTTGAGTCGCCGATTCGCTCGCTCGCTAGACGATGAGCGGGTCGCCGGCCGGAACGATCACCAGTGGCAGCGTCGATCGCTCAGCCAACTGGAGACTGGTACTGCCCAACAGATGTCCCGCGTGCGCACCGCGCCCGCGCGAGCCAACGACGAGCAACGTCGCCGAGAGCGGCTCGAAGGCGGCGCGAAGCATCACCGAACAGGCGTCGCCGTTGTCGATGTGCCACGTCAGTCGACTTTCATCGAATCCGGTGTTCGCCGCGAGTGCGTGTACGGCGTCGGCGTACCGTTCCGTGATGGCCTCGTGCGCCATATGTTCGAGTATGCCCACGGCGTGGACCAAGACCACATCGGCATCGATTCGACGAGCGAAGTCCATCGCCCACGCGACGGCTAACTCCGAGGGCGGCGAACCGTCGAAACCTACCGCAATGACCTGTGGCGTGTTCGTCACGAATTACCTCCCGCTGCCTGTACCTCGTACGCCAATCGAAGCGCAATCTCGCGCTCGGACCGCGTTCGCTCGATCAGTTCGTTCCCCGCGCCGCCATTGGTCGCGGCCTCACTCTGGTACTCGCGCCCGAGAAGCGACGCCAGTGTCGCGCCCACTGAGTTGCGAAGCGCGTCGAGGTTGTAGCCACCCTCGAGGAATAGCGCCAATCGACTGGGAGGTGCGAACGAGGCCACGGTCGTTGCGAGGTGCGCGAAGTCACCGCTCGAGAAGGCGAGGTCGGCAATCGGGTCGTCTCGATGCCCGTCGAAGCCCGCCGAAATGAGCACCCACGTCGGGTCGAACGCTTCGAGGAGAGGTGCCGCGATGTCGTCGAACGCTCGGCGAAGGACGTCGCCCGTCGCGCCCGGCGGCAGTGGGATGTTGACGGTGTGACCCAGCGCATCAACCCCGCCGATCTCTCGTGCGCCGCCGCTCCCGGGATAGAGCGGCCACTGGTGGGTGGAGACGTAGAGCACGTTGGGGTCGTTCCAAAAGATTGCCTGCGTGCCGTTACCGTGATGAACGTCCCAGTCGACGATCGCGACCCGTTCGCCTTGGGCGGTCAAGCTGGCGGCGGCGACGGCCACGTTGTTGAGGAGGCAGAATCCCATCGCGCGGTCACGCAGAGCGTGGTGTCCTGGAGGACGTGCGGCGACGAAACCAATCGCGTCCTCACTCTGGCGCAGCTGCATCGATGACCGCGATGCCGGCTCCGGCGGCGTGTTGCGCGATGGACCACGATTCAAAGGTGGCGTAGGTGTCCTCGTCGATGTTGCCGCCACCCTCGTAGCAAAAGGCGCCCAACTCGTCGAGGTAGGAACCGTCGTGCACGCGCGCGAGTTCCGCACGGGTGGCCTTGTAGGGAGCGACATGGGTGAGGTCGTCGCCCAGGTGGAGATCTCTACCCCCGCCAAGGTCGCGGTGAGGCGGTCCGGACGTTCGGGGTGACCGGGTTCTTCGTGGCCGACGTCGTCGACGTGAGCGTTCATCACCAACTTCGTCATTTCACCTCCTCTACATTGTCTACCTTGTTCGGTATTCGGACGTGTCGCGCCCTGCTCGCCCGGCTGGCGGCCGTTGGCTCGATGGAGAAGTTCGCCGAAATGACCTCATCTTCCATTCGTGCATCGACCGCGAAACCCGAAGCTGAGAAGACCCCCAACATGCTTCGATTGTCGGCCTGGGTCTCCGCACAGAATCTCGTGATCCGAGCGACCACGCGACGTCGGCCAACCGATGCAGCAACATGAGGCCGATGCCAAGGTGATGGTATTCATCGGACACGATGAAGGCGACTTCGGCATCGTTGGTTGCAGGGATTCGATCGAACCGACCCACTCCGATCAATTCGCCGTGGTACACAACGACAAATGCGAATCGGGTGATGTAGTCGACCTCCGTCAAGTGGCGTAGTTCACTGTCGGAGAGCACTGGATGAAGTGAGAAGTATCGCCTATAGATCGATTGGGACGAGAGTCGTTCGTGGAATCTGGTCAGCAGTTCCGCGTCGTCCGGTCGAATCGGGCGAATCGACAAGGGTATGCCGTTTTCGGTCTCGATGTTGGTGGCGAGATCGGCGGGATAGTTCATGGTCGCGTTGCCAATGAGCACGATCGTGCCATGTCCGACCTTCACGAGTCCGCGGATCGAGCGAAGCTCGACCCCGATCACAGCCTAGGTATGTCAGTTACCGGGGCCAAAACCGTTGCCGTTGCCATTGCCGTTGCCAATGCCATTGCCGTTGTTGGCGAAAGTCGTCGTGGTTGACGTCGAGGTGGTGGTGGACGAGGGTGTGGCCGCAGCGCCGAGCCCCAACGCTTTCGCCAGGGTCGTGAGGTCCTTTTGGAGTACGACGCCGTTGGCTCTCGCGATATAGCCGCCACTCACTCCTGTGGCGATGGTGGTGGCGACCTGCTGGAGGTCCGTTGCGGCGAGGTCGGCATTGCCATTGTTCAAATCGATCACGGCCTGCTGTGCGCCCATGGAGAGGGACTGACCAATCTGGGGTCCAATGAGTTTGGCGCTCTGCCCCGCGACGACATCGTTGATCAACGACGTGAGAGCGTGCGAGGGCGACGGCAACGTGGTCGTCGTCGTTGTCGATGTCGTCGACGTTGTCGACGTCGTGGTCGTGGGAGGCGGTGTGTGGTCGTTCGCTCCGAATGCCACAGCGAGGATGGCTCCGACGACGATCAAGACCGCCGCGATCGCAAGAAACCGCCAGCCGCGTCGTACGTTCACGACGTTAGGAGTGCGTTGACGAGACATCACCGATACGCCGGGAGGACGGACTCGGCGTTTCGTCGGCGGAGTCGCGCTGTTTCGATGGACTTCCGGTGATCGTCGTGATGTCACTCGAGGATGCCGTTGGATCCCACGGCGCTCGAAATGCCGGCGTCGAGAGCATTGCCTGCACCTCGGAGGCGCTCAACCGGTCGTCGGGTTCCAGGGCGAGCATGCCGGAGAACAACAGGCGCCAGGGAACGGGCAGACCCACTGGTAGGGTCACCGGTCCCGCGAGCCGGCGCGCAATGACTTCACTCGGCGTGCCGACGTACACGCGTTCTCCCGTGAGGCTCTCGAGCAACACAATGCCGAGAGACCACACGTCGGCGCTCGGCCCTACGGCATGGTCCTCGATCTGCTCAGGTGCCATGTACGTCGCAGTGCCGAGCATCGTCCCAGTGAGCGTCACCGAGGAGGTGTCGACGAGTCGCGCGATGCCGAAGTCGGCGAGGTGGGCGTGACCTTCGGCGTCAATAAGGATGTTGGCCGGTTTCACGTCACGATGCACCACGCTCTGCGCGTGGACGTACGCCAGGGCGCCGGCGAGCGCGGCGCCGATATCGGCGGTCTACCCGTTGACAAGTGACCGCGCTGGATCTTCGTGGCGAGGCTCTCACCGTCGACGAACTCCATGACGAGATACGTCATGTCGCCGCTGACGCCGGTCTCGAGGAGCTGGACCAGTCCTTGGTGTTGAAAGCGACGAAGAGCCTGTGCTTCGAGTGCCGAACGTCGGGCGTATTCTGCGTCTGGCGAACGGACGATCTTTA
>CAWHLQ010000017.1:0-113353 GCA_963830195.1 uncultured Actinomycetota bacterium | reverse complement strand
AGTCGCTGGCCGGTTTTGCGGCGGGCAGTCCCACCACCACCAGCCACGGTTGTGGCGTGAACAGCGCGAGTGCGCCCACGAGGGCGCTCTGCGCCACGGTGAGCGCCGTCACCGACACGAGTCGGCGCGTCCACGCCAGTGAACTCGTGCGTCCACGCACCGAGAGCCCGGACGGAAAGACGATGCCGTAGATCACCATGATGATGACCCCGGCCACGTCGAGGCCGACCGCGACCGCCACGAGGGCCGCGACAATCGCGATCAGCGCCCACGGAAGCGGCCGCGACGCGCGTCGCCACTTCGCGTGGGCGGGCCCGACGCTCGGGAAGGCCCAGCGAACGTAGAACCGGCTCACCGACCCGGGTTCGTAGTGCTCGCGTTGCAGGACGCGCAGCCAGCGCACCAACTGCGCGACGTAGGCCACCACCGCGGCGACCAGCACAACCAGCGTGAGCGCCAGGTTCGCCGCACTCATACGAGCAGCTCGACGGCCGCCCGCGCCAGCTCCGCCGGCGCCTGCAGCGGGGTGAGGTGCCCCACGCCGGAAAGGACCCTCAACTCGTTCGGTCCCGCGAACGCGGGCCGTGCCGCGTCGAGATCAGCGAGGGGCGTGACGGTGTCGGCGTCGCCCCAGACGAGCGTGGTCGGTCCCCGCCAGAGCGCCATCTCGTCGTCGTAACTCTCGTTCACCGTCGCCACGAGAACGTCACGGACGACGCCGCGCGCCGCGCGGTAGTCCGCGGAGCCGTAGCGCTGGCGCGCGGCCTCCAGGCGCTCCTCGCTGACGAGGTGCCACCGACGAAGTCGGCGCAGGAGAACGTACGATTCGCTTCGGCCTCGATCCTGTCTCACGGCGCACCAGCGGCGTGCCCGTGAGCACGAGGGCTCGCACAAGTTCGGGGTGGGTCGCGGCCACGACGATCGCGATGCGACCCCCAAAGGAGTGACCTACGAGCACCACCGGTTGGTCCGCGATCTCGCGCAGGACACGCGTCACGATGGCCGCGTAGTCACGCGCTCCACCGGGCTCGGCCGGTGGCGGGGACGCACCGAATCCGGGTAGATCGAGCGCGACCGAGGCCGTCGACGAGTGCGCCAGAACGGCCGCGCAGTCAGCGAAATCGGCCGCGGAACGCGCCCACCCGTGCAGCAGGACGACTGACACGGGCCCGGATCCGTAGGTCTCGCCGAAGACCTCACCGTTGCCGTAGGCCTTGCGCACCTTCCTAGGTTACCGAGGCTCTGGAGAACGTCACGACCGGACGGTAGCGTCACGAACAGCATGAATGACCACGTACTGCCAATCGACGAGTCGTTGCGGGGCTCACCCCCGAGCAGCTCGAGGCGGTCACCTCCACGCAGCGACGACTGCTCGTGCGCGCGACCGCCGGCTCGGGCAAGACGCACGTCCTGACGCTGCGCATCCAGCGTCGCGTCGCGGTGGGCGACTGTGACGCCGACCAGGTCCTCGCGATGACCTTCACCCGCAAGGCGGGTGACCAGCTGCGCCAACGGCTCTTTCGCTACGGTATTCGCGACGTTCGCGCCGGCACCTTTCACCACGCTGCCCTCGTCCTCGTGAACCAGTTCCGCAGTGATCGGGGCCTCGCGCCCGCCGTCATTGAAGCCAACCGTCGCAAGCTCGTCGCGGCCTTGGCCGTGCGACTCCGCGACGACGGCGTCGTCACGTTGCAGGAGTGGCATCTGCCGCGCGTGGAAATGGAGATTGGTTGGGCGCTCAGTCAGGGGCTCACCGCGGCGACCTATCCCAAGCGCGCGCAACGACTGCGTCGACAGAGCCCACTGCCGCCGGCGCAGTTCGCGGACGTGCTCGACCGGTACGTGGGTCTGTGCAAGAGCCGCGGGGTCCTCGACTTCGATCTCTTGCTCGCCGAGGCCACGACGCTCCTGCGCGACGAGCCCACCGTGCTCGCGGCGTTTCGCTACCGCAACCGTGCCCTCTTCGTCGACGAGGCGCAGGACCTCAACCCCCTGCAGTTCGACCTGTTGCGCCAGATGGCGGGGGATGATCCCGACCTGTTCTGCGTGGGCGACCCGAACCAGTCGATCTACGGCTTCAATGGCGCGGCGCCACAGTTGCTGCGCACCATCCTTGACACCTGGCCCGACACCGTCGTGCTCGATCTCACGCGCAACCATCGCTCGACGGCTCACATCGTCGCGGTGGCCAACACGCTGCTCGACGAGGGCATTGTGGGTCTCACTCCGGCGAGCGTTGACGGTGACCTCCCGTTGGTGCGCGCCTTTGACACCGATGACGAGGAGGCGGACCGCGTGGTGCAGTGGCTACGATCCAACCGCCAACCCGGCTCTCCCTGGCGAGCGATGGCCGTGCTGGCGCGCACCAACGCGCAGCTGGAGACCGTGGCCGCGGCCCTCACCCGCGCCGACGTGCCCTACGAGAAGTTGGGCGCGGACCACTCACCCGCGAGCGATCTCGTGACCGATCCCGACGCCAAGAGCCGATGGCAACGCGACGACGTGCCCAACGCGGTCGCCCTGTCCACCATTCACCGTGCCAAGGGCCTCGAGTGGCGACACGTGGCGGTGATTGGATTCGCCGAAGGTCAACTCCCCCACTACAACGCCACGTCGCCCCAGGAGATCGCCGAAGAGCGCCGACTCGCCTACGTTGCCCTCTCGCGCGCCGAGTCGACACTGCTCATCACCTGGAGTCGGGGCCGCAACGATCCTCGACATCCACAGCGCGTCCCGTCTCGATTTCTGGCGCCCATCGAACACGAACTCAGCGCCCGGGCCTCTGCGCTGGCACCACTCGCCGGCGAGCAGCGCAGCGCGCGCATCGCCGCGATCCGTCACGAACTCGAACGCGCCCAGAGCGAACTAGCGTTTCGCGACAGTGGAGACGATCGGCCAACTTGAGGAACTGCGACGGCTGCTCGGTGACGACGCGGTCACCAGTGGTGACGCGATCAACCCCGACGATTTGCACGACGAGTCACTGCATCCGCGCGCGGCACAGACCGTGGCCGTGGTGCGACCTCGGTCGACGAGTGAGGTCGCGACCATCGCGCGCTTCGCCAGCGATCACCTGATCGCCCTGACGCCGCGTGGCTCCGGCACCGGTCTGTCGGGAGCGGCCATCCCCGTCAACGGCGGGCTCGTGGTCGCCTTCGACCGGATGAACGCCGTGATCTCGGTGGACCGCGATGATCACGTCGCGGTCGTGCAGCCGGGCGTCACGCTGCGCGAACTCGGCGAGGCGCTGGCCGACACCGGCCTTCGCTACCCGGTCTATCCCGGCGAACTCTCGGGCTCGCTCGGGGGCAACGTGAACACCAACGCGGGGGGAATGCGCGCCGTGCGCCACGGCGTGACACGCCAGCACGTCTTGGGCCTCGAACTCGTGCTCATGGACGGCACCATCGTGCGCACCGGCGGTCCCGTCGTCAAGTCCTCGTCGGGCTACGACCTGACGCAACTCGTCATTGGCTCCGAGGGCACGCTCGCCCTGGTGACCGAGATCACGCTCCGACTTTCCCCGGATCTGGCGCACGCCGCGACGGTCCTCGTGCCGTTTTCCACCCTGGAGGACGTGACGCGCGTCGTGCCCTCGATTGTCGCCTCCGGACTCGCACCGTCAATTCTTGAGTACATCGACGCACTCGTCATGGCGTCGATCACCCGATCCGCCGACCTCGAGTTGGGTGTCGCCGCAGACGTCGCCGCGCGCACGAGCGCCTACCTCGTCATCGTGCTCGAGACGCGCACCTCGGACCAACTCGATCGAGACCTCGAGGCGCTCGCCGTCCACCTCGACGCCGCCGGTGCCCTCGAGGTCTACGTGCTGCCCGCCCACGCCGCACAGCGGCTCATTGAGGCGCGAGAGCGCGTCTTTTGGGTCGCCAAGGCGGCCGGTGCGCACGACATCATCGATATCGTGGTGCCGCGCTCGCGCGTGCCGGAGTTCCTCAGCGTCGCCAACGAGATCGCGGCCCGCCACGGCACCTTTCTCACCGGGTGCGGGCACGTCGGCGACGGCAACGTGCACCTCTCGATCTTCCAGCCCGACGAGGAGCAGCGACGGCTCCTGCTGCGCGAGCTGTTTCGCGCGGGCGTCGATCGTGGAGGCGCCATCTCCGGCGAGCACGGCATCGGTCGCGACAAGCAGGACGACTTCCTCGCACTGTCCGATCCCACCAACTTGGCGCTCCAGCGCGCGATCAAGAACGTCTTTGACCCCCAGCAACTGCTCAATCCGTATCGATTGCTCGACGAAAGGCCCTTGCCATGAACGGCGCCGTCTCCCTCCTGTCCACGCTGCGCGCCAACAACGTGGACGTGTGCTTTTCCAATCCCGGCACCAGCGAGATGCACTTCGTCGCGGCCCTCGACGACGTGCCGAGCTTTCGTGGCGTGCTCTGCCTGTTCGAGGGTGTCGCGACCGGGGCCGCCGACGGATACGCCCGGGTGACGGGACGTCCCGCCGCGACGCTCCTGCACCTCGGACCCGGTCTCGGCAACGGACTGGCCAATCTCCACAACGCCCGTCGTGCGCGCGTGCCGCTCATCAACGTCGTGGGTGACCACGCCACCTACCACGCCCGCTACGACGCGCCGCTGCAGAGCGACATTGAGTCGATCGCCCGCGGGGTCACCGGGTGGTTCCGTCGAAGCGCTCGTCCCGACGACGTCGCGAGCGACGCCGCGGCCGCCGTCCACGCGGCGTACGGGCCCCCCGGCCAGATCGCCACCCTGGTGCTGCCCGCCGACGCCTCGTGGGGCGACCTCTCCTCCACGCCGGCACACTGGCCGATCGCGGAGCGCGTGGCACCCATGATGCCCGGCGACGACCAGATCGCGGCGGGGTTGCGGGCGCTGCGCACGAAGCGGACCGCCATCTTCCTCGGGGGCGACGCGCTGCACGCGCCGGCGCTGCGACTCGCCGCGCGCCTCGCGGCGGCCACCGGCGCGCGACTGATGTCCGAGACGTTCCCCGCCAACCAGCATCACGGCGCCGGCGTCGACGTCCCGGACCGATTGATCTACCTGAGCGAATTCGCGATCAGCCAACTGAAGGACATCGAGGCAGTGGTGCTCCTTGGCTCGGTGGAGCCCGTGGGCTTCTTCGCGTATCCCCACGTCGCCAGCAAACTCGTGGGTGAGGACTGCGAGATCGTCACGGTGGCGCCACCGGGCTCGGACGTTCTGGGGGCTCTCTCGGCCCTCGTCGACGCGACCGGGGCTCCCGAGATCGCCGCGCCCCACGGAGACGTCCCCGACGTGCCGACGGGCGACCTGACCTCAGTGACGCTCGCGGCGGCCGTCGCGTCGACCATGCCCGAGGACGTCATCGTCGCGGACGAGTCCAACACCGCCGGCCTGCACCTGTTCAACGAGACGCGCCACTGTCCGCCCCACCAGTGGCTGACGCTCACGGGGGGATCCATTGGCTTCGGTCTGCCCACCGCGCTGGGTGCCGCCGTGGGCGGCGGAGGTCGTCGGGTGCTCGCCATTGAGGCGGACGGCTCCATGATGTACACCTCGCAGGCCCTGTGGTCCATGGCTCGCGAGGGTGTCGACGTCACCGTTCTCGCGCTGTCCAATCGTAGTTACGCGATCTTGAACCTCGAATTGCAGCGCGTCGGCGCCACGAGCGAGGGCGCCGCGTCACGTCGCATGCTGGACCTCGACGATCCGGTCCTCGACCTCGCCGGCGTCTCCCGTTCGCTCGGCGTGCCCGCGGTCACCGTGCGCACGGCCGACGAGCTCGTGGACGCCCTGCGCCGCTCGTACGCGACGCCCGGACCCACCTTCATCGAGGCGGTGCTGCCCAAGGGGCTCGGTTAGGCGACTGCGGCCAGCTCGACAATGACCGGCGCGTGGTCGGAGGGCTTCTCGCCCTTGCGCGACTCACGGTCGACGTAGCTGTCGAGTGCGGTGGCCGCGGTGACCTCGTCGAGCAGCAACAGGTCAATGCGCAGTCCCCAGCCTCGGCGGAACGAGCCATTGCGGTAGTCCCACCACGAAAAGCACGGCTCCTCGGGGTGAAGGGCCCGCGTGATGTCCACGAGACCGGTGTCGAGCAGAGCCCGCACCGCGAGGCGTTCGGGTTCGCTCACGTGCGTCGCCCCGATGAACTGACTCGGGTCGTAACAGTCGAGATCACTCGGGGCCACGTTGAAGTCGCCGCCGACCACGACGCGCTCGTCGAGCCTCCGCGCGGCCAGCAACTGCTGGAGGTCGCCCAACCAGCGCAATTTGTAGGCGTAGTGGGGATCGTCGAGCGCGCGACCGTTGGGCACGTAACACGAGTAGACCCGCAGACCGGCGCACGTGCCACCGATGAGCCGGGCTTCTTCGTCGGCGAGTCCGAAGCCGCGCGTCACGTCCGTGAGACCGACGCGTGAGGCGATCGCGACGCCGTTCCACTGACCCTGACCGAAGTGCGCGGCTTCGTAGCCCAACTCGCCGAACGCGGCGAGGGGAAATTTGGTGTCGTTCTGCTTGGTCTCCTGGATCAAGAGGACGTCCACGTCACGCGAACGGAGGAACTCTTCCACGCGCGGCCACCGCGCGGTGAGCGAGTTGACGTTCCACGTCGCGATCCTCACGTCGCGTCCGTCACCACGAACAAGAGATCGGCCTCCACGGCCACCGCGCCGTCGAGCAGTGCCCGTCCCGTGCCGCGCCCACCACGCGCCGACAGTTTGGTCATCGTGCACTCGAGAATGACCGTGTCGCCCGGGACGACGGGGCGCCGGAAGCGCGCGTGCTCCACCCCGCCGAACAGCGGCAACTTCCCGACGTAGCGCTCATCGGCGAGGACGGCGACCGCGCCACACTGCGCGATCGACTCCAGCAGCAGAACGCCCGGCGTGATGGGACGTCCCGGAAAGTGACCCGGAAAGAACCACTCGTCTCCCCGCAACGTCCACTGCGCTCGTGCGCTGAGTCCGGGTTGAATGTCGAGCACCCGATCCACCAGCAAGAACGGCGGTCGGTGCGGCAGCCACGACGCGGGATCGCTCGACCAGGTGGTCACAGCAACGCCAACTCCGCGATCCGTCGGTCGCGGTCCACATTGGTGAGTCGAAAGGTCCGCTGGTCGCCACGCTTCAGCGCGTCGCGCGCGCGCGCCGGAGGCGGCGTGCCCATGAGCGTCGTCGGCGCGTAGCACTCGACGGACTGGCCGCTGTGGGTGCGCACCGCGATGATCGCCCCGTGCGACGTGAAGGCCACCACCTCGCCCTTCACGTGGGAGCGCACGCGGTGCTCGGACACGAACTGGGCGAACTCACCCTCGGGGTTGACCGGCTGACGACCGCGTCGAAGAGCGACCGCCGGCTCGACGACCGTGGCCGCGGCGGGTTCCTTCACGGCCCGGGCCCGCCGCGTCGTCGCGGCCCCCGCCTTCTTGGTGGCCTTCTTTGTCGCCGGCTTGGTCGTCGTCTTCGCTGCCTTGGCGGGAACCTCTGTCTTGGAGGCGCGCGCGGGCGACTTCACAGACGCCTTGGTGACCCCTTTGACGGCCTTGGCGGGCTTGGATGCCTTGGTGGTCTTGGATGCCTTGGTGGCCGCTACGGGCTTCGTAGGCGTGATCGTGGCACCGATGGCGGGCTTCACCCCGGGCGGCAGCGCCACGGTCAGTTTCTTGGCCGCCCGCGGCGACTTCACGCCACGCACCGGGAGCCGCGGCGTGAAGACCCATCCCACCCCCGGCACCGGCTTGCCCCCGATCAGACGTCCCTCGTCGAACAGCCACGGGTACTCCTCGTGGAACTCCTGGAAAGAATCGTTGCTCAACACGACGGCGTCGATGCGCGCCGCGATCTTCAGGATGAACGCGTCACCTCGACCCACCGCACCCGCCGGGGGCGTCACGATCTCCCCGGCGAGCTCGGCCTCCTTGAACCGGGCCCGTTCGCTCGGCGCGACGCGGTGCTCGAAGGTCGCGTCCGCCACCACGATCACCTCGGCCTTGGGGTTCTCGTCCAGATAGGAACGCACCGCGTCGTCCAACTGCTCGAGCGACGGAGTGGTGCGGCCCTCGGTGGCGAGGTTCGAACCGTCGACGACGATGCGGTGACGCACACCGGGCTTGGCCGGGGTCACCGCAGTGCCCTCGTCATGAGATCCGCTTGCTCAGCGCTGTGCACGAGGGCACTGCCGGTGGCGGGGCTGGCCGACTCGGCGCGCGCGACGTGCGAGAGGGCGAAGCGGTCCCTCAGAACGCGGTGGAACTGATGGTGGACGAACGGCCACGGACCCATGTTCTCGGGCTCCTCCTGCAGCCACACCAACTCCGTGGCGTTGGTGTACCCCTGCAGGACCTCGTCGAGCTCGTCGCTCGGCCACGGATAAATCTGTTCGAGTCGCACGATCGCGACGTCGCGAGTGTTTTGCGACGCTCGGTGCGTCAAGGCCTCGTGGGAGATCTTCCCGGACGCGAGCACCACGCGGCGCACGGCGGCCGTGTCGATCGTCGTGTCGAGGTCCGCCAGCACGCTGTGGAATCGTCCGTCACTCAACTCGTCCAGTGCCGAGTGGGTCGCGGTGGCGCGCAGGAGTGACTTGGGCGTAAAGACAATGAGGGGCGTGGCGCGCGCTCGGACCACCTGACTTCGCAACAGGTGAAAGTACTGGGCCGCACTCGACGGCTGGGCGACGCGCAGATTGTTGCGCGCGCACAGCGAGAGGAAGCGCTCGATGCGCCCACTCGAGTGCTCGGGCCCCTGCCCCTCGTATCCGTGCGGCAGCAACATGACCAGTCCCGACAGTTGGCCCCACTTGTCCTCGGCGGCGACGAGGAAGTTGTCAATGATGATCTCGGCACCGTTCACGAAGTCGCCGAACTGCGCCTCCCAGGCAACGAGTGCCCGCGGCGACTCCACGGAGTAGCCGTATTCGAATCCCAGGGCGGCGTACTCACTCAACAGCGAGTCGCGAACCGTGAAGAATCCGCGCGCACCGTCCAGGTGGCTGAGGGGGACGAACTCGCGACCGGTCTCGTAGTCCACGAGTGCCGAGTGTCGTTGCGAGAAGGTGCCCCGACGGCTGTCCTGCCCGGTGAGTCGCACGTTGGTCCCCTCGAGCACGAGCGAGCCGAACGCCAACGCCTCGGCGAGCGACCAGTCGACCGTACCGGAGTCCAGCATGGCGCGGCGTTGGGTGAACTGACGCTCCAACTTCGGGTGCAGTGTGAATCCCTCGGGCGCCGTCATCGTCGCCGCGGCAACCGTCAGAAGGGTGTCGCGGGCGACGCCCGTGCGGGGCGCGGGTGGATCGTCGGGCACCTCGGCGAGCGGCACGCCGTCGAGGACCGGCTTGGGAACCGTGCGCACCTCGTCGAGGACGCTCTGGAGGCGAGCGTTGAAGGCGTCGAGCGTGGCTTCGGCCTGTTCGAGGGTGATGTCACCGCGTCGCACCAGGGTCTCGGTGTAGAGCTTGCGCACCGAGCGCGTCTGGTCGATGATCTTGTACATCAGCGGTTGGGTGTAGCTCGGATCGTCGCCCTCGTTGTGGCCGTGGCGGCGATAGCAGACGAGGTCGATCACGACGTCGGCGTGAAACGCTTGGCGGTACGCGAAGGCCAGCCGGGCCACGCGCGCGCACGCCTCAGGGTCATCCCCGTTGACGTGGAAGATCGGGGCTTGGATCATCTTGGCGACGTCGGTCGGATAGAAGCTCGACCGCGCGGAGTCCGGCGCGGTCGTGAAACCGACCTGGTTGTTGATGACCACGTGAACCGTCCCGCCGACGTGGTAGCCGGACAGCTGCGACAGATTGAGGGTCTCGGCGACGACGCCCTGTCCCGCGAAGGCGGCGTCACCGTGGATGAGCAGGGCGAGGTCGGGATACTGCTCGGGCGGTTCGTCGGTTCCCGTGCCGTCGCTCGGCGTCAGGACGAGGTCCTGCTTCGCGCGCACGATGCCCTCGACGACCGGGCTGACGGCTTCGAGGTGTGAGGGATTCGACGCCATCGAGACGGTGATCACGTCGCCCGCCGGACTGGTGAAACTGCCCCCGGCCCCCTTGTGGTACTTGACGTCTCCGGAGCCCTGGACGCTCTCGGGATCGAGATTTCCCTCGAACTCACTGAAGATGTCCGAGTAGCTCTTGCCCACGACGTTGGCCAGCACATTGAGCCGGCCTCGGTGCGCCATACCGATCACGGCCTCGGTGATGCCGGACGCGGAGGCGGCCGACAGGATCTCGTCGAGCACGACAATCGTCGATTCGCCACCCTCGAGACCGAACCGCTTCTGGCCCACGTAGCGAGTGTGCAGGAAACGCTCGAACACTTCCGCCGCGATCAACTGATCCAGGATCCGCAGCTGCTCCTCGCGCGACGGCGTGAAATCGACGCCCTCGACCTGCGTCTGGATCCATGCCTTCTTGACGGGATCCATGATGTGCATGTACTCGATCCCGACGGTGCGGCAGTACGCCGAGCGCAGCGTCGCGAGGATCTCCTCCAGGGTGGCTTCGAACCGGCCCGCGAGGCCGTCAACCACGAACGCGCGGGGCAGGTCCCAGATCGTCAGGCCGTAGTGCGCAATATCCAACTCGGGATGCAGCACGGTCGGCTCGAGGTGAAGCGGGTCCAAGTGGGCGTTCAGATGCCCCCGGACGCGGTAGATGTTCACCAGCTCCTGGACACGGATCTGCTTGAGGATCCGTTCGTCCACCCCGTCGCCGCTGACCGCGTTGTGGTCGCGCGCCCACCGGGCGGGTTCGTACGGGACACCGAGGGCCGTGAAGACGTCGTCGTAGAACTCGTGTCCACCCGTCAGGCATTCGGCGACGTACTTGAGGAACAGTCCGGACTCTGCGCCCTGGATGATCCGGTGGTCGTAGGTCGACGTGAGGATGAAGACCTTGCCGACGCCCATCTCCGCGAGCGCGCGGGGATCGGCCGACTCGAATCCGGGCGGCCACCCGAGCGCACCCACTCCGAAGATCGCGCCCTGACCCGGCATGAGACGGGGCACCGACTGCACGGTGCCGATCGTGCCGGGATTGGTCAGCGACACGGTCGCGCCCACGAAATCATCGGCGCCGGCGCTGCCCGTGTGGACCTTGCGCACCTTTTCCTCGTAGGCGAGGAGAAAGGACCGAAAGTCGAGCTCGTCCGCGTTGGAAATGACCGGCACCAGCAGGTTGCGCGTCCCGTCAGACTTCTCGACGTCCACGGCGAGTCCGAGGCCCACGTGATCGTGACGCCGCACCCCGGGTGTTCCCTTGTCGTCAACGGCGTCCACGAACGTGGCGTTGAGCGACGGCAGGGCTCCCAGACCCTTGACGATCGCGAAGGCGATGAGGTGGGTAAAGGACACTTTCGCGCCCGTCGAGCGTGACAGGGCCTCATTGAGGGCCGAGCGATTGATTTCGAGGAGCCGCGCCGACACGGACCGCACGCTGGTCGCCGTCGGGACCGCGAGGGACGCCGTCATGTTCGTGACAATGCGACCCGCCGATCCGCGCAGCGCCGTGGCCTCGGCGTCGATGGTGGTGGGTGGGACCGTGACGGCGGCGGGGGTGACCGCGCTCACGACCGTGGGCACGGGCGAACGCTGGTAATCCGTAAAGAACTCTTGCCAGCTCTCCGACACGCTCGCGGGGTCCGCGAGATACCGGTCGTACATGTCGTCGACGAGCCAGGCGTTGGGTCCAAAGGAACCAGTGCTCGTTGGAGAAGGGGAGGAGTCGGGGGCGGGCACGGTTTCAATCCTAGAGGTCGCTTTCAACCTTCCACGAGTCTCGCGACGTGGTCGCACCGGTAGCGTGGTGTCAATGACGTCGGTCGGATCGGCTCCTTCGGGCCTCAGCACGAGGGATCCGAGCCCGGTTGCGGGTCTGCACATTCTGGAGCGTCGTGTCGAATATCCGATTGCGACGGTCATCTGCGTGCACGGTGGTCTCGATCGGGGCGGTTCATTCGCGCGCGTCGCGCGCCGATTCCTGAACAAGGACGTCGTCGCGTACGACCGGCGCGGCTATCAGGGATCTCGTAGCACGGGTCCCATCAGCCTGCAGAACGACATCGACGACCTGCGGACCGTGATCGGCGCGGAACAACCGGCCACGCCCGTCATCGTGCTCGGACACAGCTATGGCGGCGTCGTGGCCCTCGGCGCCGCTCTCGCTGCCCCTGACGCCCTGGACCGTCTCGTGATGTTCGAGACTCCCCTGCCGTGGATTCTCGACCGTCCCGGCGCGCACCGCGACCTCGGTGACGACCCGGCCCTCGAAGCGGAGAGGTTCTTCCGCCGCGTCGTGTCCGACGGTGCGTGGGAGCGGCTCTCGAGCGCGGAGAAGCGGTCGCGCCAGATGGATGGCCCCGCGTTACTCAACGATCTGCGCACCCTCAGGGGACCCGCTCCCTTCGATCTCACGCGTCTGGCGGTGCCCCTCTGGTACGGCTACTCCGACGGCGATCGCGCGCCGTTTTATCGGGAGCTCGTCGACGAGATGCGTCGACGAGGCAGTGACGTCCACGACGTCATGCTGCGAGGAAGTGGCCACGGAGCGCACCTCTCCAAGCCCGATCAGTTGGCCGCCCTCATTGATTCATCGTGGGGAGCGCCGTGAGAGTCGCCATCAGTGGCGCGAGCGGCCTCATCGGAAGCGCGCTCGCTCGGGCCCTTCGCGAGCGGGGCGATGACGTTGTGGTGTTCGTGCGACCGGAGTCTGCGCGTCAGGCGGGCGACCTGGCCATCCGATGGAACCCCGCCATTGGTGACGTTGACCAGAGCGACCTTCGTCGCATCGGTGGCGTGGACGCGATCGTCAATCTGTCCGGCACGGGCATTGGCGACAAGCGATGGAACACGTCCGTCAAGTCCGACATCCTCGACAGTCGTCTGCGCGCCACTCGCCTTCTGAGCGAGGCATCGCGGTCGCTGACCGATCCGCCCTCCCAGTTCGTGAGTGGTTCGGCGATCGGCATTTACGGCTCTCGAGGCGACGAAGAACTCCTGGAGTCGTCGTCGCCGGGTGAGGGATTTCTCGCCGACGTGTGCCGACAGTGGGAGAGCGCCGCCGTCGAAGCGCGCCAGCACGGAGCGACGGTCTCGCTCCTTCGCACCGCCATTGTCTTGACGCGACGCGGAGGGGCGCTGTCGCGACAGCTGCCACTGTTTCGTTGGGGCGGAGGTGGACTCCTCGGCCCCGGCACCCAGTGGATGAGCCCCGTGTCCCTGCGCGATGAAGTCGCCGCCATCACGTTCATTCTCGATCAGAGGATCGAGGGTCCGATCAATGTTGCCTGTCCTCAGCCCGTGACGAATCGTGAGTTCACGACCACGCTCGGCGACGCGCTGCATCGTCCGACGTTCGCTCACGCTCCGTCGGCGGCCCTGCGACTCGCGCTCGGCACAGAGATGGCCAATGAGCTGCTGCTCGTCAGTCAGAGAGTGCGACCAGGAGTTCTCGAAAGCGCGGGATTTGAGTTCCGCGATCCCACACTCGCGTCGATCGTCCAACACGTCGTGTCCGACGAGGGCGCGATTTAAGTTCGAACCGCGCGACAAGGAGTCTCTCCGTCGTCACGAGTTCTCAGCTCGTCCATTCCCGTCGAGTCCCTCAGCCCTGACGCGAGTCACACGTCGCTGGCGACTCTCGCAACCTCACCGGCGTCGGAAACGACCAATCCCCCCGCCTGAAGGCGGGGGGATTGGTCATGCTGATTGCTCAGCGTGAACTGCTCACCCTCTAGATAGCGGTGATGTACTCCGGGTTGAAGTCACCCAGCGGGTTCGGGCGGCTGAGCACCCTTGATGGTCTTCAGCACGATACCGAAGCCAGCAGGAGTGGGCTGCCACAGGAACGGGTCATCGACTGCAGACCACTCGGCGAACGAGGTCGCCGGGGAGACTGCGTGGTTGGTACCGTTCAGCGCGACGTTTCCGCTGATGGTCGTGTCGGCCACCAGAGTCTGCATCTCGGCGCTGTCGTAGCCACCCGAGTTGGAGCTCGAGCCGACCGCGAACAGAACCTCACCCGACGGGTAGTAGTCCGGCGCGTAGAGCCAGCCACCGTAGGCGCACAGCTCCCAATCTTCCGTACCACCGAAGCACGCGTTACCGACGTCCTGCTGGGACTGGTAGATCGGAACCAGCTTGATGCCGGCTTCCTTCATGGTGTCGACTTCGTCAACAATCTGCTGCTTGACGGAGGGGATACCACTCGGGACCAGAACGCTGAGGGTCAGTGTTGCGCCCTTGAGGATCGGGTACGCCGTGCTACCACAACCGACCGTGCCGCTCTTGGTGCACACCGCGGGGTACGCCGAGCTCCAGCCGTGGGCCTTCAGTGTTGCCTTGGCCTTGGCGATGGAGTACGGGTACGGGTTGGTGACGCCAGTCGCGTACGAGTTCTTCGGGAACGCCGGGACCGCCGAGTAGGTGGGCACGGAGTATCCGTTGTTGACGCTCGAGTCGATTTGAGCCTGGTTCACAGCCTGCTGCATCGCTCCACGGATGTACTGCTGGTTCACCAGGTGCGTCCACGAAGCCGTTGTCGGCCAGGTGGAGTGGCTGTTACCAAAGTTGTACATGAAGTAGAAGACACCCCAGTCAATGCTGCCGACGGACTCGAACTTGCTCAGACCGGAACGGACGATGGCGCCCGCCTTGCCCGGGCCGGGCGACTTCTTGACGTCCGAGGGGTTCAGGTAACCAGTGTCGAGCTTGCCGGACTGAAGGTCCGCAATCTCCGAGTCAACCGAGCTGTACGGCACGTAGACGATCGTCTTCACCGCGTGAGCAGCCTCGGGGCCGCTGTAGTTGGTGTTGGCAATCTGCACGTCGTTGCCGTCCGGGGCGCCACTGCTGTAGCCCGCAGACTGCTGACGGTACGGACCATCGGCCCAGTTCCAGATCGGGTCGTTGATCTGAAGACCACTCAGGTAGTTGAAGACGTTCGAGCACTGGTCGTGACCATCGTTCGTGACGGCGCTCCAAGCCTCAGTCGAGCACCCACCGTTGTTGGTTCCGTTGGTGGTGTCCCACGCCGTCGGCATCGGGTCGATCTGTGAGAGCTCGTTGGCAATCAACCAGCTGTGGCTCTCCGCACCGGTGAAGGTGATCTGAACCGTGTTGCCGGTCGGGCCATCAGGCTCGGTGACGGTCTTCACCTGGTCCGGAATACCGAAACCGGGAACGTTTCCACAGGTCGCGTTGGCACCCTGCTTCTCCTGCGCCTTCGCCATGTTGAGCCAGAAGACAACCTCTTGGGCGTCCTGAGTCTCAGACGCTGCGGTCGGAGAGTTGGAGTTCGTCCACTTCCAGGGCTTCGTGGTGATCGTCACGACTGTGTCGCCGCTGCCGTTGGTTGAGAAGCTGGGCTGGTTGAGCGACGAAAGAGCAGGCTGCTCCGCGATGCTCGAACCGAGGCCGAACCAGTAACCGGGACGCGACATCAAGTTCCAGTAGTCGATGTTGACGGTGTAGCACTCAGCACCCGTGTAGAACGGGAAGACCGAAGTCGGCTCCGTTCCCACTGGCTGCGGGATCGTCAGTGTCGAACTTGACGAGTGAGCCTTAACAGCTGCACCACTCAATCCTGACTGGCCCGCGATGACGCTCAACGTGATGATACTGGCCGATAGGCCAGTCACCACGAGGCGTTGAATGCGGTTGTTACGCATAGGTTGCCTCCCTACATCTGCCATCGGCCGATGTATCTCTATTGATTCGCCCCTCGATTGGGGATGCGCGCATCATACGGTGGGTGTTCGCGCACGTCCAGTCACCCCCCGGAGATTGTTTGGCGCCGATTGTGGATGGCGCGTCTCGCCCCTCCCCGTCGTGCCCGCACGGGTCGCGTTCGATGATCGTCGGTGGCCCTGATCAGGGTCACCCCGGAGGATGATCACACCCGTGTGATCATCCTCCGGGGCTGAAGAGGGGGTCGGCGTGTGATCGCCCGCGGCGCAGCGTTCCCTGTGCCTCAGCCCCATCAGGACAGCCCCGCGACGAGCCATTCACTCACGGTCCAGGGGCGGCGACTCACCGCACAACGCTCGCGAATGCTCCGACAGGGCGTTCCCGTCCGTCCACGAAGAATGGCGGCGGTCCCCAACGCCGGCGACCGCCGGAACGGTCACGGCAGCGTGCCGCGGGCCCGCTCACGGTCCGTTGACCCACGAGTCGTATACGTCAGGAGCGCTGCACGAGGCGTCACACGCTGGAAAAGCCGGTCTCTCAATGGGACATCGGAGGCTACGAGCCGAGACGACCGTACGCGAGCTCCGAGCACGTTCGATCCCGTCGTCAGACTCCCCTGGTCACTGACGCGCGACGAGATCCGAACACTCTCGTCACAATCGCCGCCCGAATGTCGGTCCGATCGGATCAGACGAATCGACACTCCTCACAGTTCCGTCCGCATCGCCGAGGCTCTCGACGCGCTGCGCGACCGAGAACACTCCCGGTCTCCGCTGCGAGGTGAGTCAGCGACTTATCGTTCCTGAAGTCGAACTTCGAAAGCGTCGCGCAAGGCGTCGCCGATGTAGTTCGTCGACAGAACAAACAAGATGAACACGATCGCGACCGGCCACAGGGTCCACCAGTAGCCGTTCTCGAAGTACTGAGTGGCCTGCTGGATCATGGAACCCCAGTCGAACTCGGGAGTTGTCAGACCGAGCGAAAGGAACCCCAACGCCGACAAGGCGAGCACGGAGTCGCCGACCGCAAACGTCCCGGCCGTGACCATGGTGGACATGCCGTTCGGAAGAATGTGACTCCACATGAGTCGTCGCCTTGTGGCACCCATGGACGTCGAGGCCTGCACGTACTCGCGTTCTCGAAGAACCTGGGATTCCGAGCGCATAAGACGGGACACACCGAACCAGCCCGTAAAGCCAATGACGCAGACGAGAACCCACAGGGTGTGCCCGTACAGCGAGATGACGAGGATGATCAGGTACAGCAAGGGGATGGAGAGGAACACATCGACGATTCGCATCATCACGGCGTCCGCCACACCACCGCGGAAGCCGGCGTAGATGCCGTAGGCGACGCCGAAGGTCATGGTCACGGCTGCGGCAAGGAAACCAATGGACAGGGTGTAGCGACCGGCATAAAAGAGAAGCCCGAAGTTGTCGTATCCGTTCGTGCACCCGAGAATCGCGTGAGCACTCGGCGCGGCGTTGCCCAACGATCCGGGAACTCCCACCCAGCAAGGTCCCGACGTCTCGATGGGTGCGTTGAGCCAGTAGTCACCCGCGAAGAAGAACGGCACGATGATGCACATGGCGATCAGCGTCACGATGAAGAGAAGCGAAATGACGGCGAGCTTGTTTTGCAGGAAGACCCGCAGCATCTGACGCCACATCGCCCCACCGCCCGACACGTCTCCGCCGTCAGGAACAATCCCGTGTTCGGCAACCAGTTCCCGCTCCGGATTCTCAACGTCTCGGAGGTCCACCACCAAGTGGGGCTCTTCGTTGAGATTGGGCGTCAGACCTTCGTTATCAGTCACGTTCCTACCTTTGCCCCCCGAGGCGGACCCTCGGATCGGCGACGGCGACGAAGACGTCCGCCAGGAAGTTCCCAACGATCGTCAAAATGGCGGTGACCAGAGTGATGGCCATGACGGTAGTGAAGTCCTCATTTGACACAGAACTCACGGCCAAGATTCCCATCCCGGGATAGTTGAACACGGACTCGACAATGAGCGCCCCACCAATGATCGCGGGAATGGTGAGTCCGATGATCGTGATCATCGGAATGAGCGACGGTCGAAGGACGTGTCGAAAGAGAACACGGGTCGAACTGGCACCCTTAGCGCGCGCGGTTCGCACATGGTCTTGAACCAACGTGTCGAGGGCCGAACCTCGCATGAAACGCGTCAGTCCACCGACCGAGAGAACGATGATCGCCAGCCACGGCAGGATGAAGTTGTCCAAGTGGTGAATCAACCAGTTCGGGAACTGTCCCGTGGGAACTTCGACGGCCGTACTGCTGACATTGGCCAAGCCGATTCCTGCTTTGACGCCGCCGTAGTACTGCAGCAGGACGCACACGAGAACGACGGGCGTCGAGTACA
Organism: uncultured Actinomycetota bacterium; assembly: GCA_963830195.1. Taxonomy (GTDB): domain Bacteria; phylum Actinomycetota; class Acidimicrobiia; order Acidimicrobiales; family RAAP-2; genus RAAP-2. Next base: position 95,317 of record CAWHLQ010000017.1, on the reverse strand, counting down.
GCACGTAGACAACGGTCGTCATCGCGTGGTCGTAGATGTGGTTGCGTCGAATTGCCTGCGTCAGACCGATCGGAATGGCGATCATGATCGACAGCACGGTGGGTACCAAGACCAACCAGATGGAACGTGGAATGGCACCGCTCAGCACGGTATTCACCGTGATCGTGTGGTGAAGCTGCGTGACGCCATAGGAAATTCCGAAGTTCCCGTGAAGAGCCTGCGTCAGCCAATGCCAGTACTGGGCCAGGAGGGGCTTGTCGAGGCCCTGCTGGTGGATCCACGCGAGGTTCTCCTCCCGAGTCGATCGAGGACCATTAATCTTCGCCGCGAGTGAGTAGGCCGAGAAGTTGAATGCGGGGAGGAAGAACGTCACCAGCGTCACGCCAAAGAGCGTGATCACTCCCTGAATGAAACGCGCGATCAGATAGCGCATCGGGTCATCCTACCATCATCATTTCCGCACTTTTCGTCGGCGGTCGTTGCGTCCGGACGCTTCGTGAACGTCGTCATCACGCGCTGACTCCTGAAGGCGCAGCGCCGATCGCCACGACGGTGCGAAGTGGGAAGTGACACGCCACGACGTGATCGTCCGCAACCTGTCGGAACTCGGGGACCTCTTCGGCGCAACGATCGGTCGCCGCGGGGCACCGAGTGCGGAAGCGACATCCTGATGGAGGATTGACCGGACTCGGAAGTTCGCCTTGGACCTGTTGACCGTGACGCTGACGAGCCATATCGACATCGGCGATGGGCACCGCGTCGAGCAGGCCCTGGGTGTAGTGATGCGCCGGATTGTTGAAGACGTCGCGCGCTGGCCCGACCTCCACAAGCTTCCCGAGATACATCACGCCGATGCGGTCCGCGATGTAGCGAACAACAGCGAGGTCGTGACTGATGAAAATGTACGACAGGCCCATCCGATCACGCAGATCCTGCATCATGTTCAGAATCTGCGCCTGGATGGACACGTCGAGGGCGGACACCGGCTCATCGGCGATGACGAGCTTGGGCTGCACGGCCAGGGCGCGCGCGAAGCCAATTCTCTGGCGTTGGCCCCCGGAGAACTCGTGAGGGTACCGACTTCCTGAGTCGATTGGCAGACCAACTTCGTGGAGGAGTTCCCGAATCCGTGCGTTCAGATCCGCGTCAGAGATCTTCCCCTGGATCACGAGCGGTTCTCCAATGACGTCTTGGACTCGCTTACGGGGATTCAACGAGGCGTACGGGTCCTGGAAGATCATCTGGCGAAAGCGGGCTTGCTCGAGCTTCGCGTCGTGGCCCTTCAGCGAAGGATCCTGGCCGGTGAATGCGAAGCCGCCAGATGTGGGCTCCTCCAGGCCGGTAATCAATCGACCGATCGTGGTCTTGCCACAACCCGACTCACCCACGAGCCCGAAGGTCTCTCCCTCACGAACCGTGAAGGAGACGTCCGCGACCGCACTCACAAACTTGTGCTCTCGATCCAACAACTTCTTCGAGCGAATCGGAAACTCCTTGACCAGATTGGTGACGGTCAGCAAGAGGGGCGCTTCGGCAATCTTGTCGACGCGGGCGCCACGCTCGGCCGAGGAGGCCGCGGCGTCCTCCGACGTTCGAATCGCGACCGCCACCGGACCGTTTTGCGGGTGAAAGCACGAGAACACGTGCTCCGCGTCGCCATCGCTCGTGAGAACAGGGGTGTTGACGCGGCAGTCATCTTGGACTTTGGAGCACCGCGGTGCGAATCGACACCCCACGATCGGCTTCGAAAGATCGGGCGGAAGGCCGGGAATAGAAAGGAGGCGATCGGACGAATCCTCGTCAATCTTCGGTACCGAGGCGAGCAGTGCCTGCGTGTACGGATGGCGCATTTTCGTAAAGACGTCCCGGGTTGACGCCTCTTCAATCTTCAGTCCGGCGTACATGACAACCACCCGGTCGGTACGACCCGCGATGACTCCCATGTCGTGGGTGATGAGCATGACGGCCATGCCGAAGCGCTCGCGAAGTCCGTCGAGGACGTCCAGGATCTGCGCCTGGATCGTGACGTCGAGTGCCGTCGTCGGCTCATCGGCGATCAGCAACTTCGGTTCACACACGAGCGCCATGGCGATCATCGCCCTCTGGCGCAACCCACCCGAGAGTTCGAACGGGTACTGACGCAGCCGCTCCTCCGGATTCGGCATTTCGACCATACGGAGCACTTCCAGCGCTCGCTTTTGGCCCTCGCTGGCCGACGCGCCCGTATGAATGCGGAAACCTTCTGCGATCTGCTTGCCAATCCTCATCACTGGATTCAGCGACGTCATGGGATCCTGCGGGATCAAGGCCACGGAGTTCCCGCGAAACTTGCGCATGGCCTTCTCGTCAAGTTGCGCCAGGTCCTGACCGTCAAAGAGGATCTGTCCGCCGGTGACGTGACCGTTCGCGGAAAGAAGCTTCATGATCGACATACCGATCGTGCTCTTGCCGCATCCCGACTCGCCCACCACGCCCACGCATTCGCCCGCATCGATCTGGAAGGACACTCCGTCGACGGCGACCACCGCAGAGTTGCGCATTCGATACGTCGTCTGAAGCTCGTTGATCTCTAAGAGGCTCACCGGCGAAAGTGTAATGGATGACGAAATGGCGAAATGTTCGCGACGAGGGTGATTTATGGCGGCAAATCGCCGCGGCGACGCAACGGAATCGTTTGGGTCCGTTCAATTCGCCCGCCGTGGGCCTCCCGCGGCTCGTCCGTTCACGAGAGTGGGAGGCACGGAGGTCGTCACGACGGAGACTCGTTCGCTCCTCGCCGCCATCTGAGAGCACCGTCGCTGGTACACACCAGGTGCCGACCACCGGTGCGTGACACGCGGCGCCGTGAGAACTCCTCGTTAGGCTTCCACGCGTGACCATCGCGAGGTATGTCGATTGGCCGATCGTGTTGTGCACGTGGAGATCGGGGTGAGCACGGGGTCACTCGTCCTGTGGACCGTGGTGAGCATCTCGGTGGCGGTCGCGAGTCTCCTCCAATTCGTTCGGTGGGTCCGGATTGCGCAACGCGAGAATTTTGAGCCGGGCGCTGTCCTGACCTTCTTCGGCCGGTGGGCGGCTCCCGACTCCGCGTCCGCCACTGCGGTGACGCATCGCAACAGCATCTCGACCCGCATCATCTCCGCGCCCTTTTCGGCGACCGGCCAGATGATCGACAACCGACGGAAGGCGTCGAACACGTACCGTGCGGGTGCGGCGGAGCGCAAGACTGTCAAACCGATCTCGTTCCCCATGGTCATCGTCGTTGTCGTCGCCCTGGCGATCGCGACGAATTCGGATCCCATAGCGCTGGTCTTCGCCGTGGTGTACGCCCTGGTCTTCCCGTGGGGAATGCCCCTTCGTTCCTCGTCTCTCCCACTGAAGTGGAACGTCCGTGTTGTGATCGTCGCTCTCGTCACTCTCGGCATCTTCGCGGTCGTGGCCGCGCTGCTCATCGTGTGGCGCCATCCGCTCGCCATCATTGCCGCCGATCTTCTCCTCGTGCCGTTCGCGATCGAGGTGGCTGTCCGGCTGACCCATCCCTTTGATCGTCGCGCGGCGCAACGGAACGCGAACGCGTCAGCAGACGCGATCAGAGAGCGCCACGTCCTCGTCGACGTCGTGACCGGTTCGTGCGACGTTGACGAAACCTCGCACCTTCTGCGAGAGCTGCGCCGCGGCTCTGACCGAGTCACCTTCGCCAAGCGACCTTCCACTTCGCTCGACGAGGTTGCCCGGCACGTTCGTGACGACGTGACCGAGTGGACGACCACCTACGTCATTCCGCTCGAGTGTCGGCGTCCGGACACCTGGCGCGAACTGTGCGACTGGCTCTCGCCCCACGTGGCCATCTTCACGGGCGTCGGGCAGGAGAACCTGGAGTCCTTCGATACCCCGGACAACATCGCGGCGGGACTGTTTGCTCTGGCGCAACGATCGACCACCGTCGTTGTGAACGCCGACGATGCACGGCTCGCGCGGTGGGTGGACGACCTGCGTTCGTCCGGAGTCGTCGTCGTGCGCGCGGGTACCGACGCCACCTACGACGTGTCCGTGGCCCGCAGCGGGGACTCGTGGCACGTCCGACTCGCCGGAGAAGAGGTCGCGACAGTGGTTCGACACGCCGGCACCGGGGACGTCGAGATCGCCTGCGCCGTGGCGGGCGCTCTGGCGCAGGGCGTCGCGCGCGCTGACCTCATCGAGAGGTTGCAGTCGCTGGAGGTGCGTAATCGACGAGTCGTGGTCTCGACCGTGCCGTCGGGATTGACCGTCATGGCGGACATCGTCGACGTGAACACCAAGAGCGCGGAGCGGACGTTGGAACTACTTCGATCGACTCCCTGTGACGGACGCCGAGTGGTCGTAACCCCGGGCCTCGTCGGGCTGGGACCCGTTCAGGGCGCCGAAAACTTCAAGCTGGCCGCGCTGATTGAGCTTGCGGGCGCGGAGTTAATTGCGATCGCGCGCACCAACGCCGAAGCGTTGCTCGATGGCTTCGGTGGTCGGGCGAGACGATTCGATCATCGCAGTGACGCCGTGAAATGGGTGCGCTCGCATCTCAAACGCGACGACCTCGTTCTCTACCTCAACGATCTTCCCGACCACTACCCGTAGATCCGGTCAACGCGAGGGTCCTTGCGTGTGCCGTCACGCCAATCGCGTTACGTCAGGTACGTGTCGCGACGGTGATGCGTCAGCAGCGGGCGAGAGATTCCAGGAATGTCGATGATGCACGCTCAAGCCCAGACGACCAATGGCTTCCAGATGGCTGGGTGAACCGTACCCCTTGTTCGTGGCCCACCCGTATCCCGGGAACTGCTCGTCCAGCTCGGCCATCAAGGTATCGCGAGCCACTTTGGCCAGAACGCTCGCGGCGGCGACGGAGGCACACGTGAGGTCGGCTTTCACCTTGGTCGTCACGGGCGGAACGGTGACGACTGGCGTGCGACTCTCGGGGTGCAGCGTCGACTGCGCGGGGGCACTCAGCCAATCATGTCGACCGTCCAAGAGAACCGCGTCGACGGGTCCCGTCAGCTGCGCCAACGCGCGACAACCCGCGAGTCGCAATGCCGCCGTCAGACCGAGTTCGTCAACCTCGGCTGCCGACGCGTGTCCGACTGCCCACTCCCGAGCCCACGTCGTCAGCACCGGCACCAAGAGCTCGCGGGCGGACGCCGACAGGAGCTTGCTGTCACGCAGGCCGGCGGGCACCGTGACGACGGACGCATCAGTGACCACGACGCCGCACGTGGCCGGCCCCGCGGGCGAGCCGCGTCCGACCTCATCCACGGAGGCGAGACGTCGAACGCCCGAGCGAAACATCGCCGCTTCGTCGTCCAACGTGGGAGCGAGTGACGCGCGACTCACGTCTCGAACGCGATCACGAAGGCCCGCGGGGGTGGCCCGGGCGATCTCCCCGTTGAGCGTCACCACAACGAGCCTGGTGTGGCCTCACGACACCAGAGTACCGAGGCCGTCGGCCGTAGAGTGGCTCCATGTCACCTCGCCGCGTCGCCGTCGTTCCGCACACTCACTGGGACCGTGAATGGTACGAACCGTTCCAGACCTTTCGACTTCGTCTCGTTGACCTCCTCGACGAATTGATTCCGCTGCTCGAAACCGACCCGTCGTACGCGCGCTACCTGCTCGACGGCCAGATGGCGGTCATTGATGACTACTTGGAGATTCGTCCCGAGATGGAGGAGCGACTGCGCCGACTGACGGCGTCCGGTCGACTCTCGGTGGGCCCGTGGTACATCCTCGTTGACGAGTTCTTGGTCTCGGGTGAGACCATCATCCGCGATCTCCAGCTCGGAATTGAACGCGGTGCCGCCTTCGGTGGAGTGACGTCCGTGGGTTACCTCCCGGACATGTTCGGTCACATCGCCCAAATGCCGCAGCTGTTGCGTGAAGCGGGTTTCGAGCACACCGTGCTCTGGCGGGGTGTGCCCAGTGCCATCACGAAGTCGGGCTTTACGTGGCGCGCACCCGACGGCTCCTCCGTTCGGGCGGAGTATCTCATGACCGGATACGGCAACGGCGCGTCACTCCCGATGGACGCCAAGGCGCTCGTCGGGCGCGTCAACGATCACCTCGCGGACGTCGGATCGTTTCTGCTGGGCGATCTCCTCTACATGAACGGCTCGGACCACCTGCCCCCGCAGCGCCACCTCGGACGCGTCATTGCGGAAGCCAACGACCTTCAGGACGAACTGGACTTCGAGATCACGTCGATCGCGGAATACTTGCGCGACGCGCCCGCTGACAATCTCGAAGTCTGGGACCGGGAGCTGCGCAGCGGATTTCGGTCGAACATCCTGATGGGTGTGCTCTCGAATCGGGTCGACGTGAAGAAGGTGGCCTCGATCACGGAACACACGATCGAGCGTCGCGCCGAACCCTACGCGGCGCTGTTCGCCAGCGCCGCGTCGTATCCCGACGCGTTCCTGCGGCACGCGTGGCGCGAGATCATTCGCAACGCCGCGCACGACTCGATCTGTGCCTGCTCGGTCGATGACACCGTGAACGCCGTGCTGCACCGCTTCGCGGAGGCGCGACAGGTCGCCGCGGGTTGTGCGCAGCGCTCGCTCGGCCACCTGGCCCTTTCACTACCGGCTCGTGGCGTCTACGTGGTCAATCCTCGTCACACGACGCGAAGCGGATTGGTGGAAGCGCTCGTCACCGGCGACGACTTCGACCCGACGACCATGCAATTGGTCGACCAGCGAGTCAACTACCCCGACTCGATGCTGCTCGACGCGACAGCCATGCGGGCCATTCTCTCCATCATCCAGGGCAATCGTATTGACGACAACGCGTGGGTCCACGCCGCGTCGTTTGGCGAGGACGGCGATGAACTCACCCTCGATGTCACCATCGGAGCACACGAGGTTGCGGGCGTGGATCTCGCGGAGTCCCGTGAGCGTCTCATGAATCGCCTCGCGGCACAGCCGGATGTGCGAACCAGAGTGACGCTCAACCAGCCCACGATTCGTAAGGTCGTCGCGCGAGCCACTGGCGTCCCGGGATTCGGTTGGACCCCGTACGTCGCGGCGTCGGTTGCCCATCCGGTCCGTGCGGTGGACGCGGGACTGACCAACGGCTTGGTGAATGTGGACGTCGACACCGAGTCCGGCACCTTCGCCATCAATGGTCAAGCGGGGTACGGGCGACTCGTCGACGTGGGCGACCTGGGTGACTCGTACAACTACTCTCCGCCCGCACTGGACCAGACCGTCGACTCTCCCGTGCGGGTGTCGTGCGTCATCACGGAGTCCGGTCCACTGCGTGGCCGCGCCGTGATCACGGCCACCTACGAGTGGCCCGAGTACGTGAACGAACTGACGCAGGCGCGGGAGGGCTCCACGACCGTGGACATCACCACGACCGTGGAGCTGCGCGCGGACGAGCACATCGTTCGGGTCGCCACGACATTCGTCAACCCGGCCCGCGATCACCGGCTTCGCGTTCACCTCCCCTTGCCGCATCCCGCCACCACGTCCCAGGCCGAATGCGCATTCACCGTTGTGGAGAGAGGACTCGACGCGGAGGGCCGGCCCGAGGAGTTCGGACTGCCCACCTTTCCGTCGCGCCGGTTCGTCCAGGCCGGAGGACTCACGGTGGTGCACGAGGGCTTGCACGAGTACGAACTCGTCGCCATTGCCGACGGTGCGGCGCACGAACTCGCACTCACACTGCTGCGCGCAACGGGCATGTTGTCGCGGCTCGGTATGTCGCTTCGACCGCTGCCCGCGGGACCGCTGACGCCGGTCGCGGGCCTCCAGATGGTGGGCGCACCTCTCGAAGCTCGCTACGCCGTCGCGGTGGAGCCCTGTAACCCCTACGAAATGGCCGACGATGTGTTGCTGCCCCTCGAGACCGTGAGTGCCCCCGGCGGAGGAACGCGTGCGTCGCAGGGATCCGCGCTCGAGGTGCGGGGCGTTCAGGTGTCGGCCGTTCGTCGCAGTGCGGGCGTACTCGAGGTCCGCGTATACAACCCGACCTCCGACGAAGCGCTCGCCGAGTTCCCCCACCGGACGGGTTGGCTCGTGGACCTCCGTGGCCGCGGCGTTGCGCCCTTCGAGGGGTCGTTTCCGCTCCGACCGTTCGGCATCGCCACGGTGCACCTGACCGACGACGAATGAGTCATCCGCGTGACATCGTCCTGATTCCGATGAAGCGCTTCGATGTCGCGAAAAGTCGTTTGCGGACACACCTGTCGGCCGACGAGGTCCTCCGAACCATTCGCACTCTCGCCGCGGGCGTCATCCACGCCGCGTCACCGAGAGAGTGCGTCGTGCTGTGTGATGACGACGACGTGGAGGAGTTCGCTCGACGTGAGGGTGCGTCGACGCTTCGCGTCAGCGACCGCGGACTGAACGACGCGGTGAGTGAGGGGTACGCACTGGCCGGAATGTCGTTCGACCGCGCCGTCATCGCCCACGCGGACCTGCTCGATCCCCAGGGACTCGGCCGTCGCACGTTTTCGTCCGAGGTCACGATTGTCACCGATCGATTCGGCCGCGGCACGAACGTCCTCGTCCTGCCGACGAAGACGTCCTTTCGTTTCTTCTACGGCGACGACTCCGCGCGGCGTCATCGCGACGAAGCGAACCGCCTGGACCTCAGCCTCGAATTCGATGACCACTCCCCCTGGGGCGTTGACATCGACGGTCCCGACGATCTCGCGTTCTTCGCCCCGACATGACGTGAGGGGGGCCCAAAGGCCCCCCTCACGTTCGTTCCCCGGGAATCCGGGGACACGCGCTACTTCCGCTTGGCCGGAGCCTTGCGAACGGTCTTGCGGACCGTCTTCTTGGCCGCCTTCTTGGCCGGCGCCTTCTTCACTGCCTTGCGGACAGTCTTCTTGGCAGCCTTCTTGGCCGGAGCCTTCTTCACTGCCTTACGGACAGTCTTCTTGGCAGCCTTCTTGGCCGGAGCCTTCTTCACTGCCTTCTTGACAGTCTTCTTCGCCGGCGCCTTCTTCACTGCCTTGCGGACAGTCTTCTTGGCAGCCTTCTTGGCCGGGGCCTTCTTGGCCGGAGCCTTCTTGGCCGGAGCCTTCTTCGCGGCAGTTGCCACTTTCCCTCCTTGGGACTCAACGTTGAATCAAATCGGGACCAGGAGAACACCACCGTGATGTTCCCGCTCACGCGGAACCTCATTGAATCGTCGTGTACTCGCCCGTGTACCACCCAGCCACCCGGCTGTGTAGTTACCGACCGCAGTGCACGGCCCCATCGCGAATCGAACATTGTCCGAATTGAATTTTCACAATTCAATTCGACACAACTGTCGTCCTTTCCTTGAAGGGCATTTAAAAGTTCACTCGCTTTTTGCACCAATGTCAAGCATTTCGAATTGCGACGGTTGTGCGACGTGGTCGACGTCACTGGTTTATATCTCGGCGAAGGTTGTAATGGTGTTGCAACATCACGCCCCGATCGTTCGGTCTTGGTCCTTGGTCCTTCGCGCAGCGGGAAGACATCTTCCCTGATCGTGCCGAATCTTTTGCTCACGCAGCGTGCCGTTGTCGCGACGTCGACGAAGGACGATGTGCTCTCACAGATGGCAGCATCACGCTCGGATCGCACCACGTTGTTGTTCGATCCGAGCGGGACCGTGCGCACTCCTCGCGGAGTCACGCGTGTCGGATACACGCCGCTGCACGCCGCACGCAGCTGGGACGGTGCGGTGTTGGCCACGCGCAGCCTCGTCGAGTCCGCGCGTCATGGCTACGGCGAACGGGCCGACGACCACTGGACCGAGCGGGCCGCGGCGTTGGTCGCACCACTCCTGCACGCCGCCGCCGTGCGCGAGGGATCGATGGGTTCTCTCGTCGCCGACATCGACCGTCGACACGCGACCAACGCCCACGATGAACTTCGCGAGAGATACGGAGACGCCCATCCGGCGACCGCACTGCTGACGGGAGTTCTCGCGAGCGAGGACCGTGAGCGCTCGAGCATCTGGTCGACCGCGTCAGGACTGTTCGCGGGTCTGCGCACCGAAGCCGCGCGCGCGGCGAGTCGGCAGGCGCCCCTCGACGTGGCCGACTTCCTCGACGGCCGCCACCATCTCCACGTCGTGTCCCCGAGTCGTCACCAGAGCGTCACCGCTCCCCTCATCATCGGCCTCGTCGACGAGATCGTCGAAGCCACCTACGCTCGCCACCACGAGGGCGCTCGTCTGCTGCTCGCACTGGACGAACTCGCCAACGTGGCTCCCCTGCCCCGCCTGACGAGGATCATCTCCGAGGGCGGCGGTCAGGGCGTGGTCACGCTCGCGTGTTTGCAGGACCTCAGTCAGGCCCGCACCCGGTGGGGCGCGGCGGCCGACGGCTTCGTGTCGCTCTTTCCCACCACGGTGATGTTGCCGGGTATTGCGGACGCCGCGACGCTGTCGTTGGTCCAGTCACTGGCCGGACGAACCATGAGCGCCTCGCCATCGGTGCAGAGCGACGCGCGCGGTCGACGCCGTGGCCACACGGTGAGTTGGGTCGAGCATGATCGGATCTCTGTCGCCGAGCTCGCGCAAGGTCGTGCGGGCTTTGCGTTGGGCATCGACGAGTCGAAACACCTGTCGTGGATCCAGTTGACGCCGGCGCACTCGAGTGTGCGCTTCCGAGATCATCTCTCGAGCGAGCGAGCGGAGCGATCGCGGGGCGAGTGGGATCGATCCCGATCGTGAGAGTCGATCACCAGCGAGCGAGCACCGTGCTCGCGGACCTCGCGCACGCGACGTGCCCGGTTCAGCGTGACGGTGGTGGTGGCGAGTCCGACGTCGTGGCAAAGTTCGGGGTACCAGTGGTCGATGGCGTCGTGCACCTCACGAGCGGTCGCGCCATACGTGGCCGCGTCAGCCCAAGCGCGCACGAGGTCCGGTCGTCGAAGTGTGGCGAGCCCCTCGAGACTCGCGCCGAAGGCGTGCTCGTCGAGTTCCCGCGCGCGGCGTGACGGCGCGCGCACGTGCGGACCCGGCTCATAGTGGCGCCAGTCGTCGCGCCACCGTTGAACGATGTCCTCACGGCTCCAGAGTCGCTTCTCGCCTCGGTCGTTCGCGCGGCCGGGCCACAGTGCGCGCACGCCCTCGTCAATGCCGCTCACGTAGTCAACGCCGCGGAACGAGCGCCACGCCGTGCGCGGCGTCGTGGCGGCGAGTTCGTGCCGCACGGCCGATCGATAGACAGCATCGGCCGCCGACGTGTGGCTCAGCAACGCGCGCACGTCAATGCTCTGGCGGTACTGCGCCGTGCGCGCGCCCACGAGGACGTGATCGTGCACGTGAGGTTCGCCGGCTCGATTGACCCCGTGCGTGAAGCCCACGACGTCGGGCCAGGTGCCTCGCAGTTGGTCGACGTCACCGAGGACCCTGCGGCGCACCACCAGCGCCCGCTCTTCGAGGTACTCGAGGGCCGCGCGCACACCGACACGGTGAGCCGCAATCGTGGCGCGCTGCTCGAGGGGTGAGCCGATCGCGACGAGGCACGACACGGCGCGCGGAGCGGCGATCACGAGGTCCACGCCGACGACGGACCCTCGCGCAGCGGGGACAAGTACGTCCTGGGCGTCGCACCCGCCCCGCTCACCGAGGGGCCGCCATTGGGCGGATCCGTCGCGAACGCCCTCGAGTTCGTTGGCGCGATCCTCGACGAGATAGGAAATATCGGTTGATCGACGGATGATGGCGCGAATCACGAGGCCCCCTGCTCGGGACCCAACGGTCGCTAGAGCTGTTGGCTCATCCGCTCCGCCAACGCGCGACCCGCCTCGCTCTCGGGTGGATCGAGGACCCACGATCCCGGTCCGGCCTCCACCATCAGCTGATCCAAGAACCGATCGTCGCGCACCCGAAAGCGCACGACCTCGTACTCGCCCCCAAGAACGGCCCACTCGATCGTCGGGAGACTCTCGAACAACCACCGTTGCTCCGGTCGCAGCACGACGGTGACCTCGTATCCCTCATCGTTGGGCTGGTTGACCCAGTTCTCCACGAGGTCGGGCTCGCGGGTGACAACGGCGGGTCCCGCCGCGTGGATGTGCAGGATGCGGTCAACGCGAAACGTCAACCACGCGTTGCGGCTCGCGCACCACGCGCGGAAATACCACCGTCCGTTGCGCGAGGCCATGGCGCGTGGCTCCACCCAGCGCTCCGAGACCGTGTCGCTGCTGGCGGTCCAGTAGTTGATCTTCAGCTGCTGGTGGTGGTCAATGGCGTCGCGCACCCGCGACAGAAAGACCGGCTCGACCTCCATCACCCGCACGTTCGCCGCGACCGCTGATTCGATCTTCTGGATCACTCGTTCGGCGATGTCACTCGGGTACAGCGCCGACGCCTCCTTGAGCGCGACGAGCAGTTCAAAGGCGTCTCGCCACGTGAGGGGGGCCAACGACGCGCCCAGTGAACGGTCGTAGCTCGCCGAACGCGCGTAAAGCGGATCGCTGGGCTCTTCGACGTCGTCGAGATTGTCGCCGGGCTCGATGTGCACGAGGTAGGTCGTCGGGTCGCGCAAGTACTGCAGCGCCATGAGGCGACTCATGATGGAGCGCACGAGCTCGATGTCCATGGAGCACCGCGCGGCGAGCTGGCTCGCGCGCAGCGGTTCGGGCGACTGGTACACGGCGGCGATCAACTGCAACGTCTGTCCGAGCGTGTCGGGTCGAGACCCACTCGTCGTGAAGGTCGGTGACCCACTCAGTCGTCCGGCCGGCCGGTTCACGCCCTTGAGCCATTCGACCACGGCGTCGCGCAGCCCGCGCGGGCGGAGATCCCAGATGTGGTCCCCGTACGCCAACACGCTGCGACGGGCCTCGGTAAACGAGTCGAACTCGATGGTGACCGGAACCGGCTCGCTGCCGAGGGCCGTGGAACTCGTCGTCGCGCCTTTCGAACTCGCGATGATGCGCGCGTAGTCGGCTGACGTCGTGAATTTGGCCGTCACCGCCTCGACCTCGTCACTCTCTTTGGGGACCCACGATCGCGCCACGTTGCGAACACCCTCGTCGACGACGAACTGCTCACCGGTGACGACGGGAATCGACGCGATGCGCGAGACGCGAAATCCCTTCACGGAGACGGTGCGGCGGTCCACCCCGATCACGTAGCTCTGACCACGCCAGAACAGGAATTCGAGCGGGGCCAGCACGCGCTCGCGGACCTTGTCGTTGTCCTTGCGGTACAGGAACTTGACGACCCGGCGGGTCGCGACCGCCCGCGTCAGGGGCTGCAGGACCGGCGAGAACTCCACGCCGCCGGCGGGTGCGGGACCATCGGCGAAGAGCCGACCCACTCCGGTCGAGCCAATGCCGAGCAGATTCGTCGCCCACGCGACGAGATACATCTCGTCTTCACTCAATTCAATTGCCGGCACGAACACCGACGTCGGGTCAATTGCGTACCCTTCGACGTCACCCACCGTTCGCGTCGTCGTAATCTCGAAACCGAGATCACGGATGGCGGCCTTGTCTCGCTCGAACTTCTGGCGATGCGCGTTGTCGTTGCCCTCGTAGGCGAGCTTGCGCTTCGGCACGCGATCGGCGACGGGATACACGTCGATCATCAGGGAGTTCACGATCTCCTCTTGCGTGATCGGTGTGCCGTTCTCGAACGCGCGCACCAGCGTCCAGAAGAGCGCAATCTTTCGCTCCCGGCTCTCCTCGGTACCACTGCGAATCGTCGCCACCGACACTCCTCCACCTGTTCAACTTTCTGTACGTGGAGACTACGCTGTGTTGTCGAGGCTTGTGGGAGTGAGTGAACTTCCGCGAGGAGGTCTTTCGTGAGTAGCCGTCTTTTGTACCAGGACCACACTGCGGCCCTGACTGCGGACGCTCTGGTCTTGCGCGGATTCACCAAGATTCTTGGTCGACCTCGACGAATTCCGATCACGGATATCGCAACGTTCAAGTTGCGCGATCGCACCGAGTTCCCGAACGATCTGCTCCCACCGTGGGGTGTCAACGACGACGGTGTCTGGTACACCCGTGACCGGCGACGATACCGACGTCAGGCGTCGATCGAACTCACATTCTCCAACGACCACTCGGTTGGATTCTCGCCCGCACACCCGACCAGATTTCGGGAACTCCTGCTCAACTTGGGCGTCAAGGAGCGCTAGGCGCCTCGCGACGCCAGGTGCCGCTGCGACCACCGGACTTCTCCCAGAGCGCCACCTGCTCGATGGTCATCGTCTTGTCGGACGACTTGCACATGTCGTAAATCGTGAGGGCCGCCACGGTGACGGCCATCATGGCCTCCATCTCGACGCCGGTGCGGTCCACGGTGTCGACACTGGCCTCAACCTCGATGAAGAGGTCACCGAAGTGAAAATTCACGTGGACATTGCCCACGAGGACGGCGTGGCTCATGGGCAAGAGGGCGGCGGCCTGCTTCGCCGCCTGAATTCCCGCCACGCGAGCGGTCGCGAGAACGTCACCCTTGTTCACGGTGTTGGCAGCGACCACTTCCGTCGTGTCCGAACTCATGTAAACGCGACACCGTGCGAGGGCCCGTCGCGGCCCGACCTCCGAGGGCCCCACCTCGCGGGGGAAGGCCCCGTCACGGGGCATCATGCGCATCTGGTGGAAGTCGTCCACCTCACGATGATACCGAAGCCGTGGACGACGTCCCCACGGGGCACGGTACACTGCCCCTACTTCCGTCCCAGGAGTTGTCGCAATGCCGATTTACGAATACGAGTGCACCGCGTGCTCGCAACGCACGGAGGTGGAGCAGCGCTTCACCGATGACCCACTCACGACGTGCGCGTCCTGTGGCGGGACGCTGCGCAAGGTCTATTCCGCCGTGGGCGTCGTCTTTAAGGGCAGCGGCTTCTACAAGACCGACAGCCGCTCGTCGTCGTCTGCGAGTTCGGCGCGCAAGGAGTCCAAGGAGTCCAAGGAGTCAGGCGGCTCGTCGAGCGACTCGTCGGCGGCCCCCGCGGCCCCCGCGACACCCTCGACGTCGGTCAGTGCGACGGCCGCCCCGTCGACGACCACTGCGTCGACGGACTCCTAGTCGTTAGCTGCCCGACAGCGCGATTGCGTCGATCGCGAGCGTCTGGCCGGCCGCGAGGCCGGGCAACCACTCCTGGTCGTTGCCGACGGCCACGATGTCGAGCAACATCCGCTGCAGCGTCGATGCCACCGTCGCTTCGCGAATCGGTTCGGCCAACTGACCATCGCGGATCATCAGTCCCGTGATGCCCACCGAGAAGTCTCCGGAAATCGGATTGACACCGGAGTGCACGCCGGTCATCGACTCGACGTAGACCCCCAGCTCAATATCGCCGATGATCTCGTCTTGGCTGCGCGGTCCGCAGTTCACCTGCAGGGCCCGACAACTCGCCGACGGCGATCCGCCGAGTCCCCCGCGAGCGGCACTCCCGGTGGACTGTGTTCCCGCCCGTCGCGCGGACACGGTGTCAAAGACGAAACCTTGCAGGCGACCGTCGTCAATGAGGACGTTGCGTCGGCACGCGAGACCTTCCCCGTCGTAGATCGACGCTGAGAAGTGGCGCGCGTCCGTGGGATCGTCCACCAGCGTGATGGAGCTGGCCGCGACCATCTCTCCCACCCGTCCCGCGAAGAAGGAACGACCCCGCACGACCTCCTCACCGGACAGCGCGCTCCCCATGATCGCCCACAAGGTGGCGGCGCTGCGAGGATCGAAGACGGCGACACCTTTCATTGACGCGGGCTTCGTGGCACCGAGCATTCTCGTGGCGCGCTTGACGGCGTCGGCCGCGGCGACCGACGGATCGAGCTGGTGCGGGCCACGACCCGCCGACAGTCCCCAGCCGGTGTGGTCACCGTCGCCGTCCGCCGCGATGGCCTCCACGTTGAGGTACGCCCCGGATCGTTCGTACGACGACGCGATCCCCGACGTCGACGCGATCGCCGCGTGGACCACGTAGTCCGAGTAGTTCGCCGACTTGACTTGTCGAATGCGCGGGTCGGCGTGGCGGACGACGCGTTCGAGCTCGATGGCCATGGCGATCTTGTCATCGAGCGGCACTAACTGCACACCCGGATCCGTCAAAGTGAGGGTGACGGGAGCAACGCCGTCGGGGGTCGCGAACGCCACGAACTCGTCCTCCGTGGCGAATCGGACGTTCTCGCGCGCCTCGCGGAGCACGTCGTCAATCGTCGCCTCATCGAGCGACCCCGCCCAGGCGGCACCGACCTGGGCGCCGCCGGCCCCCTGACGCAGGACGCGCACGCCGAGCCCGGCGCTACTGGCCGTCGCGAGGTTCTCGATCTCCCCCTGGTATGCGCGCACGTCGACGTCACGACCGCTGGAGACGAAGACTTCGATCTGCTCGTCCTCGCGGGCGCGATCGAGCACGGCGGCCGCGATCGCGGCGGGATCGCTCACGCGGCGGTCCCGCCGATCGTCATGGCGCTGAGGCGCATTGTCGCCTGGCCGGTGCCCACTGGAACCTGCTGTCCGTCCTTGCCGCAGGTTCCGGGACCACCCATGGCAAAATCCGACGCCACCGCGTCGACGCGACGGAGAATTTCCGGTCCGTTGCCAATCAGATTGCACTCCCGCAGCGGTGACGTGATGCGGCCGTCTTCAATCATGAAGGCGGCCGACATGCCGAACACGAAGTCGCCGGTGGCCGTGTTCACCTGACCACCGCCCAGCTGCGACACGTAGATGCCTCGCGGCGTCGACGCGATGATCTCGTCAGCGGAACTCGTTCCCGCCAAGAGGTAGGTGTTGGTCATGCGGACCATCGGCAGGTGCTGGTAGCTCTGGCGGCGACCGTTGCCCGACGAAGCGTGCTGGTAGCGCCGCGAGCGCGTGTAGTCCCACATGTAATCAACGAGGACGCCGTCTTCGATCAGCACGTTGCGCGCGGAGGCGCGACCCTCGTCGTCGATCGACTGAAACCCCCACTCGCCCTCGTAGGTCCCGTCGTCCACGAGGGTGACCAACTCGCTGGCCACGCGCTGGCCTACTTTGCCGGCGTACACCGACGACTCCTTCATCACGGCGTCAGCCTCGAGACCGTGTCCGCACGCTTCGTGGAACAGAACGCCACCGGAACCACGCGCCAGCACCACCGGCAGGTCGCCCGAGGGCGCCGGAACCGCGTGCAGCTTCGTGAGTGCTTGTTGGGCCGCCTCGCGCGCGGCGTCGGAGATCAGGTCGTCCGTCAGGTACTCAAAGCCCCGCGTCGCCGCGACCGGCCGATACCCGGTCTGCATGCCGGCATCACCGACAGCCACGCACTGAACGTTAAAACGCGTCCGCACCTGGTGGTCGCCGGCGAACACACCCTCGGAGTTGGCGACGACGAAGCGACGCGACGAATTGCCGATGCCCACTTGGACCTGGCTGATCGCACCGGACTCAGAGCGCGCCACGTCATCGGCCCGCAGAAGGAGTTCGATCTTGCGCGCCTTGTCAACGTCCTCGGGCATCGTCACGGCCAACGACGTGTGCGCGTCACACTCGCCCAGCGAGACCGTGCGCGTGGCTCCTCCCGCCCCGCGCGCGACTGCCGCCGCCGCGTCGGCGGCGGCCAGTAACCCACTCTCACTGAGGTCGGCCGTGTGCGCGAAGCCCGTTGTGTCACCGACGATGACGCGAATTCCCGCCCCTCGCTCGCGACCCGAATTCAGCTGCTCGACGCGACGTTGGTCCACCATCGCCGACGTGCTGTGACGATCTTCAACGAAGACCTCGGCGAAGTCGCCGCCGCGCGCGCGCGCCCGATCGAGGACTTTTTGAATCAGTTCACGTTCCAGAAGTTGGGGGCTCGCCACGAGCGAAGCGTATCGTGACGATCCTGTGACGAATCACGATTCGTGACGATTTGGCGACGTTGTGACGGTCCTCCACCACGCGCGACGACCCGAGCGTCAAAGTCGCCCCCGGTAGTGTGGATCCGTGATCTTGCCGTCGATAGAAACTCCGGCCGACATTCGGCCCCTGTCCTACGAGGAATTGGACCAACTGGCCGGCGAGATCCGAGAGTTCATCATTGACGCGGTCTCCAAGACCGGCGGGCACCTGGGCAGCAACCTCGGCGTGGTGGAGCTGACCCTCGCGCTGCACCGCGTCTTTGACTCGCCGCGCGACGTGTTGCTCTGGGACACCGGGCACCAGACGTACGTGCACAAGTTGCTCACCGGACGTCGCTACGGGTTCCGCGAACTCCGTCAACGCGGCGGCCTATCGGGGTACCCCAGTCGAGCCGAGAGTGACCACGACTGGATCGAATCGTCGCACGCCTCCACCGCCCTGTCCTACGCGCACGGCGTCTCCGTCGCGCTCCAACAGCGCAAGGAACTGATCGGCACCGGCGGCAACCGCCGCGTCGTGGCGGTCGTGGGCGACGGATCCCTGACCGGCGGGATGGCCTACGAGGCGCTCAACAATCTGGGCCACTCCGGTCAGCGAGTCGTGATCGTGCTCAACGACAACGGTCATAGCTACGCCCCGACGATCTCTCGGCTCTCCGAATCCCTGACGACCCTTCGCCTCAACCAGACCTACGTCTCCACGCGCGAGCGTTTGCGCGCGTCTCTGCGCAAGGTTCCCGGCATTGGTCGTTTGGCCTATCTGGGCGTGCACGGCGTGACGTCGGTCGTGCGCGAGATGGTCACGCCCCACACGTTCTTTGAGACCCTCGGCGTGCGCTACGTCGGTCCGATCGACGGTCACAACATCGCCGCCGTCGAATCCGCGCTCGCCAACGCCGTGGACTGGGACGGCCCCATCGTCGTGCACGTGCTCACCGAGAAAGGTCGCGGGTACGCCCCCGCGGAGAACGACCAACTCAAGCTGCACGACTTCAAGATTCCCGCGCACCTCGACGACGACGAAGTGCCCGTCACGAGCTACACCGAGGCGTTTTCGGCCGCCCTCCTCGCCGAGGCCGAACGCGACGAGCGCATCGTCGCGCTCACCGCGGCGATGGCGGGGCCCACGGGGCTCCTGCGCTTCCAGCAGAGGTTTCCGGATCGGTTCTTTGACGTCGGCATCGCCGAGCAGCACGAGATGACCGCCGCGGCGGGCATGGCGATGGGCGGACTCAAGCCGGTGGTGTGCGTCTATTCGACGTTCTTCTCACGCGCCTTCGACCAGGCGAACCTGGACGTGGGTCTGCTGAATCTGCCCGTGCTCATCGTGCTGGATCGAGCGGGAATCACCGGTGACGACGGACCGAGCCACCACGGCGTGCTGGACATGGCGCTGTGCTTGGCCATACCGAATCTGACGATCTTCGCTCCGTCGTCGCCCCAGGAGATTCCCGTCATGATGGCGACGGCGCTGTCGATGACCGGTCCCACCGCGATGCGCTTTCCAAAGACGACCCCCCAACCCTTTGACGGAAAGGTCGGCGAGGGACTGCGGGCGAGAGAGATCGTCCGAGGAGACGGCTCGTTGTGCGTGCTCGCCGTGGGCAAGATGACCGCCAACGCCTTCCACGCGCGAGAGTTGATGGGCGACGACGCGCGCCGCGTCACCATCTACGACGCCCGCGTCCTGCCACCGGATCCGGCGATGATCGACGACGCCCTCACCCACGATCGCGTCGTGACGGTGGAGGACGGCACTCGCTTCGGTGGCGCGGGCGCGTTCATGGTGTCGTGCCTTCGCTCGCGAGCCCAAGAGCTGGGTCAGCCGCTGCCGAACACGCGGATTCTCGGCGTGCCGCGCGCTTACCTCCAGCACCACAAGCCCGACGAGCTGCTGCGCGAGATTGGCCTGGACGACGCGGGGCTCGCGGGGGCCTTCGAGCGGTCGCTGCGCGACGAACCCGAGTTCCCCCGTGACCTCCCCCTCTCCCCGCGTCCTCTGTACCTGTAACGATCGCGGACCGCGCCGGTAGTTTGGGCCAATGGCCTACGAGATTGAAAAGACCGACGAGCAGTGGCGCGAGCAGTTGGGTCGCGACCGCTACGAGATACTCCGTCAGGCCGGCACCGAGCCGGCGTTCAGCGGTTCACTGCTCCACGTCACAGCCGACGGGGTCTTCTCCTGCGGCGGTTGCGGTCAGGTGCTCTTTCGCACCCACCAGAAGTTCGAGTCCCACTGCGGATGGCCGAGTTTCGACGCCTGCGAGCCCGGCACCATCATCGAGCGTCCCGACCACTCGCTCATGCGGTCGCGCACCGAGATCCTGTGCTCGAAGTGCGGTGGCCATCTCGGTCACGTCTTCAACGACGGTCCGACCGCCACGGGTCTGCGGTACTGCGTGAACTCGCTCTCGGTCGGACTTCACCGAGGCTGACTAGGCGTCGAGGAAGCGGCGGATCGCGAAGGCCGACCCGAGCGATCCAATCACGACACCGAGCACGATCACGACGAGGTTGGTGCCGATCAGGTCCGTGTTCGAGATTGAAACTCCTGTCCCAGCGGGTTGTAGATCTTGAGCAACGTGACGAGGAACGCGGCCACCAGAGAGCCGAGCAGTCCCTGCATGAAGCCTTCGGTGATATAGGGAATGCGGATGAACCAGTTCGTCGCACCGACCAGTTTCATGACCGTGACCTCGCGACGTCGGGCGAAAATGGCCAGTCGGATCGTGTTCAAGATCAGCACGACCGCTGACACCAGGAGAACGAGCGCCAAGATCACGAGAACGAGTTGGACCACGTGGATGACGTTTTCCATCTGGTGCACCTGTTTCTCCGGTCCCGTGACCTGGTACACGCCCGGCTGATTCTGGAACGTCGACTGGATGATCGTGACGTCGGTGGGCACCTTGGGCACACACAGGAACGAGGTCGCCATGTCGTCGACCGTCAGATACTCAAACTCGTTCGGCGGAATCAACAGCTTCGCGCGGGCGTAGTTCTGCGCCTTGTCCTGATAGAGACAGGTCCCCTGCACGTACGGCAACGTTGACAGCTGCGACTGGACCGACGAGATCTCCGACGCCGTGGCGTCGGGTTGCATCCAGACCGTCACGCGCGTCTGCTGCTGCCAGACGACCGAGGCCTGCGAGGCGCTCTGCTTCATCAACAATGCACTGCCCACGAGAAACAGCGACACCGCGACGGTCAACACCGCCGCCAGCGTCATGAGGCGGTTGCGCCACAGATTCGAGCCGGTCTCGCGAACGGCGTAGCGGAAAAACACCCGCATCAGAAGCTCCCGGCCGGTTCGTCGATGCCGTAGACGCCCCGAGCCTGGTCACGGATCACCTCGCCGTGGTCGAGTTCGATCACGCGACGGCGCATCCGGTCGACCAGCGTCTTGTCGTGCGTCGCCATCACCACGGTCGTGCCCGTGCGGTTGATGCGCTCGAGCAGGGTCATGATGCTGTCGGAGTTCGTCGGATCGAGGTTGCCCGTTGGTTCGTCCGCCAAGAGGATCAGCGGACGGTTCACGAACGCGCGCGCCACCGCGACGCGCTGTTGCTCACCTCCGGAGAGCTCGTTCGGCAGGTTGCTCGCCTTGTCGGTCAAACCGACCAGATCCAGAATCTGGGGAACCTGATTTTCCACGGTCGAGCGCGGTCGGCCGATCACCTCGAGCGCGAACGCCACGTTCTCAAAGACGGTCTTGTTCGGCAGGAGCCGGAAGTCCTGGAAGATGCAGCCGATGTTGCGGCGCAAATACGGCACCCGCCACTTGGGCAGGGCACCGATGTCGCGCCCGGCCTCGAGGATCCGACCCTGATCGGGCGTCTCCTCACGCAGCAGGAGGCGCAGGAAGGTCGTTTTCCCGGAGCCGGAGGAGCCCACGAGGAACACGAACTCGCCCTTTTCGATGTTGATCGACATGTCACGCAGGGCGACCGTGCCGTTCTTATAGGTCTTGGAGACGTTCTCAAACCGAATCACGGCGTCACCCCCTTTGGGTTCGTTTCAGCAATCGCGGAGGCGCGTTGCACGAGGATCGATCACATCATTGTAGTTCCGGCCTTCGCGGCCTCCGTGCCACCTCGAGGGCTCAAAACCTAGGCGTGACGGCGTTGTCGACGAAGTTCCATTTCCATGAACTCGTCCAGATCACCATCGAGCACCGCATCCACGTTGCCTGTTTCGTGATCGGTGCGATGATCTTTCACCAATTGATACGGCGCCTGGACGTAACTGCGAATCTGTGACCCCCACGCGTTGTCGCTGCGTTCGCCGCTGATGGAGTCCAGTTGGGCCTGACGCTCCACGCGCGCGCGATCGGCGAGCTTGGCCGCGAGAATCTGCATCGCGCGCGCCCGGTTCTGGTGCTGGCTGCGCTCGTTTTGGCAACTGACCACGATGCCCGACGGCAGGTGCGTCAGGCGGATCGCCGAGTCGGTCTTGTTGACGTGCTGGCCGCCGGCTCCGGACGATCGATACGTGTCGACGCGCAGGTCCTTTTCGTCGATCTCGACTTCCGCGGAGTCATCCGGCAGCAGTGGCGTGACGTCGAGGCTGGCGAAGCTGGTCTGACGGCGAGCCTGCGAATCGAACGGACTGATGCGCACGAGGCGATGCACGCCGCGCTCGGCGGACAACCACCCGTAGGCGAAGCGGCCCTTCACGATGACGGTGGCCGAGAGGATGCCCGCCTCCTGACCCTCGGTGATCTCGTCGATCTCGACACCAAAACCCCGGCGCTCCGCCCAGCGTGTGTACATCCGCAACATCATCTCGGCCCAGTCCTGGGCGTCGGTGCCCCCGGCCCCGGCGTGAATTTCCGCGATCGCGTCCAGTTCGTCGTAGGGACCGTTCAAGAGACTCTGGAGCTCGAGATCGTCCAGTGAGCGACCGAGCTCGGTGACGACGGCCACGAGCTCATCGAGCAGGGACCAGTCCGCACTGTCGGCGCTCAGAGACTCTCCGGCGAACTCGGCGAGGACCTCACCTTCCTCGAGAGCGGCGCCCAGCCGGTCGAACTCCTCCAGGTCGTTCGTCAGCCGCCCGAGCTCGGTGGTGACCTCACGGGCGTGATCCTGGTCCTCCCACAGGTGCGGATCCGCGGCGGCCTCGGTCAACTCGCCGTGGCGGGCTCGGCGCGTGGGTATGGACAGATAGTCACTGGCCGCGCGCCACCGCCCCTCAAGTTCCGAGAGGGCGAGGGCGGCGTCGCGCAGCGCGTTCTCCGCCTTAGGGTCGGCCATGGCACTGCTTGTACTTCCGGCCCGAGCCGCAGTAGCAGGGGTCGTTGCGACCGATTTTGTCCTTGGGCGACTTGGTCACCGTGCGGTTCGGATTGGTCTTGAGAACCTTGGCGAACGTGGCGTCCGCGGAGTCTTCGACAGTCTCGGTGTTGGTGGTCGCCATCGCCAGATCGTTGGACTCGACGGGCGCCACAACCTCCTGCACGTTAAGCACGTAGCGGGCGTAGTCCGCGTCGACCAGTTCGAGGAGCCGTTCGAACATCGAGTACCCCTCGCGCTGCCACGCGACGAGCGGATCCTGTTGGGCGTGCGCGCGCAGGTGGATGCCGTCGAGGAGGTGGTCCATCTCGGAGAGGTGCTCCTGCCAGCGCTGGTCCAGCAGCTGCAACATGACGTCACGCTCGATGGCCCGCGCCGACTCGAGTCCGCCGGTGAACTGCTCGCACTTCTCCTCGTAGTACTGCTGGGCGGCGCCGATGACGAGGTCCTCGAGTTCATCGCGGTCCGTGAACTGCTCGAACTGCGCCACGGTCAAGGTGGTGGGGTAATAGTTCGTGAGTTCGACGTGCAACTTGGCGAGGTCCCACTCTTCGGCGTAGTGCGACGGACAGTGCGTGGCCACCATGTCGGCGAGGCGATTTGCGATCAGTTCGAGGGTCTGGTCGTGAAGATCGTCGCCACCGAGAATCTGCTGACGGCGGGCGTAGATGACCTTGCGTTGCTCGTTGCGTACGTCGTCGTACTTGAGCAGTTCCTTGCGCTCCTCGGCGTTCTTGGCCTCGACGGTGGTCTGGGCGCGCTCGATGGCCTTGGAGACCATCTTCGCTTCGATGGGCATCCCCTCGGGAATGGCGCGATCCATCACCCAACTCACCGCTCCCGTGGCGAACAGGCGCATCAGGTCGTCTTCGAGCGAGAGGTAGAAGCGACTCTCACCGGGGTCGCCCTGGCGTCCGGCGCGTCCTCGCAACTGGTTGTCGATGCGCCGCGACTCGTGTCGTTCCGAACCGAGCACGCACAGCCCACCCGCCGCGATCACCTCGGCGGCCTCGGCCTTGCACACGGGCGTGAACTGCGCCAACGCCTTCTCGTAGGCCGCGGTGAACTCGTCGGAGCCCGGGACGTGGCCCTGCGCGGTCGCCTCACGGGCGGCGAGACCCTCGGGATTGCCGCCGAGGATGATGTCGACACCACGACCGGCCATGTTGGTGGCCACGGTGATGGCCCCCTTGCGACCGGCTTGGGCCACGATCTCCGCTTCGCGGAAGTGCTGCTTGGCGTTGAGAACCTCAAAGGGTAGCCCGACCTTCGAGAGGGCGCGCGCCAACGCTTCGGATTTTTCGACGGAGGCGGTGCCGAGGAGGATCGGTTGGCCGTTGTCGTGGCGCGCAACGACGTCCTCAACGACGGCGTCGAACTTCTCGGCCTCGGTCTTGTAAATGAGGTCGGGGTGGTCGGTTCGTTGATTGGGCATGTTGGTCGGGATCGGCACGACGCTCAACGAGTACGTGGAGCCGAACTCGCTGGCCTCGGTCTCGGCGGTCCCGGTCATTCCGGCGAGTTTTTCGTACATGCGGAAGTAGTTCTGCAGCGTGACCGTCGCCCAGGTGTGGTTCTCCTCTTTGATCCGCACGCGCTCCTTGGCTTCGACGGCCTGGTGCAGACCCTCCGCCCAACGACGGTCGGCGACGGTGCGACCGGTGAACTCGTCGACGATCTTCACCTCGCCCTCGTCCACGAGGTACTGCTTGTCCTTGTGGTACAGCTCCTTGGCTGTCAGGGCTTGACCGAGCTGTTGCACGTAGTTCGCCGACACCGCGTCGTAGAGGTTCTTCACGCCGAGGGCGCGCTCCACCTTCTCGATGCCCGACTCGAGCGGCACGACGGTGCGCTTCTCCTCGTCAACTTCGTAGTCGGCGTCGCGCACGAGCGACCGGGCGATGGACGCGAACTGGTAGTAGAGCTTCGACATTGAATTCGACGGCCCCGAAATGATGAGCGGGGTGCGCGCCTCGTCGATCAAGATGGAGTCCACCTCGTCGACGATCGCGTAGACGTGACCTCGCTGGACGACGCCGTCGACGCTGCGCGCCATGTTGTCGCGCAGGTAATCAAAGCCGAACTCGCTGTTGGTTCCGTAGGTCACGTCGCAGGCGTACGCGGCCTTTTTCATCTCGTTGTCATCGACGTCCGGACCGATCCGTCCGACCGTGATCCCGAGGAACTCGTGCAGTCGACCCATCCACGCGGCGTCGCGGCTGGCGAGGTAGTCGTTGGCGGTCACGACGTGGACCCCTCGTTGCGCGAGGGCGTTCAAGTAGACCGGCAGCGTCGAGACCAGGGTCTTTCCCTCACCCGTCTTCATTTCTGCGATCCAGCCGAAGTGCAGCGCCATCCCACCCATGAGTTGGACGTCGTAGTGGCGCTGACCCAGGACCCGTGTGGACGCTTCCCGCACCACCGCGAAGGCCTCGATCAGGAGGTCATCGAGGTCCTCCCCGTCGGCGAGTCGGCCCCGGAAGTAGTCGGTCTTCGCGCGCAGCTGTGCGTCCGTGAGCGCCGCCATCTCGTCGCCGAGATCGTTGATCGGTCCCACCAACTCACCCAGCTGGCGCACACGCTTGCCCTCGCCGGCCCGCAGCATCTTGGAAAATACGCTCATAGCAACCTTCACCCTACCGGCCGGTGCGGCCGAAAAATTTGGTTGTGGACGGCTGACCTGGTCTTTGACCCCACACCTGCCTGCAGCGGCGTCCGTACGCACCTTCGGCAGCTCATCGCTCTCCGTCGGCGTTCGTCGCACACTTCACCGGCTCCGGACACGCTCGAGGATCGAGCGTCCGGGCAGGACTTACTTCTAAACCGCGCCATGCTCGGCGTCCAAGAGACGCCTTACGTGGGTCGTTTCGCCCGCGACTGGCATCGACTTGCAACCACAGACCCGTCCACAACCACTGCCAGTGTAGGGGAAGAGTTTCACTACCCTGTGGTCGTGTCCCTCGCCTCGCGCGTTCTCGCTCTCGTGCTCATCGTGGTGTGCTTCGGTGGTGCCGTGCTGGATTTTCGCCACCACGAGACCGCCGTCAGCGCCATGGAGCGTTTCGGGATGCCGAAGAACTTCGAAGTGGTGGCGGGCGTCGTCAAAGTGTTCGCCGGTCTGGGACTTCTCACCGGGCTGTTCGTCGACGGCGGTCGCGGTCCTCTGACGACCACGACGGCTCTGTGCCTGACGGCCTACTTCCTGATCGCGACAGCCCTCCACCTGCGCGCTCGCGACCAGGCGCGCAACGTCCTTCCCGCCGCCGTGCTCGCACTGAGCTCACTGGTGCTGGCGCTCGTCACCCTGTAGAACGACGTCGCACCAGCAGCATCGCGCCGAGGCGCGCACTCAACACGACAATGGCGAGCGGAGCGAGGAATCGCCGCACGCCCCGTGACGTCTGCCACTCGAAGCGAATGGCGCTGCGGTGATGCGCCACCAGCATGCTGCGCGGGTCGCGCTGGCGAGAGACGCCCTCCACGTGGGTCACCACGGCCTCGTCGCACGCGGCGACGGTGAACCCCGCCAGGCCCACTCGCCAGCAGAGTTCCATGTCCTCGGCGAACATGAAGTAACGCTCGTCAAATCCCCCCACGCGTTCGAACAGCGAGCGTCGCACGAGGAAGAACGCTCCCGACACCCAGTCCACGTGCCCATCCGGCCCCGGCGATCGGTAGCGCCGGGTCCAGGGATTCTCGGGCCACCAGAGCGAGCACAGGGCGTGCATCGTCGCGAGAACGACGTTGGGAAACTGACGGCGCGACGGGTAGGTGTCACCGTCCGGCGTCACGATGACCGGCCCGACAAGACCCACGGTTGTGTGGTGATCGAGGTAGGACACGAGGGCCCCCACGGCGCCGTCGTGCACGACGACGTCGGGATTGGACACGAGCAGGAACTCGCGCTGCGGCGCCGCGGCCGCTCCACGGTTCACTCCTCGCCCGTAGCCCAGATTGACGCCTGGCTCCACGAGGGTCACGTCCCGCGCAACGAGCGCGGCGTTCGACGCGCCCACCTCGGCGTTGTTGACCACCACGATGTCGTGCACGCCGTTGGTGACCAGTGAGTCAACGCAGTCGCCGAGATTGTCGCCCGCGTGAAAGTCGACGACGACCGCGCTGACGCGGGACCCGAGGGCGCGCAGCGAAGCGGCGTCACTCACCGCCGCTCTCCCGTCACGGACGGCCGAGTCGTTCGAGCGTGAAACCGTGCTCGCGCGCGGCGTGTGCATTGACGACACCTCGCGCGTCAAAGATCACGCGGTCGCTCACGACCCGAGCCAGTTGCGTGAAGTCGAGCTCGGTGAACGACGCCCACTCCGTCAGCACGACGGTGACGCGGGCCGACTGGCACGCCTCGGTCACCGTCGCGGCGATGACGATGTCCTTCAGGTCCTCGGCCGCATCGTCCACGTTCACCGTCGGATCGAACGCCACCACAACGGCGCCTTCGTCGACGAGGGCGCCCACGACCGCCATCGCGGGAGAGTCACGACGGTCGTCGGTTCCGGCCTTGAACGTCAGGCCGAGCACACCGACGCGCACACCGCGCAGTGATCCGCCCACGAGGGAGCGAACGCGCTCGACGACGTAGCGCTGCTGGATGACGTTGGCGGCCAGCGACGCACGCACCATGGTCAGGTCGACGCCGGCGTCAGTTCCCATGGCGAGGAGGGCCGACGTGTCCTTCGGCAGGCACGGCCCACCCCAACCCGGTCCGGTCTGAAGAAAGGAGAAACCAATGCGCGTGTCGTGGCCGAGACCCTGGACCAGGTCGTCCACGTCGCCACCGAGAGCGTCGCACATCAGCGCCATGGAGTTGATGAACGACAGCTTCGTCGTCAAGAAGGCGTTCGCCGCATACTTGATCAACTCGGCCGTGGGGGATCGTGACGACGACCGGGGCGCCCGTCGGTGCGAAGAGGTCGGCGACACTGCGCGCCGCCGCCTCGTCGCGCGATCCAATGACGGTTCGATCGGGTGCGAAGGAGTTCTTCACCGCGGTGCCCTCGCGGAGAAACTCAGGGTTCGAGACCACGCGCACGAGGGGGCGGTCGAGCAACTCCTCCACTCGCTGAGCGGTGCCCACCGGCACCGTCGACTTGATCACGAGGATCGCGTCGTCGCGGAGGTCGCCGCGAATCTCGTGGATCACGTCGTCGACCTGGGTCATGTCCGCTCGTCCGTCGGCGGCCATCGGCGTCGCGACGCACACGAACACGATCGTCGCGTCGCGGACCGCCACCGACGCGTGCTCCGTGAAGGACAGTCGACCACTCGCCAGCGTGCTCGCGAGCAGGTCGTCGAGCCCCTCTTCAATGACCGGACTGTGTCCGTCTCGCAGTGACGTCAGGCGAACAGCGTCGTGCTCGGCAACGACCACCGTGTGGCCGAAGTGCGCCAGCATCACCGCCGTGGGCGTGCCGACGTATCCCGCTCCAATGACCGCCACGCGCCGTGGCGAGTTCGCGCCGCCAGCGCTGTCCTTGGGCGTCACCATGATCTAGACAAAACTAGCGGTCACGCAGAAGACGGGCGATCCCGTCACGCCACGGTGGCAAGGCCAAGAAGTCCGCGTGGCGCCATCGTTGCGTCGCGAGGTCACTGCGCGCCGGACGACGCGCGGCGGGTAGCGGTGTCAGTTCGCTCGTCGTCGTCGGCGTCACCGCGGTCTCGTCGCCCGTGACCTCACGCGCGACCGCTTGTGCGACGTCGAACCACGTGGTTGCACCGTCGTTGGCCACGTGCCAGAGACCCCCCGGTCGCTCGCGAATCAGCGTGACGAGGGCTCGCGCCAGATCCGCCGCGAGCGTCACCGTTCCTCGCTGGTCGGTGACGAATCGCACCTGCTCGCCGCGACCCACACGATCGGCGACGACGTGCGCGATGTTGTGTCCCCGCACGCCCATCACCCACGACGTGCGCACGACGGTGTCGTCAGCTCGACACGCGAGTTCACCGTCACGTTTGGTGGTGCCGTAGACGTTGAGCGGATTCGTCGAGTCGCTCTCGTCGTAGGCGGCGCCCTTGCGGCCGTCGAAGACGTAATCGGTCGAGATCGTCATGAAGTGCGCGCCCACCTCGGCGCACGTCTCCGACAGCGTCCGAACGGCGTCGCAGTTGACCGCCCGACAGGTCGCCTCGTCGCTCTCGGCCCGATCCACCGCGGTATACGCGGCGAGGTTCACGACGACATCAGGTCGGGCCATCGTCACGACACGGCGTACCTCGTCGGCGTAGGTGACGTCGAGGTCACGGCGATCAAGACTGACGACGGTGAACTCGTCGTCGCCGACCGGGCGACCATCAGGTTGCCATCGGGGGTCCGCACCCGGCGGAGCGACCGCGTCGAGCGTCGACACCAGATCGACGCCCACTTGTCCGCGCGCGCCCGTCACGAGGACGGTGACCGGGCGTCGCGCCGGCGTCACGACTCGACTCGAACGTGCACCACGTCACCAACGGCCACGACCTCGTCGCCGACGTTCGTTCCGACAATCAAGCGGCCGGCACTATCGACGCCGCGAGCGACTCCCTCGATCACCGAGGTCGGACCTTCGACGCGCACGCGACGGCCCAGCGTGCTGAGCGCACTCGTGAACTCCTCGCGCAACGTCGCTCGACCCTCTCCCGTCAGCAAATCTCGCCTCGTCTCCAACTCCTCGAGGACGAGGTCGAGAACCGCGCGCGGGTCAAGGGTGACGTGTGCGAGATCGCGCACGCAGGTCCCCGCGGCGTCGGGAGGACCGGGACTCGTGAGATTGAGGCCGAGACCCACGACCACGGCGCGGGCCCCGTCAGAGTCGATCACGAGCTCGGAGAGAATGCCGCCCAGTTTGCGGTCGTCCACGACCAGGTCGTTGGGCCACTTCAGTTGCGGCCGCACACCGCACAGGCGCACCAACGCGGCTCTCGCCGACAGGGCGACGGCCACGGTGACGAGATGAAGATCGTCGTCCTCGAGTGCGGGTCGCAACAGAATCGACGTCAAGAGGGACGAGCGCGGCGGGGCCTCCCAGGTCCGGTACAAACGACCCCGACCGGCGCTTTGGAAGTCCGCGCGCGCAACCAGACCCTCGGCCTCGCCCCGCGCCGCCCGTTCCTTGAGCCACGTATTGGTCGAATCGATCTCGTCGAACTCTTTGACGCGCCACCGAACGAGAGTCACGGCGCAAACCTTAGAGTTTTGGGACCAGTGGTAGAAAATGAGGTCGCCCGTGTCGTGGAGGAATCCCAGTTGAACAAAGTCCTGATTGCGAACCGCGGTGAGATAGCCGTCCGCGTTATGAGGACCTGTCGCGAGATGGGTATCGCGACGGTGGCGGTCTACTCCGATCTCGATCGTGACGCGCTGCACGTTCGGCTCGCGGACGAGGCCTACGCCCTCGGCGGACAGAGCGCGGCGGAGAGCTACCTCAACACGTCGGCGATCCTCGCGATCATTGAACGGTCGGGTGCGGATGCGGTGCACCCGGGATACGGGTTCTTCAGCGAGAACACTGACTTCGCGCGTGCCATCACGGCCCAGGGCGTGACGTTCATCGGACCGCCACCCGAAGCGATCGAGGTCATGGGCGACAAGATCTCCTCGCGTCTGGCCGCCGAAGCCGCGGGCGTGCGAGGCGTGCCGGGTCGCAGCGAGACGCTCACGAGCGCCCAGGAGATCGTGGACTTCGGCAACGACGTGGGCTGGCCCGTCGCGATCAAGGCCGCGTTCGGCG
The DNA here is from genome assembly GCA_963830195.1 of uncultured Actinomycetota bacterium. Taxonomy (GTDB): domain Bacteria; phylum Actinomycetota; class Acidimicrobiia; order Acidimicrobiales; family RAAP-2; genus RAAP-2. Next base: position 64,492 of record CAWHLQ010000017.1, on the reverse strand, counting down.
GCGGCGGACGAGGCATGAAGGTCGTCCACGGCGCCGACGACGCCGCGACACTGTTCGAAAGTGCGCAGCGGGAGGCGTTGAGCTACTTCGGTCGTGACGAGTGCTACGTCGAGCGCTACCTGACCTGGCCGCGCCACATCGAGATGCAGGTTCTCGCCGACAGCCACGGCACCACGCTCTGGCTCGGCGAGCGCGACTGTTCGGCGCAACGACGACACCAGAAGTTGATCGAGGAGTCCCCCGCGGTGAACTTTCCCGACGAGGTGCGTCAGGCCATGGGCGAAGCGGCCGTCAAGGTGTCGCGCGCCTGCGGGTACGTGAACGCCGGCACGGTCGAATTCCTCTTTCAGGACGGCGAGTTCTACTTCCTCGAGATGAACACCCGACTGCAGGTTGAACACCCGGTCACCGAGCTCGTCACGGGACTGGACCTGGTGGAGTGGCAGTTGCGGATTGCCGCGGGTGAGGCACTCACCTTCAGCCAGAGTGACGTCGAACGTCGCGGTCACGCCATTGAGGTGCGCATCAATGCCGAGGACCCGTCGGGCGGTCGTTTCGCTCCGTCACCGGGAACTCTCACGCGCTTTGACGCCCCGGCGGGGCCGGGAGTGCGACTCGACGCGGGGTACGCGTCGGGGGACACGGTCTCGCAGTACTACGACAACCTGATCGCCAAGCTCATTGTCTGGGGGGACACGCGCGAGAAGGCCCGTCGACGGATGCTGCGGGCGATTGAGGAGACGGTGATCGAGGGCGTCCACACGACTCTGCCCGCGGACGTGGCCATCCTCGAGAGCGACGATTTCGTCGCCGGGACTGATTCGACCAAGTGGGTCGAAGAGACGCTGGATCTTTCGTCACTGTCGTCCGTCGTCACCCCTGGCGACGCCGAGAGCGCGCTCGAGCGACGCGACGTCACCGCCGAGGTCGACGGCAAGCGCGTCGCGGTCGCTATCTGGCTCCCCCCGGGCGCCAGCGGTGGGGCCGCGCCGACAGTGTCCACGCGTCCTCGACGCGGCGCGGGTCATCACGCGACTGGAGCGGGGAGCGGGCAGGTGCGTGTTCCGATGCAAGGCACGATCGTCAAGGTCTCGGTGGAGAAGGGATCCCACGTCGACGTCGGCGACGCCATCGTGATTCTCGAGGCCATGAAGATGGAAAACGTCGTGACGGCGGAGCGCGCGGGAGTGATCAGCGACGTCAAGGTCGCACCCGGCGACTCGGTCAGCGCCGGCGACATCGTCGCGGTGATCGAGTGAGCGCGAGGGACACGGCCCACGACGCCGTCACCGCCTCGAGCGCCACACTGCTGGCGCTGAGCCGCACCATTCACGAGAACCCCGAACTCGGCTACGAGGAGTACGTCAGTTCCGCGGCGGTCGCCCAGGTGGCGAGTGACGCCGGCTTCACGGTGGAGCGATCGGCCGCCGGACTGCCCACCGCCTTTCGCGCGACGTCGGGCTCGGGCCGCCTGCGCATCGCGCTGTGCGCCGAATTCGACGCTCTGCCCGACGTGGGTCACGCCTGCGGGCACAACATCATTGCCGCCGCGTCCACCGGCGCGGCCCTCGCTCTCGCCGCGGTCGCCCCCGAGATCGACGCGACGATCGTGCTGCTCGGGACGCCGTCCGAAGAAGGCGGGGGCGGCAAGATCGACCTCATCGACGCCGGCTATTTCGACGACGTGCACCTCGCGATGATGGTGCACCCGTGGCCGAGCGATCGCCTGGAGGCGAGCTGTCTCGCCGTCGACCACTTCGACGTGACATTCGAGGGCAAGGAGGCGCACGCGTCCGCCGCACCGTGGGAGGGCGTCAACGCCCTTGACGCGTGGACGATCGCTCACGTCGCCCTCAGTTCCCTGCGCCAGCAGCTGCGACCCGGCGATCAGATTCACGGTTTCGTGGCCGAGGGTGGCGTCGCCGCCAACATCATCCCGTCGCACGTCGTCGCCCGCTACATGTGTCGCAGCGTGACCGCCGAGCGGCTCGCGCAGTTGCGACTACGGGTCGATGACTGCTTTCGTGCCGGAGCGCTCGCGGCTGGTGCCACTCTTCGCGTTGACGAGTTGGGGCACCAGTTCTCGCACATGGTGTCCGATGGCGAGATTCTCGCGCACTACCGGCGCGCCGCCGAGGCCCTGGGTCGACAGTTCGGCCCGGACGACCGCGGAGAGCCCCGTCCAACGATCTCCACCGACATGGCCAACGTCTCCCTCGTCGTACCGTCCATTCACCCCTTGATCGCCATTGAGACCAACGGCGCCGTCAACCACCAACCGGCGTTCACCGCCGCCTGCGTCACCGAGTCGGCCGATCGCGCGATTCTCGACGGGGCCCTCGCCCTCGCCGACACGGGAATCGCCGTGGCCACGGACGCGGCGCTGCGCGAGCGCTTGCTGGCGAGAGTGTCATCGTGATCGTCGAGCACGCGCTCTTACGGGTGACGCCCGGACGAGAGAGCGAGTTCGAGGCCTCGATGGCGACGGCCCTACCGATCATCGAGGGTGCCGCGGGGTGCCGCGGCGCCTCGGTTCGCCGACAACTCGAGGATCCCTCGACGTTTCTGCTGCTCGTCGAGTGGGACAGCGTTGCTGCTCACATGGAGGGTTTCCGACAGTCCCCCGCCTTTGCGCAGTGGCGTTCGCTGACGCACCCCTTCTACGCCGAGACGCCGAGCGTCACCCACTTCGACGAACCACTCCCTCGCGACTGATCAGGTGGGTTGATACTCGCCAAACACGGCGCGGAGGGTGTCGGCGACCTCACCTAACGTGGCGAGCCTCTGCAGGGCGACCTTCATCGGGTAGAGCACGTTGGCTGATCCGCGCGCCGCAGTGTCCAGATCGTTCAGCGCGGCGCGCACGGCGTCGTTGTCCCGTTGCGTCTTGAGCGCGCCGACGCGAGCGATCTGGGCACGCTGTTGAGCGTCGTCGACGGGGAACACGTCGGCCTTCGTCGCGGCGGACTCGGTGAACCGGTTGACGCCCACGACGACCTTGTGCCCCTGGTCGACGGCGCGCGCGAAGTCGTAGGCCGCGGACTCGATCTCGTTCTGCATGTAGCGCGCCTCGATCGCGGCGACCGCTCCGCCCATGTCGTCAATCGCGCGAAGGTACTCCTGCGCGAGCCGCTCGACGTCGTCGGTCAAGCTCTCGACGAAGTAGGAGCCCGCCAGAGGATCCACCGTGTCCGCGACGCCGGATTCGTACCCCACGATCTGTTGGGTGCGCAGCGCCAGTCGAGCCGCGTGCTCGGTCGGCAGTCCCAGCGCCTCGTCAAATCCGTTGGTGTGCAGGCTCTGCGTGCCGCCGAGCGCGGCGGCCAGTGCCTGGATCGTGACGCGCACGACGTTGTTCTCGGGCTGTTGCGCGGTGAGCGTGGACCCACCGGTCTGGGTGTGAAAGCGCAACATCGTCGAACGCGGATCCGTGGCGTGGAACCGATCGCGCATGATCGTCGCCCACAGGCGGCGCGCGGCACGGAACTTGGCCACCTCCTCGAACAGATTGTTGTGAGCGTTGAAGAAGAAACTCAGTCGGGGAGCGAACTCGTCGAGCGTGAGCCCCGCGGCGAGCGCCGCCTCCACGTAGGCCACACCGTTGGCCAGGGTGAACGCAATCTCCTGGACCGCGGTCGAGCCGGCCTCGCGGATGTGATACCCGGAGATGGAGATGGTGTTCCAGTTGGGCATCTCCGCCGCGCAGTACCCGAAGGTGTCCACGATGAGTCGCATCGACGGCCTCGGGGGGTAGATGTAGGTACCGCGCGCCACGTACTCCTTCAGAATGTCGTTCTGGATCGTGCCGCGTAGTTGCGACCCCTCGACCCCCTGCTCCTCACCGACGAGCTGGTAGAGCAGCAGCAGCGTCGACGCGGTGGCGTTGATGGTCATCGAGGTCGTCACCTCGTGCAGGGGCAGGCCGTTGAGCAGCAGGCGCATGTCCTCGAGCGACGAGATCGCCACACCGACCTTGCCCACCTCGCCTTCGGCGCGCGCGTGGTCCGCGTCGTAGCCCATCTGCGTCGGCAGGTCGAACGCGCAACTGAGTCCCGTCTGTCCCGCGTTGAGGAGGAACTTGAAACGCTCGTTGGTCGCCTCCGCGGTCCCGAATCCCGCGTACTGGCGCATCGTCCACAGTCGACCGCGGTACATGGTGGGATGAACGCCCCGCGAATAGGGGTAGTCGCCGGGCGCACCCAGCTTGGCGGCGGGGTCGAAGGTCGCCAGATCGTCCGCGTCGTAGACCGGTCGAATGACGATCCCGGAGTCGGTGGCTCGTTCGTCGGAGGTGGTCACGGTCACGAAGGTTAGGCGGTTCGGCCGCGCGCGGAATCAAACGTGCCACGATGTCGACGTGCCCGAACGACGACACCGCATCTTGTACGTGCTCGCCAACGGCGGTCGCGGAGGCATGCAGTCCCAGGTCCGCCTGGTCGCCGGTGCCCTCGCTCAGCGCGGTCACGAGGTCTGGATCGGCGTCGGCGGCGGCGATCTCGAACCCGTCGACGGTGTCAACATCGTCGTGCTGCCGACGTTCAACCCGTCGCGACCGTGGTCGTTCTTGCGCGCCCTGCGACGAGAGGTGCGACAACGGCGCCCGGACATCGTCCACGGACATGGTCTTCGCGTGACCCCGTTCCTCGCCTGGTCGGGCGCGCGTGTTCGCGCCGTGACCTGCCACGGCATCGACCCGGAACGGGCCGCCGCGACGGTGCGTCGCGTACGACGTCGGCGCGTCCACTTTGTCGCCTGCGGCGAGGGGCCCCGATCGGTGCTGGCGCAGTGCGGGCTCCACAGTCGCGTCCTCAACAACGCCGTGGCGCCGATCGCCGCCACCCATCGCGCCGAGGAGTTGCGCTCCACATTCTCCTCGCGACCGGCGTGCCGCTGGTCCTTCTCCCCGCGAGATTCTCGGAACAAAAGAACCACGCCGAGCTGCTGGACGCGCTCGACCTCGTGCGCGAGGCGCTCGGTGAGCGTGCACCGGAGGTGATCTGCTGTGGCGACGGTCCCTTGCGCGCGCAGATCGAGGCGCGTGCGCACCGCAGCGGTGACCGGCCGCTGGTGCGGTGCGTCGATCACCTCGATGACGCCGCCTCGTGGTTCACCGCGACGGATTTCTTTGTCCTGACCTCACGGTGGGAGGGCCAACCCCTCGTCGTTCTCGAGGCACTCTCCGCCGCGCTGGCGGTCGTTACGACCACCCCGACGGGCGTCGAGGACCTGATTCTCGACAATCACAACGGTCGGCGCGTGTCGGGCGCGCCACAGTTGGCCGCCACGATCATCGAGTGGACGCGAGACCCGAACGTTCGGCCCCGCGACGACGCCCTCACCGCAGCGATCCTGGCCGCGCACTCCCTCGACGCGGTGCTCGACGATCACCTGCACTTCTATGACGAGATCACTCCAACGCGCTGATGAACGCGCTACGCGTCGCGAATCCGCCGACGAACCAACGCAGGTGACAAAGTGGCGGGTATGTACTGTCCCCAATGTGGCGCCAACATGAGAGGCGCGACGTGCACGTCGTGCGGATCCACGCAGACACCGCGTCTCGGACCCAATCCCCACGCCGGCGCGAGCGGTGCGCTCGCGGGGTGGTGGCTGCGCGTGGGGGCGACGATCGTGGACGCCCTGATCTTGTTTGCGGCGTACTTCATCTTGAATCTGTTCCTCCCGTTCTACGCCGCCGTACGTCGTGTATCAGGTTCTGTCGATCGGGTACTTCATCTACTTCCTCTCCCAACCCCGCGGTCAGACGTTCGGCAACATCGCCTTCAGCACCCAGGTGCGCAGCGTCGCCACCGGTGGTCAATTGCCCGTGTCGCAGGCCGCCACGCGGTGGGCCGCGCAGTTGCTGCCGTCACTGGTCGCGGGCCCATCGCCCCGGCGCTCATCACCATCACGTTGCTGTACGTGATCCTTGACTCGCTGTTTCCCCTCTGGGACGCACAGAAGCAGACCATCCACGACAAAGCCGCGGGCACGGTGGTCGTGAAACTCTCCCGAGCCTGATCGGACCCTCGAGCGGGCTCTCAGTCCTTGAGCGTCACGTGCGGCATGCAGTACTCGTCGTACTCGGCGATGACGATTTCGCCGGCGTCGTCGCCGCACGCGGGGCACTGCGGGATCGCGGCGCACCTTGAAGGTCCGGAAGCTCCTCGTCCAGCGCGTCGAAGCTGAGAAGACGGCCAATCAGCGGATCACCGATTCAAGATGAGCTTGATCGCCTCGAGCGCCTGGATGAACCGATGATGCCGGGCAGCACGCCGAGCACGCCGGCTTCGGCGCAACTCGGAGCGAGCTCGGCGGGCGGTGGCTCGGGGATCATGCACCGGTAGCAGGGGCCCACGTAGGGCGCGAAGATGGTGACCTGACCTTCGAAGCGGAAGATCGATCCGTGCACGACGGGGATGCGCTTGATGAGCGCGCGTCGTTCACGAGGTAGCGCGTCGGGAAGTTGTCGGTGCCGTCCACGATCACGTCGTAGCCGTCGATGATCGACAGGACGTTGTCCGCCCCTAGACGCATGTCGTAGGTCGATGACGTCGAGGTCGGGATTCATCGCGGTCAGCGTCTTTTTCGCCGAGTCGACCTTGCGATCTCCGATGCGGTCGAGATTGTGCAGGATCTGGCGCTGGAGGTTCGAGGCGTCCACGACGTCCATGTCGATGATGCCGAGGGTGCCACACCGGCGGCCGCGAGATAGAGGGCCGCCGGGGACCCGAGCCCGCCTGCGCCGAGGAGCAACACCTTCGCGTCGAGCAACCTCGCTGGCCGGCCTCACCTACCTCCGGGAGGAGCAGGTGGCGTTGGTACCGGTTGCGCTGGTCGGCGCTGAGAGTGCGCGGCGTCGACCACGCCAGACCCGTCGTCCTTCCACTTGTTGAATCCCCCGACCACCGAGACCACGTCCTGGTAGCCGAGATCCTGGAACGTCTTCGCGGCGAAGGCCGAGCGAACGCCACCCGCGCAGTACACCGCGATGCGGCCCTGACTTGTCCGTCAGGCGACCCTCGACGTGAGAACTCGAGCTGTCCACGCGGCACGTGCACGGCTCCCGGCACGGCGCCCTGTTCGTATTCGTCCGGCTCGCGCACGTCGAGCAGTTGGTAGTGATCCAGTCGCGCGGCGACCTCGGCCGCCTCGATCTCGCGGATCTCGGCCTTGGCCGCGTTCAACAACTCGCGAGGTGATGCCATGGGCCCTCCTTGGGACGTTCGTGGGGTAAGATCCACCAGTTAGGTCAACAATTGGGCACGCCCGTTTGCTAGACCCGTCGGGTGGAACTCTCCGACGCCCTACGCACTCGACGGATGACGCGCAGTTTCGACGGTCGCCCGATTGACGGCGACCATCTCGCGCGACTGTGCGAGGAGGCGCTACGCGCGCCGACCGCCGGCAACAGCGCGGGGGTCACGATGGTCACCTTCGGGCCCGAGCAGGTCGCGTCCTACTTGCACGTCGCGACGGACGCCACGTGGCGCGAGAGGTCCCCTCGCGCGTCTGGCATCGCGCGCGCGGGAGCGGGCGTGCTGGTCTTTGCGGATCCCGAGCGCTACCTCGCTCGCTACCGTGAGCCCGACAAGGCAGAGCTCCGCGCTCGGCGACCGCGACGCCTGGGACGTGCCGTATTGGTTTACCGACGCCGCCATGGCGACGATGTCCCTGCTGTTGCTGATCGAGGACGCGCACTGGGGCGCCACCTTGTGGGGCAACTTTCGTCACGAGCAGGACGTGTGCCACTGGGCCAAAGCGAACGCGAGTGAGCGACTGTTCGCCAGCGTGTTGGTGGGCCACGCCGACGGCGGTGACCACCGGTCGCGCTCACTCGATCGTGCTGTTCTCCCTCGCCGGGATCGCGTCCGCCGACTCGGTGGCGACGAGGCGTAGGTACTCGAGGATCGTGCGACCGGAGAAGGCCGTCGCGCCCTTGGTGTAGTAGCCCTTGGCGGACTCGCTGCGGCCAGGACCGGCAATGTCGAGGTGCGCCCACGGCACGTCGTCGGTGAAGCGCCGGAGAATGAGGGCCGCGACGATCGCTCCGGCTCGACCCACCTTGCCGATGTTCTTCATGTCGGCGACGTCGCTGTCGACGTGACTGTCGTAGTTGTCGAACAACGGCATCCGACAGATCGCCTCACCGCTGATGTCACTGGCGGCGGCCAGCTGGCCCGCCATGTCGTCGGACGTCGAGAACAGCGCGCCGATCTCGTCACCCAGCGCCACCGCCTGCGCCCCGGTCAGTGTCGCCACGTCGATGATGGCGTCAGGCGATGCCTCGACCGCGAGTGACAGACCGTCGGCGAGAATGAGCCGCCCCTCCGCGTCGGTGTTCAGCACTTCGATGGTGAGACCGTTGCGAATCGTGAGGACGTCTCCCGGTTTCGTCGCGCGCGGACCGGGAAGATTCTCCGTGAGCGGCGCGATGACCGTGAGTTTCACGCGCAGCCCCGAGCTGACTGGCGGCGCCGAGGACCGCGAGCACGGTCGCCGCGCCCGTCATGTCCGTCTTCATCGTCATCATGCCGTCGCCGCTCTTGAGCGAGAGACCTCCTGAGTCAAAAGTCACGCCCTTGCCGACCAGGGCCACGTGCGGGAGCTCCGCGGAGGGCTCGGGGTCATAGACCGCGTACACGAGCCGCGGTGGCTGCGACGATCCTTGGGACACCCCGAGCAGTCCACCCAGACGCTCCGCTTCGATCTTGGACTCGGACCACGACGCGATTGCGACGTGGGGGTAGTCGCTGAAGCGTCGCACGGACTTCTTGGCGAGATCCTTCGGCGTGAGCGCGCCGGCCGGCGTGTTGATCTGTTCCTTCGCCCAGTTGATGGCCTCCCCCACGATGACACCATCGGCCACGCCACGCTCGAGCGCGTCGTGGAACTCCACCGTCGGCAGTTCACCAACCGGGATGATCACGAACTCGCCGAAGTCATCGCTCTTGACGTCGCGATACTGGTACGCCGCGAGGATGGCGCCCTCGGCGAGCGCCTGACCCACGCTGCGGGCGTCGGTCACTTCGCCGCTCGGCAGCAGGAAGGCCACCGTGGATGTGCCCGCGGCGCGCACGGCCCCTGCGGCCATGCGTCGCCGACTCGTCGAGGGAGTTCGTCGCGGTCGATCCTCCGCTGATGATGACCACGTCCGTCGAACCGAACGAACGCATGTGCGCGCGGGACGCCACGACGTCGGTCAGCCCCTGTCGCGTGGACCACTCCGTCGAGAACACTCGCGGGATGCGCAGCGTACCGATCTCTTCGGGTACCCAGTCGGACACGGTGAACACGTCGGCGCCGGCGCGCGCGACAATCGCGACGATCGCGAGGTCGCCGAGTTCCGTGAGAGTACCGAGACGGGCTGTGCGTTGCATAACTGCCTACCTTTTTCTAGGAATGGTCGCGGGCCGTAGTTTGAGTGGTTCCGTCGGCCCATCGCGCCATCGTCCACGCTAAGTCACTCAGTCGATTGAGGTACGTGACCACCAATGACCCGTCGAGTCCGTACGCGACGGCCGCGCGCTCGGCGCGACGGATTACCGTTCGCGCGACGTCCAGCGCCGCGGACAAGTGACTCTCCCCCGGCACGACGAACTCCTTGAGGGCGGGCATGGTCGCGCTCAGCGCGTCGATCTCGTTCTCCAGACGATCCACCATCGCGGCCGTCACGCGCGTGGCGCCGTCTTTTAGTTTGTGTCGATTTTCAGCCGCCGTGGCAACTTCGGCCATCAGGATCCACAAGTCGCGCTCGACGCTCACGAGTAGATCGTTCAGCCGCGACCCCTTGTCGCACCAGGCTCGCGCGACGCCGAGACACGCTTGGGCCTCGTCCACCGCTCCGTTGAGGTCGATCTGCGGTGCGTTCTTGCTCACCCGACCACCGAAGTAGAGCCCGGTGGACCCGTCATCCCCGTCGCGCGTGTAGATCTTCACTCTCGCAGCGTATCGGCGCGGTGACGCACCGTCGAAGGACGAGACTGCGCCCGCACGAGAACGCGCGCAGGTTCACGCGTGACACTGAACACGACCCACACGGAATTTCATAGTGAACAACTAACCTGTTCGGGCAATGGAGACCGCACACCACCCGCTTCGGTCTCGACCGACCACGGACGATCCCTATCTCGCCGCCTTCCAGCGCGGCACCGTGATCTTCGACGGCGCCACCGGCACCAACCTGCAGATGCGCGATCTCTCCGCGACCGACTTCGGTGGGGCCTCCCTCGAGGGGTGCAACGAGATCCTCTCGATCACTCGTCCGGACGTGATTGCTGATCTTCACCGATCCTTCTTCGACGTCGGTGTGGACGTGGTCGAAACGAACACGTTCGGGGCATTTTCGGTGATTCTGAACGAGTACGACGTTGGCGACCGGGCCTTCGAACTGGCGATCGCGTCGGCGCGCATCGCCCGCGAGGTCGCCGACGATTACACCACCGGCGACCATCGAAAATTCGTCGCCGGGTCGATCGGGCCGGGAACGAAGTTCCCGTCGCTCGGCCAAATCACCTACGACGCGTTGAGCGCGAGCTACGAGGAGTTAGCCTACGGGCTGCTCGAAGGCGGCGTCGATCTGTTGATCGTCGAAACCATGTACGACCTCCTGTCGGGCAAGGCCGCCATCAACGCCTGTCACCGGGCGATGGCTCGGCACGGTCGCGTCGTGCCGATTCAAGCCCAGGTCACCATCGAACTGACGGGACGCATGCTGCCCGGCACGGAGATCGGCGCGGCCATCACATCACTGACGACCCTCGGGGTGGACGTCCTCGGACTCAACTGCGCGACGGGACCCGTCGAGATGTACGAGCCGCTGCGCCAGTTGGCCGACACGGCCCCGGTGCACCTGTCGTGCCTTCCGAACGCCGGACTGCCCAGCGTGGTGGACGGCAAGATGCACTACGACCTCACGCCCCAACAGCTGGCGGAGCACTTGACGCGATTTGTCGCCGAGTACGGCGTGCGCGCCGTCGGGGGCTGCTGCGGCACGACGCCGGCGCACCTCGCGGCGGTGGTCGAGGCGCTGCGCGACGTGCGCCCGGCGGAGCGACACGCCGTCTTGGAGCCCGCGGTCGCGTCGATCTACTCGGCAACTCCCTATCACCAGGATCGTTCGGTTCTGCTCGTGGGTGAACGGACGAACGCCAACGGATCCAAGAAGTTCCGTGAGGCCATGCTCGACGGGGACTGGGAAACCTGCGTCGCGATGGCCCGTGACCAGATCAAAGAGGGCGCCCACGTTCTCGATGTCTGCGTGGACTACACGGGCGCCGACGGCGTCAGCGACATGCACGAGGTGATGAGCCGACTCGCCACGCAGTCCTCGGTGCCGATCATGGTGGACACCACCGAGACGGCCGTCGCGCGGTCGGCTCTCACCTGGCTCGGCGGCAAGGCGTTGCTCAACTCGGTCAATCTCGAAGAGGGGGACGGACCGGGCACGCGCCTCGATGGATTCCTGTCCTTGGCCGCCGAGTTCGGCTGCGCCGTGGTGGCGACGTGCATCGACGAGGACGGCCAGGCGCGCAGCGCGGACTGGAAGGTGCGCGCCGCGACCGCGATCACGACGCTGGCGGTCGAGCGCTACGGCCTCGACCCGCGCGACATCTTCATTGACCCCTTGGCCCTCCCGTTGTCCACCGGCATGGCCGAATCGCGACGCGACGGCATCGAGACGATCGAAGCCATCCGGCGCATCAAGGGCGAACTGCCCGGAGTGCACACGATCCTGGGGCTGTCCAACGTCTCGTTCGGCCTGAGTCCCGCCGCGCGCCAGGTCCTCAACAGCATGTTCCTGCACGAGTGCGCGGCGGCGGGTCTCGACGCCGCGATCGTGCACGCGTCCAAGATCATTCCTCTCGCGCGCATCGACGACGAGGTTCGCGAGGTCTGTCTCGATCTCATCTACGACCGGCGACGCGACGACTACGACCCGCTCCAGGAGTTGTTGCGACTGTTCGAGGGCGTCTCAGCGTCATCCAGCGCGGTCAGCGATCTCGCGGCCCTCCCCCTGCGGGAGCGACTGCGCCAGAGAATCATCGAGGGCGCGCGCGTGGGACTCGAGGCGGACCTCCAGGTCGCCCTCGACGAGGGGATCTCTCCGCTGGACATCGTCAACGAGATCCTGCTCGACGGGATGCGTGAGGTGGGCGACCTCTTCGCGACCGGCGAGATGCAGCTGCCCTTCGTCCTGCAGAGTGCCGAAACCATGAAGTCCGCCGTGGCGTTTCTCGAACCGTTCATGGAAAAGAGCGACCAAGGGGGACGGGGCACGGTCGTCCTCGCGACGGTCAAGGGCGACGTCCACGACATCGGCAAGAACCTGGTGGACATCATCCTCACCAACAACGGCTACGACGTCGTCAACCTCGGCATCAAGGTCGGCGTGAACGAGATGCTGAGCGCCGTCGATGACCACCAGGCCGACGCGCTGGGCATGAGCGGACTGCTCGTCAAGTCCACGCTCATCATGCGCGAGAACTTGGAGGTCATGAACGACCTGGGCTACTCGCACCTGCCCGTGCTACTCGGCGGCGCGGCGCTCACGCGAACGTACGTGGAGCGCGACCTGCGCGAGGTGTACGACGGACGGGTCTTTTACGGCAAGGACGCCTTCGAGGGACTTCGCGTGCTGGATCGACTCGGGGAGTTGCGCCGGGGTGACGACGACCCCACCTTCGGTCGCGAGATCTCCGAGCGCAAGGTCTCTCGGCGCATCCGCGACGGCGCGGGACCCGTGCCCGACGGTCTCCCCACGCGCAGCCCGAGTGTCGTTGACGACAATCCCCTCTACGCGCCCCCGTTCCTCGGGACGCGGGTGGCCAAGGGCATGTCCGTTGACGACATCAGCGACTACCTCAACCTGACGGCGCTGTTTCGCAACCAGTGGGGATACCGACCCGAGAACGGTGAGGACGACACGGCGTTCAAGGAGCGCGTGCGCGCGATCCTGCGCGAACAGATCGACATTGCCAAGGGCGACGGACTCCTCGTCCCCCAAGTCGTGTGGGGCCACTTCCCCGTCGCCAGCGACGACGGGGACCTCATTGTGTACACCGACGACGAACGAACCTCCGAGCGTTGCCGGTTCCACTTCCCGCGCCAACTGCAGGACCCCTTCTACTGCGTGGCGGACTTCTTTCGCGGCGTCGACAGCGCCGACAAGGACTACGCGAGCTTCATGCTCGTGACCATGGGTGCACGGGTCTCGCAGCGGTGTGCGGAGCTGTTCGCCGCGGATCGCTACTCGGACTACCTGCACCTGCACGGCCTCGGCGTCGAGATGGCCGAGGCCCTGGCCGAACTGTGGCACCGGCGGATCCGTGAGGAGCTCGGCTTCGCCGACGAAGACGGCCCCACACTGTCGGGGCTCTTTCGTCAGCAGTATCGCGGGGGCCGCTACTCCTGGGGCTATCCGGCCTGTCCGGACCTCACCGACAACGCGAAGGTCGCGACCTTGCTCGACGCCAGTCGCATCGGCGTCGAGGTCTCCGAGGGGTTTCAGCTGCACCCCGAACAGACCACCGACGCCATCATCTGTCACCACCCCCAGGCCAAGTACTTCGTCGCCTGACACGAGGCGGCGCACGTCGGCCCGGTCAGACGTCGAGAACGCGCGCCACGTCGCGCAGTCGCTCCGGCACGACGCGCCACCACATCCATCGCCCGCGCTTGTCGCCCGTGATGAGACCCGCCTCGGCGAGGATGCGCGTGTGGTGCGAGATGGTGGGCTGACTCTTGTCGAGGGGTCCTTCGAGCGCGCAGCTGCAGACTTCGACGTCGGACGCGATGAGCGACAACATCCGCAGTCGGACCGGATCGCTCAAGGCCCCGAACAGACGGGCCATCTCGACGGCCGCATCGGCGGACATTGGTGTCGTCGCCAGGGGCGCGCAACACGCCGACCGGTCAGATAACTCCGCGACCACCCTGCGCACCGCCATGAGGGAATCGTATCATTGACATTCATCGATGTATGGTGCAGACTGTACATCGACCGTCATCAATGTAAAGGAGTGCCCGTGTCGCGCGTCCAACTCGCCCTCAACGTCTCGAACCTCGAGGAGTCCATCACGTTCTACTCCGCGTACTTCCGCGTCGCGCCCACAAAGGTCCGTCCCGGATACGCCAACTTCGCGATCGATGAACCTCCGCTCAAGCTCGTGCTCATCGAAGGGGGCGGGGTTCCGGGATCGATCAACCACCTGGGCGTCGAAGTCATGACGTCGAGTGACGTCGCGTCCGCGACCGCGTACTTGACTGACGCCGGGTTCGCCACCGACGTGGAAGAGAACACGACCTGCTGCTACGCCGTGCAGGACAAGGTGTGGGTGAACGGGCCCGACGGGGCACGCTGGGAGACCTACACGGTGCTCGCGGACGCGAACGACGACGCCGGCATCAGTGGCGACGAGCGCTGTTGCACGTCGGCGACCGTGACGTCGACGGGCACGGCGAGTGCGCCGAGTTGCTGTTAGACAACGCGGATCGACGCTGATGAGCGGCGCACACCCGAACGAGCTGACGCGGCGACTGGTCGCGGAATACCTCGGCAGTCTGATGCTGGCCGCCATTGTCATTGGATCCGGCATCGCCGCGCAGACCTACTCACCGCACGACGCGGGTCTGCAACTGCTCGAAAACGCCCTCGCCACGGCGGCGGGGTTGTTCGCCATCATCCTGATGTTCGGCGCCGTCTCGGGCGCCCACTTCAACCCGGTGGTGTCTGTTGTCGATGCGACGTTCGGCGGTATCTCGTGGCGGCACGCGGCGGCGTACGTGCCGGCCCAGGTCGCCGGCTGCGTCAGTGGCGCCGTGCTCGCCAACCTCATGTTCCAGAAGGCAGCGATCTCCCTGTCGAACAACCACCGCGCGTCACCGGCCCACTTCCTCTCCGAAGTCGTCGCCACCAGCGGACTCCTGCTCGTGATCTTCGCGCTCGCGCGCACCGGGCGGGGGGCGACGACGCCGGCCGCCGTGGGGGCCTACATCGGAGCCGCCTACTTCTTCACGAGCTCGACGAGCTTTGCGAACCCCGCCATCGCGATCGGTCGGATGTTCTCGAACACGTTCGCCGGTATTGCGCCGAGCTCGGTTCCCTCTTTCATCGCGGCCGAAGCCGTGGGCGGTCTGGTCGGGATCGGACTCATTCGACTTCTCTACCCCGGCGTGACCCACGCGGACGCCGCCACGGTGATGCTGCCCCACGGAGCGAAGGACGCCACCTCGTGAGCGACCGTGTCCCGGCCGTGCTGTTCCTGTGCGTCCACAATGCGGGACGGTCGCAGATCGCGGCCGCCTATGCCCGAGAGCTCGGAGCGCAGCGCCTCGTCGTGTTCTCGGCCGGGTCGGCACCGGGTGACACCCTGAACCCCGCCGTTGTGGCGGCCATGGCCGAGCGGGGCATCGACATCAGCGACGAGACCCCACGCCCGCTCACCGACCAGATGGGGCGCGACGCCGACGTCATCGTGACGATGGGGTGCGGCGACGCCTGTGCGGTGTATCCCGGAAAGCGGTACCTCGACTGGCAGGTGGCCGATCCCGCGGGTCGCACGTTGGACGAGGTCCGCGTCATCCGCGATGACCTCCGTGACCGCGTGGCGGCTCTCGTCGCGGAACTGGTGGGAACCGACGACACCGGTCCGTGAGGTTGTGGGGCACCGGGCGTCACCGTCGCGTCGAGACGCCACCGTGTCGCGAGTGGGTCTCGTCTAACGCCGTCACAACGTTGCGAGACGCGCTGTTGTTACGATGACGCATGCGAATTGTCTCCTGGAACGTCAACGGAATTCGCGCGGTCCAGCGCAAGGGAATGTTTGATCCCTTCCTGCACTCACTGAAGCCCGACATCATCTGTCTCCAAGAGACCAAGGCCGACCAGTCGCAGGCGGACTGCAATCTCGAGGGCTACGAGGAGTACTGGCACTCCGCGGTGAAGAAGGGCTACTCGGGCACCGCCCTCTGCTCCAAGACCGCGCCACTCTCGGTGTCGAACGGACTCCCGGCCGCGCTGGTGAAGAAGTTCTCGTTCGCGTCCGACACGTTCGGCAACCCCAATGACGAAGGTCGCGTCGTGACGGCGGAGTTCGACGACTTCTATCTGGTCACGGCCTACACGCCGAACGCCAAGGGCGACCTCGGACGGCTCGCGCTGCGACACGAGAAATGGGACCCCGCGTTTCTCGCGCACGTCTGTGCGCTCAAGAAGAAGAAGCCGGTCGCGATCTGCGGTGACCTGAACGTGGCCCACACCGATGACGACCTCGCCAATCCCAAGGAGAATCGCGGCAAAGCCGGGTACACCGACGAGGAGAAACTCGGCTTCCAGCAGCTTCTCGACGCGGGATTCGTCGACACCTTCCGCCTCTTCACCTCGGGCAACGGCCACTACACCTGGTGGTCAAACTTCTCCGGCGCACGAGCGCGCAACGTGGGATGGCGAATTGACTACTTCCTCGTCTCCGCGGATCTCGCACCGCGCGTGACGGCGGCGGAGATACACCCGGAGATCATGGGCAGCGACCACTGTCCGGTCAGCCTGACGTTGTCGTCGTCATAGTCGCCGACGGCGCCCCGCGACTACGCGGGCGCGCTGATGAGGCGGAACGGAGCTCCCGTGTGGTCCGTGACGCCCGCGATGCGTCCGTGGGGTGAGTCAGTCGCGTCCGCGCTCACGTGTCCGCCCAGCGACCGGACGGTCTCAATCGAGCGGTCAACGTCGTCAACCTGCCAGTAGGTCACCCAATACGACGCCTCGTCGGGGCCGAGCATGTCGCGCGCGTCCATGATGCCGGCGACTTCGCGGTCTTCGCCGCGCGTGCGCAGGACCGAGTAGCGGAAGTCGTCCGTGTCGCCAATGGACTCGCCCGAGAGGGTGAAGACGTTCTCGTAGAACGCCAACGCCGCGCTGTACTGTTTCGTGTAGAGCTCAAACCAACCCGGCGACCCTGGTTCATCCACGGTGCTGAATCCGGGAAAGGTCCCCGCCTGCCACGCGCCCAGCACAGCGCCCGCCGGATCAAGAAGGACACACTGCTCCCCCAAGTCCGCCACGGGCGAGGCGGGGGCCGTGATGACCGCGCCCGCCGTCGCGGCCGCCGACGCCGTTGCGGCGATGTCCGTGGTGGCGAGATAGATCTTCCACCGATCGTTCGCCGTCATATCACCCATGTCGCCCATCCCACCGGCAACGGGAACGCCATCACGCAAGAACATGAAGTAGCCGCCGAACTCGGCACTCGGCGCGGCTGCTTCCCACCCGAACAGTTCCGCGTAGAAGCGGCGACTCCCGTCAACGTCCGAGGTCCAGAGATCCGTCCAGCACGGGGCGCCGGGCAAAAACGACGTGGGTGTGGGCATGAGGTGACCTTTCGTCAAGACGGCGTGCCGAGGAGATTAGACGACCTCTGTCTCACGAGCGCCGCTCGCACGGCCGGCTCGGCCCGTGAGCGGTCTGGTCCGTTTCGGGGCCCGCCCCCACTCGGCGTATCGTGAGAGCGGTGTCGCGCAGGACGCGTGACGGCGAGGACGGAAATGCGCATGCCCTACGAGTTCACGGCCAAAGGCCTGGAGACACAAGAGTCGGTTCGCCGCTTCATGGAACACATCATCTATCCGGCCGAAGAGACGTACTACGAACAACTCGGCGAGGTGGGTCCCGACGGATACCCGCCGATTCTGGACAAGCTCAAGTCCGCCGCGCTTGAACGGGGCCTCTGGAACCTGTTTCTTCCGCACCTGCGCTCCGGCAGTCCCGGCACTCCCCTGTCCAATCTCGACTACGCCCCCATTTCCGAGGAGCTCGGAAAAGTCGGCTTCGCGTCCGAGTCGCTCAACTGCAACGCCCCCGACACGGGCAACATGGAGATCCTGAACCTCTACGGTTCCGAGCGCGTCAAGGCCGAGTGGCTGGCCCCGCTGCTCGCCGGTGAAATTCGCAGCGCCTTCTCGATGACCGAGCCGGACATTGCGTCCTCGGACGCCACGAACATCGGGCTGTCGATCGTTCGCGACGGGGACGAGTACGTCCTGAACGGACGAAAGTGGTTCAGTTCTGGCGCGCGTGGTGAGCGGTGCAAGGTGCTCATCGTGATGGGCAAGACCAACCCCCAGGCGTCTCGTCATCTCCAGCAGTCGATGATCGTCGTGCCGAAGGACACCCCCGGGGTCACGCTCGGTCTCGACCCCCATGTGTTCGGCTACACCGAACGAGGGGGCCACCCCGAGGTCATCTACCGTGACGTTCGCGTGCCGGTCGACAACCTGCTCGGTGAGGAGGGAAGTGGCTTCGCGATCTCGCAAGCTCGCCTCGGGCCCGGACGCATCCACCACTGCATGCGCACGATCGGCGTGGCGGAACGGGCACTCGACCTCATGGTCACGCGGTCCCTCGAGCGCTCCACGTTTGGCACGAGCCTCGCCCACAAGGGACTCATCCAGGACTGGATCGCCGAGTCGCGCATTGAGATCGACATGGCTCGCGAGTATGTCCTGCACACCGCGCACCTGATGGACACCGTCGGCAACAAGTCGGCGGCGAGTGAGATCTCCGGGATCAAGGTGGCGATTCCGAACATGGCCCTCAAGGTCATCGATCGCGCCATCCAGGTCCACGGTGCCGCGGGCGTGACGCAGTTCTTCCCGCTCGCCCACATGTACGCCGGCATCCGCACGCTGCGCATCGCCGACGGACCCGACGAGGTTCACAAGATGACCATCGCGCGCCGAGAGATCCTGAAGCACCACCCCGGATTTCGCATGCACCAGTCGCTCGAGAAGTAGGTCGCACCACCTCCACGACGACAGTCGCGTTCCGCCTCGGTCCGCTCGCGAGCGAGCGGAGCCTCAGTGGTGCGCACCCGCCGACAGAACCGCCAACGCGGCGACCATTGAGGTCACCGCGGCGAGGGACCCCACACGGCTCGCCCGCAGGATCGACGGTCGGGCCCCGGTGCGGTGCGCCGCGCGAAACCACAGAATCCACGCGAGGGATCCCGTCACGAACGCGTTCGGACCAAGGTTGAGTCCCACCAGCAGGGCGAACGGCCGTGCGGGTGCGTGAGCCGCGAACAACGACGCCGCCGGCAGGTTGTTGATGACGAGCGACCCGGCCGCCGCCACGAACGCCGTGGACCAGATCCCGAGGTGCCCCAGGAGGGTCGCCGGCCCCGACCAGGCTCGTCCGAGGGTCCCGCACGCCACCGCCACACCGAAGAGCCCCGTCAGGACGGGTGCGCCCACGACGTCGGCGATCTCGCCCGAGGCGAGGGAGTTCGACCCGAGGCGCCACGCCACCACCACGGCGCCGACGGCCATCACCCCCACCGCGACCCAGGGATTGGGGACCGCGAGCATGACGACCGTGGCCGCCACAATGGCGGCCATTCCCAACCCCCACGGGTGAGGCGCCGCCGATGGACCCTCCGTCGCGACGGCACGCGGCGCGACGTCACGTGTTGGCGTTCGCACCGTGACCGCCACGACCAGAGCGGTGACGACGAAGGCGGCGAGGGCCGGTTCCCACATCGCGGAGAGAAAGGCCGCACCGCTCAGTGGCGTGTGGGCGAGGACAATGAGATTCGTGAGGTTGGATCCGGGCAGGAACAACGAACCCGCGTTCGAGAGGAGGAGGCACCCGTACAGCAACGGTGCTTCGTCGGTGCCGCGGCTGCGGGCAGTGTAAATGAGCACGGGCGTCACAAACGCGACCGAGGTGTCCAGATTGAGAAGCGACGTCACGAGTCCCACGAGGACGACGGCGCCCATGAACTGCACTCCCCCTCGTGACGACAGACGGCCCAGCTGTGCGCCCGCCGCCGCGAACACGCCGTCGTCGTGCGCGACGAGACCGATCAGCAAGAGTCCCGTCACGAGGACGAAGGGCGGCCACGCCTGTGCGACGGCCGACGCGGCGTCCTCGGGGCGACACACGACGGACGCCACGAGTGCGACCAGACCCGCGGCGGTGAGTGCGAGAGGGCGACGGTGCCGCCACGTGCGGTGCCGGCCACTCTCGACGGGCGAGGTGTCCACGACGTCCAGTCTCACACCGTGGGGCCGATCACTCACCCGCGAGACGCCGCCGAGTCCCTGTCCCAACGAAAACTCCCCAGTATGCTGCGGCACAATGCGAGAGACGTCGGCATGAACCGCGCGTTGAAGTACGGCCTCTCCGTGCTCATCGTGGCGCTGATCATCGTGATCGCCGTGTACTGGACCGATACGGCGAGTTGGTTCCTTCGCTACAGCGGCGCCGACCAGGAGTCGGGTTCCTGGTACGGATTCTGGTCCGGCTTTGGTGGTTCGATCCCCGACTTTCTCATCATCGGCAGCATCATCACGGTGTATCGACACCACAACTGTCACGTGAAGGGTTGCCTGCGTCTCGGCAAGCCGGTCGAGGGAACCCCGTATCTCGCCTGCCCGCTCCATCACCCCGCGCACGAGGGCTCCAAGCGTTCGGTGTCACAAGACGTCATCAACCTCGCGCACAAAGCTCACGTCGACTTGGAAGCCAGTAAGGCTCGCGTCGCCCACGCCAGCCAGTCGGACGCGCCGCTCACTCCCGTTGCGACCACGCACCCCACGGCGCCGTCCACGTAGGCCGACGCCGACGATCGCTCACAGCACGCCGCACGCCAGCGCCACGCCCACGACGACGAGCACTCCCGCGCCGATCTCACCCGAACGGTGCTGGACCCTGGCGCCGAGCCGGCTGCCGAGGTCCAGTCCGATGATCGTCATCAACACGCTGACGACGCCGATCGTGACAATCGCCGCGAGGATCGTCGTTCCCGACGCACCGAGGGCCAGGCCCACGACCAAGTTATCGACGCTCAGCGCGGCGGCGACGAGGAGGAGCCGCCGCGTCGACAACGTGCCTTCCGGATGCGCGTCACCCCGACGCGCTTGCCACAGTCCGTAGAGTCCCGTCGCGATCAAGAGTCCCGCACCGACGTACGTGGCGTCTGAACCGAGTGGTCCCGCGACGCGTCGGCCCAGAGCGATGCCGATGATCGGCATCGCGGTCTCGAAGGTCCCGAAGGTGAGCCCGACTCGGAGCCGCGTGCGCGCGTCCACGCCCGACACGCCAATGCCGATCGCCGCGGCGAAGTTGCCGAGACCGACTGCCACGGCGACCAAGAGGATCTCCCACACGGGTCCACGTTACGATCCGCCACCGCGACGGCGACGACACGTCGCGAGGCTCTAGGACACTCGTGACGACAGGGACACGGGCGTCGACGCGGCGAGGGCGTCGCGTGCGTGGTAACTCGATCGGGTGAGCGGCGATGCCTGGACGTGACCCAGCCCCAAAGCGCGGCCCCTCGCGGCGAGATCGTCGAACTCCTCGGGCCGCCACCATCGCGCGACGGGCAGGTGATCCTTCGTCGGCCGAAGATACTGGCCGATCGTGACGATCGACACGCCCACGGCGGCGAGGTCAGCCAGTGTCTCTTCGACCTCGTCGACGTCTTCACCCAGCCCCACCATGAGACCCGACTTGGTGACCATGCCCGCGCGGGCCGCCCGCGCCAGTACCGTCAGGGACCGGGCGTAGCCCGCGCTCGGGCGAACGGCGTGTTGCAGCCGCGCCACCGTCTCGATGTTGTGGTTCAGGACATCGGGCGCGGCGTCGAGAATCATCTGCAACGAGTCGACGTCGCCGCGTAGATCACTGATCAGCACTTCGACGTTGGTCGCCGGCCGCCGGTCGCGGATGGCCCGAATCGTCGAGGCGATCGCCCCCGCCCCTCCATCGCGGAGGTCGTCTCGCGCGACGCAGGTCACCACGGCGTGCGCGAGGTCGAGACGCACCACGGCCTCGGCCACGCGCGCCGGCTCGGTGTCGTCGAGCGGCAGGGGCTTGCGGGTGTCCACGAGACAGAAACCGCACGCCCGCGTGCAGCGCTCGCCGTTGACCATGAAGGTCGCGGTGCCCGAGGACCAGCATTCGAAGATGTTGGGACAGCCCGCTTCCTCGCAGACCGTCACGAGGCGCAGATCGTCGGTGAGTCGGCGCAGCGACTGGAAGGGGGCACCCATCGTCGCCGGGATCCGCAACCACTCTGGTTTGCGCGCGTGAAGACTGAGTCCGTCATCGGGGTCCACACCCGCTCGCCGGAGGCGCCGAATCAGGGGCCGCTCGTTCGTGTGCTCCGCCGGTTGCCGGTCCACGCTGGCGACCCGACTGTCGCGCCCGAGTCGTGTGGCGAGCTCGACCCCCAACTGGTCCTCGACGTCGATCATGCGAACGTCGAGGCCCAACGAGGCCATGGATCCGACGGGCCGATCGGCAATCCCGCACGGGACGATGGCCTCGAACGCGGACATGTCGACCGTGACGTTCAACGCCACACCGTGCAGAGTGCGGCGTCGATTCCGATCGTCACGTTCTGTTCGCACGCCGACGGCGGCGATCTTGTGGGGGACATCATCGAGTTGCGCCCACACACCCGGGTAGCCCTCCAGGCGACCAACGCGTCCGAGTCGGCCCTCCTGATTCAACGAGTCGACGGTCGCGATGACGGCGTCCTCGAGCAGTCTTACGTGCTCCTTGCCGGCGCGCGGGTCGTCGGGCACCGTGACGATCGCCCAGGCGACGATCTGACCGGGCCCGTGGTAGGTGACGTCCCCTCCGCGGTCGGCCTCGACGATGTCGGCGTCCAGTTCGCGGGGGTCGACCAGGAAATGTTCGGGTTGCGCGCGCACACCGAGGGTGTAGGTCGGCGGGTGCTCCATCAACAGCACGTAGTCATCGTCCGCGTCCACCAGGGACCGTTGCAAGTCGTTGGCTTCGACAAATTCAACTCGCCCGAGGTGCCGTCGCCGCAACATCTACCGCTCCGCGTCGACGTCAAGGGCGGCCAACAGCTCACCCACCCGTTCGAGATACGCCGCCGCGCTGGACGCGTCGCAGACGCGGTGATCGAACGTCAGACCCAGAACGATGCGACGTCCGACGACGACACGGGCCTGGCCCTCGCTCTCACGGACGACCGCCTCGCGGCGCACGGCCCCGAGCGAGAGAACCGCGACCTGCGGCTGAATGATGATCGGCTGGACCAACAGCGTGTGCGGCGAGGGAGCGCTGGTGATCGTGAAGGTCCCGCCCATCAAGTCGTCCGTCGTCAATTGACGCGTCGACACTCGTTCGGCCAGATCGACGAGTCGGCGGCAGAGTGCGCGAAGCGTCAAGCCGGCGGCGGCGTGGACCACGGGGACGAGCATCCCGTCGCGGTCCGCGTGACGCGCGAAACCGAGATTGATGGTGCGATGTTCGACGACCTCATCACCCGCGAAGGTGGCATTCAGAAACGTGAACTCGCCGAGCGCGCGAACGGCGGCGAGCGCCACGACAGCCTCATCCACGATGGGGGCGCCGTCGCGCGTGTGACGGCCCGACGCGTCGACGTGATCGAAGACGTCCGCGTCAACCTCCACGGCAACAAAGCCGTGCGGAGTGGACTGCGACGACGTCACCATGTGTTCCGCCATGCGGCGCCGTCCGTTTGACAACGGGATGGCGACGTCGTCCGTGGGACCGTTGGAGACCGCCATCTCCGCGTCGCGACGAGTGATGGCTCCTCCCGGACCACTTCCGCGGACGGAACGAGGATCGACCCCACCGTCGTTCAGAATCCGGCGAACGACCGGTGACGACACCACCCCCGCGGGTGACGACGGCGGCTCGTTCACCGCCGGCGTCGAGGTGGTGACTCGTGGCGCTGGCGCGGTCGTGTCGGTGGTCGGCAGGGCCGCGGCAGGTGCCGCGGGTGTGGGGGGAACCTCGCTCGCGCCCTCGGACGCATCGATGACCGCGAGACGTGCTCCGACCTCGACGGTGTCGCCTTCTTGAGCGACGATCTCGCGCAAAATGCCCGCACTGGGCGACGGCATCTCCGAGTCAACCTTGTCGGTCGAGATCTCACAGATCGGCTCGTCGCGCTCCACGCGGTCACCGACCTGTTTCATCCATCGCAGCACGATTCCCTCGGTGACGGACTCGCCGAGCGACGGGAGCAGGACATCAACCAACGTGGAGCCCCCGACCGGTCAGGGCGATCAACGTCTCACCGAAGGTCTCCGACAGCGACGGGTGCGGTTGAATCAGTGACGCCGCTTCCTCCACCGTCGCTTCCCAATTGACCGCGAAGTATCCCGCACCCAGTTGTTCGGTCACCCACGGTCCCGCCATGTGCACGCCGAGAATCTGTCCGGCCGTGCCGTCGGCTCGCTTCTCGGCGACGATCTTGACGACGCCATCGGTCTCGCCAATGATGCGGGCCCGGGAGTTCCCTCCGAAGGGATCCTTCTTCACGACCACGTCGTAGCCGCGCTCCTTGGCCGCCGCTTCCGTGAGCCCGCAGAAGGCAACCTCGGGGCTCGAATAGATCGCCCACGGAACTCGGTCGTAGTCAACCGGCAGCGGTGACTCCCCGAGAATCGACTTGATCACGACAATCGCTTCGGCGAACGCGACGTGCGCGAGTTGGGGCGTGTTGGCGACGACGTCGCCGACCGCGAAGACGTGGGGATTGGACGTTCGCATCATGGCGTCACTCACCACGAAACCTCGCTCGTCCAGGGTGACTCCCGTCCCCTCCGCGAGCAACCCCTCGGTGCGCGGTCGGCGACCGACGGAGACCACCACCATGTCGACCTCGACGTCGTCGCTACCGTCGACGTGCACCGTGGTGGTCGCGTTCTTCTTTCCCGGGCTGTGCCCGGTGACCGACGCGCTCGTGCGAATCTCGATGCCGCGCTTCTTAAACGCTCTCGCCACCACCGCCGCAACCTCGCTGTCGCAACCCGTCAGGATTGACGGCAGACCCTCGAGGATCGTCACGGAGGTGCCGAGATCGGCGAGGAGCGACGCAAACTCGCACCCGATCGCGCCACCACCGATGACCACTGCGCGCGCCGGCAAGGACTCCAGGGCGAGAAATTCGTCCGACGTCACGACCAGTGTGCCGTCGATGTCGAAGCCGGGAATCGTGCGCGGCACCGATCCGGCGGCGAGAACGGTGTTCGTTCCCCGCAGCGTCGCTCCCGCGTCCGCGCCGTCATGAATCTGGACGGTCCCGTCGGCTTGCAACTGGCCGGTGCCGTCGAACACCGTCACCTTGCGGCCCTTGAGGAGGCCCGACAGTCCCTTGAACAGCGTGTCCACCACGTCGTTCTTGCGGGCCTGGCTGACCGAGAAGTCCACCCGGACGTCCCCCGCACTCACGCCGAAGTCCGATCCGTGCGCGAAGGTGCGGCGCACGCTCGCCGTCTCGAGGAACTCCTTGGCCGGCACGCAACCGCGGTGCAGGCAGGTCCCGCCGACCTTGTCCCGTTCGACGACGGCGACGTTCAGTCCGCCGCTCGCGCCGTAGAGCGCCGCGGCGTACCCGCCGGGTCCACCCCCGATGATGACGAGGTCAAATGACTGGATCTCGGAGGCCACACTGCGTCCCTTCGCTCAATGTTTCGACGATAAACAACTAAATCCTACCGAGTGCCCTACGGGGACCGAACGGGACTACGGACTCTTCCGAGCACGCTGGGAGTCAGCGGCGGCCGTCGCGAGTTCGTCGACGAAGTCATTCATGGGGTCGCCAGAATGCCCCTTCACCCAGGTGAAGGTGACGTCACGGTCGCCGTCGAAGGTGAGTGCGAACAGATCCTCCCAGAGGTCGCGATTGGCGACGGGTTGGCCCTGGGAGTTCTTCCAACCTCGCCGCAACCACCCCGCGTGCCACTTGTCGCGAAAGCAGTTCACGACGTACGTCGAGTCGCTCACGATCTCCACGTCGCCCTCATCGTTGGTACGCAGCGCCTCAATCACCGCGAGCAGCTCCATGCGCTGATTCGTCGTGGTGGCCGCCGGACCGCTCGCAAAATGCTCGTGGTCCGCCGCCCACGCCCACCCCCCGGGTCCGGGATTCCCACGACACGCTCCGTCCGTGTGGATTCGCGTCACCACTAGCGCGTGTGCCAGGCGTCGGGGTCGTTGGTGAAGCGAGTCACCGCCTCGGGCAACTCCCCACACACGACGTCCGCCAACGAGACGTGTTCGAGCACCTGTCGCAGCGAGCCCCGCACCGCGACCCAGACGTCGCGCAGGTTCGTGGCGGCTCCGTCGTATTCGAGCTTCTCCGGTCGCTGTCCGCGCACGCCGGCGAGCGGCCCACCGAGCACGCGCAGGACGTCGGCAATCGAAATCTCGTCCGCGGGCTTGGCGAGTCGAAATCCCCCCTCGGCGCCGCGCTGGCTCGTGACGATGCCTCCCCGACGAAGTTCGGACAGAATCGCACCAAGAAATTTTGGCGGCAACCCTTGTTCGTGGGCGAGGTGATCGGCGCTGATCGAATCGGAGGAACTCGCGAGGGTCAACAGGGCCCGAATGGCGTAGTCGGCTTTGGCGGGAACCTGCATCGTCCCATTCTGCCCGACGAGGACGCACCCACCGGCCACGGTCGTGGTCGCGTCACGTCGACCTCTAGGGTGACGAGGTGTTTGACCTCACGACGCGTCGGTTGTACCTGTGCACGCCGCTGCGCGACGACCTGACAGCCTTCGTCACCGACGTCGTGGCGGGCGGTGTTGACGTTGTGCAGTTGCGCGCCAAGGACCGCGACGACCGCGATGTCCTGCACGCCGCGCGTGAGTGCGCGCGCGTGTGTCGAGACTTGGGCGTGCCCTTCGTGCTCAACGACCGACCCGACCTCGCTCTCGAGGTCGCCGCGGACGGCGTTCACGTGGGACAAGACGACGCGCCCGTGTCGCTCTGTCGACGCATCCTCGGGCCCGACGCGATCATCGGTCTGTCCACTCATGACGCCCGCCAGCTTCACGACGCCGGCGAGCAGGACGTCACGTACCTGAGCGCCGGACCGGTCGAAGCGACGCCCACGAAGCCGGGTCGACCCGGCACGGGTGTGGCCTACGCCGTACGCGCCCACAACGAGTCATCGCGGCCGGTCTTTGTCACGGGCGGCGTCACCCCCGAGAGCGTCACTTCGATGGTGGACGCGGGGCTCACGCACTTTGTGGTCGTGCGCTATCTCGTCGGTTCCGCCACCCCGAGGGAGTCCGCGCGCCGACTGCGCGACGCCATCGACGTCGCGATGGCTCAGCGGTGACGATCGAGCCAGCCGAGCAGGGTCGCCACCATGCGCGGATCGGCGCGCAGCCAGTGTCCCGCCCCTTGAATCACGCGCAGTTCCGCGCGCCCGTCGGCGGCCGCGTGCAGTGATCTCGCCTCGCTGACGGGCACTTCACGGTCATCGGAGCCGTGCCCGATGAGGAATCGGCGCGGCGGAATCTGCGCGGCGGCGGCGAGGGGTTCGAGGCTCACGATGTCGGCCACGAGCGCGTCGGGACTGAGTAGAGGCACCGCCGGGTCGAAGACGCCGGCCGCCGTGACAATCCGGTGCATCTCAACCGCGTCGCCGCACCACCGAACCAGATCGGCGGGGGTCGCAAATGTCGCCACACCCCTCACGCGCTCATCGGCGAGCGCCGTCGCGAGAGCGAGGGCACCCCCGAGCCCGAATCCGGCCAGGGAGAGTCGTCGATTGGGTTCATCGAGACGATTGATGATCGCGGTGAGATCCGCGCGCCATTGCCCGACCGAGAAGGTGCCGGTACTCGCGCCCACGCCCGACATGGTTCCCGTCGCCACCAGCCACCCGGACTCGTTGGCCAGGTGTTCGGCGAGCTCGGGCAACAGTCCCGCGGCCTGACGACCCATGCCGTAGGCCCGGGGCAACCCGTGCACGAGGATCAGCGCGTGATCGACCACCGGCCTCGTGGAGGTCGACGCCACGCGCAGGTCGAGCCGCGACGGCCCGCTGTCGAGCTGAACGTGCTCCAGCACGTGGGGCTAAATGCCCAGTCGTTGGGCCAGCAGCTCGCGGTGGTAGGCGGGGTCACCGAGGAGCAACTCGGAGCTCTTGGCCCGCTTGAAGTAGAGGTGCGCGTGGTGCTCCCACGTGAAGCCGATGCCACCGTGGATCTGAATGTTTTCGGCGGCACAGTGGAAATAGGCCTCCGAGCAGAACGACTTGGCGAGACTCGACGCGATCGGCAACTCCTCGTTGTCCTCCTGGGCGGCCCACGCGGCGTAGTACGCGGCCGACTTCGCGGACTCGACGTCGAGCAGCATGTCGGCGCACTTGTGCTTGATGGCCTGGAAGCTGCCGATCGGGCGACCGAACTGGACGCGGTTCTTCGCGTACTCGACGGAGTTGTTGAGCACCCGCTGGGCACCACCGACCTGCTCGGCCGCGAGAGCGGCCGCGGCCACCTGCAACGTCCGCTCGAGTCCGGCGAAGGCCTGACCTGACGTTCCGATCAACGTGGCGGGCACGTTGGCGAAGTCGAGGCGGCTCTGCTTGCGCGTCTGGTCCATCGTCGGCAGCGCGGTCTTGGTCAGTCCGTCCGCGGAGCCGTCGACGGCGAACAGCGACAGGCCGTCGTCGGTCGTCGCGGTCACGAGGATCACACTCGCGAGGTTGCCGTCGAGCACGTAGCTCTTCACGCCCGTGAGGAGATATCCGTCCCCCGACGCGGTTGCGCGCACGCCGGTCTCGGCGAGATCCCACGAGCCGGCTTCGTCGTTCAACGCGAGGGTCGCGATCGTGTCACCCGAGGCAATGCCGGGGAGATACTTGGACTTCGCGGCGTCGTCGCCGGAGTTGAGCAGTGCGTTCGCGGCGAGGGCCACGGTGGCGAAGTACGGCGCGCACAGCAGTGCCGCGCCCATCTCTTCGAACACGACGTACTGCTCGACCGGGCCGAAGCCCTGACCGCCGTACTCCTCGGGAATGCCGAGGCCCTGCAGCGCCAGTTCATCGGCCATGAGCTTCCACACCGACGGGTCGTAGCCCTCGGCCGTCGCCATGAGACGACGCACTTCGGTCTCGGGGGACTTGTCCTCCAGGAATCGCTTGACCATCTTGCGGAGCTCTTCTTGCTCTTCGCTGAATCCAAAGTTCATCTCAGTAACCTTCTCCCCACGCTCGGGCTCCCACCCGGGAACTTTCGAAGCCGTAGTGACAATAGCCAATCCCTCCGGGGGCCTCCGCGGTGGCAGGCTGGGGGGGTGCTCGTGACCGACAACGTCGAACTGATCTGGTC
This sequence comes from uncultured Actinomycetota bacterium, assembly GCA_963830195.1. Taxonomy (GTDB): domain Bacteria; phylum Actinomycetota; class Acidimicrobiia; order Acidimicrobiales; family RAAP-2; genus RAAP-2. The sequence continues at coordinate 35,356 of CAWHLQ010000017.1, read as the reverse complement.
GAATGCCGCCGCGGAGGTTCATCGCTTCGTGGTCGGTCCCATCGACAACAACGTCTACGTGGTGCGCTGTCGCGCGTCGGGTCGTGCGGTCCTGATCGACGCGGCCAACGAGCACGACCGACTTCTGAGGGTCGCTCGCGAGCTCGGCGTGGAGCGGGTCGTGGAGACCCACGGGCACTGGGACCACATCGGCGCCGTCGAGGCGGTTCGTGAGGCGGGTATCGCCGTGTGGGTGCGCCAGGAGGATGCGGGTCGGCTCCCGAGCTACGACCAGCTGCTCGAGGACGACACCGTCTTGCACGTGGGCGAAATCCGACTGCGCACGGTGCACACGCCCGGTCACACGGCGGGTTCGATCTGCTTCGCGCTGGAGGATACGCCCCTGTTGTTCACCGGGGACACTCTCTTTCCGGGCGGTCCGGGCAACGCCACCTTCGACGATGGCGACTTCCCGACCATCATTCGCAGCATCGAGGAACGGATCTTTCGACCGTTCGCACCCGCCACCATCATCTGGCCCGGTCACGGTGCGCCGTCGACCCTCGCGGTCGAAGCCCCTCACCTGGACGAATGGGTCGAGCGAGGCTGGTGACCGGAAGGAACTACGGGGGCCGCCGGTAGGCTCACGGCAATGTCTGGTGCACTCCTTGAAGTCCGAAATCTCCACGTCGAAGCCGACGGGAACGCCATCTTGAAGGGTGTCGACCTGACGGTGCGCGCGGGGGAGGTCCACGCGCTGATGGGGCCCAACGGCGCGGGGAAGTCCACGCTCGCCAACGTCATCATGGGACATCCGGGTTACGTCGTCACGGAGGGATCGATCAGTTTCAACGGTCAGGATCTGGCCAGTTGGACTCCCGACGCTCGAGCGCGCGCGGGAATCTTTCTCGCCTTCCAGTACCCCGAGTCCATCAGCGGCGTGTCGGTCCTTCAGTTCCTGCGTCAAGCGATTGCGGCGCGACAGGGACTCGAGGAACTGAGCGTGTTGGAGGTCCGTCTCGACCTCATGGAGTGGATGGATCGACTGGGCATGGACGCCGCGTTCGCCGAGCGGCACCTCAACGAGGGATTCTCCGGCGGCGAGCGCAAGCGCAACGAGATCCTGCAGATGGCTCTTCTCGACCCCGAACTCGCCCTCTTGGACGAGACCGACTCGGGACTCGATATCGACGCCCTGCGCGTCGTGGCGAGCGGCGTTCGCACGGTGCGCGAGCGCCGAGCGTCACTGGGTGTTGTGGTCGTGACTCACTACGTCAAGCTCCTCGAGGAGCTCGCGCCGGATCAGGTGCACGTCGTCGTCGATGGTCGCGTCGTCGCGTCCGGAGGTCCCGACCTCGCCGCGACGATCGAGCGTGACGGCTACGAGCCGTGGCGCGTGGCGGTGGCGTGAGCTCCTTCGATCCCCAGCGAGTGCGCGCGGATATCCCGCTGCTACGACGCAAGATCAACGGTCGGCCCATCACGTATCTCGATTCGGGTGCCACCGCGCTGACGCCGCGATGCGTGATCGAGGCGATGAGTCGCTACTACGAGTTGCGACACGCCAACGTCCACCGCGGCGTCTACGTCACCGCCGAGGAGGCGACCGCGACGTACGAAGGGGCGCGCGTGGCGGTGGGCAACTTCCTCAATGCCCCCCACCCCGCCGACGAGATTGTCTTCACCAAGAACGCGACCGAGGGATTCAATCTGCTCGCCCATTCGTGGGGTCGGGCGAACCTGGCCGAGGGCGACGTGGTGGTGCTCAGTGAGATGGAGCACCACGCCAATCTCGTGCCCTGGTTCCAACTGCGCGATGAACGAGGGATCACTCTTCGCTTCCTCGGTGTCACGGACGACTTCCGCCTCGATCTCGACGCCCTGGACCAGACGCTCGAGGGCGCGAAACTGCTGTCGATCACCGGGATGTCCAACGTCCTCGGCACGATCACTCCACTCCGACAGCTCGCCGACGCGGCGCACGCCCACGGTGCTTTGATCGCGGTCGACGGCGCCCAATCCGTGGCGCACACCCCCACCGATCTGCGAGAACTCGACGTCGACTTCTTTGTGTTCAGTGCGCACAAGATGCTCGGTCCCACGGGGATCGGCGTTCTCTGGACGCGTCGCGACATCCTGGCGTCCATGCCGCCGTTCCTCGGCGGCGGCGGGATGATCGCGGACGTCTCGCTCGAGGGTTTCACGCCGGCGCGCGACGTCAGTCGCTTCGAGGCGGGCACTCCCCCGATCGCGGAGTCCGCGGGCCTGCACGCCGCGGTGCGATACCTCGAACAACTCGGGATGCGTGAGATCCAGGCGCACGAGGAGCGCCTCACCGTCGACGCCACGACGCGCATCCTCACCGAGTTCAACGGCCGCGTCGAGGTCATTGGTCCCCACGAGGTTGTTGACCGTGGCGGTGTGGTGAGCCTCAATGTGCAGGGCGTCCACGCGCACGACGTCGCGCAGGTGCTCGACCAGTTCGGGGTGTGCGTGCGGCCCGGCCACCACTGTGCCAAACCCCTGATGAAGAGGTTCTCACTCGTCGCGACCGCCCGAGCGTCGTTCGGACCGTACTCACTCACCCGTGACACCGACGCGTTGCTGGAAGGTCTCGACCACGCCGTAAAGTTGTTCGGGTAACCACTATGTCGAACCTCGAAGAGCTCTATCGCGAGATCATCCTTGATCACTACCGATCCCCGCGGAACCGCGGCGAACTGCCCGTCCCGCCGGCCCATCGCATCGAAGGTTTCAATCCACTCTGTGGTGACGAGATTGTGGTCTACCTGGAGGTGTCCGATGGCGCCCTCGTGGATATCAAGATCGCCGGACACGGGTGCTCGATCTCGCAGTCGTCCGCGTCACTCATGTCGGCCTCGGTGAAGGGCAAATCACTCGACGAGGTGCGTCAGGTCATCCGTAACTTCAAGAGGCTCATGACCGTGCAGGACGAGTCCGACGAGGACGCCGAGGCCGTGGACCTGCGCGCAATGGGTGAACTCGCGGCCCTTCAGGGCGTCGTGAAATTCCCCGTCCGCATCAAGTGTGCGACCCTCGGCTGGAACACGCTGCAACAGGGGCTCGACGACTACGTCGGCTGAGCCTTACGCGGGTGAGCAGGGTGTCGGATTGAAGGACGCGTAGCCCGCGGGCACCAACGTCGTAGTCGTGGTCGGCGCGGTCGTCTTCTTCTTGTGGTGGCCGGACGATCCCGAACTCGCGACGGTGGTGGACGTCGAGGTTGTCGTGGTCGGCGACGTAATCGCGATGTGCGGGATCACGAGTGGCTCCGGTGCTTCATTCGGCGGCACCGCCGTCGGAGCCTTCAACTCGTTGCCGAAGATCTTGACGAGCAGTTGCTGCGCCTCGGGCTCTTGGACCGAGAGGACGTCCCCGTACGGTGACACGTATCCGTCGCTCACGGTGGGCAACGTGTAGGACTGCATGCTCGACGAGTGGAAGTTGCGGAAGTCGTACGCGAGTCCGAGGAGCTCGTTGTAGGACCACGTGCTGTCGAGGACGACGCCCTTCGAAAGCTGGGTGATGAACGAGTTGATCGTCAGGGGGTTGTACTTGCCCTTGGCGGCGTCGATCATCGCGCGCATGAAGGTGTCCTGACGCTGAATGCGGCCGTAGTCGCTGGTGCCGTCGTAGATCCAACCGTGGTCGTAGATCTCTGAGTAGGTCCAGTTGGGATCCCACTTGTTGTAGTGGTCGACGTTGTAGTAGTAGTGGCGACTGCGCACGAAGGCGAGGGTCTGAAAGCCGGACACCAACTGGCACCCCGGGTGCATCACCCGAAGCCCCGAACCCGGGTCGATCGTCGGGTACGGGAAGTTGAGATACACGCCGCCGAGCGTGGAGGCGGCGTCGACGAGACCACCGAAGCTGACCTGCACGACGTGATTGATCGGGATGCCGAAGTTGGCTTCGATCGTCTTCACCAGGAGATTCGGACCACCGCCGTAGTTCACGTTGATCCGGTTGTAGTTCGTGTACAGATTCTGGTTTGCGAGCAGCTTCACGAGGGTGTCGCGGGGAATGGACACCATGCTCACTGTCTGATTGCCCGGGTCGACGTGCACGATCTTGATGGCGTCGCTGCGCTGTCCCGCCACACTGCCGGCACCCACCTTGGCTCCGATGGTCCCGCTCAACCCGGCCCGCGAGTCCGAACCGATGATCAGGACGTTGAACGGCGTGCCCGAGACGTACGGGTGGACCGCGGTCACCTTCTGTTTTGGAATCGCGTTGAACTTGTAGTAGCCGTAGACGTAGCCGCCCGCACCCACGACCACAACGGCCAGGACGAGCGCGATCGCCGTGAACACAGCGATGCGACGGCCACGGTGCCGGCGACGGGACTTCTTCTTGCGCGGCGTGCCGTTCTTGCGGTCGACCGCGTCTCCGAGGGCCACCAGACGGGATTCATTCGCGACGCTGCCACCGGACGACCCGCCTCGGGAACGGCCTCGTTGGGCGTGGGAACGTCCTTCAGGCATGGCTACGAGTCTAGGTGACCTCGCCCGTCAATCTCCGTCAGGGGGACGGTGGAGAAAGTTCCCGAAACGCGGCGTATCCGCTGCGTTCAAGTTCAACCGCGAGTTCCGGTCCCCCGCTGAGAACAATGCGACCCTCACTCATTACGTGGATCATCGTAGGTGTAAGTTCCTCGAGCAATCGCCGAAAGTGCGTGATGGCCAAGACGCCACATCCCCACTCTTCGGTCGCCGCCTGCAGTCGACGCGCGACCGCTCCGAGGGCGTCAACGTCCAATCCCGAGTCGATCTCGTCCAACACCGCGAACCGGGGACGCAGGACACCGAGTTGGACAATCTCGGCGCGCTTCTTCTCGCCGCCCGAGAGATCCACGTTGACGAACCGTTCCATGAGTTCGGGACGAAGTCCCACACGTGTTGCCTCGACACGAACGCTCTCGCGAATTGTCGAGGGATCCGCTCCGGCCGCCACCAGAAGGTCGGCGGGCCGCACACCCGGCACCTCCAACGGCTGCTGGAGAGCCAGGAACAGTCCCGCTCGCGCCCGTTCGGATGGAGCGAGCGACAGCATTTCGACGCCGTCGAGAGTGACCGAACCACTCACGACCGTATACCCGGGTCGCCCGGTCAACGCGTGCGCCAACGTTGACTTCCCGGAACCGTTGGGTCCCATCACCACGTGGACTTCGCCGGCGGGAACAGCGAGAGTGACGCCACGCAGGATCTCACGCTCCCCCACTGTGACGTGCAGGTCCCTGATGAGCAGTTCGCTGGTCACGTCAACTCCACCGCCACTCTCCCATCGCGCTGGGAGACCGCGTACGTCGGCACCGGACGGGTCGCCGGAAACGAGGCGGGCGAGCCGTCGGCCAGATTGAACATCGCCCCGTGTCGCTCGCACTCGATTTCGCACGTCTCGGCCACGACCTCACCGAGCGAGAGAGGGAAGTCCTCGTGGCTGCAGCGATCGTCGAGGACGTAGATGTCGTTGCCCAGTCGCACGATGACGAGGCGATGACCGTCCACCTCTCGGCTGACCGCGGCACCGTCGGGGAACTCGTCGAGGGATCCAATGTCCACCACGCTCACGCTCTCGCCACCCGCGTCGCCGCGAGGACGCGCGCCACGTCCGCCTCCACGAGTCGGGCGATGCTCGCCGGCATGGAGTCGGTCATCTCGTTGAAGAAGCCTTGGACGAGGAGTCTCTCCGCCGTATCTCGATCCACGCCGCGTGACTCCAGATACCATCGCTCGAGCTCGTCCAGGGGACCAACGCTGGAGGCGTGCGCACACATCACGTCGTTTTCGCGAATGTCAAGGTTCGGCACGGTGTCCGCGTGCGCCGTCGGGGCCAACAGCAGGTTGACGTTCCTTTGACGGGCGTCCGTGCGCTTGGCGCCCTTGTCGATCTCGATGAGACCCGTGTAGACACTGCGCGAATGATCGGCGACGGCGCCCTTCGACAGAAGCGTCGACGTCGAGCGACCCTGTCGGTGAAACTGGTGCGTGCGAAAGTCGTGCACTTGGTGTCCCGAACCGAGGAATGTCGTGTGCAGCTCGTTCGACGATCCGGTTCCCACGAACTCGGCGTCATTGCGCGACCGGTCGTACTGTCCCCCGAGCCCGACAATCGACTGGTGCAGCCTCGCGTCGCGGGCCAAGAACCCCGTCGTGCGCGCCACGTGCCACGCGGTGTTCTCGAGTCGTTGGTAGGTCGCGAGACGGAGTTGCGAGTTGTCGGAGAGCTGATACTCGCTGATCGGCGCGACGAGGGCGTTCGCTCCCCCGAAGTAGCACTCCACGATCTCGAGTGAACTACCCGCACCGAGAACGACCCGTGTGCTCGGTAACGCCACCGACGCGCGCACCTGATGGATGACCACGACCGGACCGGGGATCTGCACGCCGTGTTCGACGGTCACCACCACGGTCGACGGCGCGAGAGCTCCATTCAGGAGGGCGAATGCATCGGCGCCGTAGCGTTCGCTGAACAGTGCGTGGTCGACGCACTGACCCGGCGGCACGGTCGTCACCACCAAGCCCGGCAGCGAGTTCGTTGCCGAGACGAGTTCTCCGTCTCGCACGCGCACGACCGCCGCGGCGTCTGTCGTGAGAGCGGCCACGTCGAACTCCTCGGGCCACTCGGTCGAATGCTCCGTGGCGTCGTACGCGTCCAGGTCAAAGGACGACAGCGGCGCGTAGCGCCACACTTCGTCGTCCACGGTCGGAAGCCCGACCGCGAGAAACTCGTTCCATAACGCCACACGATCGGGTGCTCGGCCGGAGCGATCGAGAAGGGCGGCGGCGGAGTCGGCGAAGGAGGTCATAGGTGGCGATTGGGCCATTGGCAGCATAACGGCGAGGGTCTGGCGCCGATCTCTTTCGTTCTAGGATCGCCACCACCGATCAGGAGGCACGCGTGGCATTCACATCCGACGTTCTGGAGTTGTCGATCAACGGACCCGTCGCCACGTTGTGGCTCGACCGTCCCGAGGCACGAAACGCCCTCGGGCGTGACCTCTGGCGTGATCTCCCGCTCGCGGCGGCCGAGGTGGCCGCCGACCGCTCCATCCGTGTTCTCGTTCTCGCCGCGCGGGGACCGCATTTCAGCGTGGGTCTCGATCTCAAGCAGATGGGTGGCTCCTCGCTCGGTGGTGACGACGCCGCGACGTCTCCCGCGCGCGCCAACCTCTCGACCTACCGGCACATTCGCTATCTGCAGGATTCGGTCACCGCTCTGGCGGACCTGCCAATTCCGGTCATTGCTGCGGTCCACGGCTACTGCATTGGTGGTGGCGTCGACATCATTTGCGCTGCCGACATCCGCCTCGCGGCGTCCGACGCCAAGTTCTCAGTGCGTGAAGCCAAGATCGCGATAGTGGCCGACCTCGGGACGCTGCAGCGTCTGCCGAAGATCGTCAGTGAGGGCCATGTCGCCGAGCTTGCCTTCACCGGCAAGGACATTGACGCGTCGAGGGCAGCCGCGATCGGCCTTGTCAACGACGTCTACGACGGTTCCGCCGACGAGGTCCTCGCAGCCGCGTACGTGCTGGCCGGCGAGATCGCGGCGAACTCGCCCCTGGCCGTGCAGGGGACCAAGGCAGTGCTGCGGGCGAATGACGGCAAGACGGTGGACGACGGACTCGAGTTCGTCGCGAGGTGGAACGCGGCGTTCATCCAGAGCAACGACCTGACCGAGGCCATGACGGCATTCTTCGAACGGCGTCCGGCCAACTTCACCGGCGACTGATCACCGACGCCAGAATCGCCAGTCGCGCTTGTCGCGACGAGCTTGCTCGTCGAGCTCCGCTCGACGCTCCGCGAACAGCTCCGGGGCGACGGCGTTCACGATCTCGGCCGCCGAATCGAGGATCTCCCGACGCTCCTCCACCGGACCCTCGGGAGCGGGTTCGACCGCCTTGTCGACGAGTGAACCATGAGCCCATCCGACGTCAGCCAGTCGAGGTTCGTAGGTGAGGCAGTTTTCGGGGCACGACCACGGCTGATCCGGGGCGTTGCCGAGGATGCAGAAGCGCGCGACCTCGCCCGAGGCGTAAGTCCGACTTTGAAAGTGCTTGCACTCTTCGCGCATTCCCATCCCCCCAATCTACGGGGTCCCAAACGCACACCGGCTTCACGGAGGTTGAGACTCCCTGCTCGCACGCAATAGCTCCGTACATTCACCGATCCCAAATCGTCGCTAAGTCCGCCGCCACACGTCGCCTCGAAGGAACAGGTCTGCTTCGCTTCACTACGATCGCACCATGTCCTCAACGGAACTTCACCTCGACAAGTCCGCATTGTCGCGTGAGCGACTCGACGAAGCGGCTCTCGTGGCGCTTCGTGGTTTTTACACCGACCCCTTCTTCGTCCACTTGTCTCCGTCACCTCGCGAACGCAACCGCGGGCTCTTCTTGTTCTTTCGGACGGCTCTCAAGCATCTGGGGCCCAAAGGGGTGATCGTGACGGTGCGCGACGCTTCCAATCGCATCGTCGGCGTCTCCGCCTGGATCGCGCCCGGGGGGTATCCACAACCACTCGGAACCCAACTCGCGAGCGCGCCCGGATCGCTGCGAGCGCTCTACCGCCGCCCGCGATCGCTGATTGACGGTCAGAAGTATCTCGAAGCGATCGCCAAGGCGCACCCGAAAGATCCTCACTGGTATCTCTACTTGTTCCAGTCGCCGATCCCGAAGTCCAGCGCCGTGGGGTTGGTTCGCTTCTTCTTAATGACCGGCTGCCGCAAATTGACGCGGAGGGCGTAGGCGGATACCTCGAGACCCAGAAGGAGGACAACCTCGCGTACTACCGGCGTTTTGGCTACGAGCACAAGGAGACCCTGTCCCCCGTCGAGGGTGGTCCGCCGATCTACACGCTGTGGCGGCCCGCTCGTTAACCGATCGAGCCTTCCATCTGGAGTTCGATGAGACGACTCCACTCCACGGCGTACTCCATCGGAAGAGTCCGCGTGATCGGCTCGATAAAGCCGTTGACGATCATGCCCATCGCTTGGCTCTCGGTGAGCCCGCGGCTCATCAGGTAGAACAACTGGTCGTCACCGATCTTGGACACGGTGGCCTCGTGGCCGATGGACGCGTCCTGCTCGCCGACCTCCATGTAGGGCTTGGTCTCCGACACGGACATCTCGTCGAGAATGAGCGCGTCGCAGCGCACGAACGACTTGGCGCCGGTGGCGCCCTCTTCGACCTTCACGAGACCGCGGTAGGTGGTTTGTCCACCATCTTTCGAAATGGACTTGGACACGATTGTCGACGTGGTCTCGGGCGCGCAGTGCACCATCTTGGCGCCCGCGTCCTGACACTGTCCCGGACCCGCGTAGGCCACCGAGAGAACTTCGCCCGAGGCTTTGGGTCCCATCAGGTACACCGACGGGTACTTCATTGTGAGTCGGCTCCCGATGTTGCCGTCAATCCACTCGACGCGGGCTTCCGCTTCCGCGCGAGCGCGCTTGGTCACGAGGTTGTACACGTTGTTCGACCAGTTCTGGATCGTCGTGTACGTGATGCGTGATCCGGGAAGGGCCACCAGCTCCACGACCGCCGAGTGCAGGGAATCCGTTGAGTACACCGGCGCCGAACAACCTTCGACGTAATGGACTTGAGAACCTTCGTCCGCGATGATCAACGTCCGCTCAAACTGACCCATGTTCTCGGTGTTGATGCGAAAGTACGCCTGGAGAGGTTGATCCACCACCACGCCCGGTGGCACGTAGATGAACGATCCACCCGACCACACGGCCGAGTTCAGCGCCGCGAACTTGTTGTCGTTGGGCGGAATGATGGTCCCGAAGTACTTGCGCACGAGGTCCGGATATTCGCGCACCGCGGTGTCCATGTCACAGAACAAGACGCCGAGTGAGGCGAGATCATCGCGATTGCGATGGAAGACGACCTCGGATTCGTACTGCGCGGTGACCCCGGCGAGATACTTGCGCTCCGCCTCGGGAATGCCCAGACGTTCGTACGTGTTCTTGATGGCGTCCGGCAGATCCTCCCAGCGATCGACCTGGTTCTCTGTCGGCTTGATGTAGTAGTAGATGTCGTTGAAGTCGAGATCGGGCATGCGGTCCGCGAACCACGGCAGCATCGGCTTCTTCTCGAACCGCTTGAGCGCGTGAAGTCGAAAGTCGCGCATCCAGTCCGGCTCGCTCTTGATGTCGGACATCTCGCGGACGATGGCTTCGTTGATCCCCTTCTTCGGCTTGAAGACCGGAAGTTGGTCGTCGCTCCAGCCCAGTTCGTAGCGGCTGAAATCCAAACGATCAATGGTCATCAACACTCCTCGTCGAGTTTTCCCTATATAGATAGTAACAAGGCCCACGCACAGTGTGACCACACCGACTGGCAGAGTAGCGGGGTGACCAACCGACCCCGTGTTCCCCAGACTCCCCATGCCATCACCCGCCACGGCGACACCCGCGTCGATCCGTACTACTGGCTGATGGACCGTGACAACCCCGCAGTGATCGAGCACCTGAAGTCGGAGAACGACTACCTGGCCCGACAACTGTCGAACCTCGGGGGTCTCGAAACCGAGCTGTTCGAGGACATCAAACGGCGCATTGAAGAGACCGACACCTCGGTCCCCGTGCGCAAGGGCGACTGGTGGCACTACGAACGGACTCGTGAGGGACTCAACTATTCGGTTGTCTGCCGTGCCCGCGTCACGGGAGACCCCGTCACGCCTCCCGTGATCGACCCGGCGACCGCACTGCCGGGTGAACAGATTGTCCTTGACGAAAACGCCGAGGCCGACGGGCATGACTTCTTCTCGCTCGGCGTGCTCTCGATCAGTCCGGACGACCGGTGGGTGGCCGTCGGAACCGACTTCGACGGTGACGAACGTCACACCCTCACGGTGCGCCCTCTCGAAGGTCAGCCGGAACTGCCCGACGAACTGCGCGACGTCTATTACGGCTTCGCGTGGGCGAACGACTCGCGCCACTTCTTCTACACCACGGTCGATGACGCCATGCGACCCTGGCGGCTGTGGCGCCACGAACTTGGGACGGATCCCGCGTCTGACGTCTTGGTGTTCCAAGAAGACGACGCCCAGTACACCGTGTCGGTCGGTCGCAGTCGCGACGACGCGGTCATCACGGTGTTCGTCGCCAGCTCCATGACGACCGAGGTCCACTACCTGTTAGCCGACGACCCGACCGCGCCGTTAACTCTGCTCGACGCTCGTCAGCAGGGAATTGAGTTCGCCGTCGAGCACTTCACGGACTCTCGCGGCACCCCGTGGTGGTTGAAGGTCACGAATGACAACGCCACCGACTTCCGTCTCCTCGCGCGACGACGACACGACGCGCACTGGCGCGAACTCATCGGCCACCGACCGGGAAATCGCCTCGATGGTGTCGACGCGTTCGCGGGTTTCCTCGCCCTCTCAGAGCGTCTCGACGGTTGCGCGAGCGTCCGATTGATCGAACTTCGCGACGATGAGGACCCCTTCGGTGACGATCTCCTCGAGCGTGGTCGCATCATCCACGCGGACGTCGATCCGTCAACCGTCGTGATTGCGTCGAACCCGAACTACGAGACCGCGCATTTGCGCGTTGTGATCACGTCCATGATCACTCCCCGGCTCGTGGGGGACGTGGTCGTCGCCACGGGCGAGGTGCTCGTGAGAAAGCAGCAGCACGTTCTCGGGGGGTTCCGCGAATCCGACTACGTGACGGGTCGGTTGTGGGTCGACGCTAGCGACGGCTACCGAATTCCGGTCACCGTCGTCGCCTCCGCCGACCTCGTGGAACGCGCCGCGGACGGTTCGTTGCGCCCCCGTCGTCCCACGCCGCTGCTGCTCTACGGATACGGCAGCTACGAGATCTCGATCGATCCGTCGTTCTCCTCCGTTCGCCTGGCGCTGCTCGATCGCGGCGTCATCTTCGCGGTCGCGCACGTGCGCGGCGGTGGCGAGATGGGTCGCTCCTGGTACGAGATGGGCAAGCTCGCCCAAAAACCCACGACCTTCAGCGACTTCGTCACGGTGGCGCGCACGCTCGTCGCCAACGGGTGGACCACGCCACCACAGCTCGCCGCACGTGGCGGTTCGGCGGGAGGGCTGCTCATGGGCGCGGTCATCAATCTCGCGCCGGAGCTGTTCCGGTGCGTCGTCGCTGAGGTTCCCTTCGTCGACGCCCTCACCACGATGCTCGACGCCTCACTCCCCCTCACGGTGGGTGAGTGGGAGGAGTGGGGAAATCCCGACGCGAGTGCCACCGCCTATCGCACCATGAAGTCCTATTCCCCGTACGACAACCTGCGCGCCACCAATGACGACGGTTCGTCGCGGAGATACCCCGACGTCTACGCGACCGGCGGTCTCAACGACTCGCGGGTTGGTTTCTGGGAACCCGCCAAATGGGTGCTGAAACTGCGCGACGTCAACGAGGACAATGTCGCGTATCTCAAGACCGAGTTGGGGACCGGACACGGGGGACCGAGCGGGCGCTACGACGCCTGGCGCGATGAGGCTCAGGTGCTCGCGTTCATTGTGAGCGAGATCGCGCCGACCGCGTAGGCCGCGCGAATAGTCAACGCCGCCACGCTCGTGGTGCTGTCGGTGGCGCGAAGGGGCGCAATCACCTCGTCGTGATGGCTCAACCACGCTGTGGTGGAGTAAGGCGCGTGCATCGGTACGCCCAGTGAGTGGCCCGGGACGGTCGTCGTTGTGGTCGTTGTCGTTGTCGTGGACGTCGGGGGCGGAGTCTTTCCCCCGTCATGCTGGATATAGGTCCCAATGGCCACCAGCACCACGAGGACGACGACCACGATGATCAAAATCCGACCCGAACCCGGCGCCAAGTGGCTCCGTCGCGCCGAGCGCTCGAGGGCCCAGTGGTCGTCATGGCGCGCACGCGGTGGTAGCGGTGCGTCCGGATCGAACAACGTGGCGTCACTGAACACGTAGTGCCGATCAGGATCGAGCCGCGGTCGCGGGGGCTCACCGCGAACCGCAGGTACCGGATCCGCGTCACCGTCGAGCAGTCGCACGCCCCGGGAGACTTCGTACGGTGGCGGAGGGGGGGCCATGGGGACGTTCGTTCGCCGACTCACGGCGCGCATCTCGTCGAGACGCAGTTTTCGCCACCGAAGAGCCGCCACGGCGAGACCGATGACCACCACAAGAATCAGAAGAATCACAGCCAGAGTTCGCACTACACCCACGAGTCACACCCCCGTGGCAGGGGTGACAACTCGACCGCGCACATGTCGCCGAGCGTAGTGAACCGGGGCGGTCACGACACGAACGACCCGAAGCCACCGCGGTAGTACACGAGCGGTGAACCCTCGGCGCTGCTCACGTGTTCGATCGCCACCACCGCGATGTCGTGGTCACCGTGTGATGAGACACTGACGAGGCTGCCCTCGAGAACCGCGAGAGCGCCGTGCAGGACGGGCGCTCCCGACGCACCTGGCTCCCACGCCACTCCGGAGAACTTGTCGGCCGTGGTGGTCGCGAACACCCGGGCGAGAGCCTCTTGATGTTCGGTGAGCACGTTGATGGCGACGTGTGACTGGCGACGGATCTGCGGCCACGACGAACTCTCGGTACGCGCCGCGAACGAGACGAGAATCGGCTCGATCGACAGCGAACCGAATGTCTGACACGTGAAGCCCGCGGGTCCGGTGTCACTCAGCGCGGTGACAACCACCACTCCCGTCGCGAAATGCCCCACCACTTCTCGGAATCGTGCGATGTCGAGTGCGGTCATCGGCCCGACACTATCGGGAGACCGTCACGAGACACCGTGATGGCGACACCGAGTGACTCAGTCGCCCGACGCCAGAGTGACGCGTCGGCCTGCCACACTGACGAGGCCGTCGCGTACGAGGCTCTCCAGACGTCGTGCGGCGCTCTCCGGTTCGTCACCCAGCACTCGACGGGCCGTCGAGATGGTCACGGACCCATCACGCAATGTGTGAAGAAGTCGACCACGGGCCTGACGATCGGAACCCGCGAAGGCGGGCTGGGCTCGCGAGACGCCCGCACTCTTGAGTGACGGGTCGTCACCTCCGTCACGTCGCCAGCGGCAGAGCGATGCGACCGGACAGGTGTCGCACCGAGGGATCGCGCGGCAGTGGATCGCGCCGAGGTCGAGGAGCGCCTGGTTGACCGTGCGCGGTGGAGCGTCGCCCACGAGGTCCGTCACGAGCTGTTGCGCCTCCCGTCGGGTGAGTGATCGATTCTCCACACATCGCGCGAGCACTCGACCGACGTTGGTGTCGAGGACCCCCACGGGTTCGCCGAAGGCGAAGGCCGCCACGGCCCGGGCCGTGTAGTCACCGACCCCGGGGAGACGAAGAAGATCGTCGACATCGTGCGGGACCGCACCACCACACTCATCGCGGATCATCCGGGCACTGCGGTGCAGGTTTCGAGCGCGGCGGGGATAACCCAACGCGCCCCACGCACGAAGGACGTCACTCAGTGCGGCGTCCGCACACGCCCGTGGTGTCGGGAACTGGGCGAGAAACTGGACCCACGGTTCTCGTACACGAGCCACGGACGTCTGTTGGAGCATCACCTCACTGACGAGGATGGCCCACGGGTCCCGCGACTTCGACCAGGGGAGGTCACGGTCCAGCTCGGGTGCCGCCGCCACAATGCGACGTCGTAGCCCGGCGAGCGGGCGGCTACCAGACGTCGGCGGCGTACGGACGGCGACGCGGCGGGGCGAACTCACTCTTCCAGACCATCACCTTGCGACGGAAGTAGCACACCTCGAGTCCGTCTTGGTTGAATCCCTTGGACTCGACGGTGACGATGCCGCGATCAGGCTTGGAGGACGACGCCACCTTGTCGAGCACCCGGGTCTCGGCGTAGATCGTGTCACCGTGAAAGGTCGGATTCTTGTGCAGCAGGGTCTCGACCTCCAAGTTCGCGATGGCCGCGCCCGAGATGTCGGGAACACTCATGCCCAGCACCAGCGAGTACACGAGATTGCCGACCACCACGTTGCGTTTCTGCACGCTCTCGTGTTCGGCGAACCACGCGTTGGTGTGCAAGGGGTGGTGGTTCATGGTGATCATGCAGAACAGGTGGTCGTCGGACTCCGTGATGGTCTTGCCGGGCCAGTGCTTGAAGACGTCACCGGGCTCGAAGTCCTCGAAGTAGCGGCCGAAGGGTCGGTCAAAGGTCGTCATGGAACTCCTGAGTCAGGGCCTACTGCGCCTCGACGCGCGCGGGCCGGGTGCTGAAGGCGACGGTCCCCCCGGGCAGGGTCTCGCCGTCGATGAACAGTCGCCACTGGTACCGCGCGCCCGGAGGCAGCGGCAGCGGTGGCAAGCCCAGAGCAATGGGAAAGTCGACGGGCGTCCCCTCGGGCACGCCATTGGGCGCACCCACGGTGAACTCGCCGCGAATCTCGATGGGCTGCAGATCGTCACCAATCAACACGGGGGCGCCATCCGCGTCCTCGAGGACCAATTCCCAGTGGTGGACCCGGTCCACTTCGTGGCGATCGATGTTGAGTTTGATCGCGACGGCACTGGGGGTGGGATCGGGACCAGTGATCGACCAGCCGCCACCGAGGATGTAGAGCTTGCCGTCGGCCAGCTGCGCGCTGTCGGCGAGCATCATGATGACCTGCATCTCTCCAGCCTACGAACAATTCGAAGGTTCTTCGGACCTATTAGTTTTGGCACCATGTCGACCACCACTCCCGACCTCCTCGTCGCCGCGACCTTGATCGCCGACGCCCAGCGCATCATCGACGGTGCCGTTGATCGTCTCGCCGAGGCGGGTGGTGCCGACGCGCAGCAGGGATTCGCCTACGACCTCGCCCACGCCGCCAGTGCCGTCGCAACGGCGCGCGCGTCGCTCGACTACGGCGCACGAGGACCGCTGGAGGCGTCGCTCACGGCGGCGTTTTTGGCCATTGCGCTGCGCGACCTGGCCGCACGCGTGCTCGGCCACGAAGAGCGATGGGGAGTGGACGGTGACTGGTTCGCCCCGTTTCGTCCCTTCGTCACCACGTACAGCGACGCCACCTTCGTCGGCTCGCTCGCCGAGACGCCCGGCGCGAAGCACCTCGACGAACAGTTCACGATGGTCTCGGAGACCTTCCACCGCTTCGCCGAGCAGGAAGTGCGTCCACACGCCGAGCACATCCATCGCACCAACGGCGATATCCCCGAGTCGATCATCCAGGGTCTCGCCGAGATCGGGGGCTTTGGTCTGTCGGTACCCGAAGAGTTCGGAGGTTTCGCCTTCGGTGGCGAGAGCGACTACCTCGGGATGGTCATCGCGACCGAGGAACTCACCTGGGGCGGTCTCGGCATCGGCGGATCGCTCATTACCCGGCCCGAGATCCTGACGCGCGCCCTCGTGCACGGAGGGACGAAGGAGCAGAAGCAGAAGTGGCTGCCGAACCTCGCCTCCGCCGACACGTTGGCGGCCGTCGCGGTCACCGAACCCGATTTCGGCAGTGACGTCGCGGGCCTCACCACCGCGGCCACGCGCGTCGAGGGCGGCTGGATCATCAACGGGACCAAGACGTGGTGCACCTTCGCCGCCCGCGCGAATGTCCTGATGCTGCTCGCGCGCACCGATCCCGACCGCACCAAGGCTCACCGGGGACTGTCGTTGTTCCTCGTGGAAAAGCCCGTGGGTGACGGCCACGGTTTCCTGTTCACCCAAGACGCCACGAGCGCCGGACACACCGGCGACGAGGGCCGTCTGGAAGGTCGTCCGATCGACACGATCGGGTATCGCGGAATGCACTCGTACGAAGTGAGTTTTGCGAACTGGTTCGTGCCCGATGACTGCCTCGTCGGTGGCGAGGACGGTCTCGGGCGGGGCTTCTACCTGCAGATGGCCGGCTTCGAGAACGGTCGGATTCAAACGGCCGCGCGCGCCGTGGGCGTCATGCAGGCCGCCTACGACGCCGCCCTCGACTACGCGCGGTCGCGCGTCGTGTTCGGCGAGCCGATCATCAACTACGAACTCACGCGCGTCAAGCTCGGCACCATGGCCGCGATCATTCAGATGGCCCGCCAGTTCTCCCTCGTCGTCGCCCGTCTCATGGCCAAGGGTGAAGGTGGCCTCGAGGCGTCCATGGCCAAGGCCTACGTCTGTCGGGCGGCGGAGTGGGTCACCCGCGAGGCCATGCAGATCCACGGGGGCATGGGCTACGCGGAAGAGTACGCGGTCAGTCGCTACTTCGTGGACGCGCGCGTCCTGTCGATCTTCGAGGGTGCCGACGAGACGCTCTGCCTGAAGGTGATTGCGCGTCGGCTCGTGGAGTCGCGGGCCTAGCGCTGTCGTTACTCGTCAATCGTGAACGGCTTGTGCACCGCTCCGAGCGTGATGCCGGCTGAGTGCAAGTCGGGACGATCCCCACGAGCCACCTGAGCCTTGATCGCCGCGCGCTCCCACCGATCTTCAACGTGCCCGTAGCGCCACACGGACAGCGCGCCGATCCAGACCACGACGAACAACCCCACGATGATGAAACCCGCCGTGTTGATGTTGAAGTTGTTGATCACGTCCCACGCGCCACCGTTCAAGTGAAACTCCATGGAGATCACCTGGAAGAGCTCGAGGGTTCCGATGAAGAACGCCACGAACACCGACAGCCCCGTGATGGTGATGTTGTAATACACCTTGCGCACCGGCTTCGAGAAGGCCCAGCCGTAGGCGAAGTTCATGAAGGACCCGTCGATGGTGTCGAGCAAGCTCATGCCCGCCGCAAAGAGGAAGGGCAAACACAGAATCGCCCAGAAGGGCAGGCCTGACGCAACCGCGGAACCCGCCAGGACGAGGAACGCGACCTCGGTGAATGTGTCAAAGCCGAGACCGAAAAGCACACCGACCGGGTACATCTTCCACGGCGCGTCAATGGAACGGGTGAGCTTACCGAAGAAGCGCATCATGAATCCGCGCGCGTCCAGATGCTTCTCCAATTCGGCGTCGTCGTAGCGTCCGCGACGCATCTCCAAGAACAGTTTGACGATGCCCACGAGCACCACAAGATTGAGGATCGCGATCATGTACAGGAACGCTCCGGAGACGAGCGTTCCGAAGAGGTTGCCGAACGTGTGCAGGGTCGAGTTCTTGTTCCGGACCTGGCCCCCGAGAGCACGCACGCCCAGTCCGAGCAGCACGGTCATCACAAAGACGATGGTGGAGTGGCCGAGCGAGAAGAAGAACCCGACGGACATCGGACGCTTCCCCTCGTGCATGAACTTGCGCGTCGTGTTATCAATCGCAGCGATGTGGTCGGCGTCAAAGGCGTGGCGAAGTCCGAGCGTGTACGCGAGGATCCCGATGCCGACGCCGAAGGTCGATCCCTTCGACAGGGTGAAGTGACGGCTCACCGCGTAAAACAGAATCCCGAAACCCAACACGTGCAGCAGGACCACGAATCCGAACATGGTGAACAGCCGACGCCACTCGGTCGGACTGAAGGAGCTCTTGACCCGGTGTCGGAGCTTTGGCCGTTCTTCGACAGTCGTCATTGTCACGACCCTAATAGGAGGTTGTCGCAATAACCACGGAAAACTTTTCGTTCCGCAGGTCCGGATCGTTCAGGTGGTCACGCGACGAATGGCGGCCTCAATGGCGAGAACGCGGCGTGCTTCGTCCACGTGCAGGTTCTCGATCATCCGGCCGTCGACGGTCAGGACCCCGCGTCCGTCGGCGTCGGCTGCCTCGTAGGCCTCAATGATCCGTCGCGCCAGGTCCACGTCCTCGGTGCTGGGCGAGAAGGCGGCGTTGCACGTCTCGACCTGTCCGGGATGGATGAGCGTCTTCCCATCAAATCCGAGCGCGCGACCTTGTCGACACTCGACGAGGAGTCCCTCCTCGTCCGTGATGTCGTTAAAAACCCCATCGAGGATCACCTTGCCGGCGGCGCGCGCCGCGAGCAAGCAGTGCGACAACGAGGGAATCAGAGGTGACCGGTCCGCCACGCGCAGGGCGTGGAGCTCTTTCACCAAATCATTGGTACCCATCACAAGAACCGTGAGTCGCGGCGAGCTCGCCGCGATTTCCTCGGCGTGCAACATCGCGAGAGGAGTCTCGAGCATCGCCCAGATCGCGGTTGACTCGGGTGCCCCGAACAGTTCGAGATGTTCCTCGATCCGTTGCACCTGATCGACGGAGTCGATTTTCGGCACCACGACGGCCGCGGGACCCGCCTCGGCGATCGCGCGCAGGTCGTCATCGTGCCACGGCGTGCCAAGACCGTTCGCGCGGATCGTGATCTCGCGATCGCCGTATCCACCGGCACTCACCGCCGCGCACGCGCGGGCGCGGGCGAGCTCTTTGGCGTCCGGGGCGACGGCGTCTTCCAGGTCGAAGATCAGGGAGTCGGCCGAAATCGTCTTGGCCTTCTCCAGGGCCCGCTCGTTCGCGGCGGGCATGTACAGCACCGAGCGTCGGGGGCGCAGGGAGTCAGTGTGGGTGCTCACGACGGCTCCGACTCGCTCGCGTACAACGCGGCGAGTTCCGGGTCACGCGCCGCGAGTTCGTCCGCGAGTTGCACCATGACTTTGCACTGCTTGACCGACGCGTCATCTTCCATCTTGCCGTCCATCATCACCGCGCCCGTGCCGTCTCCCATGGCGGCGATCACGCGGCGTGCGTGTCGCACGTCGGCGAGATCCGGAGAGAACACCCGGCGCGCGATCTCGATCTGGGTGGGGTGCAGGCTCCACGCACCGACGCAACCGAGTAGGTACGCGTTGCGAAACTGGTCCTCACACGCCACCGTGTCCGCGATGTCGCCAAATGGTCCGTAGTAGGCGTAGATGCCGTTGGCGACGCAGGCGTCAACCATGCGGGCGATCGTGTAGTGCCACAGATCCTGCTGGTAGATAGCACGTGCACCGTGCACGTCGCCGTCCTTCGGGTCCTCACGAACGAGGTAGTCCGGGTGTCCCCCGCCCACCCTGGTCGTCTTCATGCGCCGATTCGCGGCCAGGTCGGCCGGGCCCAGCGAGAGGCCCTGCATCCGAGGTGAGGCCGCACAGATCTCCTCGACGTTCGCGACACCGCGCGCGGTCTCGAGGATCGCGTGAATCAGGAGGGGGCGTTGCAACTTGGATTTCGCTTCGAGTTGGGCGAGCAACCGATCCACGAAGTGGATGTCCTCGGCTCCTTCGACCTTGGGGATCATGATGACATCGAGGGCTTCACCCGCTTCGGTCACCGCCGTCACGATGTCGTCGAGGCCCCAGGGCGAGTCGAGTGAGTTCACCCGCGTCCACAGTTGCGTGGAGCCGAAGGGCGCCGACGCCGCGACGTCCACCAAGCCGGCGCGGGCGGCCAGCTTGTCGCTGGCGGGCACGCCGTCTTCCAGATTGGCCAAGATCACGTCCACTTTGGGGGCCAGCTCGGGCACCTTGGCGACCATTTTCGGATTCGACGCCGGGAAAAAGTGAATCATCCTCGAGGGTCGAAACGGGATCTCGCGAAGTGGCTCGGGAGCTCCCACCGCGAGTGGGCGAAAGAAGTCCTTGGCAGAGCGCACGACAACCTCCGGGTTGGTCACGTCAGATAGGCCCTCAGTGTAGAGAGATCACGACGGGGGCTCGGTAACGAGGGGAACCGTCGCCCACGGTCCGCGGACCTCGCACGAGAACGGCGAGCGAACGTTTCGTGCTCTCGGTTCACGTGCACGACACCGGGACGTCGCACACTTCACACGATCGTTCACGGGGAAAACCGTTGCCATGACTGACGATCCGGCGCACGGTCGGTCAAAATCCCTGTCTCGTCGGGGTTCGGCTCGAATCCACCCCTTCTGATCAGGGAGTTTACGGAGCATTTACGAAATGTGACCCTCGGCACCCGTCTGATCCCACTAACCTTGGAATTCGTGACCGACGTCGAGCGCCTCGCGCGCCCCACGACGCCGCGGCCAAGTCGGGGGCTTAGGCACTCCCGGTGGGTTCTTCCCACTCTGGTCGTCGTCGCAGTGTGTTCCAGCACTGTGCCCCTCCTCGCACGCCCCGCGGGCGCCTCTCTCCAGTCCGCGCGAGCAGAAGCCAATCATCTCTACGGCCGGATCCAGAGCGAGTCGGGCAAGGTGGCCCACCTCGGTCAGGTCTATGACGCCGCGCTCCTCAAGGTCAACACCGATCACAACATCATCGTGCACACCCAGGAGATCGTCGCGGCCGCGAGTCTCAAGGTGTCGGCCGACCAGAACCAGTTGAAGACCGCCGCTTTGGCCTACTACGTGAACGCCGGCGCCCAAGCCGCGGAGAACCCCCTGTTTTCGGGCAATGAGGCCAACATCGGGGCGACGGGTGTCTACACCCAGATCGCCGAGGGGAATCTGTCCGCAAGTGTGTCGGCCCTACGAAACTCCTCCATCACCCTCACCCAGCAGCGCCACATCCTGCACTCCCAGTACCGCGAAGCCGCTCGCGCCGAGTTGACCGCGAGTCAGGCGTACCACCGTGCGCAGTCGATCCAGGCGACGCTCAATCACGACCTGAGCGAAGTCCATGGCCAGATCGCCTCGATTGTCAACGCCGACGCCGCCGCCGCGAACACCGCTGCCCTGCACATCTACAACTCCAACCCGATCAACAACTCCAACGGCAACTACCCGGTCCCCGCGACCGACAGCGCAGCGGGCATCGCGGTCGCCACGGCACTGAGCTACGTGGGCGTCCCCTACGTCTGGGGTGGTGCGTCGCGTAGCGGCGTCGACTGTTCCGGTCTCGTGATGCTCGCCTGGGACGCCGCGGGGGTCTATCTCCCCCACTACTCCGGCGCACAGTACGAGGACACGATCCACATTCCGTATTCGGATATCGAACCCGGCGACCTCATCTTTTACGGCTACGACGGCGATGAGCACGTCACGATGTACGTCGGCAACGGCGAGATGGTCGAAGCGCCCGAGACGGGCTATGACGTGCACGTCACCCCGGTGCGCTTCGGATTCTGGGGAGTTGGTCGAGTCCGCTAACCGTGGAGCCCGTTCCGACGTCCTTTCACATAGGACCTCTCGTGTTTCACACGTACGGCATCGGTCTGGCACTCGCGGCCTACGTCGCTTTTCGCTACGGCGAGCGTCGCCTCCGTGACAAGGGTCTCGCGACCGACCACTTCGCTCGTTTCACGATCATCATGTTGGTCCTCGGGCTTCTCGGAGCCCGTCTCGCGCACATCTTCACGAACTGGGCGCACTACGCCGCCGACCCAATGGCGGTCTTCGCGCTGTGGCAGGGGGGGCTCTCCAGCTTCGGCGGCATCGTGCTCGCGGCGCCGGTGGGCTACGTCCTGGCCCGTCGGTGGTGGCCCGATCACCCGATCCTCGAATTCACCGACGCGCTTCTGCCGGCGCTGGTCGCCGGATGGGCACTGGGTCGCGTTCTCGGACCGCAGTTCATGGTCGCGGGAGGTGGACACGTGACCCATCAGTGGTTCGGACTACGCTACGCGGGTCAAGTCGGCAAGCGGGTGCCGGTGCCCCTCATCCAATCGCTCGAAGATGGACTGTTGTGGCTGGCGCTCGTCGCCATCGAGCACCGCAGTGGGGGCCGAGCGCGACTCGGCGTCGTCACGGGTGTGGCGTGTCTGGTCTGGGGTGTCGTGCGCGCTCTGGACGAGAAGCTGCTCCTCGGCCAAGAGGGTCTCAGCGGATCGATCGGCGTCCAGATCGCGGGACTCATCTTGGCGGTCATCGGTGTTGTCGTCCTCGTTCGCGTGCGACGACGTTCCGCCGTCACCGTGCCAGACTGATTTCATGATCGCCTCGGTCGCTGCGGGCGTTCGTCGACGGTTGTCAGATCGCTCCGAGCGGATCTTTGTCGTCGGTGTCGGCGCGATCACGGTGATCGGGCTGTGGTGCCGCGTGGCGGGACTCACGCGCGGCTCCCTGTATCGAGACGACGCCTGGGTCGCATTGACGAGCCGTGTCCCGTGGCACGACGCGTGGCGAATGGTCGGCACCGCACCCGGATTTGTCCTGTTCGAGCGGTTCTGGGTCGGGCTCACGGCTCCGAGCACGTGGTGGGCGCAGATCCCGACTCTCGTCGTCTCGGTCGCGGCCATCCCCCTCATGGCACTCCTCGCGCGATGGTGGGGGCTGTCTCGCTTCTCCGCGCTCCTGGCGACCACGCTGATCGCGGTCGGCACCATCAATGTTACGTACGCGACACACCTGAAGCCCTACGCCCATGACCTCGTCGCGGGCATGCTCATTCTGGCGGCCGCCGAGTGGTGGCGTCGCGGAAAGTCCGCGTGGCCCTTCGCGATTCTCTCGGTGATCTGCCTGGCCGTGTCGTTTTCCGTGGCGCCCGTCGTCATTGGCTGCGGGGTGGTGCTGGGGGTGACCGGACTTCGCACGCACCGAGCGGCGAGTCTTGTGGGGCCCGCCCTCGTTGTGATCATTCCCTTTGGCGCGCTGTACTGGCGGGTGCGTGGCGGCATCTCTCCCCGACTCACGCAGTCCTGGGCGCCCAACTTCGTTCACTTCAACTCGCTGCACGCGTTCGTTCATTCGAGTATCACCATTGTCGATGGTCTGATCTGGGGCTTCATCGACACCACGCCTCACTGGCACGTTCCGGGACTGTCCAAACTGGTGATCGCCTTCGTGATCGTCACCGCGATCGTGGGCGCCTGTCGTCAGCCGCTCACTGTCCTACCCACCGCCAGTGTCATCGCGGCCGTGCTCTTCGCGACCCTGCACGTGGCACCACTCGGAACGGGTCGCACGGACGCGTACCTCTACTCCTCGCTGGCCCTGCTCGTGTGCGTCGGAGTGGACACGATCCTGGACGCCACACGAAGGCGTCAGGTCGTCGTCGCACGTGTCGCGGTGGCGATCGTGGTCGCGCTGGCGGGTTTCCTCGTTCTTGACCGTACGTTCCACCGCCCCCGGTACCCCGGAGGCGACATCGCACCGGTGGCGCTCGCGGTGCACGCCACCGTGCAGCGTGGGGGAGGCGTCATCATCGAAGGGACCGCCCGCTGGCCCTGGACGTACTACGAGGTGCATCCGGTGCGACTGAGGTTCTCGCCCGCCTACAACACCGGCTTCGCGCCGCTCAGCGACGATCCGCGGATCTACGTGATGCCGGGAACCGTGATCGAGGGTGGCTACGACCCGGTCGCAGCCGTGCGGGCGGTCTCCGCACACGATCTCGTGTTGTACGTTCGAACCGACGACTGGCCCACACTCGGAGATCCGCTGCGGGCGACCTTTCACGCGTTCTGTTATCACGAGGTCCGCCACGCTCACCCGACGGGATACCTGCTCGAGTGGTTCGAACGAACATCCTCCAGTTGCCCGGGTCTCCCTCGCGACACGGCTACAACAGCGAGTTCCACTCCTCGTCCGTGAGCCGTCCGAAGGTGCGAATCGGGCCGCCCGTGTCAACGGCGACCCTCACGCGTTCGAGGGCGACGTAACTCACGTGATCGAGTCCGAGTCGCGACCAACCTACAAGCACCGCACGCGCGATGTCAGGCTTGGAAAACACGGGCCGCACGAGCAGTGCCTCCGGGGACCCCGCCAGAACAACGACCGGACGTCGTTTGCTCGTCCCGGCCAGGTCATCTCTCTCGGTACCGCTGTAGGGGACATCGAGTTCGACGAGCAGACCGGCGAGCGGGTGATCCGTCGAGAATTCGGCGGACTCGAGCGGCGTCAGCAAGACACGCCGACGGGCGAACTCCGGCACGGGCTCAGGAGTGGTCGACACGGCCGCAGCGACAGGAGGTGCACTCGATGGACGCGATGACACGGCCTTGGGCGCGGGTCGGCTGGGTGGCCGCGAGAGTTGACGCTGGCGACTCTGCTTGTGCTCCTCCCGCCGTCGTCGACGCTCCTCCTTCACGGCGGGGTCCACCGTCCTCGGGTTGATCAGGGGCGAGGCGGGAGCGCTCACGACGATCTCTGGCAGGGTGAACTCCGGCCGGTCGCTCAGCAGTGCGCGACAGTGCGCCTCAGCCGGCACCTCATCGGCGGCGGCCACGGCCAGCATCAACGCGATCACCGACGGAGCGACCGACTCGCTGAGCAACTGATCCACGGCGTGAGCCAGTTGGTCGAAGCTGGGATCTGCCGACGCGTCGCCCAGAATCTCGACCACGCGTTCCAACGGCTCGTTCGCGATCAGTTCGGCGAGGAAACGAACCGCAGCGAACGGGGCGGTTGCGGCGAACTGCTCGACGGAGCGGTTCTTGCGCAACGTTCGCAGGGGAGCAACAACCAAGACGTCGACGCGGGCGCCAGAGTGAAGATTCAGTTGGTCGACGACGGTGAGGACCACCGTCTCGTCACAGTGGGACAGACCACGCCGGATCAACTGGGCGCCGTCGGCACTCGAACTACTCATGGGGGCTCCTCGCTTGCCCGACCACGCTACCGAACAACGAGTTCGGGATCGGGTCAGAGCCGATGCCCTACGATCCAGCCCGTGACCAACGAGGCCCTGCTCGCAATGGTCAGGGCTCACCCGGGCGTTCGCGACGTCGCTCTCGTCGAGGTCCCTCCCCGGTCGTACCTCGTGGTGGCGCTGACGCGATTCGACACAGTCGAGGAGTCCCTCGTCGCTCTGTGCGAGCTCCACCGTGTCACCGCGGAGATGGTGGTGGTCCCGTTCATTGCGCGGTCCCGCGGGACGGTCGAGCCCTCCTGGCTGCGGCGACGACTCGTGGCGGGGACGACGCTTCCTGACGTCTCCGAGATCGCGCCACGCGTCGAGACCTCTCGTCTCGTGCTGCGCCGATTCTGCCGCGACGATCTCCCGGCGATGCGGCGTCTCCACCGTGATCACGCGACCATGGCGACGTTGGGAGGTCCCCTGGCGGACGACGCGACGAGCGACCGATCCGTTGAATGGTCCGACGGACGATTTCAGACGCCACCCATGGGCCACTTCGCGATCGAGCGGCGTGATGACAGAGCGGTGCTCGGTTGGGTGGGATTCTCTCCCTTGGACGTGGGTGTCGACCTGCCCAGTGACGTCCAGATCGGATGGCGCCTGCATCGCGACTACTGGGGCCGGGGGTACGCCACCGAGGCCGCACGCGCCGTCATTGATCACTACGTGGCGGAGGGATCGGTGTCGCGAGTCGTCGCGATCACCGCGGTGACCAATCAGCGCTCTCGTCGCCTGATGGAACGGTTGGGTCTCGTCCAACTCGAGAACCGCGAGTTTGATCACCCGAAGGTGGCCGTCACGTCCGACCTGCGTCGTCACGTGGTCTACGCGTCGGAGCCGTGAGGGGCCGACGAGCGCGGAGAGTGCCGTCTCGCCGAAGTGCCGTCACGAGGCGTATCACGCAGGTCATCGAGTCGTTCGTGACCCGCACCGACGGGATCGCGGCGAGGGACGAACGGCACGGCGAGTGCCGCACAACAACCCGCCACGACAAAGGTCGTGCTAAATCCCGTCGCCGCGATGCAGGCGCCCATCGCCGGACCCACGGCGGCCGCGGCCACGAACTGTCCCGTGTTCTGGGCGCCGAGAGCGCGCCCGGCCCACCCTGGACCCGCGACTTCGGCGACGGCGGTGAAGGCAATGCCGTTGTCCGCCACCGAGATCGTCGTCGCGATGACGAAGAACCACGCCGCGCCCGCCCACTCCTCATGATCGAAGAGCGCCAGCGTCACCATGGCGACGGTCGCGGCGACGGCGACCCACCGAATTAGTCGCACGCGAGAGCCCACCCGATCACTCACGACCCCAATCGCGATCCGGCCCGCGGCGCCCACCAGTTGGGACACACCAATGAGCACCCCCGCCGACGCGACGGACCAGTGCTGCTGCGAGGTGAGCCAGACCAGGCCGAACACGGACAACGTAAATTGCGGCACGACCAACAGAGCCGACACGGCGTGGACGCGCCACAGGAACGAGCTCGCTCGATACGGGTTGACCTCTCGGGCACCGTCCGTCGCGGGACGGGGACGCACGGGATTGATGAGTCCCATCGCCGAGAACCCGGCTGCGGTCACCGTGGCGGCGAAGGGGACGCTCAAGGCCCAGTGGAGTCCCCAGCGATGCGCCACCACGGGAACGGTGGCCGCGGCCACCGTGACACCGAGCGGTTGGGCAATCTGTCGAATGCCCATCGCCAGACCTCGACGTCGTTGCGCGAACCATCCCACGACCACCCGACCGCTGGCGGCATTTGTGCTGGCGGCGAACAGACCACCCACAAAGAACAGGGCACCCAGCGTCTCGACGTTGTCAGCGAGCGCGGCCGCGCACGCCACGACGGAGGTCAGTGACAGGCCGACCACCAGCACTCGCTTCTCCCCCACGCGGTCCGCGAGTGCTCCCCACGCGATCAAGGCGACGACCATACCCACGTTGGGCATCGCCGCGAGGAGGCCCGCTTGGGCGAGCGAGAGATGTCGCTGGTCGTGAAAGTAGGGAATCAGCAGCGCGGGAGCAATGAGGAACACGCTGACGGCCGCCTGCGCGTACGCCGCGAGGCCCAACATCCGCCACGGCAGCCACCGTCGTGCGAACGCCACGACGTCCGGCTACCTCGCGGATTGGTTCAATACGTCGCGAACAGTCGGCTCGAAGACCGACAGATCGATGGGAGCGGGGTGGTCACTCGTCGACTCACCCGTGTCATCATCGACGTCATCAAACGTCGGTGTGGCCGACAACAACACGAGTAGTCGATCGTTGCCAACCGCGAGTGTCGTGTCGCGCGTTTCCTCGGACGACTGCGCGGCCGCAACGTAGTCCGCGGCGACCTCACCGTCGGGGAGCTCGGCCACCCACACCTCGATCGGATCAAACTCGAAGTCGTTGTGACCGAGCGAGAATCCCAGGCAACCCGTCGCTTCGATAAACGAACCCACGGACAGCTCGTCGAACCAACTTCCCGCCAAGACCGAAATCGCGATCGGGCGCGCCTGCCACCCGTCGGACCGCTCGAAGGCTTCGGCCAACTGAACCGCGATCGCGGGAAGGTTCTCGGTGGGATCAAACTCGGTGTCGTTCGAGTGAAGGACCGGTGCGCGTCCCCACCAGCCGTATTCTTGAGCAACTTCGACGGTCGGGAGCATGAGCACACCCAGTCCGTTGGATGTCTTCGTTTCCAGGAAACCCGTCTGGCGAACCGAGGTGGCACGTTCCAAGGCTTCAACGGCGGTTTCGAACTCGTGCGCGGCGCGAGGCGTCGCGAGCGTCCGAAAGCGCTCTTCGAGCGTTGCGGGATCGGTGCCGAGCGTGCGCACCGCGTACAGCGCGAACTTCATCTCCGAGCTCGGTCCACTCGGCTGCGAACCGTTGAACACCAATCTCGCGTCGACAGCCTCCAACGCGGCCGCGAGCGAGTTGGTCCGCAGCGCGCTGAGTGAGCGGCGGACTGAGAACAAGGACAGAACACTGCGGTCATCGTCGGTGACGCTGCGTCGATACTCATCTCGTCCGCGATCGTCGAGGCTCAGGAATCGAGCCAGTTCCGCCGACACCACTGCGTCGGCGTCGCTGGCACGGAAGCGAACGAGGTCCCAATCCTCCTCGATGTAGGTGGCGTCGGAGAATCTGGTCACGGTTGACACGTCCTTGGCGTAGAAGTCACGCCCCCCATTGTGGTCGATCCTTGACCAGGGCACCACCCGTCGTCAGCGACACCGCGAACGCACCGTGTTTGACCCCGTCGATCACGCGATCCCGGCCGGAGTGCGACGCCTCGACGTTGTGCTGAGAGAGCTACACGAGTCGTGCGAGGTCGTCACCCATGACGCCCGACAGGAATCGTGCGTACGCGAACGAGACGTGATTCGTGTCAACGAACGGGACGTAGTCCGCGATCACAGCGGGACAGACGGTGGTGCAGAACCAACTCTTGGTGGCGATGAACAGTGCCTTGGACTTCGTGGCCGCCGCCTCTTCGCCGCGTTGGAGACCCGGGTGCTTGACGTTGGGATCCGTCACGGCGCAGTCCTGGACGGCTGAGACGTGCAGGGCCAGACACGCCGGCACCGACTCGTTGAATGTCACCGTATCTTCGATGATCGCAACCTTGGTCGAGCTGGACGCCAACTCGCCAACCGTCGTCACGAGTCCCGCCTCCCACTGCGCGTTGGTGAAGTACTGCGTCCGACTGGACTTCACGTCCGAGGTGCGAGCCGCGAGCAGCACGGCCACCGGGTCAATGGTCTTGATGACGGCAATCATTTGGGATCGCCAGATGTTGCAGAGATCGGGATACGCGAAACTGGGGTAGTAGACGCTGAGAGTTCCCGGCGGGCACGCCCCCTGCCAGAGAACGACGACCTTCAGCTTGTGCGCCACGGCGAAGGGCACCACGGCGGGCAGCCACATGAGGGCGTGGGAGTCGCCAAACAGAACAAGGGACCGCTTCGATTGCGCGTCACCGTAGACGCAAGCTGTTGCGGTGTCGCAGGTCGACCCTGACACGCTCGACAGCTTGGGGTAGTTCGACCACGAGAAGTCGTTGGCGGACGCGACGAGCCTCGCCTTCATCAACGGCGACAGGCGGGTCGTCTTGGTCGACGACACAACCATCTGCCTGACCTGCAACGCGGTGGCCGATGACACGGACGCGCCCGACAACGTGACCGGGAGCACGAGGGAGAGAGCCACGCCCGCGGCGACCAGGACCTTCGCGCCAACTTTCATCGTTCACCACTGTAGTTTCGACCCCGTGGCGAGAGAGTGGCGGGTTGTCGTCGATGGCGACTCTGACCGGTTGTCGTCCCACGATCGACGAGTCACGTCATGACACGTCGTAGCGTCCTTCGACACACGCAACGGCGATGACGCGACAGCGCTGCGGCGTCAACGTCGCCGCGCGCAGCTGTCCGGTCGCCGTGGTGGCTACGCCGACTCCGTGAGCAGGGCGTTTACGTCGCGCACGTCGTCGTCGGTCAGTCGCCACTCGCCGGCTAGAACGTTGGCGCGAACCTGTTCCGGAGAGGTCGCTCCCGCGATGACCGACGAGACGACGTCAATCGCGATCAACCACGCGAACGCGAGGTCGAGCACGCTTCGGCCGTGGTCCACTGACCACGCGGACAGACGATCGAGAACATCAAAGTTCTGATCAGTGAGCGCGCCGCTCGCGCGCTCGCCCCATCGTTCCAGTCGAGTGCCGGGAGCGGGGGGTTCGTCGCGTCGGTACTTCCCCGTCAAGAGACCGCTCGCCAGGGGAAAGTACGGCAGGTATCCCGCGTTGAGCCGACGGCACTCGGGAATCACGTCAGCAAGATCGTCGCGGTGAAGGAGATTGAGTTGATTCTGCACGCTGACAAAATGCACGGACCCCGACGACGCGGCCGACTCGGCGTCGCGAAGTTGCGCGACGGAGAAATTTGAGCACCCAATTTCTCGCACCTTGCCCTCGCTCACCAATTCACTGAGCGCTCCCAGAGTGTCAGCGATGGGCGTGAGAGGGTCGGGTCGGTGCAACTGATACAAGTCAATGCGATCGGTGCCCAGTTTTTGCAGGCTGCGCTCCACGGCAGATCGAACGTACGCCGGAGCCGCACCACCGGGTCGGGCTTCGCCCAGCGGGCTCCCGAACTTCGTGGCGACAATCACCTCGTCGCGACGCCCGCCGAGCGCCTGCCCCAGCCTCTCCTCGCTGTCCAGGTACGAATCCGCGGTGTCGAACAGCGTGATCCCGGCCTCAAGCGCCGCGTGCACCACTGGCGCCACCGCATCGGCCGCCATGCCGAAGCCAAAGTTGTTCGTCCCGAGTCCGACCACGGACACGGTGAGTGATCCCACGCGTCGAGTTTCCATACCCTTTCATTACCACGAACGGTGGTTCGTCTCGCGTTCGAAGCGGATGAACGCCGCTCACGCGCGACGTGTCGTCGCGACCGTGCGGCGAGGGCGTGCGGCCGGTCCCGCTAACGTTCACTTGGAACGGTGGACGCCTCACCGGTGGGGGGACACGATGGACGCCAACGTCAAGGTGCCAGTGAGCGACTTCGCCAGCGACTGGGATCACACGGATGAACGATGGGTGGACGATCCCTATCCCATCTGGGATGACCTCCGACAACGGTGCCCCGTGGCGCACACCAATCGCTACGACGGTGGTTGGTTTCCGAGCACGCACGCGTTCGTGTCCGAGATTGCCCACGACACGGAACACTTCACCTCTCGATCGGTGCTCATCGGGAACGGTCGACCGGGCGAGGGGGCACCGCCCGCTCCCATTGGCTTCGCCCCACCTATCTCGTCGGACCCACCGTTTCACCAGATCGCGCGCCGGTTAATTCTCCCCGCGTTCGCTCCACGACCGATCGCGGCACTTGAACCCCGCATTCGGGCGTTGTGCGCCACCCTTCTCGATCAGATGGGTGACCGGGACGACATTGATGGGGGTCAGGACTACGCCCAGCACATTCCTCCGGCCGTGATCTCGCGCATGCTGGGATTTCCCGAGTCCGACGAGGACACGTTTCGTGAATTCGTCAACGTCGTGCTCAAGAGCGCCGACCTGCCACGCGAGGAACGTATCGAGCGCATGCAGCCAGTTCGCCAGTACTTTGAGCGTCAGCTGGAAGACCACCGGTTGTCGCCGCGTGACGACGTGACGACGTTCCTGATCGATGCGGAGATCGGTGGTGAAAAGTTGTCGAATCGGCACATCATCGGCACAATGATCCTCATCCTGATCGCGGGAATCGACACGACGTGGTCCGCGATTGGTTCGTCGCTGTGGCATCTCGCCACCCACCCCGACGATCTCCATCGACTCGTCGTCGACCCCGACGTCATGCCACTTGCGGTGGAGGAGTTTCTCCGCTTCTACGCGCCGGTCACGATGGCGCGACTCGTCATCGACGACTTCGATTTTCACGGTTGTCCCATGAAGAAGGATGACTGGATCCTGCTAGGTTTTCCCGCCGCCAATCGCGACCCGTTGGCCTTCGAGAACGCTGACCAGTTCATTATCGACCGCCGAGAGAACCGCCACGTGGCCTTCGGGCTCGGCATCCATCGATGCGCCGGGAGCAACCTGGCCCGACTCGAGCTGCGTGTCGCACTCGAAGAGTTCATCTCGCGCTTCCCGCGATTCGAGCTTTCCGATCCCGCGGCCGTGACGTGGGCGCCTGGACAGGTTCGTGGACCCCGCCACTTGCCACTGCGGGTGACGGAGCGAGCGTCACGGGGAATGGAGGGACCCCTTCGTGTCGGACACTGACGCCACCGAACGCGCTCGGGAGTCCACCGCATTTTTTGGGCCCCTCGTGCCGGGCCAACTGGGGTGCGTGTTTGATCACTCGGCACCCGATCTCGTCCTTGGCCACATCGACGTCACAGCCAATCTCATCGCCGGCACGGGATTCCTCTTTGCTCCCGCCGTGATCGCGCTCGCGGACACGTGCGCCGCGATTGGCTGTGGACTCAATACGCCCGCCGGATCATCCTTCACGACTGTCGAGTTGAAGTCGAATTTTCTCTCGTCCGCTCGGGTCGGCGAGCGCGTGACGTGCCGCTGCACCCCCGTTCACCTCGGACGACAAACGCACGTGTGGGATGCGGTCGTGACCAACGACGCCACGAACCGGGTCATGGCGCTGTTTCGCTGCACCCAACTGATTCTCGCGGCGCGCTAACTCCACTCCGTCACGCGAGACGAGTGCAAAAGATCTCTGTGAGAACGTGCGCACCCCACGGTCGACAGCCTCGTGAGATCGACCGCGTTACGACAGTGACCAGATGAGTCCTCGCTGCGCACGATGCACGTTGTCGTATCCAACAGCCCAGCACCGCGAGTTCGTCGCGCACGCGATGTCGCGAATGGTGGCTCCGCTCGGCGCGGTCATGTGACTCCAGGTTGTGCCGAAGGTCGTGGACGTATAGATGTCGCCTCCCGACGAGACGTAGCAGCGACGCACTGTCGGACAGGCCACAACGCCACCAAGAGTCGCGTCGGGCACGGCGACCGTCGTCCACTTCTCGCCGCCGTCTTTCGTGATCAGCAGCTGGGGAGTGCCGGTGTCGTCAAAGTCACTGAGGACGCAATCATCAACAGTTGGGCACGAGAGCGGCGATGGCGAGTCGACGTTGAGGCTCTTCTGTTCGACCCACGTTCGACCGCCATCGGTCGTTCGCCAGACCCCGTACATTGAGGCTGCTTCACACACCCCGTTCGCGACGCATTGCGGGTTCAGGGGGCCACCGTGAAACGTGACGTGCTGCCACGTCGGCTGTGGCTCCCACCCCGTCGCACTGGTTCCCTGACGCTGGACACGTGACCACGTCTGCTCGGCGTACGTCGCAACGCCGCCACTGCCTTCACCCGAGTTTGCCAGTGCGAGACAGAAGGAACCCGACGCGGTGCAACTCACTCCCGTGAAGCTCAACGGTGACGACGACGAGAGGAGCGGTCCGCTCGACACACCCGAGACGGAACCGTCACTGGTCGTCAGTGTCGAGACGACTCCGGCTGAGCTCAGCGCGAGACAGAACGAGACGGTGCACGTGACGGCCCCGGTGATGGTGGGGCCGGTCGATCCCTGCGTCGGTGCGACGCTCCACGAGGTTCCGTGATTGGGGGTATCGAGATACGAGCCGTCGCTGGTGGCGATCACGCACTGCGCCCCGCTTGAACACGAGATCGCCGTCGGCACGGCGGTCGCGCTCGTCGGATCGACCTGGGGAACCCACGACTGCGTTGAGCCCTGAGCGTGCGTCGCGATCGCAACGCCAAGGCCCGCCGCTAGAACCACCGCAACTCCGACGACGGCCCACCGGCGAGCCGCGTGGCGAGAATGAACCGGTGTGGCTCCCACGTCACCGCCACCGTGCGACGACGGTCGGTCGGTCGTGCCCGGCGACGCCTCCACGGATGTGGTCGTCTCTGGCAACGGGCCCTCCCCCACGACACGGACACTACATTGATTCCCCATCAACCCGGGGTTTGAGAAAAACGTCCGACTTTTCCATGGCGTTCGACTGACTTGGTGTCTGTCTCGCAACCTCAACACTGGGCTCACCCCACGCAACCGAGATCGGATTAAGAGACTGTGTCGTTCTCGCTTCTCGCGTTAGCCGAGGGCGCAACGAGTCGTCCACTTGACGTTCCGTCCCGTGCGGCGGTGGTCCGTTCGATTCCGACAGCCGCACCGCGCACGACGCCTGTGGCTCCTCGGAATTCGCCGGCACACGGTCGCTTCGTCCCGACAGCTCTCGTGAGTGACGAACCTGCGAGATCGCCAGAGTTCGTCATCACGAGCGAGACGCCCGTCGTCGACTCTGAACGTCACGCGAACAGTCCCGTCTCGCTGAGGTTTTACTTGAGCAGGTGCTTTGAGACAACCACTCTCTGCACTTGATTAGTCCCCTCGTAAATCTGCGTGATCTTGGCGTCGCGCATGTACCGCTCGACCGGGAAATCCTTCGTGAATCCGTAACCACCGAGGAGTTGCACGGCGTCGGTCGCCACACTCATGGCGGTGTCACTCGCGAAGGACTTGGCCGCGGCTCCGACGTAGGTCAAGGTGCCGTCGGGGTCACCGTCATCGATCTGTGCGCACGCGCGATAGACGAGCGCCCGGGCCGCCTCGGTGCGAATGGCCATGTCGGCGATCATGAAGCGAAGGCCCTGGAGATTGGCGATGGGCGCACCGAACGCTTTGCGCTCCTTCATGTATGACGCGGCGTAGTCGATCGCGGCTTGCGCGATCCCAACCGCCTGAGCACCAATCGTCGGGCGCGAGCGATCGAGGGTGTGCATGGCGATCTTGAAGCCCTCGCCCTCCTCGCCGATCCGATGCGATGCGGGCACTCGCACGTCGTTCAGAACCACCTCGCCCGTCGGTGATGCGCGCAGGCCCATCTTGTCTTCGAGCTTCGCGATCTCGACGCCCCACTCTCGCTCAACGAGGAAGGCCGTCACACCCTTCGCCCGCTTCTCGGGGTCAACGGTTGCAAACACCGTGTAGGTGTCGGAGATCCCGGCGTTGGTAATCCAGTACTTCGAGCCGTTCAGGATGTAATCGTCACCGTCGCGAGTTGCGCGACAGCGCATGGACGCCACGTCCGATCCCGCGTCCGCTTCGGACAGGCAGTAACTACCCTGAATCTCTCCGCTCGCGATGCGAGGCAGGTAGGCCTTCTTCAGCTCCTCGGAACCGAAGTTCATGACGGGCAGCATTCCCAACTTGGAGATCAGGATCGTCACCGATGTCGAGGCACAACCGCGCGCCAGCTCCTCGGCCATGATCGCCTGGGTCACCATGTCCGCACCCGCTCCGCCGTACGCCTCCGGGATGCCCAATGACGGCAACTCCAACTCACGGCAGGCCTTGAAACTCTCCCAGGGATACTCCTGGGTGCGGTCGTATTCAGCGGCGTGTGGCGCGATCCGCTCGTCGACGAACGTCCGCATCGTGTCACGAAACTGCCGCTGTTCGGTCGTCAGGT
>CAWHLQ010000016.1:0-18880 GCA_963830195.1 uncultured Actinomycetota bacterium | reverse complement strand
TCTGGTTCATTGATTGCTGTGACGGGGACGACTCGTCCTTTTCGTCGCCGGGGAACGTCTGTCCCGCCGCCGTCAGATACTGGGTCGTGACCGCCTTGCCCACCTGGGGGGTGTTGCCACAGATCGGGGAGTCCAACACGACGTCATCGTCCAACAGGACGTCCAGCCCATTGGGCAACTCTCCACGCAGGTGCGCGTGCCATTGGTCAATGACCGTCTCGATCACGGGTCCTCCTTCGACAGATAGCGACCTTACCCGGTCGAGTTTCTCTCGCGAGACGGTTCGGCCAGACCGTTGTGACGGCGGGCCTCGGACCCCGCGATCTGGCCCGAATAAGTTGCGCCGATCAGCCTGTGTACTGTACGAATCGCGTTTGTCAGCGCGAAGGAGCGATTGTGAGACTTCTCAATCGATCGGGCGTGCGCCTCGCTGCCGTCTCCTCTCTCGCACTCGCGGTGATGGGAACGCCGATCGGCGCGGGTGCCTCCATCGGGAGGTCGCTGGCCTCCTCGACGTCACTCGCGGCGAATCTCGCCCCGACTCACCGTCACTCCCTCCACCATCTATCGCGTCACGACCACGACGGACGGCACGTTGGCGCCCTCGTCACCGGCGCACACGTGCGAGGACGCCAGCAACGCCACCCTGTGTTCGTTTCGTGCGGCCCTCGCGGTCAATCGGGATTTTGAAGTTGCCGGACTGAGCGATGAGATCGTGTTGCCCGCCGGCGACTACAAGTTGGACCCACTCGTCGACCCTGTCTCGCCGACGTTGTCGCGTCCGGGGAGCTTGCTCCTTCAAGGAATGGGCACGACAACAACGGAGATCAATGGAGCGGCACATTCGTTTGGCGCCGGACTCTTGATCTTGGATAACTCTGGATTGAATGTTGAAGTGAACGGTGTGTCCTTCGTAGGGGGCTCTACATTAACTGGAGCGGCAATTTCTGATGAGTCCGGCAGCGATCTCACGATCTCTAATAGCTTGTTTACGGAAAACGACGCGACTCAGGACGGAGGCGCAATAGCAGTCAGTACGGGCGCGTCCCTATCCGTCTCTTCCACTACCTTAGCTCACTCCGCCGTTGACGGCGGAGGAGCGATCGAAGATCTGTCCAACGCGGCAATGACGCTGTCGAACGACGTCTTCACCATGAATTCGGTCACCGCCACTAGCGAAGACGACGTCGGAGGAGCAATACAAGCCAGCGGACCCGTGAACATCTGGCACTCGATCTTCTCGGACAACTCGTCGGGCGGCGACGGGGGAGCGATCTACACCGACTCGGGGGCGATCGTCACGCAAGACTCATTCACCGACAATCACACCATCGATTACAACGGGGGCGCTATTACTCTGAGGGAAGTCTGTCCGTGGTTGGCACCCGCTTCGTTGGGGACACGTCGGTCCTCAACGGCGGAGCACTGTATGAGACTTCGGCCGACAATCTCACAGACGACACCTTTAGCGCCGACAGTTCGCTCGGGGAGGGCGGCACGATCTTTGACGAGGGAGACGTGACGGTCACGCAGTCGACGTTTTCCAACACCTCCTCGTGGATCGACGGCGGCGCGGTCTATGTCAATGTCAACCACCAATTGACCATGACCAATGTCTCGTTCAAGCATGACGAAACCTTGGGTGATCAGCCCTACGAGGGTGGCGGATCTCTGTACGTCTCCGGTAGTGCATCGTTGGATGACGTGCAAATCCTCGGTTCGAGTTCAATTCGACGTCGGGTTCGGGAGGTGGCATCTACTGCACGAACTCCTGCCAACTGACCGTCGAGAACAGCACCCTGCAGGGAGATTCGTCCCCAGGATCCGGAGGGGCGATCTATGAAGCGCTCGATGGGTCCGTCGATCTGTTGGCGAGCACCGTCGCGGGCAATCTCGCGACCGACGGCGGCGGCATTACGGACGACACCGGCAGCACTCTCACCGTGGCGAACAGCACCTTCGACGCCAACCTCGCGACGTCGTCGTTTGGTGGAGCCATCGAGGCGATCGACGGTGGGTACTTCACGGTCGTGGACTCCACCTTTGCGGACAATCGCAGTCCGCTGAGCGATGGCGGCGCCGTGGCGGACGTGCATGTCGCCGCACCGTCAACGGGATCGTTGTCCGATGACACCATCGTCGACAACTCCGCGAACGACGGGGGAGGAATTTATGTCGACAAGTCGACACTCAGCGTCGAAAGTTCAACGATCGCCGCGAACTCCAGTGCGATTGCCGGTGGAGGGATCCTCACCTATGAAGCGACGGTGTTGACTTCAGACTCCATCTGGGCGAACAACTCCGGGGCTCAGTGTGAAGGATCCTTGACGTCCGGCGGGTACAACCTCAGTTCCGACCAAACGTGTGGCTTGGATGGCATCGGTGACATCTCGAATCGCAACGCCGTGCTGGGGCCTCTCGCCTACAACGGCGGACCCACGGAGACGGTCGCGCCGCTGTCGACGTCGCCCGCTCTTGGCGGAGGAGGCAACTCCTGTCCGACCGCCGACCAGCGCGCGACCAACATTCCCGTGGGAGCGCTCTGCGATATTGGATCGGTCTTCGTTGAATCGACGACGACGTCGCTCAGGGCTGTCGTGAAGACCGTCCGCAAAGGACACGAGACCGCCGAAAAGTACACGGTGACGGTGACGCCGCCGAGGGGCGTCACCAAACTGGGTGGATCGGTTCGGGTCGTGAGCGGCGCGACGACTCTGTGCGTCAGCTCCTTGGCGGCCGTCGCGGGTTCCAGGACGCACCAGTTCCGGGGAGTTTGCTCGATGAGTGCCACCAAACTCCCAGTGGGAACTCATCACGTTGCAGCGACATTCACCGGTCAGGGGATCTCCGCGGCGTCAACCTCAGCGGCCGTCACCGTGAAGGTCACGGCGTAGAGCACGGGTCGCTGACGGCGCTTGACGACGAGCCAGACGACGTGACTCGTGACGTGGTGCAGCTCGAACCCGCGCGTTCACTCCGAATGCTCACTCTCGCGCACCGGAGCGCCAGTAACGTCGACCTCGTGTTGAGAGTTCCTGTCGGAGCGCGTCGTGGAACGTAAGTGGGCGGTCCGGCACGTGCGTGAGAACGAGTTCGACGCCTGGACCCACCTGTTCCGTGGCTACTGCGCGTTCTATCAGTGGGAGACGTCCGACGACCACCAACGAGAGATCTGGCGGTGGATTCATGACGATCACTCCGTCGAGGCACTGGTTGCAGTTGCGACCGACGACCGCGGACACGAGATCGGCGGCCCTCGCGCTTTGGCGCACCTACGCGAGTGGGTTCGCCCCCTGCGAGGTGTCCGTTGCGGGTACCTCGACGACCTGTACGTGGACGTCGACGCGCGCGGGTCAGGAGCGGTCGACGCGATCTTTCGCACGATCGAGGAACTTGCCGTGTCGCGACAGTGGGCGGTGGTCCGTTGGACAACGGCCGTGGACAATCATCGGGCGCAGTCGGTCTACGACAAGGTCGCCGTGCGCACGCCGTGGGTCACCTACGACCTGACGCCTGGGCATCGCCGCGACGCCTGACTCGCGAGCGCGCGATCAGGCTCTACTGCTGGGTCATGAGACGGACCATCTCCGCGTGGGGATCGATGGTGAGTTCACCCGTGACGTCGAGCACGACACGATGAAGCTCTCCGGTGAACGCAAATGGCGCCTCGTAGGCTCGCGGGTCGACCGAGTCGAAGTACGCCCACCCGCACGAGAGTCCCGTGGTCGCGAAGGTGCTCGGAACGCTGTAGGGGAGCGAACCCGACCCGACGACCTCGCCGTTGTAGAACAAGTGGACCTCCGCGGGCGTCCCGAGACCCTCGAGGAATCGAGCATCGCCACTTGGTGCGAATTCCATGCGGAGTTCGACCTCTCCTCGCGGCAGAGGTGAAGACGCACTCACCGTGAACAGAGCGAGCGACAGGTAGTTGTGCACGAAGTGAAGTCGATCGTTCGCGACGTACAGCGCGTAGCCGCCGTGGCGGTTGCCGTGCGACAGGAGAACTCCCTCGGCTCCTTCGGGCGCAATGGTGGCGAACGCGGTCACCGAGTGCGGTCGATTGTTCACCCGCGGCGCGGCGGCAAACGAGATCGGCGAACCACCGGGGTAGAACTCGTAGACCTTGCGCGGTGCACCCACGGTGGGTCGACGAGCGAACATCCGGGTGATCCCACTCGCGGCGATCGGCAAGGCACCGTACGTTTCGGCCTCGTGCCACCATCGGGCACGCAGGTCGGCCAGCTGCTCGGGGAAGTCGGAGGCAACGTTGTGGCACTCGGCTGGATCGACCGCGAGGTGGTACAGCTCCCAGTCGTTTGCCTCGAGGTCGTCGAGAATCGCCTCGGAGAGGGCGGTGCCGAACGGATGGCCCTTCTCGGCGCCCTCGGCGAGGCTCGGTCCGGGGTACGGACACACCGCCTTCCATCCGTCGTGGTAGATCGAGCGGTGACCGAACATTTCGAAATACTGCGTGAGGTGGCGCTCGGGCGCGTCGGGATCGTTGAGTGCGTACGCGAAGCTCGTGCCCTGCAGTGGTGACTGCGTCACGCCCCGTAGCGACGTCGGATGGTCGATGCCGATGAGTTCCAGCAGCGTGGGAAGCAGGTCGACGGCGTGCAGGTACTGCGTGCGGACTTCGCCGCGCGCGTGGATGCCGCGGGGCCACGACACGATGCACGGATCCGTGACGCCGCCGCGGTAGGTCTCGCGCTTCCAACGGCGAAACGGTGTGTCGCCAGCCCACGTCCAGCCCCAGGAATAGTGGTTAAAGGTGTCCTCGCTACCCCAGATGTCGATGACGTCGAGGTTGTCCTCGAGTCGCTCGGGGGCCAGATTGAAGAACAGCCCCTCGTTGCGAGTGCCGTGCTCGCCACCTTCGGCGCTG
Organism: uncultured Actinomycetota bacterium; assembly: GCA_963830195.1. Classification (GTDB taxonomy): domain Bacteria; phylum Actinomycetota; class Acidimicrobiia; order Acidimicrobiales; family RAAP-2; genus RAAP-2. Next base: position 13,995 of record CAWHLQ010000016.1, on the reverse strand, counting down.
GCGCCATTGTCCGACACGCACACGACGATCGTGTTGTCGAGTTCGCCGATGTCGGCAATGAAGTCGAGAACACGCCCAATGTGGTAGTCGGTCTGTGAGAGGAATCCGGCGTAGACCTCCATCTGTCGGGTGTACATCCGTTTCGCGTCGTCGCTCAGCGACTCCCACGGCTCGACGTCGGGGTCGCGCACCGACAGCTCCGTGCCCGCGGGCATGAGCCCGAGAGCGAGCTGGTTGGCGAAGACCTCCTTGCGGTACTCGTCCCAGCCCGCGTCAAAGCGGCCGCGGTACTTCTCGGCCCACGCGGGTTCGACCTGGTGGGGCGCGTGGCCCGCGCCCGTGGCGTACCACAGGAGAAAGGGCTTGTCGGGCGCCGCGACGTGGGCGTCCTTGATGAAATCAATCGCGTGATCGGCCAGGTCGGCGTTCAAGTGATAGCCCTCAGCCGGGGTCGACGCCGGTCGCACCGAGTGGTTGTCGTACGTGAGGTCGGGGTGGTACTGATCCGTGTCGCCCCCGAGGAACCCGTAGTAGCGCTCAAAGCCTCGACCGAGGGGCCACCGGTCGAACGGCCCGGCGGGCGTTGTCTCCTGCGGCGGCGTGAGGTGCCACTTGCCGACACAGAACGTGTTGTATCCCTCACGCACCAAGATTTCGGGCAGCATGCCGTGCTCGAGTCCCATCATCGCGTTGTGGGCGGGGTACCCCATCGACATCTCCGTGATGGCCGAGAGTCCGACGGTGTGATGGTTGCGCCCGGTGAGCAAACACGCTCTCGTCGGAGAACACAGCGCGGTGGTGTGAAAGTTGGCGAAACGCAGACCGTTGCCGGCGAGTCGGTCCAGGTTCGGTGTCTCACACAGTCCGCCGAACGCGGACAGTTGACCGTAGCCCACGTCGTCGAGAACAATGACGACCACGTTGGGCGCGTCGGCGGAGGGTTTCGGCCGAGCGGGCCACGCCGGCGACGACGTCTCGAGGGTTCTGCCGATGACGCCGGGGAAGGCGTCGCCAGCGCGGTACGTGACGAGGGGTTCAGCCATGGCGCGATCCTACGACGCGGACTCGATCGCTCACGCCGGGCGCGTTCGCGTTGCTACCCTCCACGGATGTTCCCCACGCCGACCGAGACCGGCACCGTCGCCTTCGGCGACCATGAGACGTGGTACCGCATCACGGGACCACGCACGTCGTCGCGACCACCGCTCGTGGTGGTCCACGGTGGTCCCGGCATGAGTCACGACTATCTGTTGCGACTGTGCGACCTGGCGGGAGAGTCGCGCGCCGTCATCCACTACGACCAGGTGGGTTCGGGTCGCTCGTCGCACTGCGCGGGTCGGGGTGCCGAATTTTTCACGGTGGGACTCTTCCTCGACGAACTCGACAATCTCCTCCAACGACTGAACGTGGCGGACTCCTACCACCTGCTCGGTCAGTCGTGGGGAGGAATGCTCGCCGCGGAACACGCCGTTCGACAACCCGCGGGTCTGCAGTCGTTGATCCTGTCGAACTCGCCCGCCTCGATGCCACTGTGGATCGCCGAGACGGCTCGGCTCCGTGCACGACTACCCGAGGAGACTCGCGCGACTCTCGAACGTTTCGAGACGTCGGGCGACACGTCGCACCCGCAGTACGAGGCGGCGACGCGGGTCTTTTACGATCGCCACCTGTGTCGGATCACGCCGTGGCCCGACGAGCTGCAGCGGACCTTCGATCTGCTCGCGTCGGATCCCACCGTGTACCACGTGATGAACGGGCCTACTGAGTTCCACTGTGTCGGAAGCCTTCGTACGTGGTCGGTGCGTGAGCGACTCGACAGCGTGGACGTCCCGACGCTGCTGCTGTCGGGCCGCTTCGACGAGGCGACACCGCGGACGGTGCAGCCCTTCGCCGACGAGATTCGCGACGCACGCTGGGTGATCTTTGAAGAGTCCAGCCACACGCCATTTCTGGAGGAACCGGTCCGATTCCTTGACGTCGTGAGAGCGTTTCTCGACGAGCAGGACCCGTCGACGCGACGTGAGGAGAGCTCCCGCGGACGTGATTGAATCACAGTGAGCCGCTCGCGGCGCCCCCCAACAAAGGATCACAGATGGCCCTCGACACACCCATCGGCTCGGCCCTGTCCATCGCACGCGCGGCGTCGATGCGACCCATCACCGACGTGGCTCGTGACATCGGGATTCCGGAGGATCTCCTCGAGCCCTACGGCCGTTACGTGGCCAAGATCAAACTGGAGGCGATCGATGCGCTCGCTGAGCGTCCTCGCGCGAAGTACGTGGTTGTTACGGCCATCACACCAACGCCGCTCGGTGAGGGAAAGACAACCACCACGATCGGGCTCGCGCAGGGTTTCCACCACATCGGCGCCGGGGCGACCGCGGCGATCCGCCAGGCGTCGATGGGCCCCACCTTCGGCATCAAGGGAGGTGCGGCTGGGGGCGGGTACAGCCAGGCCGTTCCGTTCGAATCACTCAATCTGCATCTCACCGGAGACTTGCACGCGGTCACCGCGGCCCACAATCAGTTGGCCGCCATGGTGGACAACCATCTGTTTCACGGCAATGAACTGGACCTCGACCCGCACAGCATTACGTGGCGCCGGTGCCTCGATGTCAACGACCGTGCTCTGCGGCACGTCGTTGTAGGGCTGGGCTCGCGACTGGACGGCGTGCCGCGCCAGAGCGGCTTTGACATCACGGCGGCGTCGGAGGTCATGGCGATTTTGGCGTTGGCGACGTCGCTATCGGACTTGCGCGCGCGACTCGGACGCGTGGTGGTCGGCTTCACGTCCCGGGGCGAGCCCGTCACGGCGGAGCAACTGAAAGCAGCGGGCGCGATGGCCGTCATCATGCGAGACGCCATCAAGCCCAATTTGGTGCAGACCTTGGAGAACACCCCCGTGCTCGTGCACGCGGGACCCTTCGGCAACATCGCGCACGGGAACTCGTCGGTGATCGCCGATCTGATCGGCAGTCACACCAACGAGTACCTCATCACGGAGGCGGGATTCGGTGCCGATATGGGCGCGGAGCGATTCTTCAACATCAAGTCACGCGTGTCCGGACTCTCGCCGGACGTGGGCGTCGTGGTCGCGACGGTGCGTGCGCTGAAGGCGCACTCGGGCGCGCACCGGATTGTCGCGGGACGGCCCTTGCCGGCCGCGTTGCTGACCGAGAATCCGGACGAGGTCGCCGTGGGTGGGGCCAACCTGCGCAAACAGATCGACAACGTGGCGCTCTACGGCGTGACACCGGTTGTGGCGATCAACGCGTTCCCCGACGATCACGAGTCCGAATACGACGCGATTCGCGAGATCGCACGGTCCGCGGGCGTGCGTTGCGAGGTCACCCGCCACTTCGCCGACGGGGGGCGCGGCGCGATCGACCTGGCGCGCGCCGTCGCCGAAGCGGCGAACGAGCCCAGCTCGTTCGCGCCCCTGTATCCGACATCGATGCCACTGCGCGAGAAGATCACGGTGATTGCACAACGGGTCTACGGAGCCGACGGCGTCGACGTTGCGGCCACTGCCGCGAAGGAGCTCGACCGCTTCGAGGAGGCGGGATTCGGCGCTCTCCCCGTGTGTGTGGCCAAGACGCATCTCTCCCTGTCATCGGACCCCACCTTGAAGGGTGCACCCACCGGCTGGCGCCTCCCGGTGAGAGAGGTGCGCGTGTCCGCCGGTGCGGGCTTCATCTACGCCCTCTGCGGCGAGATCGCCACGATGCCCGGTCTCGGGTCGCACCCCGCGGCCGAGAGCATCGACCTCGACGACAATGGCGAGATCGTCGGACTGTACTGAGTCCACGTCCGGCGCCATCGCGTCGTGACGTGTAGCGTCGGCGTCGCGGTGCGTGTACTGACACGGCGCCACGAGTGAGTTGGGGGAGTCGCACCATGACCGGACCGATCGTGACGACTACGTGCGGGCCGATCGAGGGTGTCGACCTCGGCGGTTGTGAACGCTACGCCGGCATCGCCTTCGCCGCCGCGCCGGTCGGCGCCTTGCGGTTTCGACCTCCCGCACCGGTCACCGCGTGGACCGCCGTGGCGGACGCCACGACGTTCGGACCGCGCGCTCCCCAGTTGCCCGGAGCGATGGAGGTCGCGATCAACGGCGGAGAGCCACCACCAACGAGTGAAGCTGACTGTCTCACACTGAATGTGTGGACGCCCGCGGCCGACACCGTGCACCGTCCCGTCATGGTCTGGATCCACGGAGGTGGCTTCGTCAACGGTGCGGGATCGAGCCCCTGGTACGACGGGGAGCGGTTCTGCGTTGACCACGACGTCGTACTGGTGAGCGTGAACTACCGACTGGGTGTCCTCGGATTCACCTCGCTGGGCGCTGTGGGCGGTGACGAGTTCGCGTCGTCGGGCAATGTGGGGGTCCTCGACGTCGTCGCCGGCCTTCGCTGGGTCGCGACCAACATCGCGCGATTCGGTGGTGACCCGGACAACGTGACGATCTTCGGCGAGTCGGCCGGCGCCATGAGCGTCGGAACGCTCCTCGCTCTCCCGTCGGCGGAGGGATTGTTTCACCGCGCAATTCTTCAAAGCGGCGCCGCCAGTCACGTTCACTCGCGCGAGGTCGCCGAGGGGTACACCACGAAACTGTGTGAGGCACTCGGGATGCCCAACGCAACGGTGGCACAGCTGCAGGCGCTGCCCGTGGACGATCTCCTTCGCGCGCACGCGGAGATTTCCGTGCCCGGCGGCGGTGGAGGATTGGTCTCGTCGCCCGTCGTGGATGGCGTCGTGCTGCCACGACGCCCTCTGGAGGCAGTCGCGTCGGGAGCCGCTCGCGACGTGACGTTGCTCATCGGGACCAATCGCGACGAGTGGCGACTCTTCGCGGTCGCGAATCGGGCGTTCATGGAAACCGACGACGATCGGCTCCTGTCAGGAGTCGAGCGCGTGCTCGGCGACCGAGCACCCCAGGCGATCGCCACGTACCGCGAGCGCCTGGCGGACGCGCCTCCCGCCGCCATCTTGGCCGCGGCGATGACGGACTCGGTGTTTCGAGTGCCCGCGCTCTCCCTCGCGGACGCGCAGGTGGCGGCGGGCGGTGACGCCTACGTCTACCTCTTCACGTGGGAGTCCCCCGCGGGTCGGGGGTTCCTGGGGTCGTGTCACGCGCTGGAACTGCCCTTTGTCTTTCACACCCTCACCAAACCCGGTGCGAGCCAGTTCACCGGCGTCGACGCGCCGACGGGGTTGGCCGACGACCTGAACGCCACCTGGGCCGCGTTCGCGCGTCACGGTGATCCCGCTCGAGGATCGGTGGGGGCGTGGCCGCTCTATGACTCCCACCGGCGACCGACCATGATCCTCGACGTCGACTGCAGGCTCGAGGACGATCCACTCGGCAACGAACGGCGACTCTGGATGCGTTCCTGACGACGTTCTCTCACACGGGGCGACGTCTGCGTCGAACCGTGTGTGGTCGAGGCGACCTCTCGCCCTGACCACGTGCCACCGGAACGCACGTCAGGGCGAGAGGTGCTCACACGGGCTTGCCCTTGACCACGAGCTGATAGGCACCCGCGTCGCACTTGCCGACCTTGCGCGCAACGCCGCGCTGATCGGTCGCCACGCAATCGCCGTGAACGGCGCCCACGGCGGGCGACTTGGTGGCGAGGGCCATCGTTGCCGTCGGTCCACCGTTTTGGGCCAGTGCCAGGACCTGGGCGTTGCTCGTCACAACATCGCCGAACGAGAGTGCTCCCACGCAACTGGCCTTGGCGAGCACGTTGGAACCAACCGATTCGAGGGAGTTTGCGAACGTCGCCGCGTAACAGTCGGCCGCCTTCTTTCCCTTGAGCACGGACGTGTTGCCGGCGAGGATGCTGTCACGCAGAACGCCGTAGCCGTACTGCGTGAGATAGACGCCCGCCCCGTGCAGGGCCGCGTTCTGATCGATTGTCGAGAACTCGATCAGAGTGGGCGATGACTCCCACGAGGCGGAGTTGCCGTCGAGGTAGAGGCCACCGCCGTGACCCGATTGGCCGCCGGCACTCAGCGCCGTGTTGGCGGAGATCGTGGAGTTCACCAGATGAAAGACGGTGTTGTACGCGTACAGTCCCGCGCCATTGCCGGCCACGGTTTTGGTACCGGCGATGTTGCCGCTGATCGTGCTCTGCGCAACACGGAGCCCGTCTCCGTCGCTGTAAATGCCCGCGCCCCAGAGCGCGGCATTGTCGCTGATCGTCGAGGCCGTCACGGTGGCCGAACCGTACTCCGAGACGACGTACAGTCCACCGCCCGAAGCTCCGTCGCCGTCAACCTTGTTGCCACTGATCACGTCCGAGGAATAGTGGGATCCGTAGTCCGTGGTGTCGTTGATGCCGCCCCCCTCGCCACCGTCCGTACTGGTCCCGTGCGCCACGTTGTTGTCAATCGTGGAGTTGGAGATTGACGTCGCGGTGTACTCCGCCACTTCGACGCCACCACCGGTTCCGTTGTCGCCGGGCGAATTCGAGCCCACGACGTTGCTCGTCACCACGTCGTGTGACATGGAGAGCTGTGCGCTCGTGTAGTCGTCATCTCCCCAGACGGAGACGGCTCCCCCTCACCACCGTGAGGTGCGTGGTTTCCCGACAGGGTTGAGTTGACGAGGGAGACCGTGGCCTCGGCGTACTCGTACGCCACGCCCAACACGGCACCGGTGGCTTCGTAGCCGTCGCCGGTGTTGTCCGTGAAAGTGCAGTTCGTTGCGTCCAAGCTGTTGCCGGAGTACTCACCGGCGTAGTTAACGACCGCACCAGAGCCGTACTCGCCCGTCGACACGTTGTGCGTGAACGTGTCGCCGTTGAGCGAGACCGCCACGCCCCCATATTCGAGATCCAGTTCGTCGATGGCGCCGGCGCTGTACGACAGAGACGATGAATCGCCTTGGAATGTGGTGCCGGTGAAGGAGGCCGCGAGGCCACCTTCCTCTCCGTCGAGGACAACCGCCGACGTCGTGTCCGACGAGATCGTGCTGTTGTTGACGGTCAACAAATCTCCATCCTCGTATCCGTAATCGTTGATGGCGCCACCACCATCGCCGTTGGCTACTCCCGTTGTCGTGTCGTGGGTCATGGTCACGCCGTCAAGCTCGACGTTGGCGGTCTCGTCCACTTGCAGGGCACCGCCGCTTGCGTCCGCGCCGAACGCTTGATCACCGGTAAAGGTGACGTCTGACGCCTCGAGGTGCGACCAGTACTCGAGGTCGCCGCCCCCGGACCCGTACACGACGTCGTGACTGATTTGCGTATGCGTCGCGATGGTGGTGCCGTAGTCGTTGTAGATGCCACCACCGTCGCCGCTCTCGGACGAGGTTCCGGCGCGATTGCCGCTGACGGAACCTCCCGATATCTCCACCAGGCTCGACTCGTTGTAAATGCCTCCTCCGTCACCGTTATTGGAGGTATCGCCCGCCACATTCGAATTCACGGTGGTGTTGGCGAGCTCGATGTTGGACGAACTCGCGTCAATACCGCCGCCGTCGCCCGCCTCTGTGCCAAATCCCACGGTGTTCGAGGAGATGGTCGAGTTGGTGGCCCAGAAGTTTCCCGACGTGCAGTACACGCCGCCGCCATAATTGGCGTTGTTGTCGGTGACGGCCACGCTGTCGAGAACGACGGAGGTGTTCGCGCCGTCCTGATAGATGCCACCACCTTCGTTCGCGTTGCCACCGTTCACCGTGAGATCGGTTAGTTGCAATGAGGATCCGCGACCGCTGTTCTCGCCGACGGAGAAGACGGACCACCCCACACTGAGTTCGCCGTGAATCTTGGTGCCGGCCATCGTCTTGCCGATGATGGAGGTCCCTCCGGTGTTCTCAATCAGGAGGCTTCCGAGCGCACTGTCAGTGATGTCGTAGGTGGTCGCGGCGAGTTCGATGACCACGGGTCGGTTGAGGTTGTTGGCGGCTTGCACTGCGGCGCGCAGTGAACAGTGCGATCCTCCCTGTGTGTCAACACAGTTGACGCTGCCCGATGTCGCCAGTGGGTCGTCGGCTGTGCTGTTGACGATGTACGTCTTGGCGGGTTGCGTCGCGTGGGGCCGCACGAGGTGGGGACGAGCGGCCGTCGTTCGCGCGAGTGCGTGAATGTTGAGGGCGCCGCGGGGTGCAACGGTCAACCCTTGGAATCGATGTGTCGACGCTGCCGCGGCAACACGACTTGTGATCGTCGACGCGCCGACCCCGACGGACGCGACGAGCACCAGTGACGCACTGATGGTCGCAACCTGGGCGGCCTTGCGATACAACGAACTCTTGTCTCTTGCGATCGATTTCACCCGAACTCCCTCGTTGTCACATAGATGATCCGAAGTTGGACCGTAGTGCACCTAGGCAGTGTTGCGACGGATTCAACGATGAACCCTCGGCGGGTGACTACACCGACGGGCAGGGACGACCTACGAAGGAGTGGTCAAAGGACCGTGCTCAGCCTCGTACGCCTTGAGTGTCTCGATGTACCCGTTGATGTCCGTCTCGGCGGAGGGAGTGGCCCGTCCGGTCGCGGCGAGGAACGTGGCGAGGCCGAGTTGACGAAGGACCCCGTCGGCGGCGTGCTTTGCCTGCGCGTCATCAACCTTGGCCTGACCCTTCACGGCGGCATCCTTCGCCGCCGCCGTTGCCGTGGCCGCTCCCTCTTTGACTTTGTCCATGAACCCCATGAGGACCCCTCTCGATGCGTCAGATGAGGGTGAACTTATCGCCTGAGCGGTCGTTCTGCACGACCTCGCGGGATCGCGGTGGAGTGTTCGTTCCCCGCGCTCGCGAGGGTGGCCCCGCGCGAGCGCGTCGTTCCGCTCGATACTGTTCAGTCAGTCAACACTGGCGAGCGAGGGTGGCAACATGAAGGCAGCGGTGTATTACGAGACGGGCGCACCGAGCGTCTTTCGATACGAAGAGGTTGACGAACCCGTCATGTCCGCCAGCGAGATCCTCATTCGCGTGGAAGCCGTGAGTATCGAGGGAGGGGACACGCTCAACCGCCTCGGCGGCGAGATGACCAGCGTGCCACACATCGTGGGGTACCAATGCGCCGGGACCGTCCTCGAGGTGGGAACCGACGTGTCGGGATACGAACCCGGCGACCGCGTCGTGACGCTGGGAATGAGCGGCTCGCACGCGGAGCGACGCGTTGCGCACCCCTTGTTCACGTGGAAGATTCCGGAGGGTCTCGCGACCGTCGACGCGGCGTGCGTGCCCACGGCCTACGGCACCGCCCACGACTGTCTCTTCGAGTTTGGTCGATTGACGAGCAACGAGACGGTCTTGGTGCACGCGGGTGCCAGTGGCGTCGGACTCGGCGCGATTCAACTCGCCAAGCGCGCGGGCGCCCGCGTGATTGCGACGGCGTCCAGTGACAGTCGCCTCGAGCGCCTGGGTGCCTACGGACTCGACGACGGCATCAACTATACGACACGAGACTTTGTCACCGATGTGCGAACGTTGACCGGCGGACGGGGCGCCGACGTCATTGTCGACTCGGTCGGGGGTAGCAACCTACAGCGGAGTCTGCAGGCGCTGGCGTATCGGGGACGGTGTCTGACGTTCGGCGACGCGGGCCGGGAGGGGACGTCGGTCCTCGACATCGGCGCCATGCGAGGCAACAACCAGTCACTCACGGGCTACTTCCTCGGGGCGGAGCTGTTGTCGGGTTCGCGCGCGTACGACATGATTCGCACACTCCTGGACGATGTCGCTCACGGGGAGATCAAGGTGGTGGTTGACCGAACGTATCCACTGGCGGACGCCGAAGAGGCCCACGCGTACATTGAGAGCCGACAGGCCTTCGGACGGGTCGTTCTTCTGCCCGTCGGGTGATTCGTAAACACGGTGACGAGTGGGGGAGGACGAGACGTGATGGCCGACCGTTCGACGGTGGGAATTCTCCTCTTTGACGATGTCGAGGAGCTTGACGCCGTGGGTCCCTGGGAGGTGCTGTCGTACTGGACGCGCAACTACCCTGACGACGGATATGACGTGACGACGATCTCGAAGAGTGGTGGCACGGTGCAGTGCGCCAAGGGGCTGTCCATCGGGGCGTCGTACTCCTACGCCGATGCGCCGCCCCTGTCCGTTCTTCTCTACCCGGGCGGCCACGGCACTCGGGCGCAGTTGCACGACGATGACCAACTCGCGTGGACGTCCGCGCAACGAGATGCCGTTCCCCTCCTCACAAGCGTCTGCACAGGGTCGCTCGTCTACGCCGCCGCCGGTCTCCTTCACGGCCGACCGGCGACGACCCACTGGGCGTCACTGGAGAAATTGGCGTCACTCGATCCCACCATCACGGTGGTGAGCGACGTTCGTTACGTCGACGACGGCGACATCATCACCGCGGCGGGGGTGTCGGCGGGCATCGACATGGCCCTGCACCTCGTTGATCGACTCGCGGGTCGCGAGCGCGCCCGTGACGTCCGACGGGGCATTCAGTACGATCCCGATCCACCGGTGTGACGATGAGGGAGTGAACCACGTGAGCGCGACCGGCAGCGAACGGTCGCGTTGTCGGTCATCGATGGCTCCTGTGATCGCCACACAGCGCCGGGAATCTGTGCGCTGTGCCAGCAAGCACGGTCACGCTCGTCGTTGGTCGACACAGTCGTAAAGGCGCGTGACGTCGAAAGGGGGTCGAGGCTCACTGACAACCGACCACCCGTTGGTACAGTCGTACCCAATGACCGAGATGGCACCGTCCGACGGGCCCGTGCTCGTCGCCCAGGCTTCCTCGAGATCCCGATCGGCGCCGGTGGCCGACTGGATGGAGGCGACGGCGCGCGAGCGCGGCTGGGTGTGGCCCGTCGTCGCGTCCGGTGTTGGCGTGGCGGTGGCCACGACGTTGGCCCTCGTCCATCGCTTAATTGACCTCGGGACCTATTTGCTCGGCGGGACCTACGCCTTTCAGTCGAATCTCAACCACGTCATCTATCCACCCACGCACTTGACGTTCACGTACCCACCGTTCGCCGCCGTGCTCTTCGTTCCCTTTGCGCACTTGCCCCTTCACTTCGACCAGGTCGGATACACATTGTTGAGCCTCGGCGCGCTGGTGGGAGTGATTGCGGTCAGCCTTCGCGCAGCGTGCCCATCATTCAGCAGGCGGACAGTGATGTGGTGGTCGTTGGTGCTTCTCACACCCGTGGCGCTGCTGGATCCGATTCGAGAGACATTGATTCTCGGGCAGATCAACGTAATCCTGTCCCTCCTTGTGATCGTCGACATGACCGTGGTGCCTCCGCATCGGCGGGGTTACCTCGTCGGACTCGCCGCGGCGATCAAACTGACACCGCTCATCCTCATCCCCTATCTCCTTCTGACGCGCCAACGAGGAGGAGGGCTACGCGCCCTCGGGACCTTCGTTGGGGTGGGTCTCCTGAGCGCGGCGGTCACGCCTCAGGCGTCGTGGACCTATTGGCGACATCTCGTCTGGCGACCGAGCGGCGCGGGTTCGCTGCCCTGGGTGGGCAACCAGGGACTGGTGGGTGTTGTCGATCGGATGATGCATCACAGCGTGGGAGCCCCGTGGACTTTCGCGATGATCGCCGTCGTGGCCACCGGTGGCACGTTGATTGCGGTTCGCGTGTATCGACAGTCGTCACCACTTCTGGGGTTGCTCGTCATGGCGGCGACGGAATCGATCGCGTCTCCCGTGTCGTGGTCCCACCACTTCGTCTGGGTCGTGGTGCTCATCGCGTGGCTGGCCCTGGCGTCAGACCGTCCGGCGCACGGTGAGTGGTGGACGGCGGCTGTCGTCGTGTTGTTCTGGGCGGCGCCGATCTGGTGGGTTCCGCACGGAGTCGGCGTGCGATACGCGGGCAGCGGGTGGACGATGATTCCCGCCGACTCTTTTTTCATTGCGCTGGTTGTGGTTGTGCTGGGGGCTGTTCTTCGACTCCTGCCTCGACACCGTCTGCCCGACTCCGTCGTCGACCTCTCGGAGATGCCGGACGGCGCTCGGTCGGTCGTGACACCGCGGCCGTAGCTCGTGCGGTGACACGTTCACGTCGGCACGTCGATGGTGACGGAGGCTCGGCAAGTCGCACCGGTTCTGGTTCCCGTGCGCTCTCAATCGCAGAGCACACGAGGCGACGCGGCCCCAGCCCTCACGGCAATGTGACAAGGGCGCGGTCGAGACTCTCGAGAATGATGTTCGTCGTTTCGTCAACGGTGAGTTCCGAGTTGTCGATCCACAGTCCCACGCGGGGCGTCGCAGTGCGAATCTCTACATCAATCCAATCCCATGAATCTGCAAACGGGCTCCCCATCCGCCTCCATCGTTGCTTCATGACGTCCAGCGGGGGAGTGAGCATCACGAAGTGGAACGGATCACCTCCCAACTCGTCGACAAGATCGAGATATCGATTCCCCGCAACGATGTCATCGATGACTGCAGAGATTCCCGACTCGTTGAAGGAACGGGCCAGGATCACGGCGTTGTGAAGCCTCAGCCGCAACTGGAGTGCCGCGGTCGTGCTCGCACCGTGCGCGCCGGGTGATTCTGCGCCACTGACGATGAAATCGTGGAGACGATCGGCCTCGACGTGCGCGCAAGGCACCAATGTGCGAGCGAGAGCGTTCGCGATGGTGCTCTTGCCGGCACCCGGAAGGCCGGAAACGACAAGGAGTCGGGGGGCAGGGTCGATCGTCATTCACGACATGCAAGCACGCCAACGTGACTTCATGCGTCATCAAAACGAGAGGGCTGAGTCGTTGCGAGATGCGGGACGGACCGAGGATGACCCGAGACTGGTCTCTGGGACGGGTCGATCCTCCGACCGGATCCCGCCTATCCATCACCACTAGGACGCCGAGGTTGGTCCGTGCGGAGTATCTCGAATTCTCGACTGTCCGAGCTCCGCTTCGACCGTGAGAGGACTGTCGACTCACGAGGGGGCAGCGTCGCTGTCCCACGGCGTGCGTGCTTGTCCTGCTCCGCGATGGAGGCAGAGCGTTCAAAATGAAAGTGCGCAATGGTGGAGGTGATGGGACTTTGTTCGAACCCCTGCTTGACCTGTGACCTGGGGTGATGCGAGCCACAAGTACGCATTGGGACGCACTTTCCGCGTGGAGAAGAGTGCCGAAGGATCGGCTCCGAACATGATGGGGTGTCTATGTTCGAACCCCCTTCAATGGGTGCTCGCGCGTCAGCGACAGGAGGCACGTTGCGGGTTTCAATGTCACAAGGGGCGAGTATGGTATCCGGTATGGCAACCAAGAAGATCACTGTCACCATCGAAGAAGACCAGTTCGACCGCATTCAGTCCCTCGTCAACGGTGGGAAAGCCAAGAGCGTCTCGGGATTCGTCCAACACGCCGTCGGTGTCGCCCTCGATGACGTCGCCGGTTGGGGCGCACTGCTCTCGCAGGCACTCATCGAGTCAGGCGGGGAAGTTTCCGCGGAAGAGCGGGCCTGGGCCGATGAAGTCCTCGGCGTTTCGAGTCGATCCAGGCAGTCGGTGGCATGACCTCAGGATTGACGTTCGATGCGGGCGGACTGATCGCTCTGGATCGCGGAGATCGCCGCGTCGTAGTACTACTCACACGCGCTGATGAAACGGGCGCCACAATCACCATTCCAGCGACGGCACTTGCCCAAGCCATCCGCAGACCCGAACGTCAAGTCCGGCTTGCGCGATTGATCCGACAGCCGAGGACCAACGTCGTCGCGCTCGACCAGGTTGACGCATCCAACGTCGGAAGGTTGCTCGCCGCGAGCAGCACCGCCGACATCTGTGACGCGCACGTCGTGATCTGTGCGAGGCGCGAGGCTCAGCGTGTCGTGACGTCTGATCCAAATGATCTTCGTGTCCTTGATCCCGCACTCGAGCTCCTCGAGATCTAAAAGAGCCCAGTGAATGGGAAACAGCAGATATAGAACGCTGACTCCATGAGTCGGGCTTCAGACGTCCTTCCAGAGTCGGTGGCGGCGATGCTCTCAGAAACGACTAGCGAGCGTTTTGTCTTCATCGAGCGTTTGAGCGGTGGTGAGACAG
>CAWHLQ010000015.1:0-18579 GCA_963830195.1 uncultured Actinomycetota bacterium | reverse complement strand
AGTACCTCCCCCTGCTGGGACTCCTCATTCTCGGGGCGTTGTTCGCGTCGGGTTCGTTTGTGCTGTCGGCAGTGCTGGCGCCCCACAAGCGGCCGTCGGGACGCAAAACTCGCGCCCTACGAGTGCGGGATTGTCCCCGAGATTCGAACCGCCGCAGCGTTTCCCCGTGCGGTTCTACCTGGTGGCCATGATCTTCGTCATCTTCGACATTGAGGTGGTCTTCATGTACCCCTTCGCCGTTGTCTTCCACGGGTTGGGAGCGTTCGGGCTCGTGGAAGTCCTGGTGTTCTCCGTCGTCGTCTTTGGAGCGTTGCTGTTCCTCGTCAGCGAAGGCGTGTTGTCGTGGGGTCCCGGGAAGCGACTGGACACGGCGATGCCGTCGCGCACCAGTTCGTCCACCATCGCCCGTATTACTGCGGATCCCGGAAAAGCGGCCTGACGATGGCGCTCGAGGACCTCCAGCACAACTTCCTCACCGGGCAACTGGAGGATCTGGTTCGGTGGGCTCGTCGAGCCTCGGTGTGGCCGGCGTCATTTGGTCTGGCGTGTTGCGCCATTGAGATGATGGCGGCCGGCGCGGCCGACTTCGATCTCGCCCGCTACGGCATGGAGGTTTTTCGAAACTCACCGCGCCAGGCGGACCTCATGATCGTGGCGGGTCGGGTCTCCCAGAAGATGGCCCCGGTGTTGCGTCAGGTCTACGACCAGATGATGGAGCCCAAGTGGGTCATCTCCATGGGCGTGTGCGCGTCCAGCGGGGGGATGTTCAACAACTACGCCATCGTCCAGGGCGTCGATCAGATCGTGCCCGTGGACGTGTACGCACCCGGGTGCCCCCGGAGCCCCGAAACGCTGATGCACGCCATCTTGACGTTGCACGAGCAGATCCGCACGGGAGACATCCTGCGTCGTCGCGCCGTCAGTGTGCCCGAGGCCGCGTCGAGTGCGTCGAGTCCGTGGACGCCCGAGGTCCCGGTGAGTGTCCGACTGGGCACGCCGAAGTGATGAATAGCCGCCGCCGACGGCTCCGCCGGACTCGTGGTCGCTGACGGCCGACACGCCGACCTCGCCTGCTTTCCCACTCGCGATCAGTATCTCGCCACGGTCCAGGCGTTCCACGACAACGGGATCGAAAAGATGTGGTGGACCTGTGCGGCGTTGACTACCTGACCCACCCGGTCGCGAGTCGCCCGACGGCGTCGAGAGCGAGCGCTTTGAGGTCGTCGTGAATCTGCTCAGCCTGTCGCGCAAACTGCGGGTGCGGGTGCGCGTGCAAGCCGCGGCCGATCACCCCGAAGTGGCGTCGTTGTTCGACGTCTACCCGGGGACCGAGGCCATGGAGCGCGAGGCGTTCGACATGTACGGCATCCTGTTTACCAACCACCCCGATCTCACGCGCATCCTGATGCCCGAGGAGTGGGAGGGCCACCCGCTGCGCAAGGACTACGGCGTCGGCCGCGTGCCGGTGCAGTTCAAGGAAGCGCCCGGACCACGATGAGCGAGACCTACCGCACCATCGACCGCGAGACTTTGTTGACGGCCGAGACCTCCGAGGGCGCCCAGGAACTGCACCGTCGCGTCGAGACGGAACCGAGCGAGCTCGGTCGAGAACTCGGCGCCGTCCTGCGCGTCGACGGGCGCGCTCTCGATCCGACCAACATCGACGTCGAGCGCCGCGACGACGAAACCATGATCATCAACATGGGACCGTCGCACCCGAGTACCCACGGGGTCCTGCGACTGATGCTGGAGCTCGACGGCGAGTTCGTCCTGCGATCGAAGCCGGTGATTGGCTACCTGCACACGGGTATGGAGAAGACCGGCGAGGAGCTGAGTTACGTCCAGGGCGGCACCAACGTCACCCGGATGGACTACCTCAGTCCCATCAACAACGAGCTCTGCTACTCCCTGGCCGTTGAACGCCTCCTGGAGATCGAGGTTCCGGAACGCGCGACCTGGATCCGCATGTTGATGAGCGAGATCAACCGCGTCTCGAGCCATCTCGTGTGGATGGCGACCAACGGCATGGACCTCGGCAGCTCGTCGATGATGATCTACGGCCTTCGCGAACGCGAACTGATCCTCGCGTTCTTCGAGAAGACCGCCGGACTGCGGCTCAATCTCAACTACGTGCGACCCGGCGGTGTCGCGGCGGATCTCCCCGACGGGTGGGAGGACGACATCGAGGTCATCTGCGACACGATCAACGCGCGCACCTACGAATACGACGAACTGCTCACCGGTCAGCCGATCTTCCGCGAACGAATGGTCGGCGTGGCGCCGCTGTCCGCCGAAGAGGCGTTGGCGCTCGGCGTCACCGGACCCCTTCTGCGCTCGACGGGCGTGCCGTGGGACCTGCGCCGCTCGATGCCCTATCTCGCCTACGACCAGGTGGAGTTTGACGTCATCGTCGGCACCTACGGGGACAACTTCGACCGCTTCGCCATTCGATTGAACGAGATTCGTGAATCCATCCGCATCGTTCGACAGTGCCTCGAGCAGATGCCGTCCGGCGACTACCGCACCCAGGACCCGAAGGTCACCCCACCGCCGCGCGCGCGCATCGACGAGTCGATGGAAGCCCTCATTCACCACTTCAAACTGTTCACGGAGGGTTTCCACGTCCCCGCCGGTGAGATCTACTCCGCGATCGAGTCGCCGCGCGGCGAGCTGGGCTGCTACATCGTGAGCGACGGTGGACCGAAGCCGTATCGGATCCACGTGCGGGCGCCGAGCTTCGTGAACCTGCAGGCCATCCCGCTGCTGATGCGCGGCGGACTGATGTCGGACACCATCACGGTCGTCTCGACGGTGGACCCCGTGATGGGCGAGGTGGACCGATGAGTCACCTGCGCTCCGACCTGCGCGCGCGCGCCGAAGAGACCGTCGCGCTCTACCCGCACCCCCGCTCGGCCATGCTGCCGCTGCTGCACCTCGTGCAGGAACAGGACGGATACGTCTCGGCGGAGGGAATGGCCGAAGTCGCCGAGCTCACCGGCACCTCTCCCGCCGAGGTTCGCGGCACGGCCTCCTTCTACGACATGTTCCACCTCGAGCCAGTCGGTCGGTACGTCGTCGGGGTGTGCACCAACATCGCCTGTTTGCTGGCCGGCGGCGACGAGATGCTCGCCCACGCTTCCTCCACGCTGGGCTGTGCGGTGGGCGCCACGTCGCCCGACGGCCTGTTCACCCTGGAAGAGACCGAATGTCTCGCCGACTGCAACATCGCTCCCTGTGTCCAGGTGAATCACCGCTTCGTGCGCACGACGACTCCCGAGTCGTTCGACGCTCTGGTGGCGGATCTTCGGGCGGGGACCCGCGACGAGGAGATTCCTCTCCACGGCACGCTCATTCGCGTGCGACGCAGCAGCGGACCGCGCCTCGACCCCGAGCAGGTCGCCGCTGAGCGCACCGCCGAGCGCGCGGCGCGTGACCAGCGCACGAGTGCGGAGAGTCACTGATGGCCACCCTCGACGCCCCGCGCATCGTGTCGTCGCGCGCCGACTTCGCTGACGGTCACACCCTGTCGCGCTATCTCGCCACGGGCGGCTACGTGGGTCTGCGCACGGCGCTCGCCATGACGCCCGAGGCCGTGTGCGCCGAAGTTGACGCGGCCTCGCTGCTCGGCCGCGGTGGTGCGGGCTTCCCCGCGGGTCGCAAGTGGTCGATGCTGCGCAAGGCCCCCACGTCGTATCTCGTGGTCAACGGTGACGAGTCCGAGCCGGCGACGTTCAAGGACCACTACCTCGTCGAGCACGATCCCCACCAGTTGATCGAGGGCGTGACGATCTCGGCCTACGCCCTGCAGTCGTCGCAGGCCTTCATCTTCCTGCGCGGCGAGTTCGCCCTCGGTCTCGAGCGCGTCCAGCAGGCGCTCAACGAGGCCTACGAGCACGGTGCCCTCGGCGCCAACATCTTTGGTTCCGGGTTCTCGCTCGACATCGTCGTGCACCCGGGCGCGGGTGCGTACATCTGCGGTGAGGAGACCGCCCTCATCGAGGCCCTCGAGGGCAAGCGCGGATTCCCGCGCATCAAGCCCCCGTACTTTCCCGCCGCCGTTGGTCTCTATGGTCAGCCGACCGTCGTGAACAACGTCGAGACGATGAGCAACATCCCCTGGATTGTCCAGCACGGAGGCGCGGCGTTCGCCGCCTTGGGCGAGGGTCGTTCCACGGGGACGCGGCTGTTCGCCCTCAGCGGTCGCGTCAACAATCCGGCCATGTTCGAACTCGAGATGGTGAAGAACACCTTCCGGGATCTGATCTTCGATCCGCGACTCGGCAACGGCATCATCGACAACAAGCAGATCAAGGCGTTCATCCCCGGTGGCGTGTCGGCCCCCTGGTTCGGACCGGAGTTGCTCGACCTGCCACTCGGTCAAGATGAGGTCGGCAACCACGCCTCGATGCTCGGTTCGGGCTCGATCGTCGTCTTCGATGAGACGACCTGCGCCGTGCGCGCGGCGTGGCGGATCACTCGTTTCTTCTCACGCGAGTCGTGCGGACAGTGCACGCCGTGTCGCGAAGGGTCGGGGTGGCTGGAGCGGATCATGTACCGCCTCGAGCACGGTGGTGGTCGCAAGGAGGACCTCGACCTGCTGCTCGACCTCTGCGACAACATCGCTCCGGGACTCGGATGGCCGCCCCAGCAGACCACGATCTGCGTGCTCGGCTCGTCGATCCCGTCGTCGATCACGTCGGCGATCTCGATGTTCCGCGACGAGTTCCTCGAGCACGTCACCAACGACGGGTGTTCCCATGGCTGAGCAGAACGACACGACGACCACCGTGTCGGTGACGATCAACGGACGAGCGTTTGCGGCGCGTTCCGGTGAACTCCTCATCGCGGCGGCCGAGCGAGCCGGGACCTTCATCCCTCGCTTTTGTTACCACCCGCGCATGGAGCCCGTCGGCGTGTGCCGCATGTGCCTCGTCGAGGTCGACGGACCGCGCGGCGCGACCCTGCAGCCCGCGTGTTATCTGACCGTGAGCGAGAACATGGTCGTGAACACCGAGACCGACAAGGTGAAAAAGGCGCAAGACGGCGTCCTCGAATTCCTTCTCGCGAATCACCCCCTCGACTGTCCGGTGTGCGACAAGGGTGGGGAGTGTCCGCTGCAGGACCAGACGCTCGCCCACGGGTCGGGTGAGACGCGATTCATCGAGGAGAAGCGACACTTCGCCAAGCCGATCGAGATTGGCGAGCTCGTCCTGCTCGATCGTGAGCGGTGCATTCAGTGCGCCCGCTGCACCCGCTTTGCGAGTGAGGTGGCCGGCGACGCCGCCATTGACTTCGCCGGTCGCGGTGACCAGATCGAGGTCGCGCCCTTCCCGACCGAACCGTTCGACTCCGTCTTTTCCGGCAACACCGTGCAGATCTGTCCCGTCGGGGCGCTCACCGCAAAGCCGTATCGCTTCACCGCCCGGCCCTGGGACCTCGAGCAGGTGGAGAGCACCTGCACGACGTGCGCCGTGGGGTGTCGGGTTGCGGTGCAGTCCTCCGGGAACCGACTCACGCGACTGCTCGGCGTCGACTCGGATCCGGTCAACCACGGTTGGCTCTGCGACAAGGGACGCTTCGCCATCGAGGCCGTCGACGCCGAGGAGGCCGCCAACGAGCCCCTCGACCCGGCGAGCCGCGTGCGCGAGCCGCTTGTTCGCCACGAGGGGGTGCTGCGCCCCGCCACCTGGGGTGTCGCCCTCGCGCGGGCCGCAACCATTCTGCGCGACGCCACGGCGGCGAGCCCCGACGGCGTCGGCGCCATCGGGGGTGCGGCACTGACCAACGAGGGCGCCTTCGCGTGGGAGCGGTTGCTGCGCGACGTCCTGGGCACCGACAACGTCGACGCGCAGTACGGCGACGGACTCGACGGCGCGCTCGTGGCCTCGCTCCCGCGCGCCACCATTGACGACGCGGCCAGCGCGTGCACCGTGGTGCTGCTCACCGGCGACGTGCGCGAGGAACTCCCCGTCCTGTTCCTGCGACTGCGCGAGGCCGCCGTCAAGGGTCGCACGTCGATCGTGGAACTCGCCACGTCCTCGAACTCGCTGCGTTCCCTCGCGCGACTCTCGCTCGCCACTCGTCCGGGTGAGGCGCATCTGGTGGCGCGGGCGATTGCGGGCGACGACAGCGCCCTGACCGCACTGTCGACGCATCGCCACGGGGCCGGATTCACCGCGGACGAACTCGACGACGCCCGCCGTCTGATCGGTGACGACGGCGACGGCGTCGTCTTCGTGGTGGGACGCCCCAACGCGGCCGAGTCGGCCGACGTGGTGGAGTCGGCGATCCGTCAGTTCGCGGACCGCTTTCCCAAGGCTCGCTTCTTGCCGACGCTGCGCCGCGGCAACGTGAACGGCGCGCTGGACATGGGACTCGCACCGGGACTTCGACCGGGCAGATCCTCGCTCGCCGCCCAGGCGCGCGAGTCCGGTGCGCTGACGCACCCCCGGGGTCGCGACACCATCGCCCAGCTGCGCGCTCTGGCGGACGGGACCCAGTCCGCGGTCATCCTGCTCGGGGGGCTCCTCGACAACGTCGTGGATCAGTCGCTGGCGCGCGCCGCGCTGACGACCGCCGCGGTCATCGCGGTCACCGGCCACGGCGGCGCGGACTTGGCCTTCGCCGACGTGGTGTTGCCCGCGACGGTCAGTCACGAGCGTTTGGGGACCGTCACGAACATCGAAGGACGCGTGAGTGCGGTCGTGCCCAAGATCGTCGGTCCCGGTTCGGCCTGGAGCGACGTCGCAATCGCGTCCGAGCTCGCCGACGAGCTCGGACAGAGCCTCGGACTCGACTCGGTGGAGGCGACGTCGGCGGCCATCGAGTCACTCACCGGCTACCCCGCGGTCTCGGTCCTGCACGACGGCGCGAACGAGGGTGTCGTCGTCGGACGCAGTGACGTCGTTGTTGCGCGCCGACCCATGGACCCCATTGCGTTCCCGGGAATCCGCAGCGCGGACCTCGTCGGTCTGGCGCCGCGCGCCGGTTCCGTCGCCGAGCACACGACGCGGTCCTCGTCGACCGTGGCGCAGACGACCGCCGCGGACGTGGTGTCCCACGACGTCGACACCATCGCCCTCGCCGACGCGTACTCGTTGCGCGTCGTGGCGACGCGCCGTCTCTACGACGCGGGCGCCGCCGTGAGCGCGACGCCGCCGCTGCGCGCCTTGATCGCGCCGGCTACCGTGCACGCCAATCCCTACGATCTCGATCGGCTCGGTGTCACGACGGGCGATCAGGTGCGCGTCGTGACACCCCGTGGGGACTTCGAGAGTTCGGTGACGGCGAATCCGCACGTTCTGCGGGGCACCGTCGAGATGCCGCTCAACACGTC
Organism: uncultured Actinomycetota bacterium; assembly: GCA_963830195.1. Classification (GTDB taxonomy): domain Bacteria; phylum Actinomycetota; class Acidimicrobiia; order Acidimicrobiales; family RAAP-2; genus RAAP-2. Next base: position 11,243 of record CAWHLQ010000015.1, on the reverse strand, counting down.
GGGCCCCAACAACGTGGGTACGCTCGTCGTGGACGCCGGTGCGGTCGTCACCGAGATCCGGCTGGAGTCACGATGAGTCACCTGTTCGCCGCCGGCGATCCGCTCTACGCGAACGGCGTCGACTGGGCGGTCCTGCTCATCGTCGTCATCAAGGTCGTCGTGGCGTTCGCGGTCGTCATGGGCGCGGTGACCCTGATGATCTGGTTCGAGCGCAAGCTCATCTCGGACATGCAGAGTCGCATCGGTCCGCAGCGTTGGGGCCCCTTCGGCATCTTCCAGACCGTCGCGGACGGCATCAAGTTGATCCTGAAGGAGGACCTGGTCCCCGAGCAGGCCGACCGGTTCGTCTTCAAGCTGGCGCCCTACCTCACCCTCATCCCGGCACTCGTGATCTTCTCGATCGTGCCCATCGGCGGGACCGTGACCGTGGCGGGTCACACGTTCTTGCTCCAGGTGGCCGATCCCCCGATCGGCATTCTCCTGCTGCTGGCCATGTCGGGAATCTCGGTCTACGGGGTCATGCTCGCCGGGTGGTCGAGCGGTTCCAAGTACCCACTGCTGTCGTCGGTGCGCGCGAGTGCGCAGATGATCAGTTACGAGGCGGCCCTCGGGATGACCATCGTGACAGTGGTCCTCGCGACCGGGTCGCTGTCGACGCACGACATCGTCGTGGCCCAGGGCGGCGGCTTCTGGCACTGGAACGTGATCCACCTCGGGATCATTCCCTTCGTCATCTTCCTCATCGCCATCACCGCCGAACTCAACCGACCGCCCTTTGACGTCGTCGAGGCCGAGAGCGAGCTAGTGGGCGGCTTCCACACGGAGTACTCGTCGATCCGCTTCGGCATCTTCTACCTGGCCGAGTTCATGAACACGATCACGATGTCGGCGATCATGGTGACGCTCTTCTTCGGCGGACCGTCGGGATGGGTGCCCAACATCCCGCACCTCCAGTGGCTCTTTCCGATCCTCTGGTTCCTCGCCAAGACGATCGTGTTCTGCTTCTGCTACATCTGGTTCCGCGCCGCGTTGCCGCGCATGCGCTACGACCAGTTGATGCGCTTCGGGTGGACCCGACTCATTCCGTTGAGTCTGGGCTGGATGCTCATCGTGGCGGGTTTTCTCATCTCGCGTCCGTGGGGTTTCGCCATGGCCGCCGTGGTGTTGCTCGCGTCGCTGCCCCTCTCGCGCGCCTTTCTCATCGGGGCCGACCGGGAGAAGGGTCCGAACGCCGTCCTGCCGATGATTGGACAGCGTCCCGTCACCCCGGAGATGATCCGACGTCCCACCGAGACGGAGGAGTCGTAATGGCTGACAGTCCGCTCAACTTCTTCGGTGGTTTCAAGCTCACCTTCCAGCACCTCACGCGGCCGACGGTGACCTCGAGTTACCCGAAGGTCAAGCGTCCGAAGCAGCCCCGCCAGCACGGTCGCCACGTCCTGAACCGCTACGAGGACGGGATGGAGAAGTGCATCGGGTGCGAGCTGTGCGCGGGCGTCTGTCCGGCCGACTGCATCCACGTGCGCGGCCTCGACAACCCACCGGACCACCCCGTCAGCCCCGGCGAGCGCTACGGCTACGTCTACGAGATCAACTACCTGCGCTGCATCCACTGCGATCTGTGCGTGGAGGCGTGTCCGACCGAGGCGATCACCGAGTCCAAGATGTTCGAGTTCTCCTTCACGAACCGCGCCGACGCCATCTACACCAAGGCCGAGCTCGTCGTGGACGACAACGGCATGCCGCAACGACTGCCGTGGGAGGACTGGCGCGAGGGTGAGGCCGAGATGACCGCGGGTTGGATGCGCGCCACGTCGCCGTCGGGCTCCGCCGCCTACGAGGGTGTGGTCCAGTGGAGCGGGGACCTCGGGGTCGGTGTGCGCGCGGCCGAGGGCGGCCAGTCCGACAACCGTGACGACGCGGCCACCGGCTCCAAGCAGATCCGCAGCGTCTTTCCCAAGCACCTCACGCCCGACGACGTGCCCCTCGATCAGCGTGGGGCGCGCGGCAAGATGGCGAACCTGAAGCGGCACCTGCCGCGGCGGGTGACGGAGTACCTCGATCAGCGGGAGACCCCGTGATCGCCACCACCTACTCCATCGTGGACGTCTCGGTCTTCGTGATCGCGTCGCTGCTCATCCTGGTCGGGGCCGTCGGCGTGATCGCGATGCGCAATCCCGTCCACAGCGCACTCAGCCTCATCATGACGTTCTTCGGCATCGCGGTGGCGTTCGTGGAGTTGGACGCGCACTTTCTCGCCGCCGTCGAGATCATCGTGTACGCCGGCGCGATCGTGGTGCTGTTCTTGTTCGTGATCATGTTCCTCGGTGTCGACCGACGTGACGACGTCTCCGTCGAGCCCCTCGTCGGGCAGCGACCGCTCGCGGCGGTGGGCGTGATCATCACCGTCGGCGGGTTGATCGCCCTGCTGGCCCACTCCCACTGGATCACCGGCGCCACCGCCGCGGCCACCGGCGGCGTGCCCGTCAAGGGCGGCCAGGCGAACATCAAGGAGTTGGGCACGGCGGTCTTCACGACGTACCTGTACGCCTTCGAGATCACGTCGGCGCTGCTCATCATCGCGGTCGTGGGTGCGGTCCTGTTGGCGCGCAAGGAGCGCGTGGCGTCGAACGAGGACGAGTTCGCGTGAGCATTCCCACCTCCTGGTTTCTCGTCGTCGCGGCGTTGCTGTTCGGCGTTGGCGCCTTCGGTCTGTTGACGCGACGCAGCGCGCTGATCATGTTCATGTGCGTGGAACTCATGTTGAACGCCGTCAACCTGACGTTCGTCACCTTCGCCTACTCGCTCAAGGACATCGGGGGACAGGCCGCGGTGTTCTTTGTGCTGGTCGTCGCGGCCGCCGAGGTCACCGTCGGGCTCGGCATCGTCGTCGCGGTGTTCCGACGACGCAACTCCACCTCGGTGGACGAACTCTCCGAATTGAAGGGTTGAGATGGGCCACGTCGCACTGTTGATTCCCCTGCTGCCGCTGCTCGGATTCCTGGTCCTGTTGATCTCGGGCACGCAGTTGCGCGAGCCGGCCAGTGGGTGGGTCGCCACGCTGGCGGTCGCCGGAAGTTTCGTGGCGACGGTGGTGGCTTTCGTCCTGTTGCTCGGCGACACCGACCGGGAGGTCACGGTCAACCTGTTCAGCTGGTTGGACGTCGGCAGCCTCCACGTGAACGCCGCCTTGCTCATCGACCCCCTGTCGATCACGATGTGCCTGTTCGTCACCGGCATCTCGGCGCTCATCCACCTGTATTCGATCGCGTACATGCACGGCGAGCGCGACTACCGCAAGTTCTTCATCTATCTGAACCTGTTCGTGTTCTCGATGCTCGTCCTCGTGCTGGCGAACAACCTGCTCGTGACCTTCGTGGGCTGGGAGGGTGTGGGGGTCTGCTCGTACTGGCTCGTGAGCTACTACTTCGACCGCGACGCCGCGGCGTCGGCGGGCAAGAAGGCGTTCCTCTACAACCGGATCGGTGACGTCGGTCTGCTGCTCGCGATGTTCCTGATCTTCACGACCACGCACACGCTGACGTACCTGAGCATCTTCTCGCACACCGGTCTGTTCACCCCGCTGATCGCGACCGTCACGGTGCTCGCCCTGCTGCTCGCTGCGACGGGTAAGAGCGCGCAGATCCCGCTGTTCAACTGGCTGCCCGACGCCATGGAGGGTCCCACCCCGGTGTCCGCGCTCATTCACGCCGCCACCATGGTCACCGCCGGTGTGTACCTGCTCGTGCGGATGAGCCCGATCCTCGCCCTGTCGAGCTCAGGTCGCTGGACCATCGCGGTGATTGGCGGCGTGACCGCCTTCGTGGCCGCCACCATCGCCACCTCGCAGCGTGACATCAAGAAGGTGCTCGCCTTTTCCACCGTCTCCCAGATTGGCTACATGGTTCTCGCCGTGGGCACCGGCGCGTACGCCGCGGCGATCTTCCTCATGGTCTGCCACGCCTTCTTCAAGGCGCTGCTGTTCCTCGGCTCCGGCTCGGTCATCCACTCGCTCAACGGCGAACAGGACCTGCACAAGATGGGTGGTCTGGCTCGGTTTTTACCGTGGACCTTCCCGACGTTCGCGGTGGGGTGGCTCGCCATTTCGGGGATCCCCCCGTTCGCGGGCTTCTGGTCCAAGTCCGACGTCCTGACCAACGTGTACGCCACGTCCAAGCCCCTGTGGGTGCTCGGTCTTCTGACCGCCGTGCTCACCGCGTACTACATGAGCCGACTGTTCGTGCTCACGTTCCGGGGCCAGGAGCGTTTCCGCGAACTGACGAACGGTCACGATCCGCATGAGTCGCCGTGGCTGATGGTGCTGCCACTCGTGGTGCTCGCTGCCCTGTCGGTGCTCGGCGGGATCCTCGACCTGCCGTGGGTGCACCACGATTCGATCGCCGGATTTTTGAACGGCGCCATCACTGCGGTCCCCGGTCTCGTCCACGCGAGCAACGCCGCGCAGTGGGCGCTCGCGGTGGTGGACGTCATCGCGGCGGTGTTGGGCATCGCGGTCGCCTTCACCTTGTGGCGCACGACGAACCCGTGGCCCAAATACGAGTCGAGTTTCCTCGAGCACGTCTGGCGCTGGGATGACGCCTACGACGCCGTGCTCGGACGGCCCGCCGAGCACCTCGCCACGTTCGGTCTCGACGTCGTGGAGCCGCGCGTCGTCGACGGTGCGGTCACCGGAGTCGCGGTCCTCGTGCGCCGCTCGGCCGACGGCGTGCGCAAAGTCCAGTCGGGCTTCCTGCGCCACTACGCGCTCGCCATCGTGACCGGGCTGGCCGTCATGATCGTCTTCTTGCTGTCGAGGTCCTGGTAACGATGCACTCCTACTGGTGGTTGAACGCCTTGCTTCTCGTGCCCCTGATCGGGATCGTGGCGGTGATGGTGACGCGGGGCACCAAGGGCGCCGCCTACGCGGTGGGCGTCGTGACGCTCGTCGTCGAGCTGGCCCTCGCGCTGGTCGTGACCTTCGCCTATTCGGGCGCACTGCTCGTGACCCGGCACCCGGCGTCGGTGTCGACGTTCGACTTCACGCATCGGGTCGTCCTCGCGGCGCCGTTCGGCCTGGCTTACGACGTGGGCGTCGACGGGATCTCGGTGTTCATGGTGGCCCTCAGCGCGATTGTCGTGCTCCTCGCCCTGCTCGGCGCGCGCGAGCGTCGCCACGAGCCCGCGTTCGTGGCGTGGCTGCTCCTGCTCACGACGGCCTCGATCGGTGCCTTCGTGTCGCGCGACCTGCTCGAGTTCTTCCTGTTCTTCGAGCTGACGCTGATTCCGAGCTACTTCATGATCGCGGGCTGGGGCGGACCAGAGCGCGCCCGCGCGGCGATCAAGTTCTTCGTGTACACCCTGCTCGGGTCCGGGTTCCTGCTCGTCGGTCTGTTGTACCTGGGTTTCGCGCACCAGCACGCCGACGGCGGCGCGCTCACGTTCAGTTACAGCGTGCTGCAGCACACGACGTTGACCCACGGGGCCACCATCTGGATCTTCGTGGCGTTCGCGATCGCGTTCGCGGTGAAGAGCCCGATCTGGCCGCTGCACACGTGGTCGCCCCCCGCGTACGCCGAGGCCCCGATCGCGGGTTCGATGGTGCTGTCGGCCATCCTCGCCAAGCTCGGCACGTACGGACTATTGCGGTTCTGCGTTCTCCTGCTGCCCGCGGCGCTGCACGCGGTCCAGCCGTATTTCCTCACTCTCGCGGTCATCGGGATCCTCTACGGCTCCGCGCTCGCGGCGGCGTCCAAGGACATGAAGCGTCTGGTGGCGTACTCCTCCCTCGCCCAGGTCGGCTTCATCGTGCTCGGCGTGATGTCGGGTTCGCGCATCGCCACCGACGGTGCCGTTCTGCTCATGTTCAACCACGGCATCATCACCGCCGGACTGTTCTTGCTCATTGGATTCATCGAGCGCCGTCGGGGCACGAGGAACGTGGCCGACCTCACCGGACTGCAGCGTCCGGCCCCGGTGCTCGCGGCGGTGTTCACCCTCGTCATGTTGGGCTCGATCGGCCTGCCCGGACTGTCGGGCTTCGTGAGCGAGTACCTGATCCTGATCGGCACGTTCGGCGTGCATCGGTGGTGGGCGGTCGCGGCCACGACGGGCGTCATCTTCGCCGCGCTCTATCTGCTGTGGGCCTACCAGCAGGTCTTCCACGGCCGCGCCGACGGTGACAACGCGGAGATCGCCGACGCGACGCCTAAGGAACGCTGGGTCCTGGTGCCGATCGTGCTGCTGATCGTGGTGCTCGGTGTCTACCCGAAGCCCGTGCTCGAACGCATCACGCCCACCGTGCACCACGACATCGCCACCGTCACCGTCACTTCGAGCAGCGCGCCATGACCTCCGTGCACCTCCCGTCGATTCACTACCTGGCGATCCTGCCCGAATTGATCCTGCTCGGTGGCGCCCTGGTCCTGCTCGTCGCGACCGCGATGAGCCCGAAGAGCCTGCAGCGCATCGTCGCGACCGCGACCACGTTCGTCGTGGCGCTCGCCGCGTTCGTCGTGACCTTCTTCCAGTGGCACTCGGTCTCGGTGGACGGACCCTCGACGACGTTGGCCCACGCGGTGGTCCTCGACGGCTTCGCCGTTCTCGCCACGGCGGTCATCGCACTCGGCCTCGCCCTGTCGACACTGGTCGCGCACGACTGGGTGGCGCGCGAGCGCGTCGGGGGAGCGGAGTTCCACATCCTGGCCCTGGCGGCCGCCAGCGGCGCCATGATCATGACCCAGGCCAACGACCTCATCGTCGTGTTCCTCGGTCTGGAGATCCTCTCGATCGGCCTGTACGTGCTCGTGGCCTTCGACCGCCACCGCGCGTCCTCCTCGGAGGCCGCCCTCAAGTACTTCCTCCTCGGCGGTTTCGCCTCGGCGATCTTCATCTACGGTGCCGCGCTCGTCTACGGCGCGACCGGATCGACGAACCTCACCTCGGTGTCATACTTCCTCGGCAAGAATGTCCTGACGCACAACGGCGTCCTGCTCGCGGGCATCGGTCTGCTGCTCGTCGGCTTCGCGTTCAAGATCGCCGCCGTGCCGTTCCACCTGTGGAGTCCCGACGTCTACGAGGGCGCGCCGACACCGGTCACCGGCTTCATGGCCGCGGTGGTGAAGGTCGGGGCGTTCGCGGCGCTGCTGCGAGTGATGGTGTCCTCGCTCGGCACGCAGATCCTGGTGTGGCGGCCGATCATCTGGGTGCTGGTGGTGCTCAGCACGTTCGTCGGCGCGAGCCTCGCCCTCGTCCAGCGCAACGTCAAGCGGATGCTCGCGTACTCGTCGATCAACCAGGCGGGCTTCATCCTGCTCGGCCTGTGGGCCGGCACCGAGCGCGGCGTGGCGGGATCGCTGTATTACGTGATGACCTACACGCCGGTCATCATCGCGTCGTTCGCGGTCGTGACGTTGGTGGGGGGCGTCGGCGACGAGGGCCACTCGCTCGAGCGGTACCGCGGTCTGGCGCGACGCCAGCCGTGGCTGGGTGGAGCGTTCGCGCTGCTGCTGCTCGTCCAATCGGGTGCGCCGTTCACGACGGGCTTCTTCGCCAAGTATTCAGTCCTCGCCGCCGCGGTGGACGCCGGCGGGGCGCCGCTCGCCGTCTTGGCGATGGTGGCCGCGGCCATCGCCGCCTACTTCTACCTGCGCGTCGTGCTCTCGCTGTACGCCGAGGGTGACGCCGAGGCGGACCTCGTGCCGGTGCCGCTGTCGAGCGGAGCGGTCATCGCCTTCGGCGCGATCACGGCCGTGCTCTTCGGCATCTGGGTGGCCCCGCTGGCCTCACTCGCCCAGCACGCGACGCTCCTGTTCCTGCCGTGAGCGCTCGGGTGGCAATCGTCACCTGCGCCGGCGACACGGTGGACCCCGACGGCGAGATCCTCGTGGCGGCGCTGGCGAGCGTGGGTCTGTCGAGCGAGCAGGTCCCCTGGGACGATCCGGGCGCCAACTGGGACGACTACGACCTCTGCGTCGTGCGCTCCACGTGGGACTACGCCGAGCGCCGCGACGAGTTCCTCGCCTGGGCGACGCGCGTGCCGCGACTCGCGAACAGTGCGCCGGTGCTGGCGTACTCGACCGACAAGCACTACCTGGCGGAGTTGGCGCGCTCCGGCGTGCGCGTGATCCCCACGACATTCGTGGACGTCGGCGACGACTGGACGGCGCCCGAGGGTGACTTTGTCGTGAAGCCGGCCGTCGGCGCGGGTTCCATGGACGCCGAGCGGTACGGGCCCGGCACGGTGGGTGACGCACGGGCCCACGTGGCCCGACTACACGCGCGTGGCCGTGACGTGTTGGTGCAGCCCTACCTCGACACCATTGACGTCGAGGGCGAGTTGGCGCTCGTGTTTCTTGACGGGGAGTTCTCGCACGCCCTGCGCAAGGGCGCGATGCTGAACGTCACCGAACTGGACCGCACCGGCCTGTACCGCGTGGAGCAGATGTCGATCGCGAACGCCCCGGCGGACGCGGTGAGCTTCGCGAGCTCGGTGCTCGCCGCGTCGCCGTTTACCGATCTGCTCTACGCGCGCGTGGACGCGGTGAGGACCGACGAGGGGTGGGCGCTCATGGAACTGGAACTCGCCGAGCCGTGGCTGTTCTTCTCCTTCGTGCCCGCCGCCGCCGCGCGCCTGGCGCTCGCGGTGCGCGCTCGGGTAACGACGCCCTGACGACTACTTGAGCGAATCCGCGTGGCGCGCGCGTTCGAGGACGTCGTGCGGCACGACGGTGCCGGGACGGTTCGAAGGATCGTTCGCCAGCAGCCGTCCGATGACGGGGATCTCGGTGAGTGACTCCGCGCGCAGGATCGCCGCGACGACCGGCACGAAGCTCTCCGCCGCGGGGTAGAGCAGGTAGCGCGGCAGCCACGAGGGGTCGTACTTGGCGTTGAAGCTCCACAGGGTCTCGATCGGCAGGACCCCCGAGAGACGTCGCAGCGCCCACCGTTCCACTCTCGTCAGGGTCCCTTCGCCGCGCTCACCGTCGAGCACGCTGCGAAAGGCCGCGAAGTTCATCGACAGCCCGGTCACCCCGCGCTCGCCGAGCAACGCGATGGTCGAGCACAACGCGTAGTCGAGGAGTCCGTTGGGGTGTTCACCGGGGTCCCGGCGCATGAGATCGAGGGAGTACCCGCCGATCGCCGGGGACGGGACGAACTGGCAGACCGCGGCGGGCTCGCCGGCGGCGTCTTTCACCACCGTCAGCAGGAGACCCTGATCGCGCGGGTCGAACAGGCGACCGAGCATCATCGAGAATCCGCGCTCACCCTCGCCACGGCGCAGCTTCGCGATCAGTTCGACAATGGCCGTCACCTCGGCGGGATCGATGCTCGAGGGGTCGTGAAACTCGACCGTGTAGCCGTTGCGGGCCATGCGCGTGCAGGCCTGGCGCAGACCCTTCATTTTGCCGCCCTGGAGCGAGAAGTTCGTGCAGTCCACGACCGCCTCGTCGCCCAAGTAGATGCTGTGCAGTCCGGCGGCCTGATAGATCGAGAGCCACTCCTCGCCCGCGCCCACGATGCCGAGGGTCCACCCGTGGCTCTCGGCGAAGGTGCGAAACGCCGAGAACACCTCCGTGCGTTCGGCGGCGGGTCCGATCGGGTCGGGTGACAACAGGGCGACCCCGCCGTAGACGGCGTAGGCGACGAGCGAGTCGCGGTGAAAGAAGAACTGCTTGTCGTCGCGCAGCGAGAAGTAGTCGAGCGTCCCGCGGCCGTGTCGACGCACGAGGTCGCGCGCGCGCAACTCGGCGATGCGCCGCTCGGTGGACGTCGAGCGCTCCGACAGCCGTCGATCGACGACGGGACGGGTGAGGAAGTACAGGCCGGTGGCGATGAGGGCGACCCCGAGGGCGAGGAACGTCGGACTCACGAAGTCGTCGACCGTGTCCGGGAGGGCGATCGTCGACAGTCCCACCATCCGCTCGAGGCACGCGAGAGCGACGAGGGGCCAGGCGGGAATGTCGTGGTGGGTGAGATTGGTGAACTCAATACCGATGGTCGCGGCGCCGACCGCGACGACCGTGATGAGTCCGAGCCGCGGCAGCACCGTGCGAAAGCTGCCGTGCTCGGTCGTGGCGGTGAAGTTGTCGCGACCGAGCAGCAACACGGCGAGCACCGCGAGGGACAGAAGGGAGCCGCGCGCACTCCCACCGCGCACGAGGTGCGTGCCGACGGTGACGAGGAGCATCAGGACCGCGACCAACCACGCGCGGTGCTGGCCCCGTCGCACGCCGCGGGCCATCATGATCATCGCGAACCCGGCGATCGCCGTGATGGCGGCGGCGCCCTGGACAACCCCGATGGGCAGGATCGACAGGGCCGCGTGCAGTCGGTCGCGCAGCGGAGGGGCGGCCGCCACCGCCACGTTGGCGAGACCGGTGAGCAGCAGCAACCCGCTGGCGACCCGCCGGATGGTGCGCTGACGGCGCTGCGCGGTGAGTCGGTCGGTCGCGAGCGGCCAGGGGTCACCCTGGGGCCACTGGCCCACGTTGCGCAACGTCGGCGGCAGGGACGCGAGGACGGGTGCGCCGCCGAGCCAACGCTCGAGGCGCGTGTGCCGGTTCCCCGAGGGTCTGCGCGCCGAGAAGTCGCACGCGCACGGACGTCCCGGACTCAATCTCCACGACGCCGAGACGCTCGACGTTGATGAACACGGGTGGCAACCCTCCGTGGGCGCGACGCTCGACCACCACGGTGCGCGACGGGCCCGGGGCGGCGCACACTCCTCGGTCGAGGAACGCCAGCGCCGGTCGGGGGGCGCCCCCGATTACGGCACCGGCGCCGCCGCGTTCGGCGATCCGACGCGCAAACTCGATCGCGAGCGTGTCGTCGACCGTCGTGACTTCGAGCGGTTCACCGGCCGAGACGCCGTCCCCGGTCACCGTCTGGTGTCGGAATCGACGGCGCACCACGACGCCGGCGACGAAGACCAGCAGCGCCTCGAAGGCCACGATGATCAGCAGGTTGATCAGGACCGTCGCCCACACGTCGTGGGGGTGCGCCACGTGAAGGTGGAACTTGTGGTGCGTCACCCGGTCAAAGAGCGTCACGGCCGAACTCGCGACGTCGAGGGCGACGAGCGCCCACAAGGGGAACCGGATCCACGTCGACAGTTGGCGGTACAGCAACCGGCTCGCGGCGAAGCGCGTTACGGCGGTCGGATCATCGAGGTGCGGCGCGTCACGACGCTGAGGGGCGCTCACGGCGGCGTCGCCGCGCGGCACGCGGCCGACCGCAACGGCTAG
>CAWHLQ010000014.1:0-35167 GCA_963830195.1 uncultured Actinomycetota bacterium | reverse complement strand
CGCGTCCGCCGTAGTTAAAGGCCATATTGAGGGTCATCACCCGATTGCGTGCCGTGAGCTGCTCGGCCTCGTCCATATTGGCGAGGACCCGCTTCGGGACGCGCCAGTCACGCCGGCCCGAAAAGACGATGCGCACGCCGTCCTCGTGGAGCTCGTGCTGGCGGCGCTTGAGCAACGACTGGTTGAAGTTCATGAGGTAGCGGACCTCGTCGACGGGTCGACGCCAGTTCTCCGTGGAAAAGGCGTACACGGTCAGCACCTCGACGCCGATCGCCAGCGCACCGTACGCGGCGTCGACGAGCGCTTCTTCTCCCGCGGCGTGCCCCTCGGTTCTCTTGAGTCCCTGACGCTGCGCCCAGCGACCGTTGCCGTCCATGACCAGTGCCACGTGGCGGGGCACCTTGGAGCGGTCGATGGACGCCGGAATCGCCGTGGGCCGAGGATCAGGCACGGATCAAAACTAGTGGCATCGCTCCCTCGCTCCTTCTCACGACACCCCTAACCTTCGGTCCGTGCACTCCTTTGACCCCGACCTCGACGATCCCTACGTGGAGACCTCGGACGGTCCCGCGACGTTCGTCGACGCCGACCTCGTCGAAGTCGATGAGACGAGCGCGCTGGAACTCTTGGACACCATCACGAGCGATCTTCCCGGGGGTGGGGAGTCCCGGGAGGGCCAACGGGTCATGGTGCGCGCGGTGGCCGCCGCGGTCTCGCGCAATCGCCACCTCGTGGTCGAGGCCGGGACGGGGATTGGGAAGTCCCTGGCGTATCTCGTCCCCACGGCCCTATCGGGACGGCGGGTCGTGATCGCCACCGCCACCAAGAATCTCCAGGATCAGCTGGCCGCCAAGGACGCCCCGCTCGTCGCCGCGCACATGACGGGCCTGCGGGTCGCCGTGCTCAAGGGTCGTTCGAACTATCTGTGCAAGCTGCGCGCCCAGGAGGTCGGCGGGGGCGCCCAAATGAGCTTTGACGACGAGGAGGAGGTGCCCAGTGGCGTCACCCGACAGGTTCGTCAGATTCTCCAGTGGGCGAACACCACGGCCACAGGGGAACGTGACGAGCTGAGCTTTGAAGTCGACCACCGCGCGTGGCGCTCTCTCTCCGTCACCCCCCAGGAGTGTCTCGGTCGAGTCCAGTGTCCCCAGGGCTCCGCCTGCTTCGCCGAACGGGCCAAGGACACGGCCGCGAGCTCAGACATCGTGATCGTCAACACGCATCTGTACGCGGCGCATCTATCGGCGGGATCCTCCATCCTGCCCGAGCACGATCTGGTCGTGTTCGACGAGGCGCACGAGGTCCTCGACATCTTTGCGACGATGCTCGGCACGTCGCTCAACGCCACCCGTTTTCGCGCCGTGGCGGCACTCGCCCGCGGCGTGCTCGGCGCTGCCGGCGCCGATCTGCTCTCTGATCTGGGTGGGTACGCCGATCGGCTGGCGCAGGCGTTGCTCGTCCAGTTCGACGCGGGAATCACGACCGGGATCGGCGAAGAGGTGACCGCCCTGTTGGACGAGGGGTCGCGTCTGTGCAGCGAGGTGGTCGAGCGACTCCGAAGCGAGAAATCCGACGATGCCGGCACCGAACACCGTCGCATCCGAGCGCAGGGACCCACGGTGCACTTGGCGAACGATCTCGCCCGTTTGCGAGCGGTAACCGGTGACGAGCTGCTGTGGCTCACCAAGCGCGAGCGCGAGGTCGACCTCGAGCTGTCGCTCGTTGACGTCGGCCCCCGGCTGCGCGGCGAACTGTGGTCCGGCGTGACCGGAGTGCTCACCAGCGCCACGATCCCGGCGAACCTCGTTCGTGATCTGGGTCTTGTCGACCTGGCCGACGAGGTCCGCGTCGAGAGTCCCTTCGACTACCAGAACCACGCCCTGCTGTACGTGCCCGAGCACCTTCCCACCCGGACCGACGACGCGGCCGAGGCCGCGATCGCCGATGAATTGGTTGACCTCATCACGGCGGCCGGTGGCCGAACGTTGGCACTGTTCACCAATCGACTCGTGATGCGCCGAGTGGCGGAGGCCGTGCGCGCTCGACTTGCGACGACGGTGCTGGTGCAGGACACCCTCTCGCGCCAGCGCCTGATTGAGAAGTTCCGCGACGAGGACGCCGCCAGCCTGTTCGCGGTGACGAGTTACTGGCAGGGAGTTGACGTGCCGGGCAACTCACTTAGTCTCGTCACGATCGACCGGCTTCCCTTTTCGCGACCGGACGACCCCCTGTCACAGGCTCGACGCGATCGTGCGGGCGACCGCGCCTTCTACGACGTCGACGTTCCGCGCGCCGCAATGTTGTTGGCCCAGGGCGTGGGACGTCTCATTCGCACCACGTCGGACCGCGGCGTCGTGGCTGTACTTGACACCAGACTCGCGACCGCCGGGTACCGGTCACGGCTCCTCAACCGCCTACCCCCCATGCGACGCACCCGTGCAAAAGATGAGGTCCTCACCTTCTTGCGTGAGATCAATTCCTCTCCTCCCACCGACGGGGACGGGGACGGGGACGGGGAGTCCTAAACCGCCGCAAAGTGGGTGTCTGGTTGTCGGTGTAATGGGCGCCGAACGTTTTGAGTGCCACTAGTACTGCACGAAAATGCGCTGCGTCGCCGCATCGACCGTCATCTCTCCCCCAAACGGGATGATGACCTGCGGATCGGTGTGGCCGAAGTCGGGTCCCATCACCACCGTGGCGTGAGGGTTGTAGCGCGCGAGCGCCGTCAGCACCGCGTCGCGTTGGTCGTCGCGAAACGCCCGGCGAGCGGGGGCGTCGAGCGGGGTGTCGTGATTCCAGGCTTTGGCCTTGGCGACGACCACCGCCGGGAACTGTTCGAGAAGGCCCCGCTCACCCATGTTGCGCAGCATCCGGAACACTTCGAGCGCGCTCGGCATCTCTTCGGAGGTCTCCAGAATGAGCACGCAACCCGCGTACGCCTCAACCGGTTGGATCCAGCGTCCGGTCGCCAGATTCCAGTGGAGGATCTCCAGGTTTCCTCCCCACGTGTCGCCCGTCGTCGTCGCCGTGTCGTCGGACCAGTACCACCCGGGCTCCGGTGTTGTTTCCGTCGGCTCGTCAAGAGTCGCGAGGTCGTGCCACTGGGGTGAGAGATCGCTGAAGGCCGTCGTCGGCGTCACTTCGACGAGGTCACGAGTGAACAGTGCTCGACGAAGCGACGCCACGGTCTCCGGGTGCAACCCTCCCGCGCGAGCCAGATGAACGAGGGTCGATCCGCCGTGGTAGCTGACGAGACCGAGATTCCACAGGTAGTTGAGGACGTTGGTGTTGTCGCTGTAGCCGTAGAAGCGCTTCGGGTTCGCCCGGATCACGTCCGCGTCGAGATAAGGAAGAACCGTGATCTGGTCCTCGCCCCCGATCGAAGCGAGGATCGCCTCGATCGACGCGTCCGCGAACGCCGCCGTGAGATCGCGCGCGCGATCTCGGGGGCTCGCGTCCACCTCACGCGTCGTCGGCATCTCCACGACCTCGAGACCGAACTGCTCTCGCAGTGCCGCGACACCGCGCTCGTGCACCACCGGAAAGACCCCCGGACCCCCGAACGACGGCGACACCACCGCGACGCGTCCACCCGGCGAGACCGGCGGCGGCGTGATCATCGTGCGGGGCCTACTCTCGTGCGGAGTTGTCATTGGCCGACGATACGCCACGTCAGTGCCGCACGGTCCTAGTAGTACGTCTCGCCGAGCTCGTCACTCCACGTCGGCGCACGCACGTCACCTCGAGGGCCCGACCATCGATACCAGGGCTTGATGTCGAGCACGGGAGTGCCGTCAATCGCGTCGAGTCCGCGAACCGACAGTGTGCCTCCGTTGACCGCGAGCAGTTCGACCACACTCGCCAGCAGGCGATTCGGTCGGTCCTTGTTTCGGTTGGCGAACACACCCACGACGGGCCACTCCTCACGCCCGCGCGGGTGCCGCGTCCAGGGTGCGGGAGGAACATCAATCGCGTGATCGGCGAGAAAGATCACTTCCACGTGGCTGAAACCCGACAGACCGGTGAGTGAGGTCTCGGGAACCTCCGGTTCGAGCTCGATCGTCATGGTTTCACGATCCCAGTCGTCGTCGATCGCGTCCACTCGGCTGGAGCGAACGGTCGCGATGGTGCGAAGGGAGTAGGTCACTAGTACCCCAGTCGATCGAGGATGTCGTCTCGTTTTTGCCATCCCGGCTCGACGCGTACGCGCAACTCGAGAAAGCACCCCTCGGGCAACTGACGCCGCGCCGCGATCCCGACATCCTTCAGCAGGATTCCGCCCTTGCCGATCACCATGCCCTTTTGACTCTCGCGCTCCACCAGAATCTCGACGGTGATGTGCGGCCACTCGTACTGGCTCACGCGACAGTGGATGGAGTGCGGCAGTTCCTCGCGCACTCGTCGCACGAGCTGCTCGCGGACCAACTCGGCGATGAAGTGCATCTCCGGAACGTCCGAGATCTCGTCATCGGGGAACAGGAACGGGGATTCCGGCATGACCGCACGCACGGCGTCGACGAAGGCGTCGACCCCCTCGCCGGTCTTGGCAGAGACGGGGTAGTACTCAACGCGAGTGAGTATCTCCTCGAGCCCTTTGTCGCGCGCGATCTCCTCGGTCGCCGAAACCGCGGCCATCAACTGCGCCGCGATCGCCGTGCGTGAGGTGCGTGTCGACCTTGTTCACGAGAACGAGGGGCAGGGGTCCGTCGCCCGTACGAGCGGCCTCGAGCATCGCCGCGAGCACCATGCGGTCACCGGGACCGATGGACGCACTGGCCTCAATCATCGCGATCACGACGTCGACGTCGTCGGCGGCGGCCCGGGCGGTGTCGTTGAGGCGACCGCCGAGGGAGGTCTTCGGCCGGTGCAGACCCGGCGTGTCGATGAAGATGATCTGGGCGTCGCCGTCGGTCACGATCCCCGGATCGCCTGACGGGTGGTGTTGGGCGTCAACGACGTGATCGAGACCTTCTCCCCGACCAAGCGATTCAACAACGTGGATTTGCCGACGTTGGGTCGTCCAATGATCGCGGCGAACCCGCAACGAGTCGTCACTCCGCGCTCCGGTTCTCCACGCGCACCTCTTCGATGCGACGGCCGTCGACGCGCTGGACGGTGAGTCGGTAGCGATCGGTCTCGAAGACCTCCCCTTCGTGGGGCACTCCACCGGCGAGGTCCAGCACCAGACCACCCACGGTGTCCCAGCCCCCCTTGGGCAGGCTCAGTCCGTACTCCTCGTCGGCGTCGTCGATGTTGGTGCGACCAGAAAGAACAACCACGCCGTCGTGATCTCGTCCGCCCCCGGGCGATTCGGCGTCGAGGGGGTCGGACTCGTCGGCGATCTCGCCCACGAGTTCCTCGAGGACGTCTTCCAACGTGATGAGTCCGCGGTCCCGCCATACTCGTCCACCACGATGAACAGGTGGCTCTTGCGGCGGCGAAACTCGGCAATCAGACTCGAGACTTTCTTGGTTTCGGGCACGAAGTGCGCGTCGAGGAGGTGGTCGCCGAGCGGGCTCGCCGCCACGGCCCTCGTCGATGACGTGGTCGAGCTCAACCCGCAGGTCGACGACGCCGAGATGTCATCGACGCTCTCGCCGAGGGTACCGGGAGACGACTGCGAACCGACGCGAACGCGCGGTCAAAGGCGGTCTGGACGGTCTCGTCGCGTTCACGTCGACCATGTCAATGCGCGGCACCATGACCTCGCGGACGATGGTGTCGCCGAACTCGATCACCGAGTGGATGAAGTTCCGCTCCTCGGGTTCGATCGCCTGGTCGCCCACGGCGACGTCAGCCATGGCGAGGATCTCCGACTCGGTCACCTTCTGGGTGTTGTCGCCAACGCCCCAGCGGTCGCAGCACGGCTTTCGCGATGCCGAGCAGCAGCCAACTGACCCACTTCACGGGCCAGAACTTGAGCAGCATTCAATGACGGGTGCGGCGATCAACGCCGAACGGTCCGCGTAGTGCGACCGCGTAGTTCTTCGGAATGGCCTCGAAGACCACGAAGATCACCACCACTTCAAAGATGGTGGCGACGATCAAGCCCGCCGTGCCGATAGAGACGCCCGGCCAGAACACCGACCAGCGTGGCCGACACCAACTGACACACCAGCACCAGCAGCAGCAGCGGATTCAGAAATCGGTCGGGCGACTCGACGAGTCGCGCCAGTGCCGGGGCGCCCCGGCGGCCCTCATCGACGAGCGACTGGGCGCGGGTGCGCGACGTGCGCACAGAAGACGTCTCGGCGAGGGCGAAGAAGCCCGATGCGAACAGCAGAACCACCACCGTCGCGAGCAGGTAGTCGTCCGTGCTCTGCCACGTCGCGGCGATCACGAAGGGCTCCGCTGGTAGTGACGCCGGAGGAGCTCTTGCTCGCGTGCCTCCATGCGTTCGGCCTCGTCCGTCACGACGTGGTCCCATCCGAGCAAGTGCAGCACGCCGTGGACGACCAGGAGCGCGAGTTCGTCCTCGAGGGAGCACTCGTGGTCCACCGCGTTCACGGCCGCGACGCTCGGACAGATCACGACGTCACCGACCAACTGGGGAATCTCCTGCTCGGTGGGGTCCCCCGGTCCGCTGCCGCCGGCGTCGGGGACCCGACCAGTCGGTTGCGGTTCGTCGTCGATCGGGAAACTCAGCACGTCGGTCGGACCGGACTTGCCCATGAACTGCTGGTTCAACTCACTCATCGTCGCCTCGCCGGCGAAGATCAGCGACACCTCCGCGAGGCCCCGCACTCCCTCGTCCTCGAGGGCGTTGCGTGCCAGGGTGACCCACCGGGCGAGGTCGATCGCGACGTCGGTCTGCTCGTCGGCGGCGAAGATGTCGATCACGTGGGCTGGTTCTCATAGGCGGCGACAATGTCCGCCACGATCTTGTGACGCACCACGTCACGCGAGCTGAGGTGCACGAACGTGATGTCGTCAATCCCCGACAAGATCGTCTCGATCGACGCGAGTCCACTGCGTCCACCGTTCAGGTCGACCTGGGTGACGTCGCCCGTGACGACGCACTTCGAGCCGAAGCCAATGCGGGTGAGGAACATCTTCATCTGCTCGGGCGTGGTGTTCTGCGCCTCGTCGAGAATGATGAACGAGTCGTTGAGGGTGCGCCCGCGCATGAACGCGAGCGGCGCGACCTCGATCGTTCCCTTTTCGACCAACCTCTGCGCTCCTTCCGGCCCCACCATGTCGTACAGCGCGTCATAGAGCGGTCGCAGGTAGGGGTCGACCTTGGCCATCAGGTCCCCGGGCAGGAAGCCGAGTCGCTCCCCCGCTTCCACGGCGGGACGGGTGAGCACGATGCGGTTGACCTGACGGCGCTGCAGGGCCTGCACCGCCGCAGCCACCGCCAGGTAGCTCTTGCCGGTGCCGGCGGGACCGATGCCGAAGGTGATGATGGAGGTCTCGATCGCGTCCGTGTACCGCTTCTGACCGGCGGTCGTCGGACGAACGGAGCGACCCTTGGGTCCGCGCACGACCTGGTTCGCAGAACTTCGCTCGGTCGCAGGTCGTCGGCGACCATGTCGATGGTGCGCTCGATCTTCGCGGCGTCGAGGCTCTGTCCACTTTCGAGCACGAGCACCAGTTCGTCGAACAGTCGCAGCACGTCGGTCGCGTGGGGTCCGTCGACGTGAATCTCATTTCCCTGGACGCGGATCTTCGAGTCCGGAAAGGCCCGCTCGATCACTCTCAGGTGCTCGTCGCGTGGTCCGAGCAAACCCGCCATCAGGTGGGTGTTGGGGACGTAGGTGGTCACGCGCAGGGCGTCGCTCGCCACCGGGTCTCCCGTCATCCGAGGTGACCGGAGAAGCTTCTGGCCACCGAGTACGTGCAGGTGCAGATGGGGAACCGACATGCGAGCGTCCGCACCCACGTTCATCACCAACCGATACCCACTCTCTCGGATTCCTTCGATGTCGGCGACCTCCTGGGCCAGTAGCACCAGCGCGCCCACGACGGCCGCGTCTTCACCGGTCAGATGATCCGCGCTCGTGACGTGCGCCTTCGGGACAATGAGGATGTGCACCGGCGCCATCGGCGCGATGTCGCGAAACGCGTAGGCGTGGTCGCTCTCGGCAACGCGGGTCGAAGGCACGTGGCCCTCGACAATCTGGCAGAACAGGCAATCAGTCATCGGGTCTCCCCATCATTACCGACGGCCTGTCCGCCCGCGTGGCGTGACCATCCGGGCCGGCGCTGGACCAGCAGCGTGGCCGCCGCCACCGCCGCGGTGTCACCGCGCAGCACCGTGGTGCCGAGTCCGACCCTCGTGAAGCGGTCGTCGAACTCGTTGGGCGCCCACCCCCCCTCGGGACCAATGGCGATGGCGCGCACACCGTCGAGCGTGTCCGTCCCGTCAAAGTCGGCCACCGCCACGTGCAACGGGACATCCGCGACGCTCACGGGTTCGTCCACGACCACGTCGTGGCTGCGACGACACTGGCCGGAGGCCTCGCGGGCCACCCGGCGCCACCGCGCGAGGAACTTGTCTGACGTCGCCGTCTTCCACTTGATGACGACGCGCTCGCTCAGCAACGGCACGATCCTCGTGACACCGAGCTCCGTTGCCTTGACGACCGCCCATTCGCTGCGATCGCCCTTGAGCGGGGAGAGGTAGAGCTCGGCGGGGGCGGGCTCCTCGTCGATCACGACGTCCGAACTGCGTGCGAGGTGACCGTCGGTGAGTGTCGCGAAGGCCCAGGCCCCGTGACCATTCGTGACGACAACCTCGTCACCTTCTCGAGCGCGCAGGACGCGCCAGAGGTGATGCGCGTCGTCATCGGAGAGCTCCGGCACCGACGGATCGCCCACGTGGAACTGGCCGACGGCCTCGACGCGACGCGCGAACTGAAAGGCGCTCACCGCTTGGCGCCGCGGCGCCGCGCGAAGAGGCCGTGGGGCGCGTCGTGGACGTCGTCACCGAGGTGCGCCGCCAATTGTCGAACGAGATCCTCGGCGGTGTCGTCCAGTGCGGTCGGCACATCGACGGCGAGATGGACGTACAGGTCACCGCGTCCGCGACCGCGAAGGTGGTGCACGCCTTCGTGCCGCAGCGGAATGACGGTGCCCGGCTGACTGCCGGCCGCGACCTCGATGGTGGTCGAGCCGCGCAGAATCGGCACTTCGATCGTCGCGCCCAACGTGGCTTGGGCAAAGCTGACGTGCACCTCCTGATGGAGGTCGTCACCCACCCGTTCGAACCGTGGGTCACTCGCGACGCGCAAGTGCACGTAGAGCGTCCCGTTGGGCCCTCCGCGCGGACCCGCGGGTCCGCGATCGTTCAGGCGCATTGTCGACCCGTTCTCGATCCCCGCGGGAATCTCAATGTTGAGCGTGCGCGCCGCGTTCTGGCGCCCGTCACCCCGACAGGTCACGCACGGCGTGTCAATCAGTTCGCCGGCCCCCCGACAGCGCGGACACGGCGTGGACGTGACCATCTGGCCGAGGAAGGAGTTGCGCACGCGGCGCACCTCACCTTGTCCCTGGCACTCCTCGCATCGCGTGGGCGACGTGCCCGGAGCGCTCCCGCGTCCGTCACAGGTTTCGCACCGCACCGCCAGAGTCACGGGAACGTCGCGAACCACCCCGAACGCGGCGTCCTCGAGCGTGAGGTCGAGCACGACTTCGGCGTCCGGCCCCGGTTGCGGGCCACGACGTCGTCCCACTCCCTGGTTGTTCATGGCACCGAAGAAGAGGTCGAAGATGTCCTGCACCGACCCGCCGGTGAAGTTCGCGCCGAAGGCCCCTTCGGAACCGAACCGGTCGTAATTCGCCCGTCGCTCCGGATCCGAGAGAATCTCGTAGGCCTGGGAAACCTCCTTGAACCTCGCCTCGGCGGCGGGATCATCGGGGTTGGCGTCGGGGTGCAACTCGCGAGCGAGCTGTCGGTACGTGCGCTTCAATTCGTCCGGCGTGACGTCGCTGCTCACGCCGAGAACGGCGTAGAGATCGGTGTTAGCCACGCGGGACTCCCGCGTCGTTGCCGCCGAAGCGCTCCGTGAGGTGGGCCGACACGCTCTGGGCGGCGGCGAGGGCCTCGGTGTAGTTCATTCGGGTCGGTCCCAGCAGGCCAACGGCGCCGGTCTGGACGCCGTCGACGGTCACCGGAGCGACGACGACCGCGCAGGCCGACAATGGTTCGTACCCGTGTTCGGACCCAATCGACACGGTCAGCCCGCGATCGAGAATGTCCTGGATCAGCGACACCACAACCAGTTCCTGCTCCAAGATGCCGAGGACGTTGCGTACGGTTTCGACGGCGTCGAAGGAATCGGCAATCTTGGATGATCCGCCGATGAAGACCTGGTCGCCGTCGAGTTCCGGCTGGTCCGCGAGCAGCGCCGCGACGGCCTGTCGGACGAGACTCGCCACGACGCTCTTACGTGCGGGCACTTCGACTCGCTGATCAAGCGTCGCGCCGACGAGGAGCGCGTGCAGCTGAGGCGAGGCGTCCGCGACGTCCGCGACCGAGACGTCGACGTCCAGTTCAAGGGTGCGCTTCTCAACGGCCCCGTCGGAGAGAACGACCACGACGAGCACTCGTCGCGGTCCGAGGTCAACGAGCTGCGCCGACCGGATGGTGGCGCGCGCGTGATTTGGACCAACGACGACCGAGGTGTAGCGCGTCAGTCGACTGAGCAGAGACGACGTCTGCTCGAGCACCTCCTCGATCTCGCCGTGGACGGTGGCGAAGAAGCGGCCAACTTCCAACTGCTGGGCGGAACCGAGGGTGCCACGCTGGAGATGATCGACGAAGTAGCGGTATCCCCGGTCCGTCGGAACCCGCCCGGCGGATGTGTGGGGTTGCGCGAGAAACCCTTCGCGTTCGAGGGAGACCATTTCGGAACGCACCGTGGCCGGTGAGACGCCCACGCGATCATTGGCCGCGACCGAACCCGAACCGACGGGTTGGGCCGTATCGATGTACTCAGTGACGACGGCTTCCAGGATCGTTGCCTTGCGCGCGTCGAGCTCGGTCGAACCGATCGGCGCGGGCTTTTTCACTTTCCGGGACATGGATCTCCTTGTTGGCACTCAATTCTACTGAGTGCCAAGCGCCCGGGGCGCGGGTGCCGCCGAGTACGTTGAGCGGATCAGCCCGCGTCCGAACCTCGTCCCCCGGCCCCGTCACCTCCTCACGACCGGCCACCGTTGGCAGTGGCGGGGTCCCGTGACATTGCGACTGCTCGACGAGAACGAGCCCCGCGACGTCGACCCCATCTATCTAGCCCACGCGGACGTCGCGGCGGGATGGTTGGACGGATTCTCTGCGGCCGCACACCGTGACGTGCTCGTTCTCGACCACCGTACGACCACCCCGGCCGCGATCACCTGCACGCTGCGTGCGTCGATGTCGAACGAGTACGTCCTCGTCGTGAACGATGACGGTGTGTCGATCGACGCGCCCACGCCCGAGGCAGTCTTCTGGGCTCTGCAGACGTTGACCCAACTGCTCCTGAACGAGATGGTGACCGAGTCACGTGACGGACAGTCCAACGATCTGACAATCGATCACGTCGAGATCCGTGACGGTCCGCGATTTGCGTGGCGCGGTGTGCACCTCGACGTGGCACGTCACTTCTTCGGAGTCGAGGACGTCGAACGATTCATTGACCTCATCGCCATGCACAAGTGCAACATCCTGCATCTTCACCTCAGTGATGACCAGGGGTTTCGACTCGACGTGCCGGGTTGGCCCGAACTGGCCGCCGTGGGCGCCTGGCGGCTCTCGTCGCCGCTCGGCCACGAGAGCGACGGCGTCGACGACGACGTTGCGCACGGCGGCTTCTTCACGGCGGATGACTGTCGTCGCCTCGTGGCCTACGCCGAGGAGCGATTCGTCACGATCGTGCCGGAGATCGACCTGCCCGGCCACGTGCAAGCGATCCTCGCCGCATATCCGGAGTTCGGAAATGGCGCGGCGAGCTACGACGTGCGCACCCGCTGGGGCATCTCCGACGACGTCCTCAATCTCAACGAGGAAACCTTTCACTTCTGCGAGGACCTGCTCACCTACGTCGGGTCCGTGTTTCCCGGACCGTATCTCCACATCGGCGGCGACGAGTGCCCGACAACCCAGTGGCGCAACAGTCCGGCCGCACTGGAACGCGCCGAGAGTCTCGGTGTACGTGATCCGTCGCGAATCCAGTCGCTGTTCACCACGCGCCTCGCGTCCTTCGTCGCGTCGCTACCACGTGACGGCTCGGGACCCACGCGAGAAACCCGTCGGCGCGCCGTGGCCTGGGACGAGGTCCTCGACGCCGACGCCCCGCGCGACGTCATCGTCACGGCGTGGCGCCACTCCTCCGAAGGGGCGCGCGCGGCGCGACTCGGTCATCAGGTCGTCATGGCGCCGATGCAGTTCACGTATTTCGACTGGCCCCAGAGTGACGACGCGTCCGAGCCGGTCGCCCTCACGAAGCCGCCGTGGCCGACGACGCTCGAAAAGGCGTACGCATTCAACGTGATCCCCCCGGGACTCGAGGACGAGTTCCACCATCTGATCCTGGGCGCACAGGCGCAGCACTGGACGGAGTACATCGCGACACGAGAGCACCTCGACTACATGGCCCTTCCGCGCTTGGCGGCATTTTCCGAAGCGGTGTGGTGCGACCAACGCGACGAGTTCGGCGAGTTTCGCGCACGTCTTGTCGGACACCTTGCTCGACTGGGTGCTCTCGGAGTGACCTTTCGACCCCTCGAAGGGAGCTAATCCTCGAGCTTCAGCGCGGCCACGAACGCTTCCTGCGGGACTTCGACGCGGCCGATGTTCTTCATGCGCTTCTTGCCCTCCTTTTGCTTCTCGAGGAGCTTGCGCTTGCGCGTGATGTCACCGCCGTAGCACTTGGCCAGGACGTCCTTGCGGCGAGCCTTCACGGTCTCGCGAGCCACCACGCGTCCGCCAATCGCCGCCTGAATCGGTACGTCGAACATCTGACGGGGAATGAGCTCCTTCAAACGCTCGGCCATCTTGCGTCCGTACATCTCGGCGTTCGAACGATGCACGATCGTGGAGAAGGCGTCGACGACCTCGTGGTTGATCAACAGGTCCACGCGAACGACCTGGCTCGTCTGGTAGCCACTCTGCTCGTAGTCAAGGCTGGCGTAACCCTTGGTGCGGCTCTTGAGAGCGTCAAAGAAATCAATGACGACTTCGGCGAGGGGAATCGAGTAGCGAAGTTCCACCCGTTCGGTCGACAAGTACTCCATCTTGTGCATCTCGGCGCGGCGCGACTGACACAGGTCCATCACGGTGCCGAGGTACTCACTCGGGGTGAGGACAGTGATCTCGAGCATGGGCTCATCGATGTGATCCAGTCGACTCGGATCGGGTAGTTCGGTGGGGTTGTCGATGTTGGTCTCCGTGCCGTCGGTGAGGAATGCCCGGTAGACCACCGACGGAGCCGTCGCGATCAGCGAGAGGTTGAACTCTCGCTCGAGACGTTCACGAACGATCTCCATGTGCAAGAGACCGAGGAAGCCGCACCGAAAGCCAAATCCAAGCGCCTTGGAACTCTCGGGTTCGTACGAGACCGACGCGTCATTGAGGCGCAACTTGTCAAGCGCGTCGCGCAAGTTCGGAAGTTCGTCTCCGTCGATCGGATAAATGCCACAGAAGACCATTGGTTTGGGGTCGAGATAACCCTCGAGCACCGCGCTCGCCGGTCGTTGGGCTTCGGTGACGGTCTCACCCGAGCGCGCCGACGCGACTTCTTTGATTCCCGCGATGAGGTACCCAACCTCGCCCGGGCCCAGCCGGTCGGTGGGCACCGGTACCGGAGTCCGCACGCCAATCTCTTCGATCTCGTGATTGGCTCCGGCTTGCATCATCCGGATCTTGGTGTTCGCGCGCATTGTGCCGTCCATGACGCGAATCGACGAGATCACGCCGCGGTACTGGTCGTAGTACGAATCGAAAATGAGGGCTCGCAGCGGGGCCGAGGGGTCACCCACCGGAGCGGGAATGCGCTGGATGACCGCGCGCAAGAGGTCGGGCACACCCTCACCGGTCTTGGCGGAGATGGCGAGCACCTCGCTCGCGGGCAGTCCGAGGACGCGCTCAAGCTCCTCTTTGCACCGTTCGGGATCAGCCGCGGGCAAGTCGATCTTGTTCAGAACCGCGACGATCTCGAGATCATGTTCAAGGGCCTGGTAGCAGTTGGCGAGGGTCTGAGCTTGAATGCCTTGGGACGCGTCCACGAGGAGCACGGCGCCCTCGCACGCGGCCAACGACCGAGAAACCTCGTACCCGAAGTCAACGTGACCGGGTGTGTCGATCAGCTGCAGGACGTGGCCCTCGTAGTGCACGCGCACGTTCTGGGCCTTGATCGTGATGCCCCGTTCGCGCTCAATGTCCATCGAGTCCAGATACTGCTCGCGCATGAGACGGGGGTCGACGGCTCCCGTGATCTCGAGAATCCGATCTGACAGTGTCGACTTTCCGTGGTCGACGTGGGAGATGATGGAAAAATTGCGAATCGTGGACGAATCAAGGGGAGGTACGGCGGTAGTCACGATGCCCAGAGGTTACCCGGCAGTTCAGAGCCCTCTCGTGGCGCGACGGCGACTCGAGGGACCCCGCACGATCCGACGCACCTCGTGACTTTGTGCTCCCGTACCGTCACCCGTCTTGGAGTCGCACCTCGTACATATCCCGAAGCGCGTCCCCGATGAAGTTGATGCAGATGATGACGAGGACAAAGAAGAGAGTCACGGGATAGACCTCCCACCAATAGCCGTCAGGCAAAAGGGGAACACCCTGATTCAACATCGCGCCCCAGTCAGTATTGGGAGACTGGATCCCGATTCCCAAGAATCCAAGGGCCGACAGGAACAAGATCGCGTCCGCCACGGAGAACGTTCCAATTGTGACGATGTTGCTGATGGAGTTGGGAAACACGTGGTGTCGGATGATATGGAAATTCCTCGCTCCCATCGACCGAGACGCCTGCGAGTACTCGAGCTCGCGAATGGTCAGTGCATCGCCGCGGACGATGCGAGCGTTACCCCACCACAAGGTCAGGCCGATCAAGAGAATCAGGAACGTGGTCGAGTTGTGGAAGATGGCAACGAGCGCGATCAACAAGAAGAGATACGGAATGGACAAGAAGGCGTCGAGAATGCGCATCATGATCGAGTCGACCACTCCCCCGACGTAGCCGGACACCAAGCCGTAGAGGGTTCCCACAAAGAGTGTGATGAGCCCCGCGAAGAAGCCCAGAGTCAACGACGTCTGGCCTCCGTACATGACGCGTCCGAGAATGTCGTAGCCCGAGTTGTCGGTACCAAAGGGGTGGTGCCACGAGGGAGGCAGATTTTGGGGCTGGAAGGTGGCGAGGTAGGCGTTCGTCTGATTCGTTCGGTAGAAGAACGGGCCGATGTAGCAAAACAGAACGATGAGGAAGAGGACCACGGTCGCGACCACGGCGAGTCTGTTGGCGGCGAAGACCCGCCACATTTTCTTCCACCGTGGCGCCGACTCGGGAGACGTTGCGTCGGTGCGTTCCCCGTCGGCGTGCGCGGCAACGCTCGGGTCCGTACCGACTCCGCGCGGCCCCCGACCGGTGATTTCGAACTCATCTCCGGTCGACGCCATCTCGGTCGCACCGATGATGGGTTCATCACGACGTCGGGACCACTTCATCGCGCACCTCCCGCGCGAATGCGCGGATCCAAGACAGCCAACGCGAGGTCCGCGAGCAAATTACCGATGATTGTCGCGACGGTCACCACAATTGTGATGCCGAGAATGACGAACACGTCCTGATTGGTTGCGGCGTTCACTGTCTCGTACCCGAGACCCTGGTAGTTAAAGACCTCTTCGACGATGAGCGCGCCCGACAGTAGTGCGGGCACCGACAATCCAATGATGACGGCGATCGGCCCGAGGGCGTTCCTCATCACGTGTCGCCACATCACCCCCCAGGAGCCGCATCCTTTGGCGCGGGCGGTGCGAATGAAGTCCTGAACGAGGACGTCCAGGACTTTGGCCCGCATGAATCGCGACAGTCCCGCGACCGACAATGCCGTCAGGGTTGCGATCGGCAGGATGAACGCCGCCGGATCGGTGAACATTGCCCAGGGATGCACCCCGTAGGGCGGTGAGCTGGGAAGAAAAGTGAAGTGATAGGAGAACACGTCGAGCAACACAAAGCCGAGCACGAACGCGGGCATCGCGTAAAAGAAGAACGCCAAGCCGGTCGCGACGTAGTCAAAGGCCGAATTCCGTTTCATCGCTTGGTACACGCCGATCGGCAGTGCAATCACTGTCGCGAGGACGAGTGAAACCAGTGCGAGCCAAAAGGTGCGCGGTATGTAGAGACCGAGAAGACTCGTCACCTCGGACGGTTGTTGCTTGAACGACGTGCCGAGATTGAAGTGCACCAAGACCTGGACGAGGTAGTTCCAGAGTCGGACAAAGTACGGCTTGTTCAAGCCGTACTGGTTGATGACGTGATTGAGACAGGCACTCGTGGCGTGCACACCGCACACGAGGTGCGCGGGAGCAAGCGCACCGTACGTCTGAAAGTACTGGAGTGAGAATGTAAACCAAATCACGAAAAGCAAGACGAAGATCCCGGCGGCGAATCGACGGACGATATACGTGATCACACTGTGAGTGTACGGCGCATAGGGCTTCGCATGTCAGCAAGTGAGAAACATCTATCGGCGTCGGCATTCCCTTTTAAAAGCGGCATGACGCATTGCATATGACCGGATTACAGGAATACAGATTGATGCTTAAAGTGTCCATGAGCCTCAAGGAATATACGTCTTAGTTCCTATTCGCTACTGATGTTGTGTGACTTCGAACTACTCCTTACTCAGTCCATCGTGCCTTAGAAGTACATGTACTCCGGCATGAAGTTCTGCAGTGGGTCCGGCGCGGGAACGCCCTTGAGCTTCGTGGAAATCTCGATCGTCGCCGTGGGATTTGGCTGGTAGAGGACCGGTAGCTGCTCCGCCGCGTATTGGGCGTAGCTCGTCAGCTTGGTCGTACCGAAGGTCGTCTGACCGATCAACGAGGTCATCTCGGCGTCGCTGTACTTGCCCGGATTGAATCCGCCGGTGGGTGTGAAGAGCGTCTCGCCAGAGGGGTAGTAGTCAGGCGCGTAAATCCAACCGGCGCCCCATGAACAGATCTGAAAATTACCTCCACTGCCACAGTCCGCGACCACGGTATTGAACGATGCCGTCGAGTGCGAGAATCGAATTCCGATTGCCGCCCACTCTGAAATCTCCGCGGTAAACGTTGTGTCGAGCGAGGGAGTCCCACTTGACCAGATGATGCTGAAGTTCAACGTGGAACCCTTCGCGATCTTGGCACCGCACTCGTTTGGCGCAGTGCCTGGGCGCTCGCACGTCTGCACGCCACCGGCAATCTTCCAGCCGTGCGTGGTCAACAGAGCAAGTGCCGCCGCCGAGTTGTACGGGTACGGGCACGTCACCAAACCCGCGATCGAGCTCGGACTGTTGGGAGGGAGCGGGCTACACGTGGGGATTCCATAGCCTTTGTCAACAGATTTGATGAGTTGTGGTTGGTTGATTCCCTCTTCGAGCGCTTGACGGATGTAGAGCTGTTTCAGCTCGGCCGCCTTGGGGTTCGCGGTCGAGAAATTGAACGGTGCGTAATTGAACGACCACGGAGTGCCCGTCTCAAGTCGATAGGTCTTCGCCAACAAGGCGAGGTTCGGTCCGACCGACGTCAATGACTTTGCGGGACCAGGCAAAGTGGTGGGATCCACGAATCCGATCGACAGCACCCCGGAGTACAGATCACTCTCTTCCGCGGTGGTGGTCGTGTACGACCGCAACTCAACCGACGCGACTTGTGCCTTCTGCGGTCCAGAGTACGTCGTGTTCGGCACCAACGTCGCGTTCCCAAGAGAGTCGAATGCCGTCAACGTCCACGGGCCGTCGACCGTCTGCCACTGAGAATCCGTGAACGTGGTCGAGTCCAACGACTGCTTGTCCAGGTACTTCTCAACGGCCTTGCACGCTTGATCGGTTGACGCAGTCCCCCACGTTCCTGCCTCACAGCCGCCACTGCCAGCCGCAGCTCCAGCAGACGTGGTGTCCCACGCCAACGGGAGAGGGGTGATTTCGGAGAGGTAGTTGTAGAGAATCCAGTTCGGATTGACCGACTTGGTGAAATTCAATGTGACGGTCGAACCGGACCCCGAAGCGTGCGACAGCTGGTCCGGTATTCCGTACCCGGGGTTGTAGCCACAGTAGGAACTGGGGTCCGCCTTGTACATGTTCAGGAAGAACATGACCGACGCCGCGTCGACCGTAGTGCCGTCCGAAAACCTCCACTTCTTGACGTTGATCGTGATTGTCTTGTTGCCGTCGGAGAATACGGGCGCCTGTCCGACCGACAGGTTGTACTGCACGGCCGATGACTTGCCGAGACCGAACCAGTACAGAGGTCGATACATGAGATCTTGAAATTGGTTGATGTTGGCGACGGAGAAGTAGGAACAGCTCATGTAAGGAAAGATGTAGTTCGGAGACGCTCCCGGTGCTTCCGCGAAGACGATGGTCCCTTTGCCGGTCTTCGGTGCCGCGCTACTGCCACCACCACACGCGGTGAGCACCAAACCTGCGGTCAGCGCGACCACGGCGACCGTGACGAGTTGACGGTTGATGACTCTGGATATCGATACTTTGGCCATTTCTACCTCCCGAGATTTTTCCTTTGTAAGAACAGGATCAAATCATTGACAATCAACATATGAAGATTCTCGGTGTCTCAAGCGCTTTGTGAGCAATATCACAAAGATTTGCGATTCTTTTGGCGAGTCAAGCGCCATTTTCCCCACACCTCACGGATTTGCACCTCTGACAATTGTCAAAAATAATTTTCTTCTCTCTTGCTCGGAGAGCAGATTCTGAGTTCGCGGGACTTCACGTGCTTGGTCAACTGTCAATCTCGGGGACGCGCGCGCGGTCTCAACTCCCGTCATCGACTCCGCGAGACCGACGCGTCGACCGAGGGAGTGGGCCACGAACCGCCTGATCGAGCGGGCGTTCCAACTCTCTCCACGTCATCGGAGTTCTATCAGCGAACACTCTCCGGTCACCATCTGCCGCTGACGGTCGCCTCCTGCACGGAGAAAGACCCCGGCGCCGGGCAACACCGATTTCGCTTGCCTGTCATCTGGGCTGTGGCGAGAGATCGACTGGGGTAGGAAGGATGACGTGCGGTGGCAGAATCACCACTTCAATCCCCCGAATCTCACACCTGGTGGCGTCTGCCGCAGTGATGCACGAGGGATGATCATCGAGATCCCGTATCGCTGGCGTCGACGACCTTTCGGCAGTGTCCCCGGCGAGGGTTCAGACGTCAGAGATCCTCGTTCGTCTGCCCGTTGGACCTGTCGGGAGACGTCAACCGTGATCACACGGGCGACCGTGGTGAGCTCCACGTCCCGCAGAGGCTCGAAGGCCGCTCCTCGAACGAAAAGAGCCCGAAATCTGGGCTTGCGGGGTCATCTGCTAGCATTCCCTAGCCCGCCGGAACACGTGGCGATTTGAGACTGAGGATGTTCGTGGCCAATATCAAGAGCCAGATTAAGCGGAACAAGCAGAGTGAGAAGGCACGCGCTCGAAACAAGGCCGTGAAGTCGGAGCTGCGTACCCGCACCAAGAACGCCGTGGCCGCCGTCGGTGACGAGAACGAGGTCGAGGCACTTCGTCTGGCGATCAAGAAGTTGGACAAGGCCGTCTCCAAGGGCGTCATCCACAAGAATCAGGCCGCCAATCGTAAGAGTGGGCTCGTGCGACGCGTGAACGCTCTGCACGCCGACGCCTGAGTTAGCTGCGCCTCGCCGCCTCGCTCATTTTGGCGAGTCGAGCCACGAGAATTTCTGTCACCGTCACATCCGTCTGATCAACGTCGTCGTCGTTGCGACCTCCAAAGTCCATGCCACCCTTCATGTCGCGGTCCGCTCGCGTTATGAGTTCGATGGCATAGGCAATCCGGTCGCCGCCGAGCAACCGCGCGGAGCGAACCAATTTCTGTGCGGGAAACGCGTGTCCGCCAATGATCGCGGCCGCGTCTTCGCCGCTTGCGGCACCGCTGCCGTCAAGGCGAGCCATCTTTAAGTAGTGACGTTGCAAGATGTTGACGATCTGGAGGCCGCTACGAGCCTGCGAATAGAGCATCCGACGAGCTGTCTCGATGGCGACGGTCGCGTGACCTTGGTCGATCGCGTCGGTGAGATCCCATTCGGGAACGTCCCCCGCGTCGCCGAGATACGTCGAGACCTGCTCGAATGACAACGGTGCTGATCCGTAGATGACGGCGAGAGTTCGCGCGAGTGAATCCACACGGGCCATGTCGTCGCCCAAGCGATCCGCAATCTGCTGGGCGACCGCGCCGGACACCCTGACGTGATGTTCGTCGAGTTTGGTCGTCACGAACGCCAGGCGGTCCTTTGGGCGCGAGCCCACGGCCACGTCCACGACCCGACCGGCAGCCTTGACCAATTTGGTCTTGGACCGTCCCCCGACCTGCGACACGATGAACGTGATGCCCGGAGTCGGTGACGTCGCCCAGCTCAGGAGGTGCTCGACATCGTCGTCTCGTAGTGCCTGGACGTCGCGCAGGACCACAACACGCCGCTCCACCAAAAACGGAGGCGTGTTGAGGGCCTCAAGAACACGTTGCGTCACTGTGGCGACGTCATCATCACTGGAGGCCCCTTCACGAACGGCAATGTCCTCGAGGGCCATCGACGGGTCGATGCCGCCCAACTCCTCGGTGATGGTGGCGTGGATCGCGTCATTGACGATCGTCGCGTCCGTCCCGACCACGGCGACCAGGGCCTCGCTCACACGCGCACCTTCAAGATGGCAGACAGCGCGTCACGAACGCGAACCGTTCCTCGCACGTCGTGCACACGAAGGACACGACACCCCGCCCCAATGCCGAGCGCGGCCGCGGCGAGCGACGCCTCGCGACGTTGCTCCACGGACACGTCGAACAACACACCGAGAAAGGTCTTGTTCGACGCCGACAGGAGCAGCGGGGAGCCCAGACCTGCGAGGCGTGACGAATCGCGAAGGAGCTGCAGCGACTGGCTCGCGGTCTTGCCGAGGTCAAGGCCCGCGTCGACGATGATCCGGTCGGGCGCAATTCCCGCCGCGAGCGCTCGCACACGACGTTCCTCAAGGAATCCAATGACCGTCGCCGTGACGTCGTCGTACTGCGGCGTGGGATCGGCCACCCGAGGTCGTAGTCGTATGTGCGTTGCCACGACGGTCGCACCGGCCGCGGCGGCGACGGCCAAGTAGTTCGGATCGGCGAAACCGCTGATGTCGTTGCCGATGACCGCGCCGGCGGCGAAGCTCGCTTCCGCCACGCGAGAGCGCCAGGTATCGACGCTGAGGGGTAAGTCAAAGCGTCGGCGAAGTTCCGCCACGACGGGGACAACACGGTCCAACTCTTCGTCTTCGGTGACGTCATCACCGGGACCGGCCTTCACTCCTCCAATGTCCAGCACGTCCGCACCCTCGGCCACCAATCGATCAGCGCGACGAAAAAGGTCGTCGAGGTCGTACGTGGCAGCGGGTGAATAGAACGAGTCGCGCGTGCGGTTCAAGATCCCCATAACGAGCGCGCGCGAGGTGAGGTCATAGTGCACGTCGCCACATCGCAGCGACACGGGAGAGCCCGGCACGAAGGGATCCACTAGTACAGGCGGCTCGCGAGACGCCGTCGATACGTCACGTATCGGGGGTCGTCCGGCCCGAGAGCATCGAGAAACTCGAGAAAGTTGCTCCGGGCACCCTCGTCAGCGACCGCTTGCTCAAGCAGGTGGTCGAGGGTGAGGTCAACGTCCCCGTCCAAGCGGATCCCCGCGCTCGCCAGCTTTGCTCTCGCGAGACCCGTCTTGACGGCCAAGTTGGTACCGAGGGGAGTCAGGATCTCAATGGCCTCCGCCGCTCGGTCGCTCGCGACGAGGAGTGCGGCGAGGGCCACCGCCACATCGACGTTGACCGCGTCGAGAGCGAGCGCTTCACGTAGCGAGGCTTCGTCACCTTGAGCGGCGAGTTGATCCACCGCGCTGGCTCCCGGAGCGAGTCGCTCGATGAATTCACGCACGTCGTGCTCGGGCAGCGCACCGACGAACGTATCAACGATCTTGCCGTCCGCGAACGCAAACACCGCGGGAATCGACTGCACGCCGAACGCTTGGGCAATGCGCGGGTTGGCATCAATGTCCACCTTGGCGAGTTCGACGGCGCCGTTCGTCTCGTTGACGAGGCGCTCCAACAATGGTCCGAGGGTCTTGCAGGGACCGCACCACGTCGCCCAGAGGTCGACCACCACGGGCACCTGGCGGCTCCGTTCGACCACGTCGGCGGCGAATGTTTCATCAGTCACGTCAGTCACGTCAGGGAGCCTAACGGCGCACTGCGACCGAAGAAGAGGGTCGCAAGTTCGGACTAGCCTCGGCCCGTATGAGCGGACCGGTCGTCGGTATCAACCAAGAGCACGTCACCCGCTGGCTGTGCGAGAACGTCGGAGCAACGGCGCCCATCACCTTCGAATTGATCGCCGGAGGCCGCAGCAATCTGACCTACCGCGTCACCGACGCGACGGGCCAGCACTTTGCGCTGCGACGTCCGCCGGTCAGCCACGTCCTCCCCACCGCACACGACATGGTGCGGGAGTTCACCATCATCTCGGCGATGCACCCCCTTGGGATTCCGGTGGCGACACCCCTCGGATTGTGCACGGACGAGTCGGTGAACGAACGACCGTTTTACGTCATGGAGTTTGTCGAAGGAGCAATTCTGCGCGACCGCAGCCAAGCCGAAGCAGCGTTTGCGCAGAAGGACCGCTGGGCGATTGGGGAGAATTTGGCGGCGACGTTGGCGTCGTTGCACGACGTGGACGTCGTCACCGCCGGCCTCGGCGATTTGGCGCGCCACGATGGCTACATCGAGCGCCAACTTCGCCGGTGGCGGGGACAGTACGAGCAGATGGCGGTCGAGGGCGTGGAGTACGGCGGCCTCGTGGAGAACGTCGGCGACCTTCTCGCTGCGTCCATTCCGACGCAGCAGAAGGTGGCCGTGGTGCACGGTGACTACCGACTGGACAACACCGTGCTGGACCACGAGGGGCGCGTGAAGGCGATCCTCGATTGGGAGATTTGTACCTTGGGTGATCCCATGGCTGACGTCGGTCTCCTGCTCGTGTATTGGAACGAGCCGAGCGACGGCGTCGGCGCCTTGCTCGGCGCGGGACCCACCATGGCCCAGGGCATGTACACCCGCGCCCAGGTTCTCGAGGCCTACGCGAAACACACCACGTTGGACGTGAGCGATGTGGCGTTCTATCAGGCTTTCGGCTACTGGAAGTTGGCGTGCATCATGCAGGGCGTCTTCGCGCGCTATAGCGCGGGAGCCGCCGGCGGTGACCAAGGGTCGGTCACCGAGTACCCCCAACACATTCGCATGCTCGCCGAAACCGCGAAGACCACACTGGAGAGTCGCTGATGGAAGAGGAATCGTTCCAGCGCGCGCTGTTTCTCGCGGACCCCGACTTGCACGAGCCCGTTCTGGTCGTCGCACTCGAAGGCTGGATCGATGCCGGTCTCGGCGCCAGTTCGGCCATGGCCACCCTGCTTGACACGATGGAGACCGAGCCTCTCGTCACCTTCGACACAGAATTCTTTATCGACCAGCGCGCTCGTCGTCCCATTGCCCGCATCGTCGATGGCGTCACCGCCGAACTGACCTGGCCCGAGATTCAGATTCGCTACGGCGTCGACGGCGACGGCGCGGACGTGCTCTTGCTGGTCGGCCCGGAGCCGGATTTCCATTGGAGCGACTTCATCGACCTCGTGACGGATGTCGCCGACCGCTATGACGTGCGACTCGTGTGCGGACTCGGCGCCTTCCCGGCGCCGACCCCTCACACTCGTCCGGTGCGCGTCGTCGGAACGGCCCCCGCCCCTTACGCCTACCTCTTGGAGTCAGTGGGCACCGTCCAGGGTGAGCTCGAAGTTCCCGCCGGAATTATGAGCGCACTCGAGATGGGATTCGCCGAGGCCGAGACACCCGTGATCTCGCTCTGGGCGCGCGTCCCTCACTACGTGGCCTCGATGCCCTACCCACAGGCGTCGGCCGCGTTGCTGGACGCCCTCGCCTCAGTCGCGGGGCTCACGGTCAACGCCAGTCCCCTCCGCTCGGCAGCCGATGAGGCGCGCCAACGCGTCGATGATCTCGTGACGAACAATCCCGAACATCTCGCCATGGTGCGCAACCTCGAGGAAACGGCCGACGAGTCCGAAGGCCACTCCCTCGGCGAGGAGATTCCGAGCGGTGACGAACTCGCCGCGGAACTCGAGAAGTTCCTGCGTGGTGAAGAGAGTTAGGCGAACTTACGAGGCGTCGTCGTCGACGTCCGTGTCTTCCACTCGCATCCCGAGACCCAACGCGAATCCCTCCAGGAAGAGTGCCGACTCCGCCTGACGTGGATATCGATTCGCGATCTCGTAGAAGCGGGCTGAATGGTCGACTTCCTGCAGGTGGGCCAGTTCGTGCACCAACACGGCGTCGATGACCCAGTCGGGACACTGCCGCAGTCGGGTGGAGACGCGAATCTCGCGTGTGGCGGGCGAGCACGACGCCCACCGCTGACGCTGATTGGACACCCAGCGCACGGACAACGGCACCACATCATCGTTGTAGCGAGCGGCCAACTCCGTCGCGCGATCTTGGAGGTCGGCGTCGTGACCGGTGGCTTGGGGACGCTGCTGGATCAATCGTTCGACAAGCTCATCAACAAATTGGTCACGAGCGCGCCCGCGAAGCCGAGCGGGTATTTGAACGATGATGCGGCTCCCGGACCAGTGTGCGTTACCCGTCTTGGTTCGGCGAGTCGACGCGCGCACTTCAACCTCGGGTCGGTCGAATTGGGGCGGATGTGTTGTCACGACCGTGGCGGAACGGGGAGACGGCGGACGATTCGGTCTCACGGGACGATGTTGACCGTTACCGGTGGCCGCGCGATGACTCGACTGGGAACAGCACCGTCGAGCAACCGTTGAATCGTCTCGTCGCCGAGAGCCAGTTGAATGGCCGCCTCGTCGTCGATCGACGCATCGACTTCAAGACGCGACTTCACCTTGCCGTTGACCTGAACAATCATCGTCACGGTCTCCGTCGCGAGGAGTGACGCGTCCGCCACGGGCCACGGCTGGGCGTGCAGAGGGGGTCGCGCTGCGTGTCGTTGTTCCCACAACTCGGCGGGCAGGTGCGGGGCCATGGGGGCGAGAAGGAGAAGAACAGTGTCGATCGCCTCGTCGAGGACGGCCTTGTTCGCCCCTCGAGGGTCGCGCGCCCATTTCTTCGAGATTGTTCACCAGCTCCTGGATGGCGGCGACGGCGGTGTTGTAACTCCATCGATCGAAGTCACTCGTGACCTTTGCGATCGTGCGATGAGTGACGCGTCGAATATCGAGATCGCTGTCGTCGGGACCCTCACGAAACGTGACGTCGTCGTAGTTCGCCAGTCGGTAGAGCCGGTCGAGAAAGCGTCCACAACCATCAATGACCTCCAGTGTCTGGTCAGTCCAGTCGAAATCGTCGGTTGGTGGGCCGACGAAAAGGTGGAACAGTCGCAGTCCGTCGGCGCCGACGGTGGCGT
The DNA here is from genome assembly GCA_963830195.1 of uncultured Actinomycetota bacterium. Taxonomy (GTDB): domain Bacteria; phylum Actinomycetota; class Acidimicrobiia; order Acidimicrobiales; family RAAP-2; genus RAAP-2. The sequence goes on along the minus strand of CAWHLQ010000014.1, from coordinate 9,495 downwards.
AGTTCTGTTCGGGCGCAACGAGATTTCCCTTGGACTTACTCATCTTCGAACCGCCCATGCGGATCATGCCCTGCGTGAACAGACGTTGAAACGGCTCGCGCGTGAGGCCGGGCGCGAGGCCCACGTCCACCAGGGCCTTCATGTAGAACCGTGCGTACATAAGGTGCAGAATCGCGTGTTCCACACCCCCGACGTATTGGTTGACGGGCATCCACTTGGCCGCCTCGGCGGGGTCGAAAGGCACGGACTCGTTGTGGGGGTCCGTGAAACGAAGGAAGTACCACGACGAGTCCGTGAACGTGTCCATCGTGTCGGCCTCTCGGCGCGCGGGCTCCCCACACTTCGGACACGTCGTGGATCGAAAGCCGTCGTGCGTCGCCAAGGGTGATTGACCGTCCGAACTCATGGTCACGTCGTCGGGGGCGAGGACCGGCAACTGGTCATACGGCACGGCAACAATTCCGTCCCGCTCGCAATAGACGATGGGGATCGGACATCCCCAGAACCGTTGTCGAGAGACCAGCCAGTCGCGCAGCCGGAAGTTGACCTTCGCCACTCCGTGAGCATTCGCCATCAGAAACTCCTGAGCCGCGGCCTTCGCCGCCACGACGTCAAGCCCGTCAAGGAACCCCGAGTTGATCTTGACGCCGTCACCGCTGTAGGCACCGCCCGCGAAGTCCTCGGGCGGAGCGACCGTTCGCACGACCGGCAGACCGTGGATCTCAGCGAAGGCAAAGTCTCGATCGTCCTCTCCTGGAACGGCCATGATCGCGCCGGTTCCGTACGTGCCGAGCACGTAGTCGGCAACGTAAACCGGCACGCGTTCGCCGTTGAAGGGATTGAGAACGAAACTTCCCGTGAACGCGCCTCGCTTGTCGAGTCCGACCCCTCCTTCGGACGACGACGTGCGCTCGAGTTCGCTGGTCATGCGCGCTCGATCAACGAGGGACTTGACGGCCTCTGACTGCTCGGCGGTCGTGAGGCGATCGAGCAGTGGGTGTTCCGGTGCGACAACGGCGTAGGTCACTCCGAATCCCGTATCAGGTCGGGTCGTAAATACGCGCACCGCCACCGACGGATCACTATCCAGGACCAGATCAAACTCGACTCCCTCGGAGCGACCAATCCAGTTGCGTTGCATTGTCTTCACGCGGTCGGGCCACTGCAGTCCATCAAGGTTGTCGAGCAGTTCCTGGGCGTAGTCGGTGATCTTGAAGAACCACTGCTCGAGATTCCGCCGTTCCACGAGGTCGTGGGAACGTTCACAGGTTCCGTCGGCCAGCACCTGCTCGTTGGCGAGCACGGTCTGACATCCCGGACACCAATTGACCGGTGAGAGCGCCCGGTACGCGAGTCCTGCTTCGAAGAACTTGAGGAAGATGTACTGGGACTGCTTGATGTAGGCAGGATCGTGACTTTGTATCTCGCGTCGCCAATCAAAGACGGCGCCAAGGCGCTGCAGTGAGGTCTTCAACTCTGCAATGCGGGCTTCGGTGAACGGCCGAGGGTGACTGCCCGCTTTGATTGCGGCGTTCTCCGCGGGCAGACCAAACGAGTCGAATCCGAAAGGCGACAGGACGGCTTTACCCAACATTGTCTGATAACGCACGACCAGGTCACCGAAGACGTAGTTGCGCACGTGGCCCTGGTGGGCGACGCCGCGAGGGATAGGGGTACATGCTGAGGGCGTAGAAGTGCTCTCGAGGGTCGTCGTTGTCGACCTCGTACGTGCCTTCTGACAGCCATCGCTGCTGCCACTTCGTTTCCAACTCCACTACGTCAAAAGGCCTCGCCATTCGTGCATTCTACTTGCGGCTACTAGCGTTTCCCACCGACGCGGAGGTGAGAGTGCGGCTTGTGCTGGTCCATGGAGCCTGGCAAGGGGCGTGGGCGTGGCGCGAGGTGCAACGGAGGTGGCCGGACGATCTCGAACGGCCCTTCGCCCTCGATCTTCCGAGCGTGAGTGGCGCGGGTGATCTCACGGGGGACGCCCAAGCTGTGGAAGCGTTCGCCAACAGTCTCGACGACGACGTCATCCTCGTCGGCCACAGCTACGGTGGTGTCGTTGTGACCGAAGCGGCAGCCGGAATCCCCCGGCTTCACGGCGTGGTGTACTTGGCTGCCCTGCGACCAGAGACGGGGCAGAGCGCCACCGACGTTGCTCGCCAGACGTCGATCCGCAGCCTCATGGACGCGGCCATTGTGCGAGAAGGTGAACAGCTTGTTCTTCGCTCCGACGATCTGGCTTCGGCACTCTTCGGAACCACCGACAAAGAGTTGGTGTCCTGGGCACTTGCGAACATGCATCCCCAACCCCTCGCGACGTTCCGGGAGCCCACCAGTCGAGATCTACCGAGTCACGTCGCTTCTCATTACGTCATCTGCGCCCGCGACAAGGCGATACCCCCCACGCTCCAGGAGTCATTGGCCCGAAGATGCACGTCGTCGTCGCGACTGGATGCGAGTCACTGTCCGCACGTCGAATTTCCCGACGACACCGCACGCCTTCTTATACTGCTCACCAGTACTTTCGCGTCCCGGCCCAACTGATACGATCGAGTGGCTTTTTGGGGGTATAGCTCAGTTGGTAGAGCGCTTGACTGGCAGTCAAGAGGTCAGGGGTTCGAATCCCCTTACCTCCACTGAAGTGGTTTCCATCCGAACACCTGTCCCAGGTGTCTGGCTGGCTGCTGTGAACTGAACAACGCCTCCAGTCTGTCGACTTGGGACGTTGAGTATGATATCCACCTGTTTTCCTGGACGAATGACGATCTCGGCAACGAGCGCGGCTAAAACTCGATTCCGCTCCATATGACTTGAGTCATCGGTGAGTGCACCGTGAACCAAGCCAGTGAGGTCGTCGAGCTCGCCTGATGACAAGACCTCCTCGCTCAGTTCGGCGATCTGGGAGTGAAGGCCCTTCAGCCCTTCCCTGAAACGATCGATCTCCTGCTGCTTTGCTTCGATTCGCTCAGCGGCCATGCTCGCTGAGGTCCCACCTTCTTCGAACAGCGTCATGAGCCGTTCGATTACTTTGGTGGCTTGCGCGATCTGTGACCTTATTCCTCCCGCCAGCGCCTCGAGTTCGCGTAGCCGTCGCGGAGCTTCACTTCGTGCCTCAGTAATCGCCTCCGCGAACAGCCCCGAATCGGCATAGGTCGCAATGATCTGATCGATCACCATCACTTCGAGCGCATCCGCCTGCACGTTATCGTTGGAACAGTTCTTCCCACCGCGCTGGTTCTTCCGGTTGGAACAGCTGTAGTACCTGAAGGTCCCCCGCTTGCCATTGGCGCTATTGCCGACATAAGGCCCGGCGCACGCCCCGCACGTGACGCGCCCAGTCAATAGGTAGTTTGAAGTCGTCGTTACCGCTTGAGCGGTCCTTCGCACGGCACGCTCACCTCGAAGGGATTGGGCTTTCTCCCACGTGGCCTCTTCGAGTATCGCTTCGTGCTTGCCCTCGTAGATATTGCCCTTGTGGTACACCTTGCCGATGTAGAGGTCGTTCTCCAGCGTCCGCAGGACAGTGCTCGTGTCCCATGGCTTGCCTTTCTTGGTTGTGTGGCCCCCTGCATTTAGTCGCGTGGCCACTTCCTTTGCACCAGCACCTCCTATGTAGAGAGCGAAGAGTTTGCGGATCACTGCTGCTCCGGCAGCATCAACAACGAGCATCTTCGTCGTTACGTCCTTCACGTAGCCCGAGGGAGGGCTTGCGTTGTACTCGCCTCGTGCTGCCTTCTCAGCATTGCCGTTCCGAATTCTGTCCAGGAAGAGGTCATGCTCGAATTCAGCAAAGACCGCCAAGATTTGCATCATCATCTTCCCCGATGACGTTGTGGAGTCGAACGGCTCGGTTGCGGAACGAAAGCCCTTTCCATAATCGTCGAGCGTCGACACGATCGACGAGACACCCTTGACCGACCTGCCGAGTCTGTCGATTCGGTAGACAAGCAGTACGTCGTACTCGTCGTTCGAGGGCTGCAGTTACCGCCTGCTGAAGACCGGGGCGGTCCGTGGTCACGCCCGACTGCTGATCGGTGAAGTCTGCAACGATCTCGTGGTCTGGCTGACTGGCCACAAACGCCTGCAGTGACTTCTGTTGCGCTTCGAGAGAATAAGGCTGATTCGTTTCGTCAGTCGAGATGCGCCGGTAAGTTCCAATGCGAATGATCTTGCGTTCTTCTGGCGCGGACTCCACCGTGGCCTTTATTCGAGTACCCATGTGATTCCTTTCTGCCATCAGTGTGGCACTAACGATCGCAGCCAGCATGGACGCGACCTAAACGCAAAAAGACCCCGCAGTCACCCGGTGTTTAGGCCGGGAAACTGCGGGGGTCTGAGGATAATTCGTTCGCCAAGACTGTACGGCGGCACGATCATCGGCGGCCAGACTCGACGTCGAGCCGAACTGGTGTCGCAGGAGTTCACCGAGTGCCGTTATGGCATCGGCAAAGTTCATTCAGGTCCACGACCTTGGTGATGACGGCACCGAGTATCGGTGCCGCAAGCACGAGCAGGACGCTTCTGCGTGTGAAACCGCCAGTGCGGTGGTGGAGGGTTGCTCCACGGAGTACCCCGGATTGACCAGTCCGGGACTGGGGGTTTTGCTTGGTCATGTAGATGACCGTCTGACGTCGCCCGATCCTCGCAATCACCGCACGTTTTAGACCTAGGTACACCGAACCTCGTCGAAATTACTTTCGACGAGGGAAAATGCATTCATGAGACCAAAGTGCGGCGCGCTATGCGCCGTAACCCTATTTCCTATCAGCGATGACTATTGGCGGTCTCAAAGGCCTGGGCGAAGATCTCCTCGAGCTTGAGCTACTGGGGAAGTGTCGTATGCCGCGACTTGAGAGGTGCGGGCCGGGGTAAACCGGCTTCGCTAACGATCGGCGGCTCCAGCTCAAGACGGAACGGCAAATGCTTCTGGCTTTCGCCATCCAGTTGAAGGGCAAACTGCAATGACATGGGGCTTCAGGTACTGATACAAGTTTCCAAGCAATCGCCGAATGACGGGGGAACCTTGACAAACTTGGCAGCTGCCCGCGCCAGTCGGACAGGTGAGACTCACGGCAGGCAGTGGTGCGGCGGATCTGCGAGACGTAAGTGAGCTCACTTTCTTCGGAAGCGGATTCGCTTCCGAAGACGAAGCTCGCGCCTCTGGTGCGACATTCCAGAATTGGTTACGCGTCTCTAGCGCCTTGAACGTTCTTGGCTTTGACCTAGCCCCGATCATTCACGAGGCCGCGTGAACTGAAATCTGCCCGTCCACGGAAAAGCCCTTCTCGCAAGGGAAACTGGAGTTGCTAAGACCTCAGATTCCTCAAAGAGAAGGGCACTTCCGAGATGCAGACTACTTCGACCAATCGTGTGAAGGTGGAACCGGCTGGGGCGGGTGTCGTGGCCCACGTCGGGCTGCACGCTTTGGGAGCCTTTGCCGATCGATTGGGGCTTCCTGCTTTGCTCTCTTCGAGGATCGTGCCGAGAGGCGAACGGCTCCCGGCACACGATCGCGGCAAGGTGCTCACCCAGATGGCGCTGGTGATTGCGGGCGGCGGCGAGAGTTGCGCGGACATCGAGCACCTGCGTCTGCAGAGTGATCTGTTCGGTCACGTGGCCAGTGACTCAACGGTGCACCGCGCGTTCCACGAGTTGGACGCCGAAGCTCTTGGCGAGCTGGCTGCGGCCACCGCGGCGGTGCGCGCCAAGGTGTGGGACCGCAAGGGTCTCACTATGAGCACCGAGCCCGTGATCCTCGACATCGACGCCTCGCTGATCGAGGTGCACTCGGAGAACAAGGTCGGCGCGGCCCCCAACTACAAGAGTGGCTACGGCTTTCACCCGATGCTCTGCTTCGCCGACGCCACCGGCGAGGCCCTCGCGGCACTCTGCGTCCCGGCAACGCCACCGCCAACACTGTCAACGACCACGTCGTGGTCCTCGACGCCGCGCTTGATCAACTGCCCAGCGCGATCTCGACCGGACACTGCGCTGGTGACGACGAGTCAGCGAGCACGCGGTTGGTGGTCGTGCGAGCCGACTCGGCGGGTTGCACCACGGGCTTCCTGGCTGCGTGCCGGGCGAGGTCGCGTGGGTTTCTTCGTCACCGCCGGTCCAATGCCAGGTGTGAACGCCGTCTTCGACGCCGTCGGGGTTGACCGACGTCTGGCTCCCCGCTGCTCACCGCTGGATGGTGAACTGCGCGAGGACGCCGCAGTCGCCGAGCTCACCTGCCTGATCGAAAACCAGCACCTGCCCGAAGGAACCCGACTCATTGTGCGGCGCGAACCCCTGCACCCGGGCGCCCAGCGCAGTCTCATCCCCGACCTCGACTACCGCTACTGGGGATTCTGGACTGACCAAGAGGCGACCCGCGCGAACTTGACGCCACGATGCGCGCACACGCCCACGTGGAGAACCACATCCAACGCCTGAAGGAGTCGGGACTTCCGCCCGATGCCCTTCACCAACTTCGCCGCCAACCAGCGCGTGGCTGTTCATGGTGCGACTGTCAAGCGACCTCGTGCGCTGGTTCCAGTTGCTGTGTCTGCAGCGGCCGATGGACGAACGCGCGACCCAAGACCATGCGCTGGGGTTTCTTTCACGCGCCGGCGTCGACTGGTCGCGCCGCGGACGTCAACGCATTGTGCGCGTCATTGACGGCTGGCCCGCGACCACGGCACTCACCGACTCCTACAAGTTCATTGCCCTCATCACCTGAAGCACATCGTCACCAACACGGCCCAGACTCGCGTCACTGGGACGAAACACGTCAGCTGGTCGGCAAACCATGGTCGAAAATGGGAAGTCACAGCGTCCTACGGAACTCTTGATCAATGGCTATATCGACGCGACTACCGCCGAGGAGTTCGCAAAAATGAGCGAGACCCCTCAGCGGACTTCTCGTGAATGATCCGGGCTAGGCGAAGGTCGGCAGTTGTCATTCATGTCCGATGTGTTGAAGAACTCAGTGATGGGAGACCCCGCCAACGAGGGCGTCATCATCACTGACGACGTCCATGGTCTGTACACGTTCGAAGAAAAAGGTAAACCTGCACGACTCTCCATGCGTGGGTCCTTCACTGTTGAGCAGAGTAGTGAGCGAGTCTGCGAGGCGACGTCGGCGATTGCTGCTCAAAGCATTGCACCCAACTCAGAGCAAGCACTAGCGTGCGATTTGGTGTCGCTCTCAGAGCACGAGAATTCCAATCGGACGAAGTTCTTGCTGATCGTGACCGCGATGGAGTCGCTCGCGGAACGAGCCGAGAGAATTGGACCACCAAGGCTCATGGTCGACGAGTACATCGAAGAAGTGAAGCTCAAGGAATTGAAGCTTGCTAGAAGCGAAGGACTCGAATCTCTACTTGGCGGATTGGAGGATCTCCGTCAGGAATCGATTTCGGGAGCAATTCGCAGAGCTCGCTAGACCCGGAGACCCTGAAGTTCGCAAACTAGCGACCCAAATCTACAAACGTCGAAGCGAGTTGGTCCATGACGGGACAACTGGTGAGAGCGTCGACGTTCTCTATCCGTTGGCAGGAGATCTTGTGAGAGACATGATCCGCCGGGCCCTGATTCCGACATGAGTTAGCTAAGGTGCTTACCGCGGTGCCCTTCAACGAGCGCGAGTCGGCTGTTCATGGAACACTTAGGGAATGACGTGGGAATCCAAGTCCCTCCGCTATGGCGGAACCTGCCAAGCATGCGGCAGGAAGATGGAATTTGAGGGAAGCCAGTTCGCACAACGCCGAGCTCAAGAAGGTGCGTTGCGCACAGTGCGGGCCGCTTGATGTGACTTCTGGAGCGGAGACGCCAGCAGAAACCAGGGTAATGCGAGCGGATCCGGTAGGCGGGTCAGCAGCTCTACGAGAAGCTCAGTCACGGCGAGATCCGAAATGGCTCAAGGGAGCAGCCGGTGAGTACTTGATGGACTCGTCTCTCCAGCATCGGTTGATTGAGGGTGCCGTCGTTCTCACAGACCGCCGCGTGCCCGGTACAAAGTCCAATATCGACCACATTGTGATAGCCCCGTCGGGGGTTTGGATCATCGACTCCAAGAAATGGAATGGCAAGATCAAGTACAAGGCTGAATCGATGATGAGCGTCAACATGCGATTGTTCGTTGGCGGCAAGGATCGAACGTCAGCGGTTGAATCGATCTACGGTCTGGTGATTCCAGTGGCACAAGTGATGAAGGATCGGTCGGTACCCGTCGCCCTCCCCGCTGGTCTTCATCGAAGGCGACTGGAACGCAGCTTCACTTCCACGATTCGTTATGAATAGGCCCTATATCCACGAGGGCGTGTCAATATCACCCCCAAAGACGCTCATCCACACGATCAACCACCGAGGCCCGCTTGGAGCAGAAGCCGTGAGCCGCATTGCGAACAAACTCGACGAGGCCCTAAAGCCTCGCTAGAGGGAACCGTGCCCTGAGGTGACATCGTTGTTGCGCTGTTGGGCAGCATAGACGCCCGTTAGACCTATTCGACGTTTCTGAGCTGGAAGGCCAAAGCCCCTTTCGGCAGTCAATTCGTGAATTTCTCTCGATTCTCGAAGATTTCGCCACCACGAACGCGATACCGGCGCCGGTAACCTCCACTTCAGCGACGAACATCTACCTCAATCAACTCTACGGCTCGGGCTGGCGTCTCCAGCACCTGCCCACTCGGCGCGAGGCGACATCAAGACCAACGACGAGCAGCCTGAAATCGGGCAATCGCGCCGTTGGCGAAAGGGTTCAAGAGGAGTTACAAGACAGACAAGACCTACCAGCGAAGTTCTCGTTCGCCCATGTAGCGCCCACATCGTACGATTGGCCCGTGACCTCTTCCCCAAGCTGCCAATTCACTTTCGCTGATGGCGTGCAAAAAGGGCGCCCCGTGAAGATCACTGACCTGAGGGCAGGACTCCGGCTACGAAACCTCCTGGCCGGATCCGACGTCGTCCTGGTAGCAGCCGAGGCTCACGGCGAAGGTATCGCCACGGTTTCATACCGCATCGGTTCACGCGACATTCTGAAGAATCTGAGCCTCACGGTCGAGGCGGGCGAGACGCTGGTCCTGCTCGGGCGAAGCGGTTCGGGGAAGACCACCGCGCTCAAGATGGTAAACGGGATGCTTTTCCCGAGTTCGGGGGAGGTGCTCGTGGATGGCAAGGCGACGTCCGCCTGGGATCCCGTGCGGCTGAAGCGGCACATCGGATATGTGATTCAGGAGATCGGGTTATTTCCCCATTACACGGTCGAGCAGAACGTCGGTTTGGTGCCTGAACTGGAAAAGTGGGCGGCATTGCGAATCCAGGAACGGGTGAAGAGCCTGCTGTCGCAGGTGAGTTTGGAACCAGAGCAGTTTGCCGGACGTTATCCGGCGCAATTATCCGGTGGGCAGAAGCAGCGGGTCGGCGTGGCGCGGGCGCTGGCCGCGGATCCGGCAGTCTTGCTGTTTGACGAGCCGTTTGGCGCCGTGGATCCGGTAACCAGGCTGGAGC